>NZSX01000002.1 GCA_002703405.1 Sulfitobacter sp. | reverse complement strand
GTTCGCCGGCAAGCAGAAACGCGTCGATAAAGCACTGGTCGACATCATGAAGAACTACATGGCCAACAAGTCCTTCTCCCGGGGCGTGGAAACCCTGGGCGCCGAGGCGTCCATGGTATTCGTGGGGAACACCCGGCATACCGTGCCTTACATGCTGAAGCATTCGGACCTGTTCGATGAGCTGCCGGACAAGTTCTACGATTCTGCCTTTCTGGACCGAATCCACTTCTACATCCCCGGGTGGGAGGTCGATATCATCCGGGGCGAGATGTTCTCCGACGGCTATGGCTTCGTGGGGGACTACCTCGCAGAAATCCTGCGCTCGATGCGGAACTACGATTATTCCGATCAGTACCGGGAGCACTTTACCCTCTCTTCGGATATCTCGACCCGTGACCGGGACGGTATCAACAAGACCTTTTCCGGCTTGATGAAGATCCTGTTCCCCCAGGGCGGAGCAACCAGGGATGAGGTTGAAGAAGTGCTGCGTTTTGCCATCGAGGGGCGCAAGCGGGTCAAGGACCAGTTACAGCGGATCGACACCACCTACGGTGAAGTCCGATTTTCCTATCAGGACCAGGAAGGCCAGGAAATACTGGTCACGACACTTGAGGAAGAAGAGTACCCGGGTTACTACCATCAGACAGTGTCTACTCCTGATGACGGGGGATTAGAGCCCGAGCCAGCAGCAGACGTTAAAGGTGGCGAGCCCAAAGAGCCCCGCGCCTCTGAACCAGTGCTGGAGGAAAAGCACCTGACCTTCCAGGAGAACCAAAAAGGCATCTCATTTGACGGCTTGTTTGGCGCATACCTGAAAGGAGCCAGCGAGATCACCGTTACAGATCCCTACATCCGGCTTTTCTACCAGATCCGCAATTTCATGGAGTTTCTGGAAGCCATTGTGAAGAACAAGGCCGAAGAGGATGAAGTGGAGGTTCACTTAGTCACCGTCCGGGACGAGTTCAAGGGGGATCTGCAAGACGAGAGTTTTGAAAAGATTCAGGAGTCCGCTCGCACCGTCGGCATCGACTTCACCTGGGAGTTTGACGAAAGCGGGACCATTCATGCCCGTCATATCATTACAGACCACGGCTGGAAGATTTCACTGGACCGAGGGTTGGACATCTTCCAGCACTACGAGATGAATGAAGCTTTTGCATTTTCCAATCGCATGCAGTCGTTTAGATCTTGCAAGGCATTTGAGGCCACTTTCATAAAGAAATAGTGGGTGTCCCCGATAATGCTATAGTCAGACGTGAGTATGGGGCTCCCGCTCGGGAGCCAGATTAGAACACTTCTGCCTACTCCTTCTTAGGGTACGTCTTGACGGGTAAAGAAGGCATCGACCAAGTCCCGGATGATCAGGTCGACTTCTTCGTCGGATGGGAGTTCACCGTGATTTAAGATCAGGTGCACGCCCAACAGATCTCCGAAAGCGGAAATGACCTCATACTCGAACATACCGTATTTGGGGCTTAGGTGGCCCCAACGGCGCCGGCTGTACGCCCAGATCCGGTCCAAGTAGCGACAGCTCTCTATCATCAGCTTCATGCGGCCTGAGCTCCAGAAGTTAAGTAAGCGCTCACTCCGATATGGGTCTCTTTTGGATGTCATAAGCCCTTCGCAGAGAAAGGCCCCCCAGATCGGGGCGACGGCCCGAGGCAGGATCTCGCTCTTCAGGTCCGTCGCCAGCGCTAGCCGTCGATACGGAGACGGATCGTTGGAAGACATGGCGTTTCTCCGGTGGAAAGATGGATGTTTTAGCCAGCGAAGAGGTTCCACTGGCTCGGAAGACTTATGGCGCAGTATTGCGCTGGCCATGGGCGGCGCCCCAGCCGGTCTGGCGGGGCGAGATCGGAAAGACGAGTCGAGACAGTAGGCAGGGAGCAGCTCAGACCCAGCCGCGCCGGGACAGGCTTTCCCAGCCGGACTGAGACACGACCAGATGGTCCAGGACACGAACGTCGATCAGGCTCAGAGCTTTGACCAGCTGCTGCGTAACGTCCCGGTCTGCTTGGGACGGCTCACAGTGTCCGGAGGGATGGTTGTGCGCGAGAATTACTGAGGCTGCGTTCCATTCCAGAGCTTTCTGTACGACGATCCGGGGATGAACAGTGGCCCCATCGACGGTGCCAAAGAACAGCCGCTCAAAGCTGAGCACCTGGTGCTTGTTGTTCAGGAACAGCACCGCGAAGTGTTCGTTCTTCTCGTTCGCCAGCGCCATTTGTAGGAACTTGGCGGCGTCCTGGGGGGTGGAAAGGGCCTCGCCTCGAGTCAGGCTCTCCTGCAGGATGGCGGCGGCGGTGCGGATAATATCGTCCGAGGTGATCGGACCAAAGGCGTGATACAGGCCCTTCTCACTCTTTACGAAAGTCTTGTCGCAATCGCACATAGGTGGTCTCCAGAAACAAAAAAGCCCGCGTGAGCGGGCTTGGAAGGGGAATACGAGGAATCAGTCAGCGTTAGGAGGCTCGGAGGGCACCGCGAACCGATGTCCGCACCGCAGGCACTCCAGCGAATCCAATTGGGTTTGGTCGATCAGGTCGCCGAGGGCGGCCCCGCCGGCACCTCCGACAAGGCCGCCAGCCAGCCCACCGAGCAGCAGCCCCATGGCCATGCCAGGTGGGCCTGCAGCCACGCCCAGAGCGACACCGAGTTGCATGCGACCGGCGCCGGTTGCTACTCCGCCTACTACGCCCGCAATCGTGCCGACGGCGCCGCAGGCTTTCCTGGCGTCATGACGGGTGCCGACATGGATCGAGCTGCAATTTGGGCATTGCAGAATCATTGATACCTCCAGTTGGTGGTCACCGAGGGTTCGATTCCCTGGGCTCATGGAAGTAATGTGTATCTGAAAAAATCTCGAATAGAGCGCCGATACCCCAAGCGGGCAGCGTGTCCGGGCGTGCTGTACGTTGATGGAGTTTTAGAGCGGGGTATTGCGACAAAAGCTGTCGCGATCAGGTTCGATGATCGAAAGGAGATGGCGTTAGCGCGAAGGGGAAGGGATGAATAACTATCAGAACGTGCGAACAGCGGTGATCCGTTGGGCCCAGGGCCACTACCGTGCCATTCAGGACTCGGGCACGGAGCTGAGCGATGCTGGTGTCGATCTGGCTAGAAGTGTGGGCGTGCTCGAGCCTACTCACATCAGAGTAATGCTGGTCGATCAGGTGCCGATCATGGAAGACTCGGTGATTAGCAGCCTGGCCAAGAGCGTTGGTATGCTGAATGGCACGATAATGGGGATGACCTTTGGGCACTCGATTTACATAGCCAGGGGCTTTGAGTCAACGCGCCTCTACTCCCATGAGTTTCGTCACGTCCACCAGTACGAAACGTTCGGATCGTTAGAAGCCTTCATGGAGGAGTATCTCCATCAAGTTCTGACGTTTGGGTACAGCAAGGCGCCTTTGGAGCTGGATGCGAAGGAGTTTGAGGTTGAGTGAGTGTGGGAGCGATCTGTCTTGGTTTTGGGAATCCGACCTGTGTCAGAGCCTCCGGGCGATGTCATATACAGAGAAGCCTAACCTTCTAACGCTGCTTTTCGCGGTACACGATGAGGTTCGCTTGCACACGCCGCTACTGGGGTGGTTGCTGGACCCGAAAGGGGATCACGGCCTAGGAAAGGAGCCTCTGAGCCGCTTCTTATCCATGTTAGAGATCGATGACGCCGGCGCGGACCACGCCCAGGTCTGGCGTGAACGGTCTTTCCCTGAGCATGGCCGGGTCGATCTGATGATCCAACTGCCCGGTTGCTGCTTGGTGATCGAGAACAAGCTATACGCGGCCGATCAAGAAGCTCAGCTATGGCGCTACCAGCAGGTGCTAGCAGCCGAGGCGGTACCACCCGTAACCTCACATTTGTTCTATCTGACGCTAGACGGCTGTGAACCGTCTCCCATCTCGATTTCTGCCCCGGCCAGCTCCGGCGATACGCCGGGGCTGGCAGAAGGCAGCTATCAGTGCATCAGCTACGAGACCGAGATTCACTCTTGGCTAACCGACCTGTTGGAATGGACGTCCGATAAACAGGACACAGGTCGGATTCACCATATCCTGACGCAATACAACGAAGTTCTAATGGAGGCTATCGGCATGCACTCGCGAGAAGAGGCATTGAGCGAACTGAATAGCAGCGGTTTGATAGATCACGTAGCCGCTAATCAGGGCGATGTAACCACATTGGCGAGGCTAGCCCGCTCCGTCTTCTTCTTGCACGCCAGGCTGCTTGAGGAATTGATCGAGGGCGTACATCAGGCGCTAGAGAAAGAGCCTCGCCTGGAAAGAGTAAAATCGCCGGATCGCTGGAGTGAGCTCGACTGGGGGATCTATGAAGGCTGGGCGAGGGGAAGGACGCCTAGTGGCTACCGATTCTACCGTATACATGATGTCCGCGATGCCGAACTAAAAAACATGCATTTGGTAGTAGGGCTGGACGTATCAGACAGGTTTTGGGTAGGCCTGGGGCGTTTCGAGGGAGGGAGGCACGTTGATGTGCCCGGTGACCGCAATCGTTTTGTGGATATTGAGGGAGCGACGTACAACAACTGGTGGCTGAGCTGGGTTACGGTTCAGGAATTGAATCCTGCTCAACTTGATGGTGATAGCGGCGTTGGAAGACTGGCAACACCGGAGGTAAAAGACGCTGTTGTCAACAAAGTAATGGCACTCTGCAGGCGCTACCTAAATGAGATCGAATGACGTCCTCCACGGCCACTATCTCGGTGTGCGTGGATGCGAAAAGCGCCTTTTATAACACCGATGCTCGCTTGCCTCGGCGCGCCAGCTGAAGAACCAAGGTGCGGTGTCGCCGGACTTGGTCGTCTAGCGGTGTTAGTGACTCCGCAGGACCCACGGGTCGGTACAAATCAGGGAATCAATACCCTCGTCTCGAATGGTCGCCTTGGCCTCCTTGAGCGCTGCCGCGTCGGTGTCGAACTCCTCGTCCCATATCGTCGACGTGCCAAATTCATCGATGATTGCGAGATTCCAGCCGCCATCGTCACCACGGCAAATTTCAACCTTCACGGTTTTGCCGTTTGACCTCAGATGCTGGCTTAAAGAGCTGAATTCGGTTTCAGGACTGTTGTTCTCCATCTATAACCTCTTGGGAAAATATTTCATTAGAATATACCGCACTCTGAACAAGGTGAGACTCTAGAGAGTGACATTTTGCAGAAGCCACTTAGTTGATTTTTTTGATGACTGGCTTCTCGTCATGCTCTTTGATTCCATCTGCCTGGTTTTCTAAAGAGAATCGCTCCGATTCGGCTAAATTTCTTTTCGAGCTAAACGAACGAACTCTTCATATTTTTTATATGCAGCAGTGGATAGCTCATTCAGATCATCCTTATACTTTAGCATCTCGGGCCGGCCCTCCCAATCACGAAGGCCGATGGAGATGTAGCCACCACCTTCTCCTCCAGAACGTTTCGCGTAGTGTGACAGAAACGTTTGTAATGATTCGATGAACGAGGCCTTTAATCGCTCTAGACGAGCGACTTGAAACTCCCTGTCGGGGCCGAGCCAATAATCAACTACTTGATGTAATGGTCGAAAATAAGAAGAAGGTACCGGGTAGCCCATATCGTGGTCTTTGAGAAACAAAACTGCATCGCTCTCGGAAGGGAGTACTGTTAGGAACTCTTCCAAAAGAATCCGATCCTTCTGCCTTTTGTTCCGATAATCAAACCCGACCATGGATAGAAACGGACCTAAAAGCCAATCGAGCATCCTTTGCCCCTTGAAACCGGCGCCTTGTATGGCGGCGAGCGTCGCGATACCGGTTTGGTAGCCGCGACTGGTACGGTTTGTTATGAGCTACTTAGACATAGAGAGAAGCCGCATCTTATTGACAATATGGTGTGCCTCACTACTGGATAAAATCCTGCCTACTATCTGCTTTAGACTGGCATCGTCAGCTGCCTTTTCTTCGCTATTAGGCTCCAGGCTGCTCCTGACCGTCGCTGGGTATATCCCAATGCCATGGCTTACGGATAAAATTTCTTTATCCATATCTTCATAAATGCTTGGATAAACCACGAAAGAAACCTTTATCTTTCCCGACGGGTTTGACTGCCTTACATCGGCTAGAACCATGCCGCCAAGCGCTGCCTCAAGGTAACTTTTCTGAGCCTCTAAGATAGCTTTGGGAAGATCCAAATCAGGGAATTCTGTCAAACTCCCCCATAGATTTTCAATGTCGGACATAGTGGATTCCATTATTCGCACGAAGCCGGTTTTTTTGGGGATTGTGAAGGGTTGAAGTGCACAAGTGCAGGAAAGTCACCCACAAAAAGCCATCGGTTAGACCTTTCAATATCCACCTTGACGGAGGTGGACTATGTCTCCAATGAGTATTCGGACCTCCTGACCATCGCTAAGTTCGCCAGTGCCCGATCCGTTTTTAAGATTTGTGCCGCTTCTTGTTATTATTGCTCGTCCCGTACGGCCGTCATTGCATTTGAACTCAACTCTCAGGCTTCGACTTTGCGATAGTGAATTATATGTGCCCTCACAGGTTAGTCCCTGCAGGCTGCTGACTTTAAATGACCCGTTCCCGATTGGCCCCCCTACAGCCTCACCATAAAGCGATTGCTCTTCGTTATCCGGTAACTCCATAAGTACGGGTGTTCGGACACATCCGGCAAGTAGGGTAAGCGTTATACCGATTAGAGGCACAAGCTTCAATTTCATGAGTTACTCCTTACGGCATAAACACCAACTACGCAACCTTCTGGTCGCGTTTTATCCCATATTTCGATGGAAGCACCGAAAGGCGCTGATATTATTTCTTGTTTATAGTCGATCAACCTCATGGGAAAGACTTCTCTCATTTTTTTAGTTATCAGGCCGCGTGCACGTATATTGAATAACGGCGTGCGCGGCGTACCACGGTGTCAGCGCTTCGTCATACCGGCCTTTACGGTAGACCGTTAAAGAATAAAAACGTGACCTGCCTCACAAGTCAATACTTGTAACCGTATGTCGCGAAAGCACCAAAAGCCGCTAGTGACGTAAATCATGACCGAAGAACACGGCCTGGTCGTGACTCTATGGTGAGCCTTTAAACAACTCCAGAGGGCGTAGCAATGACGAGGCCGCATTACTGTGACATCAAAGGGGCTCTGGTATCGGTACATATCCGGTCTGCCGAGCATTCCCCGGAATTGAGAGAGGAGCGCTTCTGGTCGGAGGGAAGGCAGTACCCCTATCAGTTGCCCGAGTTCTGTCTGTTATCCAGCGCATACGGGAGTAATGGCCAAGTCGGTGAGGTCGATTGCTTTTCGAATTCAATTTGATACCCTTTGGAGGTATCAGGTGATCAAAGGAGCGAGGTCATGGTAGCCGATCTGAGCGAGTATCGAGCGCCCCAGGAAAGGAATCCTGGTTTTTGGAAGACGGTCGGGATCCCTGCACGCGGCGCCCGGTTACACGAGGCGCTGCGGGAAGGCGTTTCCTACGTTGTGTATAAGCAGTTGGTGTCGGTGGCGGGTCTGGAGCATCAGGAGTTGGCCCGGTATCTGGTGATCCCGCCCGCCACGTTGCGGCGACGGGCCAAGGCCGGGAAGTTCAAGGTGGAAGAGGGCGACCGCCTGTACCGCTTCGCGGAGGTGCTTAAGGCGGCCATCGATCTGTTCGAAGGTGATCGTGAGCGGGCGGTGCATTGGTTGTCGAACCCCGTGCGGGGGCTGGGAGATCGGCGCCCCGTGGACATGTTGGCCACATCCGCCGAGGTGGAGGCCGTGCTGGACCTGATCGGCCGGCTTGAGCACGGCGTCTTCGCATGAGTGGGATTGCTGCGTATCGTCTGGTTAAGCGTAAGTGGCTGGATACCGTCTTCGACGGCGAAGGCGCGCGGCGCTTTGGCGGTCGCTGGAACAGCCGTGGCAAGTCCTGCGTGTATCTGGCGGGCTCTGAATCTCTGGCGTTGCTGGAGGTAATGGTCCATCTGGATGATTACAGTTTGCTGCAGCACTACGCGCTGCTGGAAGTGCGCTTACCGGAGGACCAGATGCTGCGGTTGCCGGAATCCGACCTGCCTGGCGATTGGCGTGACGAACCGGCGCCTCCGTCCACGGCGGAGTTGGGGGATGGTTGGTTGGACGGCCAGAGCAGCCTGGTGCTCGCGGTGCCGAGCGTGGTGGTGCCCCGTGAATGGAATTACCTGCTTAACCCGGGCCATCCGGGGTATGAGCGCCTGGTCGCGGGCGCGAAGGAGGTTAATTTCGAGCCGGATGTTCGCCTGTAGCTAGCTGCGGACGTTCCGCAAACCTTCCAGATAGTCGGCCCACGTTTGCATCATCTTGCGGCGCTCATCCAGCCACTGGGTCCGGTTGTAGGCCCGCCCGTGAACATCGCGCACCCGGTGGGCCATTTGCATCTCGATGATGGCCACCGGAAAGCGTAGCTCTTCTTCCAGCAACGTCCTTGCCGTGGCCCGGAAGCCGTGTCCGGTCATGGTGTCCTTGTAGCCGAGGTTGATCAGCGCCGCTGTGACGGCGTTTTCGCTCATGGGGCGAGCTCTTGAGCGGGCACTGGGGAAGACATACGGGCTGCGGCCATTGATAGGCTCCAGCTCCCGGAGGATCTGAATCGCCTGATCCGCCAGGGGCACGATTAGAGGGTCGCTGTTCTTCGTTCTCTGCGCGCTCCACTGGGCTTTCTGCCAGTCGATCTGGTCCCATTGCATCTGGCGCAGGTCGCCAGGGCGCAGGAAGAACAGAGGCGCCAGCTTCAGGGCGGCCGAGACCGTGGGCGTGCCCTCGTAACCCCACAGAACGCGCAACAGATCGCCGAGTTGATCGGGGTCAGTAATGGCGGCGTAGTGCTTGACGCTCGGGGAGCGCAGCAGACCACGCAAATCAACGGTGATATCACGCTCCGCTTTGCCGATACCCACGGCGTACCGGAAGACCTGGCCGATGATGGTCTTGAGTCGGTGCGCGTTGTCCACGTGGCCTTTCTGCTCAATGCGCCGAAGGGTGCTGAGTGCATCCGGTGGGGTGATATCGCGGATCGGCATGCGACCGATGTAGGGGAAAAGGTGCATCTCCATCCGGCGCAGATTCTTGGGGTGCGTCGTGGCGCCTACCTCATGTTTGTGGATGGTTTCGTACCACTCGAGTGCGATGCTCTGAAAGGTATCTGCGGTTTCTGTCTGCCGCCGTCGCTGTTCCATGCGGCGGTAATCAACGGGGTCGATACCCTGATCAAGCAACTTGAGAGCCTCGTCGCGCGCGGCTCTGGCTTCCTTAAGGCTGGTGCGGGGGTAGCTGCCGAGGGTGAGGGTGCGCTCTTTGCCGTGGAATCGGTACCGGAGCCACCAGGCTTTAGAGGTCGGGCGAACTACCAGGGTGAGGCCGCCGCCATCCGCCAACTTTCTTTGCCGGGCGCCTTCCGTGGTGGCGTTCCTAGCCTCTTTGTCCGTGAGTTTATGGATGCCCTTGTTCATAGTTTTCCTTGTTGTGGGTATGGCTCCGATCATCCGGCCAAATCGCTGTGGGTATGGACCTTAGCAAGGGCGCCATACCCACAGCAATACCCGCACTGAAGTCGGATGCCACAGGATGCTATCGGAAAGGATAGGAATAAAAGTCGTTATTTATCAGGGGGTTGCGATGGGTTTTGGGCTTTACGGGAATTCTTCGGAAGGGAAGATGGTGGGCCCAGCAGGACTTGAACCTGCAACCAACGGATTATGAGTCCGCTGCTCTAACCAGTTGAGCTATAGGCCCGAGATAGTTTTGATTGTTGTT
>NZSX01000001.1 GCA_002703405.1 Sulfitobacter sp. | reverse complement strand
CGGAAGCCCAGGTTCAAACGTGCATCGTTCATTTGCTGCGCCACTCTATGAGCTTTGCCAGCTACAAGGACCGAAAGGCCGTGGCGACAGCCCTGAAGGCGGTCTACACCGCCTTGGACGTCGAAGCAGCAGAGGCTGCGCTGGCCGAGTTCGAAGAGAGTGATCTGGCCAAGCGCTATCCGGCCATTGCACCGAGCTGGCGCCGAGCCTGGAACGAGGTGATCCCGTTTCTCGACTACCCGCCCGAAGTGCGCCGACTGATTTACACAACGAATGCCATAGAAGCCCTGAACTCGAAAATCCGGCGTGCGGTGCGAACCCGAGGCCACTTCCCGAGCGATGAGGCGGCAGCAAAGTTGATCTACTTGGCGCTCAATGCTACTTCCGTCGAGTGGAAGCGATCTGTGCGTGAATGGCACCGCGTTAAAAGCCAACTCGCCATCATGTTCGAAGAACGCTTTCCCATGGCGTAACTAAAGGCGCCAGGGCACAAAATTACGCACACTCCCGTCTTTCGCCGATCATCTCTGGAAACCGGGCATAGCAAGCGAAAGATGATCTACATCAAGCGCGTTCGCGAACCTTCGGGCAACTGCGTAGGCGCCCCTTCGCCCTTCCCGAACCAAAGCAAATCACATCAGCAACCACCCACCCTACCGACGGTCAGCACACCCTAACCCCATATGTAACCATATGTATTCTTGATCCTTTGCAGGCGTTCCGGCTATAAAACCTCCAGTTCCACGGAGGGCACGTGAATCATGGATCCGACAAATTCAGAACTCGAAACAGGCCCCGCGCTGACCCTCGCAAGTTGCAAGGCAGAACCGCGCGTAAACGCCCCCCGGCACGTGCCGTGTTCGAAGCGAACTGTGCCGAGCCGGGTGCGACTGACCTCCAAAACGCCGTCGAACCCTTGAGCACGCGCGCTGCGGCACCTTTCAGACAGACTAATACAAGGAAAACGAATGCAATTCTTCAATAGAAAGCAGCTGGCCCTCTGGGATACGGCGCTCAGTACCTCTGAAGAGCTGGCGAAGGGGTTGTCGCGGCGTCAGTTCGGCTTGGCTGCGGCTGCGGCTTTTGCGATGCCCAAAGCGTTGAGCGCGCATGGCTCCACGCAGGTGACCTCTCAGGGAACCTACAATATCACAGTCGACCCGGTGCGCATCAACACGGGCGATTTTCAGAAGATGGGCGTGGGCTACAACCGCAGCCAGATTCCGACGATCCTGCGCTTCAAGGAAGGTGAGGAGGTTACGATAAACGTGACCAACAACCTCAGCGAAAGCACCTCGATCCACTGGCATGGACTTATCGTGCCCTTCCGTCAGGACGGCGTTCCGGGGATCAGCTTCAACGGCATCGCCCCCGGTCAGACCTTTACCTATCGCTTCCCGATCCAGCAGGCCGGGACCTATTGGTTCCACAGCCATTCAGGCCTTCAGGAGCCGGATGGCGCCTACGGTGCGATCGTGATCGAGCCGCGCGGCAGGGAACGCATACCAGCGCACCGCGACTATGTCGTTCAGCTGGCCGACAAACATCCCCATCCGGGCAACCGCATCTTGCGGAACCTCAAGATGCAGTCCGACTACTACAACCGTTCGCAGCGCACTTTTCAGGACCTGATCCGGGACGCCCGCATGGACGGTCTCAAGGCGACGCTGAAAGAGCGCCGCATGTGGGGGCGCATGCGCATGCTGCCGAGCGACGTCGAAGACGTGCAGGGATTTACCTCGCTGATCAACGGTCGCAGCACGTCGCAAAACTGGACCGGTTTGTTCCGGCCCGGTGAGAAGGTCCGCCTTCGGATCATCAACTCCTCCGCGATGACCTACTTCGACATGCGGATACCGGGACTGAAAATGGTCGTCGTGCAGGCTGACGGCAACGATGTGGAGCCTGTCGCCGTGGATGAACTGCGGGTCGCGGTTGCCGAGACCTATGATGTCATCGTCCAGCCTACGCAGAACAAGGTCTATAGCATTATTGCGGAATCCATGGGCCGCAACGGGCTTGTTCGGGGCACCCTGTCACCCAGAGAGGGCTATGCCGGTGCCGTGCCCCGTCTCAGACCCAAGCCCTTGCTCACCATGGCCGACATGAGCGGCATGATGGGCGGTATGGGTATGGATATGGGCATGGGTATGGGCGACCACGTCATGCAGAACATGACCGGAATGAACCACACCGACATGACAGGCATGGACCATTCAAACATGCAATCCAGCCAGCAGCCCCCGATGCCTGCGATGACCCCGTCAGAGGAAAAGCCGAAGAAAAAGACTTCGATGGCTGGGATGGACCATACGCAGATGCAAAAGCCTGCGATGGACGGCATGGACCACACGCAGATGCAGCAGAAGAAAAAGGCACCGATGTCAGGCATGAACCATGCCCAGATGCAGAAGCCCGCAATGGACGGTATGAGCGGCATGGACAGTATGAGCGGAATGGCAATGTCTGATGGCGGCGATCCGTTCTATGTCCCGGGCAGCGGACTGACGCCTGTCGCGTACAACGGCGGCAAGTTCCTGTCCTACGCAGACCTGCGCGCCGCCAGCCCTCGTTACCGTCACCGCGCACCCTCACGCACCATCGTGTTGCGGCTGACCGGTAACATGGAGCGCTACATCTGGTCGATCAACGACGTGAAATACGACGATGCCGCCCCGATCACGCTCCGATACGGCGAGCGGGTGCGCATGCGGTTCATCAACGAAACGATGATGTCGCATCCGATGCACCTGCACGGGATGTGGTCGATCATCGATGCCGGTCACGGTCCGCGCAATCCCATCAAGCACACCGTGAACATCAATCCCGCCGCCACGACGGACATCGAAGTCGAGGCCGACGCCCCCGGTCAATGGGCGTTCCACTGTCACCTCAGCTACCACGCGCGGGCGGGAATGTTCCGCAAGGTCGTGGTCAAGGGACGCGCGGCTTGAGCCGGGAAATACAAAGGACGAACGTAATGAAATACAGTCAACTCGCCGGACTGGCCGGCCTCATCCTTCCTTGGGCCTCGCTCGTGCAGGCTCAGCCCGTCAAACAGACCGAACAGCTGATCTGGGGCGTGCAGGCGGAACAGTTGGAAATTCGCGCACTGGATGACGAAGAGGTCCTTGTCTGGGATTTCGACGCCCTCATCGGCACGGATGAGCTCAAGCTGGTGTGGCGCAGCGAAGCTGAATACGGTCTTTCGTCCGATGAGTTCGAAAGCCTCGAAAACCAGCTACGTCTCCGGTTTCCAATCTCGACCTTCTTTAACGGCGTGGTCGGAGCCTATGCCAGCACACCCGAGGGCGTTCCGGAACGCTACGCGGCTGTCGTGGGGGTAAAAGGGCTCGCGCCGCAGTGGTTCGAGATCGACGCCGATCTCTACCTCTCCGACTATTCGTTCTTCAGTTTCGAGGCGGAATACGAACTGCTCCTTACCAACCGTCTGATCCTGACCCCGAACATCGAGATCGATATGCCGCTGAAGGATGACATCGCCCGGGGGCGGGGTGCGGGTGGCGCAGTCATGGAGATCGGTGCGCGGCTGAGTTACGACCTCATCGACCGTGCGGTCTCACCCTATATCGGCGTCAACTACGAGACCTCGTTCGGCGACACGCGGGACATCACCCGCGCGGCCGGTGGGGATACAGATGAGTTCTCGGTCGTGATCGGTACACGCCTTCAATTCTGAGATTTGTTCCTGCGGGAGCAATCCGGAGGGCTGATGAGTCCTCCGGCCAATACCTGAACCCAAAAGCAACCAAGGACTAAACAGATGAAACATCTACTGCTGACAATCGCACTGGCTTCCTCCTTTGCGGCACCGGGGTTTGCCGGCGAAGCGGCTCACGGAAACAAGTCCGGCGACACCCATGGAGAAATGAAGATCGGCATGCCCGGCGATGCCGCTGCGGTGGACCGCACGGTCGAGATCGACATGGTCGAAACAGACGACGGCGAAATGCTGTTCAAGGGCGGCGATCTGGATTTCAAAGAAGGCGAGACCGTCCGTTTCGTCGTCCGCAACGAGGGCGAGTTGGACCATGAGTTCATTCTCGACTCGCAAAAGAAGAACGCCGCGCACAAGAACGAAATGGCGGATATGAGCGGTATGAATATGGGTCATAATGAGCCCAACCGCATCCGGCTCGCGCCCGGCGAAGATGCCGAAATCATCTGGACATTTGCAAATAACGGCACGTTCGAAGCTGCTTGCCTGATCCCCGGTCATTACGAATCCGGCATGTTCCGCGAAGTCTCCGTTACTCACTAAACGGTCAGTGCGGATCGCGAGCACCGCCTTGCGATAACGTTAATACCAGAACGGGCGTACACCGCGCCCGTTCTTTCCCCCGTTGGGCGCCCGTCTGCGACGATGGTGTACCGCGCCAGCGGCGGTAGTACCCAGATCCGACGTTTGCTGAACCCTTGGGCTCACGGCTTCAATCGATCGAATAAACCCGGTTCTAGAATTTCCCCTACTGCGGAGGCGTTGAGCACATGAAGACATCGTTCAAAACTTGCACCCTCGCGGCAGCGCTCATCTTGTCCGCCCTTTCCGCGCATGCGTCCGATGGCAAAAGCCAGCAACCCCATCTGAGGGCCTACGACCTTCCGGACCATGACCCGATCGGAGAACCCCCCGGCGATGCCACGCCCGACAGGACGGTCGACATCACGGTCAGGGAGACCGGAAGCGGTTACATGCTCTTTGATCCGGATGCGCTTCACATCGAGAACGGAGCGGTTGTCCGCTTTCGGGTCACGAACTCCGGCAAACTCGATCACACTTTCTTTCTCGGCTCCTTCGATGAAGTCACCGAAAACCGGCAATGGATGCAGGAGCATCCGGACATGACCCATGACGCCGCCAACTTCATATCGATACCCAGCGGTGAAACCGGGGAACTGATCTGGAAGTTTTCAGACGTGACCAATCTGGAATTTGCCTGTCTGGTCCCCGGCCACAGAGATGCCGGGATGTGGGGGGTCATCATCGTGCATGATCACCTCGCCTCACCCGCCGGATATTGAGCGCGCTCCAATGTCGCTGATGGACAGGTATCACGTCCTCGTACATGACGTCTCCGCCCTCTTCGGATACGATTACAATGATACGACGCCGGACTGGGTTCATCCGTTCATTCACCTCATTCTGGTCCTGGCGCCGGGATTGCTGATCGGCGTCGCCCTCTATCTCGTCCTGCGCGGTATCCTGCGGCTCTGGAGCCGCCCGGCAAAACCGGTCGCGCGCATGAACCACGTGAGGGGGCTTGATGCCGGGTTGTTCAGCTCGGTCCTGCGCTACACCAGACGGCAGCAGGCGCAGATGATCATGCTGAGCCTTCTCGCGCTTCCGATCCTGTATCTGACCTTGGAGCTGCCCAAGCAGATCGTGAACAATGCGCTGGAATCCGCGACTTTCCCGGTCGAGGTTCTGGGCCAGAGTTTGGATCAGGTCATATTCCTGCTGCTGCTTTGCGGGCTGTATTTGCTGTCGATCAGCCTGAACGGACTCATCAAATACACGCTCAACGTCTTCAAGGGCTATACGGCGGAGCGGTTTCTCCGACGCTTCAGGCTGCTGATCTATCGGCGGTGGCGCTCGGATGCGGAGGCGTCCGAGCAAAGCGAGATCGTCCCAATACTCGCACAGGAAGTGGAACCCATCGGCGGCTTCGCGGCCGAAGTCCTGACCCTGCCGGTTTTGCAGGGTGGCACGCTTTTCACCATTCTGCTGTTCATGTTCATTCAGGACCCGATCCTGGGTGCCGCCGCGCTGACCGTGTTGCCCATTCAGCTTATTCTGCTCCCGAAGCTGCAGCGCCGGGTGAACACCCTGTCGCGTATCCGGATCAAAGAGGTCCGCGATCTTGGCAGGCAACTGAGCGAGCAGTTGCGCGAACGACAGGGCGCCTCGTCCGGCCTGTCGGCGGCGGGCGCTAGTTTCAAGGCGCTGGAGCAGGTACGCAGAAGGATCTTTCGTCTCAAGTTCTTCATCAAGGCGCTCAACAACTTTCTGACGGCGCTGACACCGTTTCTGTTCTACTCACTTGGCGGATATTTCGTCATCGAAGGCCGGATCACGCTTGGGGCACTGGTCGCGGTCCTCGCCGCGCACAAAGACTTTTCGGCCCCACTGAAGGAGCTTTTCCGATACTATCAGGCGCTTGAGGATACGCGGATCAGGTATCAGGAAATCACGACCTTCTTCGCCGGGACGCCGCCCCGCATGGAAGAACAGCAATCCGCCGGGGTGCACCGGCTGGCGATCCGCAGACCGCCGGAACATGCGCTGTCGCAGACTTGAGGGCTCCTATTGTCCCCCCTGCTCCCGCGACGCGTCAAACTGCCGTTACATTTGGCTACAAAGAGGGGGCGGACATTTACACCGGCGGTTTGATATACACCGGGTATGAGCGAACCTGCCCACATTCTGGTCGTCGACGACCATGACGAGATCCGCAATTCCGTTTCAAGCTATCTCGAACGGAACGGCATGCGAACCTCGGTCGCCGAAAGTGCCGCAGAGATGGACGCTCAGCGCGCAAGACATTCTTTCGATCTGATCGTGCTCGATGTGATGATGCCCGGCGAAGACGGGCTGACTGCGTGCAAAAGATTGCGTCAGGAGTGCGGCACACCGGTCCTGATGCTGACCGCCCTCGGAGAGGACGACGACCGCATCGAGGGTCTGGAAGGCGGCGCGGATGATTATCTCTCCAAACCCTTCAATCCGCGCGAGTTGTTGGCCCGGATCAGGGCCATCATGCGACGCAGCGAGAAGAGCCCTCCGCAGGACCCATTCGCGGGCAAGCGCATCCGGTTCGCCCATCTCGAACTGGACTATGACGGACGGACCCTGACCGCCCCGGACGGCACCCGCAATCAGGTAACCTCCGGTGAGCTGAAACTCCTGTCCATCCTGCTCGAACGCCCGCGTATCGTCATGAGCCGCGATGAGCTGCTGGAAATGACAGCGGGGCGCGTGGCCGGACCGCTTGACCGGACGATCGACAATCAGATCAGCCGCCTGCGCCGCAAGATCGAACCGGACGTATTGCGCCCCCGTGTCATCTCCACCGTGCGCAACGGCGGTTACAGCCTGACCTGCGATGTCGAGGTCAGTTCGTGAAAACGCGCCCGTGGAGACTGCGCACGCAGATCTCACTCTTGGTGCTGGGTGTTATCGTCGTGGCGCAGGCGGTGAGCCTCTGGTTCTTCGTTGACGAAAGAACACTCGCCGTGCAGGCGGCGATCGGCGCGGAAGCCGCCGGACGGGCCGCCAATGTAGCACAACTGATCGAAGGCGCGCCTCCGGAGCTGCACCCCCAGATCATTCGCGCCGCGACCTCTCCATTGATCCGTTTCAACCTGACCGAAGAGCCGGAGGTTGTGCATACGGATCATGACGCAGGCGGCGCGGTCGAGGCGCGGGTGAGGGCTCTTCTGGGCGATGACTACAGCCGCGACATCCGCATCGAAATCCATGTGTCGCGTAGCCCTTAATTGTGAGATGGGAAATCCAACGAAATCAACGGCTGAGCTTTGCCCTTAAATATGAGATTTTGCCTTTAATTCTGATATTTTTGCCCTTAAACCTGAGACAGGGTTCACAGACATTTGCGGCAAATATCGATGAATGATGATGGCGAAGACTGCGTTGCTGTTGGTGCTGAAGAGGCGCGCAGGGCCGCGGTGCTGCGCCCTCTTGTTCAGGCATATCTCAATGGGACTGGCAGCCTGGAACGTGGCATCAATGACGCCGTTTGGGAGCTTGGTGTCAGCAGGGCGACGGTCTGGCGTTGGATAAAACGGTTGGCGGAAGAGGGTGGGCGCACCAGCGCTCTGGCTCCGCGGAAACGGGGCCGCCCGACCGGGACGATGTTAATATCCAGCAAAGTCGAAGCGGTAATCGAGGAGCACCTTCGCCGCTATTTCTTGCGCCGGGAGCGTTCGAGCTTGTCGCGCGTCGTGACAGAAATCCGCAGCGCTTGCTGGCAGGAGGGCTTGCAACCGCCGACACGGCGAACGGTTCAGCGTCGTCTGGATGCGATGGATGCCCGCGAAGTTGCGAAGGCACGAGAGGGCGCAAAGGCGGCCCGCCAGAAATTTGCGCCGGTCACAGGTGAGAACAAGGCCAGTATGCCACTGGAGATCGTCCAAATTGATCATACACCGGCGGACATCATTCTTGTCGACGGCTTTGAACGCAAACCAATTGGGCGGCCTTGGGTCACGCTGGCGATCGACGTCGCAACGCGGATGGTGACCGGATATTACACCTCTCTCGAGGCACCTTCG
>NZSX01000070.1 GCA_002703405.1 Sulfitobacter sp. | reverse complement strand
GAACAGGGGTTCCTGGCGCTGCACGCGCCGGCCGGCGCGTACTTTTTCCAGGCAGAGCTGGGGCTGAAAGCAGGTAAAACCCTGATTTTCCAGGTTTTCCTGGGCCCTGTAGTTCTGGTTGGCGCGGCACTGAACCACGTACCAGCCTGAATCGCTCATGCCGTTTGTCCTTTTCGGGGCTCTGCCCGTGCCCGGCCCTTTTGAGGCCGAGTGTCCGTATTCGAGTAGCTTCGCGCGGGGAGGTGACGTTCGCGTGACGGAGCCTACGTTAGCCGGGCGGAGTTCGCCTTGCCGTAGTGCTCAGGTTGTCTTTTGTTGCGATTTTTTACATTCCCCCCGGAATATCGATTTGTGATGCTAGTGCAAATAGTTTATGTGATCAATATCACGGTTTTGATCCAAGATGCCCACTACTTCGGAGACAAACGCCGGGTAGTTGCGATCCGCATTATAGTTTTCTTCTATATGCTTTCGCGCAGCAATACGCATTTCCTTCTTTATAAGATCAGGGGAATGAAAAAACTCAGAGAGGGCATCCGCCAACTCCTGAGCATCCGGACTTTGGCTCATCAAATAGCCACGGCTTGTTGACACAAGGCTGGATACACTTCCAACATCGGGCGCGATGGTGGGCACCCCGCAGCTCATCGCCTCCATGATGGAGACGGGAACGCCCTCCGATTCACTGCAATTAACGAATACGTCTACCCTGTTATCCAAGAAGAACCGCTTCACTTGTTCATTCGGTATATGGCCTAGGAAGCGACAGGTGAGATTGATGTGCTGCTCTGAAAGGGCTTCAGCCTGATTTTTCAATGTCTGGAACAGCTGACCGGCCCCAATGTGCGTCCAGGTTATATCCTTATCCGGATTAGACTCGGAAAACCGTTGCACCGCATCCATTATTTTATCTATGCGCTTCACCGGAACGCAGTAAGACAATGAAAGGATGTGTACAAAAGGGGGAACACTTGGCGCTGCAAGAGCGTCCGGCAAGGGAACACCCAAAGACGATATTGCCATGGCGCCCTCTGCAGCGCCGTACCTGTTTAAAAAGTACGCTTTGGCAGCGGAAGAAAGGCAAAAAACCTTATCGAAATCGTCAACATATTGGCGCTTAAGCGGCATATAGTTCAATTTTCGGCGTTCTTCGTAAAGGTCACCGCCGTGGGCTCGCGTCACTACTTTACTGACGCCCCCTTTTCGTCTCACCTCGCAGGCCGCGTAACTGATGGCATTGTTCCAGTAACTGTAAACGATATCGATATGGTGCTCTTTCAGGAATTTTTCCAGTTGGCGCTGAGCCAGCTTCACCAGCAGCATTTCTCTTAGCGCCAGCCAAGAGGTCATCAGCGTGAGATTTTTGTTTAAGCGCAAATAGCGCAACTCACTGAATAAAGCTTTTGAAAGAACCGCCTTTAAAAACGGGCCCAACAGCCGCTTGTTTCGGGACCTGCTACCTGAGGTGATGACTGACACACGATCGGGGGTCGCCCTTGGTTCACCTATCGCAATCGCGGGCAGAATATAGATATCGCTGAAACCGCTTCGATCCCAATAACCGATCTCGTCCTCTATAAACTGCTCCCCCGGGAAGTAGGGGTACGCGGAAGTCAGAATTAGAACGCTTGCCACCTCTGACTACCTCTTCAGGAACGGGTGGTAGTCGCCGCTTAGGCCGATCGGCGGGGCGTTACGGATATGCGAGACCGTCTCAATGGCCACCCGATTCTCCTCCAACCCAAAGCCTCGCCCTGCCAGGATCTCTTCGTAGCTACGATTGTGCAGGTCCGTGAAACCGCCCGAGAACTCGATTCCTTCTCCGTCCACGGTGATCGAGCGGTAAGTGCGCTGCCCTTCGGCTTTGGCGCTTTCTGGTACGTACTTGTAGTCCACGGACAGGAACCAGCGAACCCGGGCTTTTTCGTATTCCAGATAACCGGCGGCCATGGTGTCGTCGTTGTGGTGCACCACGTTTTCCTGCAAGGCGCCGAAGATGAAGTGCAGCATGTCATAGAAATGCACGCCGATGTTGGTGGCGATGCCACCGGACTTCTTTTCGTCCCCTTTCCAGGACTGTAGATACCAGTGGCCGCGTGACGTGATGTAGGTGAGGTCCACCTCGTGCTTGGTGTCTTTGTTCTCGCTCTGCACCTTGTCACGCAGCGCCACGATGGACGGATGCACGCGCAATTGCAGAATGGTGTTGACCTTGCGGCCAGTGTCTTTCTCAATGTCGATCAGCCCGTCGATATTCCAGGGGTTGAGCACCAACGGTTTTTCGCAGATAGCGTCCGCCCCGGAGCGAAGCGCGAAGCGCNTGTGGCTGTCGTGCAGATAGTTCGGCGAACAGATCGAGATGTAATCCACCTTCTGCTCGTGGTTGGAGCGGCGTAGCTTGTCGATGTGCCGGTCGAAGCGTTCGAACTCCGTGAAGAAGTCGGCGTCGGGAAAGTAGCTGTCGATAATGCCCACGGAATCATTGGGGTCCAAAGCGGCGACAAGCCGACTGTCGGTGGCTTTGATGGCCTGCATATGTCGTGGCGCGATGTAGCCGGCGGCACCAATGATGGCGAAGTTTGTCATGCTGCTGTGTCCCTGTTGTATTCAATGTCGCTGGGTGTCGACTCTAATCGAGAATGCGCCGGGCTAACACGGCGTAATCGAGCTTTTGCCTGGCCAGTTTCTCGGATTCCGCCGCCATCACCCGTAAGTCGGCGGCGCCGGAGCTGATTTCCTCGAGCACTGCGGCCAGCTCTTGCTCATTGTTGACTAGCCAGCCGTTATTTTCGGTGTAGATGCCGTGGCCCTCGATATTCTCGAGCACGGGCACACAGCGACAACATAGGCTGGTCTGCATGGTGGCGGACTGGCTACCCGGCTGCAGATAAACATCGGCGCCACAGAGCAGCGCCTGAAGCTCCGTAGGCGTCCTCCACCCCCAGAATTGAATTCGGTCGTCCGAGTCGATCAGCGCCTGGGCCTGCTCCCGTATATCGTCCAGCAGAGAGCCGACCAGTACCAGCCGGAAGCGCGGGTCCGGATTGCCGGTAAACGCGTTCAGGGTGTCCAGGAGCTTCTTGGAAGCGGATTGTTTGCCCGATTGCACGAACAGCACCTGGTCGTCGGAGAGGCCCAGGTGCTGACGCGTGCTTTCTCTAAGGGCGTGGTATTCGTCGTCCTCGACCGGGTGCCCGCCCAGCGGATAGAACTCCAGCTTCTCGTCCGGAACGCCGTAAAACTCCCGGGCGAACTTTCCGGTCAGTTCGGAAATATAGAGAATCTTGTCGATCCAGGGCAGGCACCAGTGAACGATGGGCCGGTAATACAGATAGTGCAGGCCCCACTTGGAAACCGGCCCCCGGGCGCTATTGATGAAGTCCGTGTGGGTATCGACGTAGAACTTCACTTCCGGGCGGCCTTTCTTGTAGCGGCTCACGGTCACCAGCTCCCAGCCGCACATACCGTGGAAAAGAATCGAGTCCGGCGCGAATTCCTCCAGCAGCTGGTAAACCCCTCTGTGCGGTCGTAGGCTTTTCGCCACGGTGTGGGGCACCCATGGATGGTAGGGCAAACGGATTACTTCGATGCCCTGGTTACAGCGGTAATGGCCCGGTTCGACGAATTCACGGCGCCGATCCGTGGTAAAAATCTGCGTCGAGGCGATGACCAGCACGTCATGGCCCTGGCGGACATGCTCCTCCACAAGTTCGTTTTCCTGGTAGGCGCGGTCATCCATGTAGTAGTTGGATAGGCAGACGTGGGCGACTTTCATGCCTGGCTATCCACCAGCGTACTGACCACCCGGCCAATCTGCTCTTCGGTCAAGTAGGGGTGCATGGGCAGGCTCATGACTTCCTGAGACACCTTGTCACCCACCGGCAGGTTCGCGTTCGGGTCTTCCACCGCCGGCTGACGGTTGAGCGGAACCGGATAATGCACGGCGGTAGGGATACCGGCCGCCTTGAGCGTTTCCTGGGCCTGTTCGCGGTTGGGCACGCGGACGGTGTATTGGGCCCAAGCGCTTACGTTATCGGGCGCCACATAAGGGGTGATTATTTGTTCTTTCCCAGAGAGTAGTTCGGTGTAACGGGCGGCGACCTGGTTACGCCTGGCCAGCTCGTCTTCAAAGATTTCCAGCTTGGGCAGCAGGATGGCGGCCTGGAGGGTGTCCAGGCGGCTGTTGAGGCCGATGCGGGCGTGGTGATAGCGGCGGTCCTGGCCGTGGTTGGCGATCTGGCGGATTTGTTCGGCCATGGCGTCGTCATTAGTGAAGACGGCGCCGCCGTCCCCGTAACCGCCCAGGGGCTTGCTGGGGAAAAACGAGGTGGTGGCGATCTGGCTCAGGTTTCCGGAGCGCCGGCCCTTGTAACTGGCCCCCAGGCTCTGGGCGGCATCTTCAATGACGGTCAGCCCGTGCCGCCCGGCGATGGCGTTGATGGCGTCGAAGTCCGCGCACTGGCCGTACAGCGACACCGGGATGATAGCCTTGGTGTTAGGCGTGATCAGGCTCTCGAGCTGGCCGGGGTCCAGGTTGTAGGTCTTCTCGTCGATGTCGATATAGACTGGCCTGGCGCCGACCACGGCCACCGCCTCGGCGGTGGCGATAAAGGTGAAGCCGGGGGTGATCACTTCGTCGCCGGGGCCCACACCCGCCGCCATCAGGGCGATCTGCAGGGCATCGGTGCCGTTGGCCACGCCGATGCAGTGCTTGGCGCCGGTGAACGCCGCCAACTTCTCTTCCAGTTCGCCGACTTCCGGGCCCTTGATGTACTGGCCGTGGGCCAATACGCGTTGGATGCGCTCGTCGATGGCATCTTTGATGCGTGCCTGCTGGGCGGCGAGGTCAATGAACTGCATTCAGGCGCCCTCGCTCTTGCGCAGGCTTTGCCCACTCAGGGTGTAGACCGCGCCGGTGTGCTCGCACACCGCCCTGCCCTCGCCGCTGAGCGGCAGATCCAGTTGCTCGCCGAACTCGCTCATCCAGCCGATCTGCTTGCCGGGCACGCCCACGATCAGGGCGTAATCGGGCACGTCCTTGTTGACCACGGCGCCGGCGCCAACGAAGGCGTAGGCGCCGATGGTCACGCCACAGACGATGGTGCAGTTGGCGCCCAGGGTGGCGCCCCGTTTTACCAGGGTGTCGCGGTACTCGTCCTTACGTTCGATCAGGGAGCGGGGGTTGTAGACGTTGGTGAACACCATGCTGGGGCCGCAGAACACGCCCTCTTCCAGGTGGACATTGTCGTACACCGAGACGTTGTTCTGGATCTTGCAGTTGTCGCCGATGGTGACCTTGTTGCCCACGAAGACATTTTGCCCCATGGAGACGTTGCGCCCGACCCGGGCGCCGCCGCAGACGTGGACGAAGTGCCACACCCGCGAGCCACTGCCAATTTGCGCGCCTTCATCGACGATGGCGCTTTCGTGAACCTGATAATCCATGGAACTCACCTATCCGAAACGGAGCAACCTCAGCCGCTATTGTATATGGCATCCCCAGAGACCTCCAAGAAGGCCACCATCGGGTCACGCCCGCCCAGTCTTCCGAGCGAGCAAAGTCAAAAGGGTCGATATTCTTTTTGCGTAAAAAGCAAAAAACACCACGAAGAGCCCCGCCCAGAAGACATGCGTAAGCCAGCCCAGCCGGTCACCGTACAGGGTGGTCAACACCGCCAACACTGTTAGAACCGTGATGGTCAGATACTGCTCCAGACGAGGAAATGGCTGCCAGACACGGCAGGCGCACTCCGCGCGCAGAATGAAGAAAAGCCAGAAAGACACTATCGTCGCCACGGCGGCACCAGCGGCTTCATACGCTGGAATCAGCAGCAGATTCAGGCCCACATTAACCGTAAACGCGACCAGGGCCACCGCCAGTGAATACCTGGTTTTCCTCGCCAGGCTTATTCCAATGGCGGTGGTTTCCGAAAGCACCAATAACAAAGGGTAGCCCAGACAAGAGACCAGGATCAGCTTCACCTGTTCGTACCCCGCGGGGAGCAGGTAGTCCAGCGACCAGGAAACGCTACCTATGAGACAAAACAGCATAGACACCACGATCAACATATAGTCGTTCATGACTTGAATACGCTTGGAGGCCCCGCCCTCCTGCTCCCACTTATAGACCTGAGGGGCCCAGAGCGTCTGAAAGACCATCTTTAAGACCAGAGCAGCACCCGCGAAACTCACTGCCACTGAATAAATACCCAACTGCTCCAGGTTGGAGAGCGCTCGTAACAGGATTTTATCGCTGGCGGTCAGCCCCCAAAACGCCAGGCCGGCGAAAATCAACGGAAAGCCATAGCGCAACATGGCACCCAATTCCGCCAGGTCTACTTTCTGCTTTACTGCATCCGTGCAGATTCTCCAACGTAACACCAGGAACAAAAGGGCTACCGAAAACAGCGACAAAGTATGAGCGAATAGCAAGGCCTGGATATCATGCCCCCGGCCGCTAACGGCATACACGCCGATCAACAACAAGAAGAAGAGTTTGGGCAGAAATTGCCCCACCGAAAATGCCAGGCCGCGCTCTTCCATACGCAAGACCAGCGACAAAAAGCGAAGCGCGAAGGCGGACAACACGCAGATCAGGACCATCCCCGCCAAAGTCCTGTTGGTCGAATCAAATAGAATTCGTGACAGGAAGGTCGGGTTGAGCAGCACCAATACAGTGAATAGCCCGAGGAATAGCAGTCCCGGGGTCATGGCCGTCTTGAACAGGGCCTCACGGTTATGGTGACCGTGATATTCACGTACATAGGCCTGATCAAGCCCGAGACAGAAAACCAGCAGGGACAGGTTGACCGCAACCTGAAGCATGGCCAGCCGACCGATGTCCTCCGCGGGATAAAACCAGGTCACGACCGGCAGCGTAATAAAGCCAAACAACGCGGCGGCCACCGGCCCCAAAGCGAAGCCCATCACTGCTCTTACATTCACGCTCAAATCTCCAGAGACGAGCTCAAGACAAAGCTGGTGAGCAATCGCGCATTTTCGCATTGTTGGCGCCGTTCGCCCAACCAGGGGACCTGAGATGCCGGAGCGCCGCAGGACGGGCGGGCATAAACGCTGCTGCTGTAGGCCTGAAAGGCCCGAAAATCGGGCCTTGGTAGTGGAGTTTGGAAGCTAAACCCCGATCTTGGCGATCAGCTGGCGCACGCACTCGCCGATATCATTCTCGGCGGTGTTGATCACCACTTCCGCGTTGGCCGGGGCTTCGTAGGGACTGTCGATGCCGGTGAATTCCTTGATCTCGCCGGCGCGGGCTTTCTTGTAGAGGCCCTTGGGATCGCGCTTCTCGCACTCTTCCAGGGGGGCGTCGGCAAACACTTCCACGAACTCGCCGTCCTCGAACAGGGCGCGGGCGGCGTCCCGGTCGGCGCGGAACGGGCTGATAAAGGCGGTGATCACCACCA
>NZSX01000069.1 GCA_002703405.1 Sulfitobacter sp. | reverse complement strand
ATCTATCCCGCCACGGGCGAGACGATCGCCACGCTCTATGCCGCCACGCCTGCAATCGTCGAGCAGGCCATCACATCGGCCCGTAAAGCCCAAGCCGCATGGGCCGCGATGACAGGCACCGAGCGGGGGCGCATCCTGCGCCGCGCCGCCGACATGATCCGCGAGCGCAACCACGATCTGTCGGTGCTGGAGACCTATGACACCGGCAAACCCTATCAGGAGACCTCTGTCGCCGATGCCACCAGCGGGGCCGACGCATTGGAGTATTTCGGTGGGCTGGCGGGCAGCCTGACGGGCGAGCATATCCAACTGGGCGAAGACTGGGTCTATACCCGTCGTGAGGCGCTTGGCCTGTGCGTGGGCATCGGCGCGTGGAACTACCCCACGCAGATCGCCTGCTGGAAAGCCGCGCCAGCGCTCGCCTGCGGCAATGCGATGATCTTCAAGCCGTCCGAAACAACACCGCTCTGCGCGCTGAAAGTGGCTGAGATACTCATTGAGGCTGGGCTGCCAGCGGGCCTGTTCAACGTGGTGCAGGGCATGGGCGAGGTGGGCCAGTCGCTGGTGACTGACAGCCGCGTCGACAAGGTATCACTGACTGGCTCCGTTCCGACGGGCCGCAAGGTCTATGCAGCCGCCGCCGAGGGCATCAAACACGTCACGATGGAATTGGGCGGCAAATCCCCCATGATCGTCTTTGAAGATGCGGATATCGACAACGCCGTGAGCGGCGCGATCTTGGGCAACTTCTATAGCTCAGGCCAGATTTGTTCGAACGGCACGCGGGTCTTTGTGCACCGCGACATCAAGGATGCGTTTCTTGCGCGTCTGGCCGAGCGGTTGGAAAACGCCGTGATCGGTGACCCGATGGACCCCGACACCAGCTTTGGCCCGATGGTCAGCGAACGCCAGATGCAGATCGCACTGGACTATGTGGCGAAGGGCGAGGCCGAGGGCGCGCGCTTGATCTATGGCGGCAAACGGATTGAACACGACGGTTTCTACATGCAGCCCACCGTTTTCGCGGATGTCAAAGACGACATGGTCATCGCCCGCGAAGAGATTTTCGGCCCCGTCATGGCCGTGCTAGATTTCGAGGATGAGGCCGAGGTCATGGCCCGTGCCAATGCCACGGAATTCGGCCTCGCCGCTGGCGTCTTTACCCAAAATCTGACCCGCGCACATCGCGTGGCCACCGGGTTTGAGGCGGGGACCTGCTATATCAACACCTATAATGACGCGCCCGTCGAAGCGCCCTTTGGGGGCATGAAGAACTCCGGCGTGGGCCGCGAAAACTCTAAGGCGGCGATCAACCATTATAGCCAGTTGAAGTCGGTCTACGTCCGCATGGGCGATGTCGAAGCGCCGTTCTAAGCAACGGAAAATTAGGCCGCAGCGCTTAAAGCCGACACCGTCGGGCGCTGCCCCGCACCCGTGCGGATTTGCGGAAGGTAAGTGGAATGGAAGCTGAATTTGTAATCGTCGGGGCGGGGTCTGCGGGCTGCGCCATGGCCTACCGTCTGGCCGAGGCGGGGCGGAAGGTGATCGTCATTGAACATGGTGGCAGCGACGCGGGGCCGTTTATCCAGATGCCCGCGGCGCTCAGCTATCCGATGAACATGCCGCGCTATGACTGGGGCTATAAGTCCGAGCCTGAGCCGCATCTGAACAACCGCGAGCTGGTCTGCCCGCGTGGTAAGGTGATCGGCGGCTCGTCGTCGATCAATGGCATGGTCTATGTGCGCGGCCATGCCAAGGACTTCGATCATTGGGAGGAAAGCGGCGCGCAGGGCTGGGGCTATGCCGACGTGCTGCCCTATTACAAACGCATGGAGACCTGGCACGAGAACGGTCACGGCGGTGATGCGGCGTGGCGCGGCACAGACGGCCCGCTGCACGTCAGCCGTGGGCCGCGCGCGAACCCTTTGTTTGACGCCTTTGTGCAGGCTGGGTCGCAGGCCGGGTACCAGATGACCGAGGATTACAACGGCGAGAAGCAAGAGGGCTTTGGCCCCATGGAGCAGACGGTCTGGAACGGGCGGCGCTGGTCGGCGGCGAACGCTTATCTGCGGCCTGCGCAAAAGACGGGCAACGTCACCTTGATCCGCGCGTTGGCGCAGCGCGTGGTGATCGAAGACGGGCGTGCCGTGGGCGTTGAGGTCAAGCGCGGCAATCGCACAGAGGTCATCCGTGCTCAGCGCGAGGTGGTGCTGGCCGCGTCATCGATCAACTCGCCGAAACTGCTGATGCTGTCGGGGATCGGTCCGGCGGGTCATCTGGCGCAGCACGGCATTAATGTCGTCGCGGACCGTCCCGGCGTGGGGCAGAACCTACAAGACCATCTGGAGCTCTATATTCAGATGGCCTCCAGCCAGCCGATCACGCTTTATAAACATTGGAACTTGCTGTCGAAGGCTGTCATCGGCGCGCAGTGGCTCTTTACCAAGACAGGTATGGGTGCCTCTAATCAGTTTGAATCCGCGGCCTTCATCCGCTCGAAGCCCGGCGTGGAATACCCTGATATTCAATACCATTTCCTGCCCATCGCCGTGCGTTACGACGGGCAGGCAGCAGCGGAGGGGCACGGGTTTCAAGCCCATACAGGGCCAATGCGCTCTAAGTCGCGGGGCGACATCACCCTGCGGTCGGCCGACCCGGCAGATGCGCCGAAAATCCGCTTTAACTACATGTCGCATCCCGACGATTGGGAGGAGTTCCGCACCTGCATCCGCCTCACACGTGAGATTTTCGCGCAGGAGGCTTTCAAGCCTTTCGTCAAACATGAGATCCAACCCGGCGACGCGCTGCAATCGGATGCGGAGCTTGACAGTTTCATCGCCGAACATGCCGAAAGCGCCTATCATCCCTGCGGCACCTGCCGCATGGGCGCGGCCGACGATCCGAACGCCGTGGTCGACCCGCAGGCGCGGGTGATTGGGGTTGAAGGGCTGCGCGTAGCCGACAGTTCGATCTTTCCACGCATCACCAATGGCAACCTCAATGCGCCCTCGATCATGGTGGGGGAAAAGGTATCGGACCTCCTTTTGGGCCGCGATCCGCTGCCCCGCGCCAATGAAGAACCTTGGATGCATCCGAACTGGCAGGTGGCGCAGCGTTGATCGTTAACCTCTCTTAATTCGGTCCCTTGAAGCTGGCGGGGCAGGACGTCATACCTGCCCCATGTTAAAGATTTGTTCACTTTTCGCCCTCAGTCTCACGCTGAGTTTCGCAGCAGTATCGGCTGGGGCGCAGACCGTGTCGGGTGTGGTGCGCGTGATTGATGGGGATACCTTCGACCTTGGCGGCACGCGCATCCGCTTACACGGTATCGACGCGCTTGAGGCGAGCCAGACCTGCGAAACCGATGGCGGGCAGGCTTGGGCCTGCGGCGATTGGACGACGAGAGAGGTGCGCGACAGATACCAAGGGGCCGAAGCGCGCTGTGAAGCGCTGGACCGCGACCGATATGATCGCATCGTCGCCCGCTGCCATGTCGGCGGTGTCGACGTGGGGCAGGCGCTTGTGCAAGAGGGGCTGGCCTTTGCTTATCGGAAATATTCGATGGACTATGATCTGGAGGAAAAGGCAGCCTTTGTCGCAGGGCGTGGCATTCATGGGTTCAAGACCGTCTCTCCGGCCCGCTACCGCGTGACCCGCCGCAGCGGTTCAGAGCCCACGCGGCCCAAGGGAAGTTGCCAGATCAAGGGCAATATCAGTGCCAAGGGAACCAAGATTTATCATATGCCGGGGCAGGACTTTTACACCCGCACGCGGATCAATACCCGCAAGGGCGAAAGGTGGTTCTGTAGCGAAGCCGAAGCGCGGGGTGCGGGCTGGCGACCTGCGCGGCGCTAGTCATTCGACCCGATAGGGCAACACATCACGCAGGTGGGGATCAACAACAAGCTGCCGCTCCAGAGGCGGAACAGAGCGTTGATGGCAGTCCCGCCGTTCACAAATTCGGCAGGAAATGCCAATCGGCTCAAAAGCATCGCTGCGGGTAACGTCCATCCCATCGGCATAGACCAGCGCTGCCGCATGGCGCACTTCGCAGCCCAGCGAAATCGCGTAGCGCCGCACCGGCGCGCCAAAGCGTCCGGCCGGTTTCGAAATATCCCGCGCCAGACTGATATAGCGCACCCCATCCGGCGTCTCGGCCAGTTGCCGCAGGAACCTGCCCGGCGTCTCAAAGGCGCGGTGAACATTCCATAACGGGCAGGCTCCGCCAAAACGGGCAAATTGCAGACGTGTCGCGGAATGGCGTTTGGTGATCGTGCCCGCCTGATCGACCCGCACAAAGAAAAAGGGCACCCCCTTTGCGCCGGGCCGCTGGAGCGTCGAAAGCCTGTGCGCCACCTGCTCAATCGAGGCGCCAAAATGCCCAGCCAGCACCTCCAGATCATGGCGGCAGTCCTGCGCTTTTTGCAGGAATCGCCCATAAGGCAGCAGCGCCGCCCCGGCAAAGTAATTGGCCAACCCGATCTTAGCGATATCCCGTGCGGCGGCGCTGTGGAACCGGGCAAGATCAAGTGTTGCCTCCAACAGCGCGTCCTGCTGGGTCAGCGCCACCTGTAGCAACATTTGAAAGGTCTGTGTCTCAGGGGCCGCGCGGGCCGACAGGTGCAGCGTTTTGCGGGCGGGATCATAGGCGCGCAGGCGGTCGTCATCCTCAAAGATCACGGTCACGCCAGCGCGTTCAAGCGCGGTTGCCGCGGTCGCCCGCGTATCGTTACCGGTGCCCTCGCGGGTGCCGAAATGCTCTGCCGCGCGGTCGACGGCATCAATGTAATTGTCGCAATAGTGAAAGAAATCCCGCACCTCCTCCCAAGGGGAGGGCATCGCCCGAGCGTCCTCGCGCCCCAAGGCTTCGTCCAGCGAGGCCAGCCGTTCATGCACCTGTCGGTAGCTTTGATGCAGCGCGAGAAAGGCATGCGCCAGCCCCGGCGCGTTGGAGGCGGTGAGGCGCAGATCGGCCACCGGGGGTGCCTTTCCGGCGAAAATCGGATCGGCCAGCGCCTCGCGCAGATCGCTCACCAATCGCTCCCCATCGCCGCTGGAAAGCTCGGTCACATCCAGCCTGAATTCCGACGCCAGTGCCAGCACCACATTGGTGCTGACGGGCCGGTTGTTGTTTTCCATCTGGTTGAGATAAGGCAAGGAGACGCCCAGCCGGGCGGCGAAGTCCTTCTGGGTCAGCCCCGCGCGTGTCCGGGTCTCACGCAGTTTCACACCGGCATAGAGTTTCTGGATCGCCATCTGGGCACCTTTGCAACTTTGCAGTCAGGCGCAGCGTAGCTTTGCAAACTCTTCCTAGCAAGCCCGAGGCGTGGTGCAGGTTAAAGCCCCAAGGCTTTCTCGCGCCGGATCACCACCCAGATGGAGGCGACCGAGGCGATGGCGGTCAGCAGCATCAACCACAATAGCGGATAGGCCCCCGTCTCTGGCGTGAGAAGGGCCCCGGCCAGCGCGCTCAGCGCCGCGCCACCGACGATCATAATCGCCCCGCCAAGCCCAGAGGCCGTACCCGCCAGATGCGGGCGCACCGACAGCATCCCGGCCGTGGCGTTGGGAATGCACAGCCCGTTGCCCAGCCCCACCAGCGTCATCAGCCCGAAGAAGCTGAGCGGGGAGCCGTATCCCGCAAGAAATATCAGCAGCGACACCGTGCCGCCCACGGCATTTGAGATGCAGCCCCAGAGCACCAGCGTATTGACGCCAAAGCGGGTCGCGGTGCGCGCGGTGATGAAGTTGCCGATGAAGTAACCAATCGCGGGCGCGCCGAAATAAAGGCCCAGCACCGCAGGCTCCATCCCGAAAACCACGGTGCCCACGAAGGGCGCGCCGCCAAGATAGGCAAAGAAAGCGCCCGAGCAGAAGCCCGTCGCAAGCGCATAGCCCCAAAACCGCGGCGAGCGGAGCAACTCCGGGTACTCGCCAAATTGCTGCGCCAGTGACTTGCCGCTGGCACGGGCGGTCTCACCCAAATCAGCCCAGGCCACCCAGAACACCAAGCCGCCGAGGATTAGCATCGCCCAGAATGACGCCTGCCAGCCAAAGCCCTGCTCCAACAGGCCCCCCAAAGCCGGGCTGATCATCGGCACCAGCGCCATGCCCATGGTGACATAGCCAATCATGGAGGCCGATTCNTCNTGNGTATANAGGTCGCGGATCACCGCNCGGCTCAGCACCATNCCNGTGGCGATCACGGCCTGCGCCATNCGAAANACNANNAACACGGCAATGTTCGGGGCCAGCAAGCAGCCGACCGTGGCGGCAAGGAACAGGCCCAGCCCCCAAAGCATCACGCGNCGCCGCCCGAGGTTGTCGGATATCGGCCCAATGAAGATCTGCAGTATGCCACTGAAGAACAGNTAAAGCGGCACCGAAAGCTGAATCACNGCGTAATCCGTGCCAAANTGCTCTGCCATCTTCGGCAGGCTGGGCAGAAAGATGTTCATCACCATGGCCGAAAGCCCGGCCAGCAGGATCAGCGTTGAAATATGGGGCGGGGTCGTCCGATCTAGATANCGGACTTTGGGGATATCGCTCATGCAAATGCAAGTAGTCGGGGGCATGGGAAATGTCCATGTTAACTAGATTGTTTNGCAACTTTTCATTTTGCTTAAGTNCGCCTGTATTGATTTTGCAAATTTGCAAAATTGCTCTTTGGTCAGTTGCGCTCCTCCGATAGACTGGTCGAAATCACAATAGGGGTGCGTCATGAAAGACATTCTCGAACAACTGGAGCGGCGCCGCGAAGATGCGCGTTTGGGCGGCGGTCAGGCACGGATCGATGCGCAGCACGGTCGCGGCAAGCTCACCGCACGGGAGCGTGTCGATCTGCTGCTCGACGAAGGCTCGTTCGAGGAATTCGACATGTTCGTCACCCACCGCTGCACCGATTTCGGCATGCAGGATCAAAAGCCCGCAGGTGATGGTGTGGTTACGGGCTGGGGCACGATCAACGGTCGCCTCGTCTATGTATTCAGTCAGGATTTTACCGTCTTCGGCGGCTCCCTTTCGGAAACCCACGCCCAGAAAATATGCAAGATCATGGACATGGCGGTGCAGAACGGCGCGCCCGTGATCGGCATTAACGATTCCGGCGGCGCACGTATCCAAGAAGGCGTGGCAAGCCTCGCGGGCTATGCCGAGGTTTTCCAGCGCAACATCGAAGCCTCCGGCGTGATCCCGCAGATCAGCGTCATCATGGGCCCCTGCGCGGGTGGCGCGGTCTACTCGCCCGCGATGACCGACTTCATCTTCATGGTCAAAGACAGTTCTTACATGTTCGTCACCGGCCCCGACGTGGTGAAAACCGTCACCAACGAAGTCGTCACCGCCGAGGAATTGGGCGGCGCCTCGACCCACACGCGCAAATCCTCTGTCGCCGATGCAGCGTTCGAAAATGACGTCGAAGCGCTGGCCGAAGTGCGCCGCCTCGTCGATCTGCTGCCCGCCAACAACCGCGAGAAACCCCCGGTCCGCCCCTTCTTCGACGATCCCAACCGGATCGAACCCTCGCTCGACACGCTAGTGCCGTCGAACGCCAACACCCCCTATGATATGAAGGAACTGATCCTCAAACTGGCGGATGAGGGCGACTTTTACGAAATCCAAGAGGAATTCGCCAAGAACATCATCACCGGTTTCATCCGTCTTGAAGGCCGTACCGTCGGCGTGGTGGCCAACCAGCCGATGGTGCTGGCGGGCTGCCTCGACATCGATAGCTCGCGCAAAGCGGCCCGTTTCGTGCGGTTCTGCGATGCTTTCGAAATCCCGATCCTGACCCTCGTGGATGTGCCCGGCTTCCTGCCCGGCACCGGTCAGGAATTCGGCGGCGTCATCAAACACGGCGCGAAACTGCTCTTCGCCTATGGCGAGGCGACCGTGCCGATGGTCACCGTCATCACGCGCAAAGCCTATGGCGGCGCCTATGACGTGATGGCTTCCAAACACCTGCGTTCGGATTTCAACTACGCATGGCCCACCGCCGAAGTCGCCGTGATGGGGGCCAAAGGCGCGACAGAGATTATCCACCGCAAGGATCTGAACGATCCCGAAAAGATCGCCAAACACACGAAGGATTACGAAGACCGTTTCGCCAATCCCTTTGTCGCCGCCGAACGCGGTTTCATCGACGAGGTGATCCAGCCCCGCAGCACCCGCAAACGGGTCGCCCGCGCCTTCGCGTCACTGCGCAACAAAAAAGTGCAGACCCCGTGGAAGAAACACGACAACATTCCGCTCTGAGCACCATCATGCAGCTTCATCCTTTCTTAAATACCGATCCCACCGAGGCCGCGCGCGGAACCCTCGGCGGACTGGGTGGTTTTCCTTGCAAAGGAGGGCCGGATCATGCCGAATTCATCNATCAAGGACGAAGAGACCTACAAGTCCCTGCGCGAGGATGGGGCGAGCAAGGAGAAAGCCGCCCGCATCGCCAATGCGCAGGCCAACGACAGCCAGCATCCCGGCAAGAAGGGGGGCAAACAGCCGCCCTACGAGGATTGGACCAANGACGACCTCTACGACCGGGCGCAGGAACTCGGGATCGAGGGGCGNTCGGATATGGACAAGGACGCNCTGATCGACGCTTTGCGCAATCACTAGGCGCTCTGCTGCGCCGGGCTTGCCTGCCNGCTTTGCTGGCGGGGGGGCTCNCGTCTCCAGCACGGGCGATTGACGTTCCNTCGGGGCAAACGATTGACTTGCAAGAGGTTCTTGTCGAGGAGCTGGGCGGTGAGACTTGGCTGCGCTTTCGGTTCATCGCGCCGCAGATCGCCAAAGGGCCGGAGGCCATCGCCTATGACCTCGCCGCTCCGGACATGGAGCATCTCTGCGCGGTGGTCGCCCTCCCTTACATGACCGAACATGCGCTTGCGGGGCAGGTGATCGTCGTCTCCCTTGCTGACCGCCCGGTGGAATTCGGCGCGGCCGACCCCGANGCGACCCAATATTTCGAAGCTTTCCGTGCCCAAGATGACGCTTGCATCTGGGAGGGTTTGTGATGCGCAGGCANGATCTTGCAAGAATCCGCCGATCCTCCNATTGGAATGATGCTTTGGAGTCACANCGCGACCGATTGCGCTTGCAACCGTATCCATTGCTATGTGAATCGCATATGATGCGGTCAAGGAATACCCACGTATCCCTTACCTCAGAACCCGGGCTTGGCCGGCATGTTGTNGCGTCAGGTTCATTTAACATTAATAGGAGATATACATGTCCAAGAGCATCAAGTTGCTGGCAGCTATCGGTTTCGTCGCAGCTGTTTCGGCCTGCGCACAGCAAGAAGAAGAGTTCGTCGTGGTTGAGCCCGAGCCCATCTCGGTTGAGCCCGTCTACACCGGCAAGTACAAATAATGCCGTTGCAGGGCAGGCGTTTGCGCCTGCCCTGATCCCAGCCACCCCTGCAACCGGGAGGGGTGTCTGATGCCCGCCTATATGCTNAAACATCGCGGGTTCCCCGGGCGACTGCCCGGCACCGATTTCCAATTCACAATTCGCCGTCCGAACCCCAAGGGGGTCACGCCCATCACNCGGCGTGAGCGTCGCCCTGACCGCCGNGCGCCNGACCGCCGCGCNGANNCCGCNTTTGTCAAAGCCCTGTGGGAAGCCTTTGGCGAGCATCCTTTCGAGCGTGGCAATCTGGATGCGGGCCGTCTGTCGTGGCTCTTTGGCCGCGAGGTGCTGCCGGCNACNGATCCCTTNGACCCCGCCGATTACGAAGCTTTGCTCGTGCTCGANGTGGCCGCAGCCCGTGCCGCCTTCCCCGAAGCTTTCGAGGGTTGATCGGCATGATGTCGCCCCGCCTCTACGCAGATCAGCACAGCCTTGCCGAAGTCCGGCCGCCTCAAAGGGCGTGCTTGGCGCNGGCTCAGGCTTGGGGCAGGTTTTGCGTGGCTGGCGGCGCGTCTTTTGCTCTTCGTGCCGCCGGACATGAAGACCATACCCCTTCCCCTAACGGGCAGCCGCTGCGCAACCGCGCCGCGCTGCCCGACTTTTCGGCGGGGTGGTTTTCGCGCCACAGGGCAACGGCCCGGAAAATTGACCGGGAACTTGTCAAACGGCAGGGCGTTGGTCGGACAGTAGATAGCAGTGAAGGAACAGGCACATGTCAATTCGTAACATCATTCTCGCGCTTGGCGCGACAGCCGGTCTTGCCGCATGTGGCAACACCATCGGCGAACAGGGTTTGGGCGGCGCAGCCGTCGGCGCAGGCGCGGCAGCCGTCACAGGTGGGTCGCTGGCGCAGGGCGCAGCCATCGGCGCCGCAGCTAACGTCGGTTATTGCCAGCTTAACCCCGGCAAATGTAACTGATCTCGCCCCATTAACCGCTCTGCCTGCCATCGGCGCGGGCAGGGCGGTTTCCCCCTCCATCTTTATCTCTACAGGCACCCGCGCAGCTTTGGCTGACGCGGCATTTTGCGTGGCCTGTTACCGTCAAAGGAACTGCTGATGTTTGACAAGATCCTCATTGCCAACCGGGGCGAAATCGCCTGCCGCGTGATCAAGACCGCCAAGAAGATGGGTCTGACCACCGTGGCGATCTATTCCGATGCGGATGCGCAGGCGCTGCATGTGGAAATGGCGGATGAGGCCATTCACATCGGCCCGCCGCCCGCGAACCAGTCCTATATCGTCATCGACAAGGTGATGGAGGCCGTGAAGCAATCTGGCGCGCAGGCGGTCCATCCTGGCTATGGTTTTCTAAGCGAAAACAGCAAGTTTGCCGAGGCGCTTGACGCTGTTGGCGTGGCTTTCGTCGGCCCGCCCGTTGGCGCCATTGAAAAGATGGGCGATAAGATCACCTCCAAAAAGATCGCTCAGGAGGCGGGTGTCTCGACCGTGCCGGGCTATATGGGTCTGATCGAAGACGCCGACGAGGCCGTGAAAATCTCCAACGAAATCGGCTACCCGGTGATGCTCAAAGCCTCGGCTGGCGGCGGCGGCAAGGGCATGCGGATCGCTTGGAATGATGAAGAGGCCCGCGAGGGTTTCCAGTCGTCCAAGAACGAGGCCGCGAACTCCTTTGGTGATGACCGTATCTTTATCGAAAAATTCGTCACCCAGCCCCGCCACATTGAAATTCAGGTGCTTTGTGACGCGCATGGCAATGGCGTCTATCTGGGCGAGCGGGAATGTTCGATCCAGCGCCGCAACCAGAAGGTTGTCGAAGAAGCGCCGAGCCCTTTCCTTGACGANGCNACCCGNAANGCCATGGGCGAACAGGCCGTCGCTCTGGCGCAGGCNGTGGGCTACACCAGCGCNGGCACGGTGGAATTCATCGTNGATGGCGACAAGAANTTCTACTTCCTTGAGATGAACACCCGCCTTCAGGTGGANCACCCGGTNACNGAACTGATCACCGGNGTNGATCTGGTNGAGCANATGATCCGCGTNGCCAATGGCGAGAANCTGTCGATCACNCAAGATGACGTGACCCTGACCGGTTGGGCCATCGAAAACCGNCTNTANGCCGANGACCCTTACCGNGGNTTCCTGCCGTCCATTGGCCGTCTGACCCGCTACCGCCCGCCGCAGGAAGTGGCCGCNGGGCCGCTGCTGGAGCAAGGCACNTGGCAGGGCGATGCACCNAGCGGCGAGATGGCCGTGCGCAACGATACNGGCGTCTTTGAGGGCGGCGAAATCTCGATGTATTACGACCCGATGATCGCCAAGCTTTGCACATGGGCCCCGACCCGCGAAGAGGCGATTGAGAAGATGCGCGTNGCGCTCGACAGTTTCGAGGTNGAGGGNATCGGGCATAACCTGCCGTTTCTCTCTGCCGTNATGGATCACCCGAAATTCGTCTCGGGCGAGATGACCACCGCCTTCATCGCCGANGAATANCCCGAAGGTTTCGAGGGTGTGACCCTGCCNGANGGCGAGCTGCGCCGCATCGCTGCGGCCTGCGCTGCGATGCACCGCGTNGGNGAAATNCGCCGCGCCCGTGTCTCGGGCCGGATGGACAACCACGAGCGCAAGGTCGGNAGCGATTGGAACGTNAAGCTNCAGGGTGANAACTTTGANGTGGTCACCAAGGCCGATCCCGANGGGGCGACGGTGGCTTTCTCCGACGGCAGCGAAATGCGGGTCAGCGGCGATTGGACACCGGGCGACCAACTGGCCGAGATGACCGTNGATGGCGCGCCTCTGGTGCTGAAGGTCGGCAAAATCTCAGGCGGCTTCCGCATCCGCACCCGCGGCGCGGATCTNAANGTNCATGTCCGCACCCCGCGTCAGGCGGAACTGGCGGCCCTNATGCCCGAGAAGCTGCCGCCCGACACCTCCAAGATGCTGCTCTGCCCGATGCCGGGTCTGGTGGTGAAACTCGACGTTGAAGTNGGNGANGAGGTCCAAGAGGGCCAAGCGCTCTGCACCATCGAGGCGATGAAAATGGAGAACATCCTACGCGCCGAGAAGAAAGGCATCGTCAGCAAGGTCAACGCTGGCGCGGGCGACAGCCTCGCGGTGGACGATGTGATCATGGAGTTCGAATAGGGTGCGATGCGCTGGCGATCAGGGCGGGCAGGGCGCGGGGCATCAACGGATGACGTCGCGCTCCTTTGCCTCTCTGATTTCACGCTGGCGCAGCGGCATCTTGTCGATGCTGCGGGTGATCTCGCGCACGTCCCATGGAAAGGGTTTGCGCAATTCAATCTGGCCTTCCTTGTCGACCAGCACTAGCATGAAGCCCCGCGGGCGCATTCGCAGCCTGAGCGCGCTGCGCGCGGCAGGGTCGGTATCGGTCAGCACGATGACATCCCGGAGCCGCAACTCCTCCTCGCGGTCGTGGAGGTATTCCATCTGCGCGACATATGCCGGATCGTTCTCGGAATTGGCAAAGACCAGCACGGGCCGCTTTTTCCATTGGAAGGCGCTGAGATCGACCATATCGGCGGGCAGGAACAGCGGATCCTCCATCGGGGTATCGGCCCCCTGGGCAATCGCCGTGGTGGCGATCAATCCTGCAAAAACTAGTGAGATCAAACGTTTCATCAAGGCTCCTGTCCCTTCAGATATAGGGGGCCTGTACCATTTTGCGAAGGGCAAAGCACCGCAGGGGGCATTTATCCCCGTGAGCGCGCGCCCCGTGACAATTCAGCCGCCGGTGATGCGCAGGCCCATGCCTGCCGCCCGGCGTTAAGGGAGAAGGACAAGCATATGACATCCGACCAAAAGGACGCCAAGACACGCTGGCAGGAACTGGCCACGGGCGAATTGCGCGGACGCAGCCTTGACGATCTGACGTGGAAGACATTGGAGGGGATCGACGTTCAGCCGCTTTATACCGCCGAGGATGTGGACGGGCTGGATCATCTGGGTGGCATTCCCGGCGAAGCGCCGTTTACGCGCGGTGTGAAAGCGACGATGTACGCGGGCCGTCCTTGGACGATCCGGCAATATGCGGGTTTTTCGACGGCTGAGGAATCCAACGCTTTCTATCGCCGCGCGCTGGCCGCCGGGCAGCAGGGTGTTTCGGTTGCTTTCGATCTGGCGACGCACCGGGGCTATGACAGCGATCACCCGCGCGTTGAGGGCGATGTGGGCAAAGCCGGTGTGGCCATCGACTCGGTTGAGGACATGAAGATTCTCTTCGACGGCATTCCGCTGGATCAGGTCTCGGTCTCCATGACGATGAACGGCGCCGTGATCCCGATCCTCGCAAGTTTCATCGTGGCGGGCGAAGAGCAGGGCCACGACCGCGCCAAGCTTTCGGGGACGATCCAGAATGACATCCTCAAGGAATTCATGGTGCGCAACACCTATGTCTACCCGCCGGAACCGTCGATGCGGATCATCGGGGACATCATCGAATATACCTCTGACCACATGCCGAAGTTCAACTCGATCTCGATCTCCGGCTATCACATGCAAGAGGCGGGCGCGAACCTCGTGCAGGAGCTGGCCTTTACCATCGCGGACGGGCGCGAATACGTGCGCACCGCGATTGCGGCGGGCATGGATGTGGACCGTTTTGCACCGCGCCTGAGCTTCTTCTTCGCCATCGGCATGAACTTCTTCATGGAAGCCGCCAAGCTGCGCGCCGCGCGTCTACTTTGGTCGCGGGTGATGGAGGAATTCGAGCCGAAGAACCCCAAGTCGTCAATGTTGCGCACCCATTGCCAGACCTCTGGCGTGAGCCTCGCCGAACAGGACCCCTACAACAACGTGGTGCGCACCGCTTACGAGGCGCTGTCCGCCGTGCTGGGCGGTACGCAATCGCTGCATACCAACTCGCTTGACGAGGCAATCGGCCTGCCGACGGAGCATTCCGCCCGCATCGCCCGCAACACCCAGTTGATCCTGCAGGAAGAGACCGGCATCACTAACGTCGTCGATCCGCTCGCGGGCAGCTACTACGTTGAAAAGCTGACCGCTGATCTGGCGGAGGCCGCGTGGAAGTTGATCGAAGAAGTTGAAGAGATGGGCGGCATGACCAAGGCTGTGGCCTCCGGCATGCCGAAACTGCGCATCGAGGAAGCCGCGGCCCAGCGTCAGGCGGGCATCGACCGTGGCACCGAGGTGATCGTGGGCGTCAACAAGTACCGCCGCGACAAGGAAGAGCCGATCGACATCTTGGACGTGGACAACGTCAAGGTCCGCGCCGGTCAGGTTGCGCGGCTGGAGCGTATCCGGGCCGAGCGGGACGACGCGGCATGCACCGCCGCCTTGGCGGAACTGACACGGCGGTCCGCCGAGGGCGGCAACCTGCTCGACGCGGCGGTTGATGCCGCGCGCGCACGCGCCACAGTGGGAGAAATCAGCATGGCGATGGAGAAAGAATTCGGGCGGCACCGGGCCGAGGTCAAGACCCTCTCGGGCGTCTATGGCGCGGCCTATGAGGGCGACGCGGGCTTTGCCGATATCCAGAAGTCAGTCGATGAGTTCGCCGAGGCCGAGGGCCGCCGCCCGCGCATGTTGGTGGTCAAGATGGGCCAAGACGGGCACGACCGGGGCGCTAAGGTGATCGCCACGGCTTTCGCTGATATCGGCTTTGACGTGGACGTGGGACCGCTGTTCCAGACGCCCGCCGAGGCCGCGCAGGATGCGGTGGACAATGACGTGCATGTCGTCGGCATCTCCAGCCAAGCGGCGGGGCATAAGACATTGGCACCGCAACTTATTCAGGCGCTGAAGGATGCAGGGGCCGAGGATATTCTGGTGATCTGTGGCGGGGTTATTCCACAGCAGGATTACAAGTTCTTGCAAGACGCCGGGGTCAAGGCGATCTTTGGGCCGGGGACGAATATCCCGACGGCAGCGAAGGATATCCTCAAGCTGATCCGCGAGACGCGGAAGTGACGCAGGCTGCTGATCGCTCCGCCCCAATGGGCGGGGTGATCCGCCCGGCAGAGCCGCGCGATGCCGCTGCCGTGGCCGACCTGTGGAACGGCATGATCCGCGACAGCCTGTCGACATTCACCACAGATGAAAAGACGCCCGTTGAGATTGCCGCGCTAATCGCCACCCGCGTAGATGCCTTCTGGGTGGCCGAAAATGCAGGGACAGTGCTGGGCTTTGTCACCTACGGCAGCTTTCGGGGCGGGCCGGGCTACGGCGCGACGGTGGAGCATAGCATCGTGCTGTCGGACGCCGCACAGGGGCAGGGGCTGGGGCGCGGCTTGATGACGCGGGCGGAGGAGGCGGCTGCGGGGCAGGGCCATCATGTGATGGTCGCCGCGATCAGCAGCGCCAATCCGGGCGCTGTGACTTTCCATGAAAAACTGGGCTTTGCGCAGGTGGGCCGGATGCCCGAAGTCGGGCGCAAACACGGCCAATGGCTTGATCTGATCTTGATGCAAAAAACCCTGTCAGCATCCTGACTTCCCCGGTGCCAGCGGTTAAGCTGGGGGCCGAATACCAAAGGGTCAGCCCATGTCGATCTGGACGCGCATCTCCGAAGCTTTGTCAGCCCTCACCGCGGGCGAGGGGCTGTCGGCTGTCTTTGACCGTCTGCGCAGCCCGCCCGAACGCTCGGTCGCCTTTACCATCGCAGTCATCGCCTTGGGCGCGAAGATGGCCAAGGCTGATGGGCTGGTGACCCGCGACGAGGTGACCGCCTTTCGCGAGGTCTTCCAGATTGCCGAAGGGGACCAAGACGGGGCGGCGCGGGTCTTTAACCTTGCGCGGCAGGATGTCACCGGGTTTGAGGAATACGCGAAACGCATCGCCAACATGTTCAACGACCAGCCCGAGATGCTGCATGATCTGATGGAGGGGCTGTTTCACATCGCCATGGCCGATGGCATCTATCACCCGAATGAGAACGCCTTTCTCGAAGAGGTGGCTGCGATCTTTGGCATGGGAGAAGAGGCGTTCGCCTCGCTCAAGGCGCGTTTCGTACCGGATAGTTCCCCCCTGCCGCGCACGGTTCTGGGGATTGGTCCCAACGCCACGCTGGCAGAGGCACGTAAGGCCTGGCGGCGGTTGGTGCGGGAGAACCATCCCGATGCGCTGGTGGCGCGCGGCCTGCCGCAAGAGGCCATTAAAATGGCCGAGAAACGCATGATCGACATCAACCGCGCGTGGGAAACGATCTCGGGCAAACACGCTTGATGCGCATCGCGACCTACAATGTTGAGTGGTTCGCGAGCCTTTTTGACGATGACAATCAGCTTTACGACGACAGCGAATGGTCNTCGCGCTATCAGGTGACCCGTGCGCAGCAAACGGCGGCACTGGGGGTGGTTTTCGCGGCGCTGGATGCAGATGCGGTGATGGTGATCGAGGCGCCAAACCACGGGCGGCGGCAGTCGACTGTGGCCGCGCTTGAGCATTTCGCCGCGCGGTTTNCCNTNCGCGCNCGGGAGGCCGTNATGGGGTTNTCCAACGANACAGAGCAAGAGATTGCGCTGCTTTATGACCCCGATAAGCTCACGGCCCGCCATGCGCCGCTGGCCGCTGCTGATGCCCCGCGCTTTGATCAGACACTACGGATTGATCTNGACGTGGATGCGACAGANGANGCNGTGGTCTTCTCCAANCCGCCNNTGGAGTTGGAGGTGACCACGAAGGCNGGGTTTGNNTTNCAGATGATCGGCGCGCANCTGAAATCCAAAGCGCCCCATGGGGCCAAGTCCGAGGCCGATGTGCTGCGCATCGCCATCGCCAACAGGCGCAANCANTTGGCGCAGGCGATCTGGCTCAGGCGGCGGATTGACATGCATCTGGCAGCGGATCGGCCCGTGATGGTGATGGGTGATNTGAACGACGGGCCGGGGCTGGATGAATTCGAAAGCCTGTTTGGGCGGTCTTCGGTCGAGATTGTGCTGGGGGANGGNGCGGNGGCGCTCTTTGANCCGCANGCCAAACAGGCGCTNAGCCGACGNTTGGGGGCCGCGCCNACCAGCGCNCGNTTTTGGATNGCNCCNGANGAACGCTNCCTTCAGGCGCTATTGGACTACATCATGGTCANNCCGCAAATNCNNGCCCGNGATGCCCGCTGGCGCATCTGGCACCCGATGGATGANCCCNCNTGCTGGCANAACGTGGCNCTGCGCGATGNGCTGCTNGCGGCGTCGGATCACTTCCCGGTCACGCTGGATNTCGANNTTTAGGCGGGCTTGTGCNCGNGCANCGGCAGNAGACTAGAAATCCCGAACGCGCCGCCTACATCAATTGCATGACACGTTTCATGCCCCTTATCGCCCTTTGCACGATGNTGCCGCTTGCGGCCCACGCGCAGGAGGACACCGAAGAACGCGGCCTCGGNNTGATGGAGCGCGGCGCGCAGATGTTCATGGACGGNATCATGGATGAGATGGGCCCGGTCATGGAGGGTTTCGAAGGCTTCACCGAAGCNATGCGCCCCGCCCTGCGNGATTTCGCGCGGGAGATGGGGCCGAAGCCGAAGCTGACGGAACTGCTGGATGAGGTNGANGACTGGAGCGCATACCAAGCGCCCGAGATGCAGCCCAACGGCGATATCATCATTCGCCGCAAGCCGGATCATCCGATGGTGCCNCCNGANACNCCGACCGAGCCTGCACCCCAGATCGACCTGTAACCCGGNCTATTTCGGAGGNCGNTTGCCNGTGCGCACATGGACTTCGGCGTCAAGCGATTTGGCGAGCGAGTTCAGNCGNGCCTCTGCGACNTCACCGAANAGCGGCACCATGTCGGGGGTGAGCCACAGTTCCAACTGCTTTTTCTTGGGGAACCAGCGCAATTCGCCGCGCTGTTCGCCCTTGTCCATCCANAGCATCGCACCAAAGCGCATGGCCTTGCCAAGGATCTCGGCCTCCAACCGGGTCTTTTCGTCGACCATCTCATAAAGGTCTTCGAACCGGGTGTTCTCGCGTTTGTTGGAGTATCGGTGCAGCAGCGCCAGCCCCAGATAAATCCGTTCCGCGTGTTTCAGCCCGCCAAGGTTGGCGCGGGTNGCGTTGTCAAAACAGGTCTCGGCCCGGTAGTCGGGATGCGCGCGCCAGCTGACNTCATGCAGGAGGCAGGCCGCTTTGACCAACCGCCTGCGCGCATGGGGGGCAGAGCGGTAGAGCGGCAGGATGAAGTTATAGAGCACCTTNCCAAAGCCGGGCATCCGCGCNTCTTTGGCNTCGGCGAAATAGCAGGCNTCNATCAGNGGATCNCGGTCNCGCAGGNGNTGCGGCATCTGCTCATAGAGCATGCCTTCGCGGATGCCGTANCTGGAAATGGCGATNTCTTTNGGGCGGAAGGTTTTGACCAGACGGCTNAGCACCTCNGCGGCGTAGGGCACCANTGACATCCGGCTCGACGACACGCCNCAGGCGCTGCGCAACTCTTCCAAATCAGAGGCTTGGATGAACTTCACCGTCTCNCGGACCGAGGTNACGGTCATGCGGTATTCATGCAGNACATGCAGCGGATAGCCNCGGCGGTACATGTCGATCCGCGCGATNGCGCGCCATGAGCCGCCNACNAGGAACAGCCGGTCGCGCTGGTTGCCCATCTTTTCCTGAAGGCCGGTGATGACCTCTTTNATATGGGCNTGCCGCCCCTTGGCACCNCCCTTGAGATCGCGCAATTTCAGCGGCCCGAGTTGCGAGGTCACCCGCCGCCCGACGCGCCCACCAGAGATTTCNGCNAGNTCCATCGAAGAGCCGCCGATGTCGCAGACAAGGCCGTAAGCNCCGGGCCAGCCCAGCAGCACCCCTTGGGCCGAAAGCCGNGCCTCTTCCTCGCCGTCGATNACCCAGATGCGCAGNCCGGTTTCGCGCAGCACATCGGCGCANAACTCGCGCCCATCGCTGGCATCNCGNACCGCTGCGGTGGCNACGACNGTGAGTTCCGACAGGCCCATGCCATCGGCCAGCTTGCTGAACCGNCGCAGCGCCGANAGNGCNCGGGCGCGGCCTTCGGGCGANANNTGGCCNGTNTCNGACATGCCAGCNCCCAAGGCGCACATGATCTTTTCGTTATAGAAATAGGCNGGNGANCGNGCCGCGCCGTCGAACACCACAAGGCGGACAGAGTTCGAGCCNACATCCACCACGCCCACCCGCGCCAGNGCGCGNGCNCCCGGATCNTGAAACAACGGTTTCGCGAAAAGGCCCAGTTCCGCCACGCCGGTCTCAGGGACGGGGGCGGCTCGGGAAGGGTCGGTCTGGTCTGCCATCAATGCTCCTGCGGGCCATCCGTTTGANGGGATAATTGGCGCAGGGGGGCGGTGAGGTCAATTGCTAACGGNCNGCTTGCCCGGTCAATCCTCGGTATGGGTCAGCTTGGGCACATCCGACGCCCCCGCGCTGCCGCGCCCCGAAAGCGAGGGGTTTTCCATAAAGAAGCGGTGGCAGTTAAACGCGAACGTCCCCTCCGGCACGGCGGGCCGGGTGAATTTGCCATCCGGCCCCATGACCCAGCTTTGCGCCACNTCAGCCANATTGGCGGCCATGATCTGGCTGGTGATCTGNGCCTTNACNGTCGGGTTCTCGATCTCGACCAAAGTCTCGACCCGGCGGTTNAGGTTGCGGCCCATCCAGTCNGCGGAAGACATGAANACCCGCGCNTTTTTNTGNGGCAGCCCNTGGCCATTGCCGANNCAGACNATGCGNCTGTGTTCNAGAAAACGNCCNATGATGGATTTGACNCGNATGTTGTCCGACAGNCCNTTNACNCCGGGGCGCAGNCCGCAGATGCCNCGAATGACAAGGCTGATTTCCACNCCNGCTTGGCTGGCATCATANAGCGCNTCGATCACCTCGGCGTCGATCAGNGCGTTCATCTTGGCCCAGATCACGGCAGGCCGCCCGGCGCGNGCATGNTCNGCCTCGGTGGCGATCATCTCAAGCANGCGCGGCTTGAGCGTGGTGGGGGAAATGGCGAGGTTTTCCAACTGCTCNGGCGGGGCATAGCCNGAGAGGAAGTTGAANACTTTCGTGGCATCGCGCCCAAGGCTCGAGTCGCAGGTGAAAAGCGACAGATCCGTATANATCCGNGCGGTGATCGGGTGNTAGTTGCCGGTGCCNTAGTGGGTATAGGTCACCANTTGATCGCCNTCGCGGCGNACCACGGTCGAGATCTTGGCGTGGGTCTTGAGGTCGAGAAAGCCATANACCACATGCGCGCCCGCGCGTTCCAANCGGCGNGACTGGCGGATATTGGCGGCCTCATCAAAGCGGGCTTTNAGNTCNACCANNGCNGTGACNGATTTNCCNTCCTCGGCNGCCTCGCAGAGCGCNCTGACNATCGGGCTGTCGCGNGANGTGCGGTAGAGCGTCTGTTTGATCGCNACNACNTCNGGATCCCGCGCCGCTTGGGCNAGGAAGCGCACCACCATNTCNAAGGTCTCATAGGGGTGGTGCAGCAGCATGTCCTTTTGCCGGATCGCGGCGAACATATCGCCATCGTGGTCGCTGACGCGCTCGGGCACNCGCGGGGTGAACTGCGGCCACAGAAGGTCGGGCCGGGCGTCGGTNACCAGTTTCGACAGATCGGCGATGCCGAGCATGCCTTCGATTTCGATNACGTCTTGGGGCCGCACGCAAAGNTCGCGCATGACGACGGATTTCAGCTTTTCCGGGGCGCCNGCGGAATGGGTCAGNCGCACGACNTCNCCNCGGCGGCGGCGTTTCAGGGCGACTTCGAACTCGCGCACGAGGTCTTCGGCCTCGTCTTCGACCTCAAGATCGCTGTCGCGCANCACGCGNAATTCGAAATGCGCTTTGAGTTTGTAGCCCGGAAAGAGGTTGGGGATGTTGATGATCAACAGGTCTTCGAGCGGNAGGTAGCGCAGGCAACCATCGGGCGCGGGCAGGGGCACGAAGCGGTCGATCTGGCCGGGGATCGGCAGCAGCGCTTGCAGGGGGCGTTTGTCGCGGCTGCGTTCCAGTTGCAAAGCCAGCGCATAACCGGTGTTAGGGATGAAAGGGAAGGGGTGTGCCGGGTCAATTGCCAGCGGCGACAGCACGGCGAAGACTTGGTTGAGAAAGACCCCTTCGAGATGTTTGTGGTCCGCCTCGGTCAGGTCCGCGGCNCGTTCNAGCATGATGTTCTGCGCGTCCATCTCGGNCATNANNTCNACCAGCACNCGCTGNTGNGACATCATCAGGTTGCGCGCGTCTTCGTTGATCAGCACCANTTGCTCACCGGGGCTCAGCCCATCGGCGGCGGCGGTGGTATTGCCCGCTTGNGCCAGTTCGCGCAGGCCCGCGACGCGCACGGTATAGAACTCATCCAGATTGGTGGCCGAAATCGACAGAAAGCGCAGCCGTTCCAGCAGCGGTACGCGCGGGTTCTCGGCTTCTTCCAGCACGCGCCAGTTAAAGTCGAGCCAGCTCAGCTCACGGTTAAAGAAACGGCCCGGCCCGGCGGTATCAAGCTCGGGCAGATCGGTGGCGGGTGGAAAGGGCGCTTGCAGGAAATCAGCTTGGGTCATGCGGGCCTCATGACATTGGAATGTAACGGGTTTGCGAAGGCTTGCGTTAATTATTCCAGTATCACGTGCGGGGCGGGGCGATGTCCAGCACCTGCGCGGCCAGTGCGCGGGTCAACGGGCGCTTCTGCGCAAGGCTGGCAGCATCCAGCCGGTCGACCAGCGCGATGGCGGCGGCAAAGGAACGGTTCATCCGGGTCATCAGGTAGTTGATCAACTCCGGTTTCGGCGTCAACTGCCGGTCGGCCAGAAGCTTGACCAGCAGTGCCGAGAGCAGCGCGTCGTCCGGCGCTTCCATTTCGACCATCGTGGCGCCGCGCATCCGGCTGACCAGATCGGGCAGGGTCAGCCCCCAATGGGCCACGGGGCCGGTGCCGGTGAGCAAAAGGGCCTGACCTTCGGCCAGCACGAGGTTGTGCAAGTGAAAGAGCGCCGTTTGCGCCGCCGCGTCTCCGGCGATCAGATGCACATCCTCCACGGCCACAGGCCCACGGGCGAGGGCGGGAATACTGGCCTCCATCAGGTCCGCGGCGCTGATGATCCGCGCGCCTGAAAGGTCCGCCCAAACATGCGTCAGATGCGTCTTGCCCGAGCCCTGCGGCCCGGTCAGCGCCAGCTTGCCGCCCGCCCAACCGCGCCAGCCGTCGATCATCGCCATCGCCATTGCGTTGGAAGGCGCGACAAAGAACGCATCGCGGCCCAGAGCCGTTCGGCTGGGCAGGTTCAACCCGAGTTGATGGGCCATGTCAGCGGATGTCCTCGTCGACCGTCGTTTCAGGTTCGCGGCCCATGTAGAGCACGCTTTCGCGGTACCGCGCCGTGGCGAAACGCGCGATCACCCCGATGGCGGCGGCCACGGGCACCGCGACCAGCAGCCCGACGAAGCCAAAGAGTGTGCCGAAGACCGACAGCGCCAGCAGCAGCCAGACCGGGTGGAGCCCGACGGAGTTGCCGACCAGCTTTGGCGTCAGCAGATTGCCCTCAACGATCTGGCCCAGCACGAAGATGCCGGCGACCAGCCCAATTGAAAGCCAATCACCCCAGAACTGAAACAGGGCCAGACCAATCGCCAGCGCCCCGCCAATCAGCGCGCCGAGGTAGGGGATGAAGGTGACCAGCCCGGCGATAAAGCCCACGACAAGGCCGAATTGCAGCCCCACCAGCATCAGCGCCACGGCGTAATAGGTGCCAAGGATCAGGCAGACCGTGCCCATGCCACGCACGAAAGAGGCGAGTGTCGCATCGATCTCCCGCGCCAACTGCCGGATCGTCGGCGCATGGTCGCGCGGCAGCAGCCGGTCAATGGCGGCAACCATGCGGTCCCAGTCTAGCAGCAGATAGACGGCGACCACGGGGACGATGACGAACAAGAGCAGGATGTTGATCAGCGAGGCAAAGGAGGCCAGTGCGGTTTGAAACAGCTCACCACCGCGTTCTTGGATCGTCGTGCCCAAGGTGGTCAGCGAGGTGCGCAGGGTCGAATCGTCGTCCAGCAGCGAGGGGAAGCGGTCGGTGATGAAATCAGTGAAATTTCGAGTGACCTTGGGCGCGGTCTCGATCAGGTTGACGGTTTGGTTCACCAGCGTCGGGATGACCAAAAGCGCCATCAGCACGAAGATCAAAAGAGCCGCCACAGTGATCAGCGCGGTGGCCATCACACGGCTCAGCCCCAGTCGCTCCAGCCGGTCGGCCACCGGATCGAGGAAATAGGCAATCGCCCCGCCCAGCAGGAAGGGCAGCAGCACATCGCCCATGAACCACAGTGCCACCATGAACACCGCCGCAGCGATGCCCCAGTATTTCAGTTGGTCTCGGATTGGCAGGGCCATGATGCTCTCCGGCAGGGAATGTTCTCACATCGCCCATGTGGCGTTTCGTTTCAAGTCTTGGCTGCTTGACTGGGGGGAGATCGGGCGACCATCAGGGCAGCACGTCGTCCGTTGTGTACAGGCCGCTCGAGAGATGGGCGCCGTGCGCCGCGGGTGGCCAAACTCTCGCGCGGCCCGTGCGATGTGATTGTCTCGCCCCCTGACATGCACTAGTCAGGGGGCAATTCGCTCAATGAGGAAACACCATGCGTCTGTCCCAATATTTTCTGCCCGTGCTGAAGGAAAACCCTGCCGAGGCGCAGATTGTCAGCCACCGGCTGATGCTGCGGGCGGGGATGATCAAGCAATCCAGCGCGGGGATCTACTCCTGGCTGCCGCTGGGTTACAAAGTGCTGCGCAAGGTCGAAGAGATCGTGCATCAAGAGCAGCAGCGCGTGGGCCATATCCCGATGCTAATGCCGACGCTGCAATCGGCGGACCTGTGGAAGGAATCGGGCCGCTATGACGCCTACGGCCCCGAAATGCTGCGCATCCGCGACCGTCAGGACCGCGACATGCTTTACGGTCCCACCAATGAGGAGATGATCACCGACATCTTCCGCAGCCATGTTGGGTCTTACAAAGACCTGCCGCTGACGCTCTACCACATCCAGTGGAAGTTCCGCGACGAGATCCGCCCGCGTTTCGGCGTGATGCGGGGCCGCGAGTTCCTGATGAAGGACGGATACAACTTCGACCTCACGAAAGAGGACGCGCTGCACGCCTATAACCGCCATCTGGTCAGCTACCTGCGCACCTATGAGCGGATGGGACTTCAGGCGATCCCGATGCGGGCGGATTCCGGCCCCATTGGCGGCGATGACACGCATGAATTCCTCGTGCTGGCCGAAACCGGCGAATCGGAAGTCTTCTATGACAGCGAGATCACCGATCTGACCTTCGGCGACCGCGAGATCGACCCCAATGATCACGACGCCTGCCGCGCTGTGCTGGACGAATTTACCTCGCGCTACGCCCGCACCGATGAAACCCACGACCCGGAGCTTTTCGCAAAAGTGCCCGAAGAGCGCCAGCGCACCGCGCGCGGCATCGAAGTGGGGCAGATTTTCTACTTCGGCACGAAATACTCCGACGCGATGAATGCCAAAGTGCAAGGCCCCGACGGCAAACAGGTGCCGGTCCATATGGGCAGCCACGGCATCGGCGTCAGCCGCCTGCTGGGCGCAATCATTGAGGCCAGCCATGACGACAAGGGTATCGTCTGGCCTGAGGGCGTGACCCCGTTCCATGCGGGTATCGTCAACCTCAAGCAAGGCGACGACGAAGCCGATGCGGCCTGTGACGCGCTTTATAAGAGCCTCAAGGCGCTGGGTCTTGATCCGCTTTATGACGACCGCAAGGGCGGGGCGGGTATGAAATTTGCGACGATGGATCTGATCGGTCTGCCGTGGCGCATCACCGTTGGGCCACGCGGGCTAAAGAATGGTGTGGTTGAGCTGACCAGCCGCCGCACGGGTGAAAGCGAAGAGCTGCCGCCCGAACAGGCGGTCGAAAAGCTGGCGAAAATCTACGCCGGTATCGTCTGAGCGCTGCGATGATCCTGCGGGCGCTGACATTGGCGGGTGGGATCATAGGGGCAGGAGTTGCCGCGCAAGGCCCGGGGTTTACCCGGGCCTATGTGTTTGAGCTAGAAGGCGCAGAACGAACGCTCTCCGGTGTTGTGGCACATTTTGATGCTGCCGCCCGCGCCGCCGGGCTTGACCGAGAGGCCGCGCTTGCGCGGCTGCGTGGGTCGGCCTTGTTGGAACGCCGACGTATCGATCTGACCCGCAACCTCGAACGCCATACGACGCTTGAGGCGCAGGTGCCGCGACTGCAAACGGCGGGTCCGTTCCTGCGCAGTTATTACCTGTTACGCGCACCTGACGCAGAAGCGTTGCGCGCAACCGTGCAGAAGTTTTCGCCCACCGCGCCGCGCAGCCGTGCCGAATTGATCTTCGCCACCATAGGCTTCATCGTCGGAGCCGCCTTCGCGCGGCTGCTCCTCTGGCTGCCCACATGGTCCGCGCGCTTCCGCCGCCGCCGGGCATTGCGTTCTTGACCCTTCTGGGGCAAAGCCTCAGGTTGCGCGCACCTCAGACCGGAGCCCTCCCGCATGGCCAGCAAACCCACACGCACCGCCCCATTCGCGGCTTTTGAATGGATGATCGCTTGGCGCTATTTGCGCGCCCGCCGCGCCGAGGGCGGGGTGAGCGTCATGACATGGATCAGCCTCATTGGCATCACGCTCGCGGTCTTCGCACTGATTGCCACGCTGTCGGTCCGCTCGGGCTTCCGGGCTGAATTCGTCGATACGATCCTCGGAGCCAATGCCCATGTCACGGTCTACACCATGGGCGAGGTGCAGGAAAACGGCCAGATCGACCGCACCATCGCCAACTACACCGAGATGGCCGCCGAGGTCGCAAAAGTGCCCGGCGTGACCCGCGTGGCCCCCTTGGTGCGCCAGCAGGTCATGGCGAACCGGCGTCAGTCCAACGCAGGCGTCGAGGTCTTTGGCATCGCGTCGGACGATCTGATGACCATCCCCGGCATCCAGCCCTCAGAGCGTTCTTTCGGTGACATCGGCCGGTTTGAAGAGGGCATCGCCATCGGCAGCGGCGTGGCGCAGAGCTTGGGCGTGCAGGTCGGCGATACGATCAAGCTGATCTCGCCCAATGGGGTGAAAACCGCCTTTGGCACCAGCCCGCGGGTCAACGGCTATGAGGTGGTCTATATCTTCTCGGCGGGGCGCTATGACATCGACCGTACCCGCGTCTACCTGCCGATTGCCGAGGCGCAGAGCTTTTTCAACCGCGAAGGTGTCGCGGATGAGTTGGAAGTCATGGTCGAAGACCCCGAGAGCGTCGACGCCATGGCACCGGCTTTGATGCAGGCGGCGGGGGATAATGCGCAGGTCTGGACGTGGCGCGATGCGTCCGGCTCGTTCCTGTCGGCGCTGGATATTGAGGACCGTGTAATGTTCGTGATCCTCTCGGTGCTGGTGTTGATTGCCGCAATGAACATCGTCTCGGGGCTGATCATGCTGGTCAAGAACAAGGGCCGTGACATTGGCATTCTGCGCACCATGGGGCTCAGCGAGGGCTCGGTCCTGCGGGTCTTCTTCATCTGCGGCGCGTTTACGGGGATCATCGGCACCGCCGCAGGCGTGGTGCTAGGGGTGCTGTTCGCGATCTATGTCGACCAGATCTTCGCCTTCGTGAACTACCTCAGCGGCGGCAACGCTTGGGACGCCTCAATCCGGGGCATCTACTTCCTGCCCGCGAAACTGCAACTGGGCGATGTGCTCTCGGCCGTGGCGCTGTCACTGGGCCTGAGCTTCATCGTGACGATCTTTCCCGCCCGCCGTGCCGCGCGGATGAACCCTGTGGAGGCCCTGCGCTATGAATGATCCCGTCCTCCGCCTGAGCGGCATCTCCAAAGCCTATAACCCCGGCGCGCCGAATGAGGTGCAGGTGCTCCGTGGCATTGACCTGACGGTCGCGCCCGGTGAAGTCGTGGCACTGGTTGCCCCTTCGGGCGCAGGCAAGTCGACCCTGCTGCATATCGCGGGGCTGCTGGATACGGCAGACAGCGGCACGGTGGAGATCGCGGGCGACGATCTGACCGGACAGAGCGACCGCAAGCGCACCGGCGTGCGCCGAGCGGATGTCGGCTTCATCTATCAGTTCCACCACCTGCTGCCCGAGTTCACGGCGCTGGAAAACATCGTGCTGCCGCAGCATGCCAATGGCGTGGCCCGCAAGGTGGCCGAGGCGCGGGCGCGTGATCTACTGGCGCAGGTGGGCATCGCCGAACGCGCCGACCACCGCCCCGCCGCCATGTCGGGCGGTGAGCAGCAACGGGTGGCCTTCTGCCGGGCGCTAGCCAATGAGCCGCGCCTGCTGTTGGCGGATGAGCCGACGGGGAACCTTGATCCCTCGACCTCGGATCAGGTGTTTGCCGCGCTGATGGCGCTGGTGCGCGGCACGGGGCTTTCGGCGGTGATCGCCACGCATAACCTCGAACTGGCTGCGCGGATGGACCGACAGATCCGGCTTGAGGCCGGGCAGTTGGTGCCGGTCTAAATCAGCCGCAGATATTGTCCAACTCAACCCCATCCCAAGGCAGGCCCACATCATAAGGGCGGCTCTGGGGTAGAGGGGCCACCGGCATGACCTCAGACAGCATGGCGTGCAGCCGCTTGGTGCGCGGCGCCTGCGGATCAAGCGCGCGGCAGCAGACGAATTCCTCCACGATTGAACCCTGCTGTTCATAGCCGAAATCGAGGAAGCGCGGCTGCGTGTCGACCTCGAAGAGGTAGGGGTCCGGGCTGGTGAACTGCTCTGAGGCTGCGCGCAGGGGCGAATAGCCGGTAAGCTTGCGGTTCTGCCATTGCCAGACATGGGTGATCTCATGCGCAAGCAGCATCGCCGCGATCAGCCCGATGCGGTCGGGGTGATCGGGCAGGTAATCGTCGAGGCACCAGTCCTTGTCGAACAGCACGTTGTTCCACAGCGCCACGGCGGCGGGTTTGGAGGTGACGGTGTCGCCCTCCTGCGGCGGCAGGATGCGCTCGCGGCAGGTGGTGCGCGGACGCGGTTTGCGGGTGAAGGTCACGGCGCGGGTCGGGGCACCGTCGTGCAGGCGGACGCGGTCGTAGTTAACGGAAGAGCCGTGGATGGTGGAGAGGTAGGCGCGTTCGTTCTCCGTCAGCGGTCGGCCGCAGGCGGTGAGGAGGAGGAGAAGGAGGAGGGCGCGGATCATGGGGGGAGTTAGGACCGGTGTGGGCGGCGGATCAAGGAGAAAGATGGGGGGTGGGCGCGAAACGGTAGGGCCGCGCCCGACCTCGGGCTGGAGGGCTACTTAGAAAAGGTCCAGTGGACCTTTTCAGCCCGGAGGGCGGCGCAAGCCGCATGATTGGGCAATCAACCCACTTTTAAGGGCTGGGAGCCCTTTGGTTTTGCCTACAGAGAAAGGAGTTCTTTATGCAAAGTCTCCACCCAAATGTTTCCGTATCCCCACTGTAAAGTACCAACAATTACAAACGCTAGTTCCATTTTTCCTAGGAAACGTGCCCATGGCTGTTGTACGTTGGACATTGAACCTAGTCGCTCGACAGTTTCTTTTGCCTGTGTCGAAGCTTGAACCAGCGATTCATGGATGCTCTCGTGCTCACGCTGGTCTTTTAGTAGTGCCTCAAGCGCTGCTATTTCCTTCCCCGTATCACTGACGCCTGAATCGTTTAGGCCAAGTTTTTTTAACACCTTAAGATAGGCGAGGGTTTGATGATTAGCGGTATTATGTGCCAAAGATGCGTGAAATTTTAGCTCTGTATCTACTCGATTAATAGTATCAATAAGTGCGTTTTGCTGACTGAGTTCGATCAACCTCTCTCTAGAGCTTCGCTCACGCCCGTAAAAAAATATAGCCCAAGCGACAATAATTGAACCGGACGCTTGAAAACTTTCGGGCCTATTTTCGAGCAAGTGGCCCAAACTCCAAACACACCAGATCGCGATCGAAGTTAGAGTAAAAAGAATTGCTCTAGAACGGTGCCCTAAAAGCCCCTCAAACATCCAACTCCTCCACAAACTGCGCGTTCTGCTGAATATACTCAAACCGCATCTCCGGCTTCTTCCCCATCAACCGCTCCACCAAGTCCCCAGTCTCGCCCGGCACGTCCTCGTCCACGGTCACGCGGATCAGCTTGCGGGTCTCGGGGTCCATCGTGGTCTCTTTCAGGTCCTTCGCGTCCATCTCGCCCAGACCCTTGAAGCGGCTGACATCGATCTTGCCTTTGCCGCCGAGACCCTTCTCCAGCCACATGTTTTTCTCTGCCTCATCCAAGCAATAGACCCGCTTGGCCCCTTGGGTCAGACGGAACAGCGGCGGGCAGGCCAGGTACAGATGCCCTGAATCAATCAGTGGGCGCATCTGGGTGAAGAAAAACGTCATCAACAGCGACGCGATATGCGCGCCGTCGACGTCGGCGTCGGTCATGATGATGATCTTGTCATAGCGCAGATCGTCGAGGTTAAATTTCGTGCCCATGCCAACGCCAAGCGCCTCGCAGAGGTCGTTGATCTCGGCGTTGGTGGTGATCTTGCTGGAGGCTGCCCCGAGCACGTTCAGGATTTTACCCTTGAGCGGCAGCAGCGCCTGCGTATTGCGGTTGCGCGCGCCCTTGCCAGAGCCGCCCGCCGAGTCGCCCTCGACGATGAACAACTCGGTGCCTTCGCGGGTCTTGCTGGTGCAATCGGTCAGCTTGCCGGGCAGGCGCAGTTTCTTGGTGGCTGATTTGCGGGCGGTTTCCTTTTCCTGCTTGCGGCGCATCCGCTCCTCGGCGCGCAGGACGAGGAAATCGAGGATCGCACCGGCGGATTTCGTGTCTGCCGCCAGCCAGTTGTCAAAGTGGTCGCGCACGGCGTTCTCGACCAAACGCGCGGCCTCGGTCGTGGCGAGGCGGTCTTTGGTCTGGCCGACGAATTCTGGCTCGCGGATAAAGCAGGATACCAGCGCGCAGCCCCCGGTGATCAGGTCGTCGCGGGTGATGTCCTTGGCCTTGCGGTTGTTCGCAAGCTCGCCGTAAGCCCGGATGCCCTTGAGGATCGCGGCCCAGAAACCGCCCTCATGGGTGCCGCCTTCGGGCGTGGGGACGGTGTTACAGTAGGACTGGATGAAGCCGTCACGCGCGGGCGTCCAGTTGATCGCCCATTCCACCTTGCCCGGCACGCCAAAACGTTCTTGGAACTCGACGGTTCCGGCAAAGGGGTTTTCGGCATAGGTGGTTGATTTGCCCAAGGTTTCGCGCAGGTAATCAGCCAGACCGCCGGGGAAGTGAAAGGTCGCCTCCATCGGCGTGTCGCCGTCTTCGATCTCAGATTTCCAGCGGATTTCGACGCCGGAGAACAGATAGGCTTTGGAGCGGACCATCTTTAGTAGGCGGGCGGGTTTGAAACGGTGGGCGCCGAAAATCTGTTCATCTGCGTGGAAAGTCACCGTGGTGCCGCGCCGGTTGGGCGCCGCGCCGATCTTCTCCACCGGGCCTTGCGGGATGCCGCGGGAAAAGCGTTGTTCAAACAGTTCGCGGTTGCGCGCGACCTGCACGACCATGGAATCAGACAGCGCGTTAACCACAGATGCACCAACCCCGTGCAGACCGCCCGAGGTCTGATAGGCTTTGCCCGAGAACTTGCCGCCCGCGTGCAGCGTGCAGAGGATCACTTCAAGCGCGGATTTGTCGGGAAACTTTGGGTGCGGGTCAATCGGAATGCCGCGGCCGTTGTCGCGAATTGTGACCGAATAATCGGCGTTCAGCTCCACCTCGATCCGGTTGGCATGGCCCGCCACCGCTTCGTCCATCGAGTTGTCGAGCACTTCGGCCACGAGATGGTGCAGGGCGCGTTCATCGGTGCCGCCGATATACATGCCGGGGCGCTTGCGGACAGGCTCTAGCCCTTCCAGCACTTCGATGGAGGAGGCATCGTATTCGGTGGGTTCCTGGCCGGAAAGAAGATCGGTCATGCGGGCCTGCTCTTTGTTTGTGGGTGGGGGCCATTTTGACAGCCCCGCGCGCCGGGGGCAATCGCGGGTTTGTCTAATGGGCCGGATTTGGAGTGGTCAGGTGGCCTTGGCGCGTAGCCAATCGGCGAGGGTGTCTTCGTCGATGCGCCGTTGAGCGACTTCGCGGATCAGGTCGCCGGCTTCGACGGTGTCGTGGTCAAGTTGCACCCCGTTGAGATCAAGACAGATATCGAGAACGAGATGCGCGGTTCGCTTGTTCGCGTCGTTAAAGACATGCCCAGTGGCAACCGCCACGCAATAAGCCGCAGCGAGGTCAAAGACATCTTCGATCATGCCGTAGACCAGTCGGTTGTCGACCCGTGCCAGCGCTCCTTCGAGCGATTTGTCTAAGGCCATGCCGGCCAACTCACCAGAGTTTAGCGCGGAATCGTGGATCCTGACAACGAGTTCAGGTGAAAGCAGCACATAGGTCATTTATCTTTGAGATAGTCTAGAACCGGCTGGTTGATGTGCTTTCTGCGGGCAATGCTCTTCATCACCTCATCTAGCGTGGCCACGCGCGGCTCCTCCTGCAGGGTCGCCTCGGCTGGTACGAAATACCCCACACAACGTGAGTTCTTCATCACCGCCACGGGTTTGCCACCAGAGCGTTCCAATACCTTATGCGGTTCGCGCATTTCGGTCATGGTGGCGATGTGGTTGGTATGGATGCGAGTCATGGCGTGGCTCCTGAATACACATCTCAATATACATTTGGTTGCGCATTTTACAAGGGCCGCGCCCCGCACCAATCAAGGACCGCCTGTGCCACAACCGACGGTTTTTGGTGGTGCAACCAGTGGTCCGCGCCTTCTATCTCAATCCGGGTGAGGTCTGGCGCGAAGGTTTCCAGCCCCGCGGTGGCTTCGGGCAAAAGGGCGGTATCCTCCGCGCCCCAGATCAGCAGATGCGGGCAGTTCACGCGCAAACGTTCAACTGGGAATTCTGGGAGGTCGCGCAGGGGCTTGCCGGGGGCCGCGACTTGCAGTGGGGAGGCGCGATACCAGTTGATCATCGCCCTCAGCCGCCCCGGACGCCCCCATTCCGCGCGGTAATCCTCAAGCCGCTCTGCCGTCAGCCAACTCAGGTTCATATGCGCCGAAAAGAGCTTTAGCAGCCCGGCGAAATCGTCTTTGGCCAGCCTCACCGCGCTGCCTTCGGCGCGCAGCGCGTTGATATATTGCGAGGCGCGCGACTGTGCACCGCCTGCGGCCATGGCACGCTGAAAAGGCACGGGATGCACGCCGTTGAGAATGATCAGCCGGGCGACCAATTCGGGCCGGAACATCGCCAATGCGTAGCCCACCGAAGCGCCCCAATCATGCGCCAAAACCGTCACTGGCCTGTCTCCGATCAACGCGGCCATATCGGCCATAAGATGCGCCATCGCGTAGGGCTCGATCCCTTCGGGTGCGCTGCTTTGGCCATAGCCGCGCTGGTCGGGGGCGATGCAGTGAAAGTGCTGGCAAAGCAGCGGGGCCAGATCGCGCCATGTGCCGCCATATTCGGGAAAGCCATGGAGCATGAGCAGCGGCGGCAGGTTCTCATCGCCCCAATGGCGTATGAAAATCTCCTGACCGTTCACGCGGCGGGTTTCGGTCCGTGTTGGTTCCATCGCGAGCCCTCCTGCCATCAGCTTTGCCGCTCAGGGCCGCAGACGCAAGGAATTCATGGCAAAATCAGGGCAACAAAGCCCCGCAACCCTATGACAGAGCGCAAAAACCGGACTTTCCCTTTGCAGCGGCCCGGCGTAAGGCTGGCCCATGACCAAAGTAATGACCAACCGCAATCACGTCCGGGCGATCCTGACGCTTGGCCTGCCGCTGATCGGCGGACATCTGGCACAGATGGCCATCGGGGTGACCGATACGGTCATGCTGGGTTGGTATTCGGTCGAGGCGCTGGCAGCGGTTGTTCTGGGCAGCACCTATTTCTTCGTGCTGTTCATCTTCGGTTCGGGCTTTGCCATGGCGGTGATGCCACTGGTCGCGGCCTATGATGCCGAGGATGATGAGATCGGGCTGCGCCGCGCCACGCGCATGGGGCTGTGGCTGTCGGTGGGTTTCGCGTTGATCGCGCTGCCTGCGATGATCTGGTCGCCTGCGGTGCTGGACCTGCTGGGGCAGGGGCCGAACCTTGCCGATACGGCGGGTGATTACCTAAAAGTCGCGGGCTGGGGGATTGTACCTGCGCTGCTGGTGATGGTGCTGAAATCCTACCTTGCTGCCTTGGAGCGGACGCAGGTCGTGCTGTGGATTACCCTGCTGGCCGCCGTGATCAATGCGATGGCGAACTACGCGCTGATTTTCGGCAATTGGGGCGCGCCGGAGCTTGGCGTTATGGGTGCGGCGGTGGCCTCGGTCACGACGCAATGCGTCTCGCTGATCGGGGTGGTGATCTATGTGCTGATCGCCCTGCCGCAACACAGTCTGTTCGTGCGGCTCTGGCGGGTCGATACGCAGATGCTGGTACGGGTCTTCACGCTGGGTCTGCCGATTGGCTTGACGACGCTGAGCGAAGTTGGCCTGTTTGCGGCCTCTTCGTTGATGATGGGCTGGCTGGGGACGATCCCGCTGGCGGCGCATGGGATTGCGATCCAGCTCGCCTCTCTGACCTTCATGGTGCATCTGGGGCTGAGCAATGTCGCCACGATCCGCGCGGGCAATGCCTATGGCCGCCGCGACGTGCCGCATATGAAGCGCGGGGCGGTGATTGTCACGGTCCTGTCGCTGGTCTTTGCCCTGATCACTATGGTCGGTTTTGTGGGCTGGCCCGAGCCGTTGATCTCGGTTTTCATGCAAGAGGACGAGCCTGCACGGGTTGAGATCCTTGCCATCGGCACTGGGCTGTTGGTGATGGCGGCTCTGTTCCAACTGGTCGACGGGGCGCAGGTGGTGGCGCTTGGCCTGCTGCGCGGGGTGCAGGATACCAAGATCCCGATGGTGATGGCCGCGATCAGCTATTGGGTGGTCGGCATGCCCTGCTCCTATTTCCTTGGCTTCACGCTGGGGTTCGGAGCGATGGGCATTTGGGCCGGTCTGGTGGCCGGGCTGGGCGTTGCGGGGCTGCTGCTCAACGCGCGGTTCTGGGGCGTCACGGTCAAGTCACTGGCCGGGTAACCCTCAGCTCCGATCCATCCGATCCGCTTTTTTGCGCACGAGCGTGCTGCGCAGATCATGCATCGCCAGCAACAGGTCATCGGTCACGGCGTCAAGCTCGGCGTCCGTGGCGCGTGATTGCACCCATTGCGTGGTGAGGTTCAGGTGATCCACCGCGCGGCGGATGTCGTCAATCTCCCGCGCGGCAAGGGTTTCGCGGCGCGCCTCTGCCCAGCGGGCGATCTCGGCCTCATCGGCTTCGGTCAGACGGTGCAGCCCGTGCGGCTTTACCTCGCCACTGCGCAGGTTGACCACGGCGATCTGCTCCATCTCGATCCGGCGTTGGCGGTTCTCGGTATCAAGCCGAAACACCGCCGCGCCATTCTCGCGGACCCTGAAGTAATAGTCGGGAAGATCGCCTGCCATGGTTCGCCCTTACGTCAGCCCGGCACAGAAGGTTTGGATGCGGGTGCATGCCTCTTTCAACGCCTCGTCAGACGTAGCGTAGCTGACCCGGAAATTCGGCGAAAGACCGAAGGCCGCGCCAAAGACGACCGCCACGCCGGTTTCCTCAAGCAGCGCGGTGGCAAAAGTCTCATCATCCGAGATCTTGGTGCCTGCCGCCGAGGTCTTGCCGATCAGCCCGGCGATAGAGGGATAGACGTAAAACGCCCCCTCGGGCGTCGGGCAGGTGATCCCGTCGATGGCCGAGAGCATCTCAACCACCAGATTGCGGCGGCGCACGAACATCTCGTTGTTCTCAGCGATGTAATCCTGCGTGCCATTCAGCGCCTCAACCGCGGCCCACTGGCTGACCGAGCAGGGGTTCGACGTGCTTTGCGACTGAATTTTGCGCATCGCGCCAATCAGCTTTTCCGGGCCTGCGGCATAGCCGATGCGCCAGCCGGTCATGGCATAGGCTTTGGACACGCCGTTGACGGTCAGCGTGCGGTCGTAAAGCGCGGGTTCCACCTCAGCCGGGGTGCAGAACGCGAAACCGTCATAGGCGAGGTGCTCGTACATATCGTCGCTCATCACCCAGACATGCGGATGCCGCATCAGCACATCGGTCAGCGCCTTCAACTCGTCCCGGCTATAGCCCGCCCCAGTGGGGTTCGAGGGCGAGTTGAAGATGAACCATTTGGTTTTGGGCGTGATCGCCTCTTCCAGCGCTTCCGGCGTGAGCTTGAAGTTATTCTCTAGCGTTGCAGGTGCAATGATCGGTGTGCCGCCTGCGAGCAGTACCATGTCGGGGTAGCTGACCCAATAGGGCGCGGGGATCACCACCTCTTCGCCAGGGTTCATCGTGGCCATCAGCGCGTTGTAGAGGATCTGCTTGCCCCCGGTGCCGACGCTGACCTGCGCGGGCGTGTAGTCCAGCCCGTTGTCGCGCTTGAACTTGGCGCAGATCGCCTGTTTCAACTCGGGGATGCCATCCACGGGAGTGTATTTCGTCTTGCCCGCGTTGATTGCGGCCACGGCTGCGTCCTTGATGTTCTGCGGCGTGTCGAAATCCGGCTCGCCCGCGCCAAGCGCGATGATGTCGCGCCCCGCGGCCTTGAGTTCTGCCGCTTTGGTAGTGACGGCGATGGTGGGCGACGGTTTGACCCGATCAAGGGTCGCGGACAGCAGTTCCATTTCAGCCTCGGGTTGCTTATGAATATCCCCACGTTCATAGGGGGCGTCCCCGCACCCGGCAAGGGTGTCTGGCAGGAGATAAAGCATGACCGACGAGATTGACTGGTACGGCCCCGAGGCCGCCACCTTTGGCGACCGGGTCGCGGCGGCCCGCGAACAGACCGGCATGACTCAGGCGATGCTGGCCAAACGGCTGGGTGTGCGTCTGTCCACTTTGCGTGGCTGGGAAGACGACCTGTCTGAGCCGCGCGCCAACCGGCTTTCGATGCTGGCGGGGCTGCTCAATGTCTCTATGATGTGGCTGATCAATGGCGAAGGCGAAGGCGTCGATGCCCCCGAAGCGGGTGAAACCGCCCGCCGCGTTGATCTCGAAGAGGTGCTGGCCGACATGCGCGCCCTGCGCACCGACCTGCTGAAAAAGGCCGAGACTGTCGGCAAATTGGAAAAGCGCATTCGGCGCCTTATGACGGAGCCCGCAGATGCCTGAGGTCCATGAACACCGGTTAAAACGCCTGCAAATGCGCTCCATGCGCCGGGGCATCAAAGAGATGGACCTGATCCTATCGGCCTATGCCGAGGCGCGGCTGCCGCAGATGGATGACGCGGGGCTTACGCTCTATGATCAGATGCTCAATGAGAATGACCACGACCTCTATCTTTGGGTGAGCGGACAGGCCGAGGCCCCCGCCGACTATGCAGCATTGGTCACGGATATCCGCGGGCAATTGGCCGAGGCGCGGGGCTGATTCAAAAAACCCGAAAGGGTTTAACGAATTATTCTGATTTTTCAGCGAGTTTCCGGTTCGAACAAGGTGAACCGGAGATTTCGCATGAGCATTCAAGACCCCGCTGCGCAGCCGATGGCCATAAAGGGTTTTATGGCAGGCTATCTTGAGTCCCTGTCCTTGGTCGAGCGGTTGCACCGCTTGCTGCTGGACGTGATAAAGGACGAATTCGAACGCGTCGGCGTGTTAGAGATCAACGCCGTCCAGGCCCTGCTTTTGTTCAACATCGGCGATAACGAGGTGACCGCGGGCGAGCTGAAAAGCCGTGGCTACTATCAGGGCAGCAACGTCAGCTACAACCTCAAGAAGTTGGTCGAAATGGGCTATATGCACCACCAGCGCTGCGAGATTGACCGCCGGTCCGTCCGCGTTCGGCTGACCGAAAAGGGGCGCTATATCCGCGATGTGGTGGCCGAGCTTTTCTCGCGCCATGCCGATGGGATGGAGCACAAGGGCGTGCTGGGCGATGCAGGAATCGAGGATATCACCCGCTCTCTCAAACGGATGGAGCGGTATTGGACGGATCAGATCCGCTATATCTACTGATCGCGGGCAGGAGGGATGAGGTGCGAGTAGACCCTCCCCTCCACTTCCCGCAAGAGCTTGCGTGTCATAGCGCGGGCGTAGTCCTCAAACCCCTCAGCGGTTTCGACGAATGCGCCGGGGCCGAGCATGACTTCGGCCCGGTAGTATGACGCCAGCGCGCCGACCTCGCCCTGCCGACTGTCGCCAAGCGCCGGGTCTTCCGCGCCAATCACCAAACCGTTGATGGCCAGCTCCTGCGGCCCAAGAGGCTGGGCTTGCAACCTGTCGCGTATATCCCGGGGCCGCGGCCCGAAGTTCGAGATGCCATCGCCCGAGATATCCAGCGTGTGTTTCTGGCAGGCGGCGCGCGTCGCCAACTGGCGCGCGCCAAACTGCATCGCATCCCCCAATGCCGTGCCGGGAGAAGCCTCACGCCGCTCGGTGCTGCGCAAAAGTGCGATGGCCCCATCAAGCGCCGCCGCTTCGCTCAACGTGGTCCAAGGCAAGATCACCCTCTGGTCACTGGACCCGCTCCATTCATAGATCATCAGGTCGACGCCATGCTCCGGCAGCGCCAGCAGGGCGTCCCGCACACGCGGATCGTTCAGCGAGTCGGCCAAACCACCGATCTGTAACCGATACTCTCGCGCATCGACCGAACCAGAGGCATCCAGCCCCAAGGCAAGCGCCTGCCGACAAGCGGCCTCGGCCGATGGGATGGCAGTGAAAGTGAGAAAGAGGGCGAGGGCCGCGCGTATCATCCCAGAGATCCGTTCAGCCCCGGCGGCGCCCCCTTGGGGGCGACCGAAGAGGGCACATCACGCACCGGGCGCCGCGCGAGACGACAAAGGGCCGCCCGCGCTGCGCCCATGGGCGCAAGCATCAGCGCCAGCAGGGCACTGAAGCAAAGCCTTACCAATGACCGNTGTTTTCCATGCTGGCCCAAGGTTCCTGCGCGGGCAGGGCGTCACCCTCTTGCAGCAATTCGACCGAGATATTGTCGGGCGAGCGGACAAAGGCCATNCGCCCGTCNCGCGGCGGGCGGTTGATGGTCACGCCGTTGTCTTGCAGGTGCTGGCAGGTCTCATAGATATTCTCNACCGTATAGGCGAGGTGNCCNAAATGGCGGCTGTCACTGGGCAGCGCGTCATCGCCNTCCCAGTTATAGGTCAGNTCNACATCCGCATGGCCATCGTCCATGCCCGGCGGGCAGAGGAAAACCAGCGTGAACCGGCCCCCATCGTTGTCGATCCGGCGCCGTTCCACAAGGCCCAGNAGTTTGTAAAATGCGATAGAGGNGTCCAGATCCTTCACGCGCACCATTGTNTGCANGTATTTGATGGGCATCGGTNTTCCTTCAGTTGGGCCGCTTGGGNCAGGGNTGNAACACCCTGNTCGGGCCGAAAATTCGTCGTCNAAAAGTCGTCACAAAACGGGAAGCGGCAAAATATGCCCGCCGCGCTTTGATAGAGAGTTTAGGCGCGAAACCACCGGTGTCAAAGGNGGCAACGGCATTGNCAGGCGATTGCCCCCNCAAAGCCCGNCTTGAGGCGCNNGGCNCGGAAGGGTATGCAANGACAAATGCCACGGATAACGGGNGGNGNCTGCGTGAAACAGTACCNTGATGCGCTGCGCGAAGTGCTGGAGCAGGGGGTGACCTCGACCGACCGCACGGGAACGGGGACGATCTCTCATTTCGGGATGCAACAGCGCTACCGGATGGCCGATGGCTTCCCGCTGGTGACGACGAAGAAGCTGCATCTGAAATCCATCGTGCATGANCTTTTGTGGTTCCTCTCGGGCGACACGAACATCGGCTACCTCANGGAAAATGGCGTTCGCATCTGGGACGAATGGGCGGATGAGAACGGTGACCTCGGCCCGGTCTATGGCCATCAATGGCGGCGTTTTCCGANGGTGGGTGNGCCGATGCCGCAGCCCGATGGNACGGTGCTGCATCAGGCCGGNCANGTCGANCANATCGCNAANCTGGTCGAGGCGATCCGCAAGACCCCCGANAGCCGCCGNCTGATCGTTTCGGCGTGGAANCCNGGCGAGGTNGANCAGATGGCGCTGCCGCCCTGCCATACGCTATGGCAGGTACGCATCGCGGGCGGCAAGCTGCATTTGCAGCTTTATCAGCGCTCNGCGGATATGTTNCTTGGCGTGCCGTTCAACATCGCNTCCTACGCGCTGCTGCTGGAGATGTTGGCCCATGTCACNGGCTACGCACCGGGCGATTTCGTGCATTCGATGGGNGACGCGCATATCTATTCCAACCATCTGGAACAGGTGCAGACCCAACTTGCGCGCACCCCCAAGCCGCTGCCAAAGCTGCGGATCAACCGCGAGGTGAACTCGATCTTTGATTTCCGCTATGAGGATTTCACCTTCGAAGGCTATGACCCCGACCCNGCNATCAAAGCGCCGGTGGCCGTCTGATGCTGAGCCTGATCGTCGCCCGCGCCCGCAATGGTGCCATTGGCAAAGACGGGGATATCCCTTGGTCGCTGCCCGAAGACCTGAAATTCTTTCAGCGCGAAACCACCGGCGGTGCCATCATCATGGGNCGCCGCACATGGGAAAGCCTGCCGTTCAAGCCNTTGAANAACCGTCTGAATTGCGTGGTCTCCAGNACNGATATNGAGGGCGTCCATGTGGCGCGCGACCCGCAGGCGGCCTTGGGCCATTGCGCGGCNGAGGGGTATCGCCGGGTCTACGGCATCGGCGGCGAAGGCATCTACCGCGCGCTTCTGCCCTTGGCGGATCGGCTCTTGGTGACCGAAGTCGACGTGGAAATCGACGCGGCAGACGCATTTTTCCCCGAGTTTGACCCNGAAGAATGGATTGAGCTTGGCAATCTNTGCCTGCGCGCNACGGGCCCNCGCGCCATCGCNCGNGANTGGCTGCGCCGCCGNTGACANCCATTGACATAGGCCNCGCGCCGCGCATCACTGCGGCCTATGTTTGATCTGTCCGCACCGCCTGAGGGGTTTGTCGAAAACCCATTCCCCCATTACGACCGCCTGCTGCGCGAGNCCCCGGTGCTGCGCCAGCCCGATGGCTCTGTGCTGATCTGCCGCCACGCGGACCTGAACGCNATTTACCGCGACACCACGCTTTATATCTCGGACAANAANCTGGCNTTNGCGCCGAAATTCGGCCCNGGCAGCCCNNTGTTTGAGCATCACACCACAAGCCTCGTGTTCAATGACCCACCGTTGCACACCCGCGTGCGGCGGATCATGACNTCGGCCCTGACGCCCAAGGCGCTGGCACGGATGGAGCCGGGGNTGATCGACACGGTNGACCGTCTGCTGGAAGGGCTGGGCCCCACGCCGGACCTGATNGANGACTATGCCAGTTGCATNCCGGTNCAGATCATCGGCAACCTGCTGGACGTNCCGATGGAAGAACGCGGCCCCCTTCGGGACTGGTCNCTGGCAATTCTCGGNGCGCTGGAGCCTACCTTGAGCGAAGCGGANTTGGAGGCGGGCCATACTGCGGTGCGCGCNTTCAAAGCCTATCTGCAAGACCTCATCGCCCGGCGCCGGGCTGANCCGGGGGATCCTGAAACCGACGTGCTGACGCGGCTCATTGCCGGAGATGACGGCGGNCAGTTGACCGAGATCGAGTTNATTCAAAACTGNATNTTTATTCTCAACGCAGGCCATGANACGACNACCAACCTGATCGGNAGTGCCCTCGCGCTGCTCCATGACCACCCGGATCAAAAGGCGCGATTGCTGGCGGANCCCGCGTTGATCGGCCCCTGTATCGAAGAGGTGCTGCGCTTCCGNTCGCCCAANCAGTTCGGCAACCGCGAGACCACGGCCCCCGTCACGATCNGCGGGGTGGAGATTGCCGCGGGGACCAACCTGCATCTTTGCATCGGAGCGGCCAACCGCGACNCNGAAGTCTTTGAGNATNCGACGAAATTCGATATCGGGCGCAAACCCAATCGGCATCTGGCCTTTGCCGGNGGTCCNCATGTNTGCGTNGGGCTGACCTTGGCACGGATGGANGGGAAAATNGCCCTCCAACGCTTTCTGAACCGTTACCCGGACTATGAAATCAGCGCGGCGCGTCAGGGCGGNGGGCGNATCCGTTTTCACGGCTATGCGACGCTTCCGGCGCGGTTNAGTTAAAGACGCNCTGCCATAAAAGACTGGACTTGANGNANGNGCCCCGGCAATCTTCGTTCATATTGTATATAATTNCGAGGATTATCATGCGTCTAACGACAGCTATTGCNGCGGCGNTAGGGCTGCTTTCTGNGGGNTTGGNCGGTCAGGNNTCGGCCGAGCCNAAGNTCTATGCCTATCCTAGNAGCGCGAATTATTGCCCGGCTGGATTNCAGCCGGTGACGCTTGGNGGCGCGATTGGCTGCGGGACACCGAACCAGCCCATGACCTATGCAGAGGTCAAAGCGCATCCGGTTGTCCACCGCCATCGCCACCCGCACCGCGCAGTGACACTGCGCCGCTCAGCACGCGTGCCTTGCCCGGTCGGGGCAAAGGGCTGTTCGTATCAGTGAACTCTCAAGCAACGCCCGGCGCGGGACGCCGGGTGTTCTTTTGCGATGTCGTGGCTAGAGCAGGGCGAGATCGGTGGCCATCTGCCGACCGTCGCGGCCTTCGGTCAGCTCGTAGCTGATCTTTTGATCGTCCGCCAAGCCGGTCAGGCCAGAGCGTTCGACCGCTGAAATATGAACAAATACATCGTTACCGCCGCTCTCGGGGGCGATGAACCCGTAACCTTTGGTGGTGTTAAACCATTTCACGGTGCCAGTTGGCATAATCTCCGCGCCTCCTTTGTCTTTGCGTCTCTGCGTCCAGCAGAATGGCGAAAGCGATTGAATTGCGACCCGCCATAATAGAAAGATCGCGCGGACTTGGAAAAAATCAAGCGGTCAGGTGCGAAACCCGCAATCGGGAGCACGATCGCGTGGCTGAGGGAGACGGATGTGCTAATTTATGGGCTGAAAAACTGTGACAGCTGTCGCAAGGCGAAAAAGGCGCTGCCAGAGGCGCAGTTGGTCGATGTTCGGGAGGCGGGCGTGCCAAGGGCAGTCTTGACGCAGGCCCATGAGCAATTTGGCGCGGCCTTGCTCAACACCCGCTCCACCACTTGGCGGGGGCTGGATGAAGAGGCGCGCAAGCAGACGCCGCTCACCCTGATAGAAGCTCATCCAGCGCTGATGAAACGGCCTCTGATCTCGGTGGGTGACAAGCTATTTCTAGGTTGGAACAAAGAGATAGAAGCTGACGTTCATGCGATGCTTTAACTTCGGCCTGTAATCAGCCGGTCCAGTGACAATGGGCCGGCACCTTTGACGACGAGTACCAAAAGCAAGAACACCCAGAGCGCCCGCTGGTCAAGGATATGGGCATCAGGAAAGCGGTCGAACCACGCGCCGAGCGCGCTGCCATGGCCGTAAAGGTCGGTGAGNGATTGCACCANGACAAAGNCCACCATCGCCAGTGCCGCCAGNCGGGTCAGCAGGCCAAAGACNATGAGCAGNGGCAAGATAAATTCCGCNACCGTTCCGGCGACGACGACGAGCCAATGGAACACCCCAAGCGCNTCACTGTCATAGCCNACGGCCTCAAACANGCGGGGGAAGATTTGCGCATAGGCNCCGGTGGATGGGGTAANGANGCCCAAGGGGCCGGGCCCGAGTTTGGTCAGCCCGGCATTCANGAAATAGACCAGCAACACTGCGGCAAAGAGGAACCGGGCGAGGGTCGGAAGCAGCCAGTCGGCCCGCTCCANACGGTCGGCGGCGTTGCGGTATAGGGTNAGAAGCNGGGTCATTTNCTGNCCTCCANNGAAATTGCGCTGAAGACACCGTGGCTNAGGGCGAGNGTCANGGCNGCGGCGAGGTCAAACGCGGGCNGGGCGCCCNCCGTGGCGTCATGGGCCGCCCCNAANGGCANGCCGTCGGNNAGGTGGGATAGCCANNGCGCCGCNCCGGGCGGNAGCAGATNCGGCGCGGGATCANAGGCGGGGCGGGNGATTANNACATCCTGCGCTGCGCTGCGGGGCTTGGGCGCNTCCTCGGTGAANNTATAGCGCCAGATGTCNAAAAGCGGCCAGTCTGACCGCAAGANGCGGGTNGCGGGCGCGANGGNGAGCCTTGCCCCCATCANTGCNTCGGGNCCAAGCGTTTCGAAGACCTTCGGATCAAGCGGANCCGCGTCAGCCGCGTGATANGAGGCACGCANCGCGAGGTCGAGCNGTGCCGCATCGGCGAGGTAGCCAATCTTNGCCAAAGGGGCGAAAGCCGCGATAAAGGCGGGGAAATCCGTGCCGTAATGCATCATCATCGGNGATGTCGGCGGATGNGCCCGGACGTAGAGCGGNGCCAGTTCGGCAAAGTTNCGGGCGCCGATCAGCTTGCGCACAAGGGGAAAGGCCACTTCGAGNGCNGCGATCAGNGAATGCGTGACGTTGTTGCGATAGACGCCATAGCGCGCGCCCGCNGNTTGCCCCCGGCCATCGCGCANCCCATCGGGTGCGGGCCGTGACGGATCAAGCAGGGCCGCGCGAAAGCTGTGTTGGTCGGTCACACCAGCACCTCAGCGGCGCGGGTGGCTTCGGCCCGTAGGACGGGCCAGTCGGGCACGTCATTGTCCCACTCGACCAGNACCGGCTTTGGNCCGGTTTGGGCCAGCGTGTAGCTTAGCAGGTCCCAAACAGGATCGACGACCGGTTTGCCATGGCTGTCGATCAAAAGNGGCGCNCCGTGATCGTCNGTGTCGTCATCATGGCCGCCNACATGAATCTCGCCNACNTGGTCTGTCGGNAAGGCGTCGATGTAGCCCNGTGGNGACAGCCCGAGATTGGTGGCNGAAATGNAGACATTGTTGACATCCAGCAAGAGACCGCAGGAGGTGCGCGCTATAATCTCTGTCAAAAAGTCNGTTTCAGACAAGTCNGATTCCGCGAATGCAAGGTAGCTGGAGGGGTTTTCCAGCAGCATTTGCCGACCCAAGACNTCTTGGACTTGGTTGATATGTGACGCCACACGGGTCAGCGTTTCCTCGGTGTAGGGCAGCGGGAGAAGATCGTTGAGATACTCCATCCCATGGGTCGACCACGCCAGATGTTCGGAGAAGGACGCCGGCTGNGTCCGGTCACAGAGGGTTTTGAGCCGTGCCAGATGGGCNGCGTCCAGCGGCCCTTCGCCCCCGATCGACAGGCCNACGCCATGGACCGACAGGGCGAAACGNTCNTGCAANGCGCGCAGNTGCGCATGGGGGCGGCCNCCGTCGCCCATGTAGTTTTCNGCATGCACNTCGATCCAGCGGACCGGGCCAGGATCGGCCATCAAGCCATCGAAATGNCGAGATTTAAATCCGACGCCGGGGGCATTGGGCAGNNTTGTAACAGGGGGGGTATCGTCGCGCATANCGGCCTCCGGCATGTTGCGGGGCGGGGTTCCGGGCGGGGATGCCGCCCGGAACGCTATAGATTAAGCGGGCAGGTCGCGGTCGAGCGCTTCCAAAGAGCCGGTCCGCTCGGTCCCGTCTGCCATCNCGGGNAGNTCGATCTCGGCGCAGGTGCCTNCGTCNACNAGGGTCCATGCGTTGCCTTGGTAATCNGTNACNGANGTGCCNGCGCAGGTNGTGCCGGGGCCNGCNGCGCANTCGTTCTCACCGGCCAGCGANACGCCNNAGCATTTCTCTTGCGAAGCGGCNGTGGCGGTNGTGGCGTGGCTGCNNAGNGCGGCNGCGACGGCCCCTGCGATGGCGGCGGTTTTGAGTGTGNTGGACATTGTNGTNTCCTTCCTGATGGTTTGNACAGGNTTACTAGAGCAGCCTGNTNCCTCACAAGCCAGTCACGAGNGAGTGNGTCACNGTCCCGTCAGAAANNACGCNGAAAACNAGNGAAAATTNNAACCNTCCCGCGCAGGAAGGGNNNNATTGTTACAAAAACGCTCCGGCGGGCAGNNNGCAANNTGCCCNNAAGNCCGCCGGAGCGCAGNTTTGTTACNNGCNGTTAGCGCAGGTCAGGNGGGGTNGCGTCCTGCGCCAGTTCGGCGGTGAGNGNATCNAGNGGCTGNACCGANGTCTGCTTTTGCCCCAGACGGCGNACNGANACNGTACGCTCNTCNACTTCACGCGCNCCNACGGCGAGGATCACNGGCACNTTGCCNANCGAATGCTCNCGGACNTTGTAGTTGATCTTCTCNTTNCGCATNTCNGCNTCNGCNCGNACNCCAGCGGCNTTNAGGGTCTCGACGACCTCGGNNACATAGTCATCCGCNTCNGANGTGATGGAGGCNACGACNACNTGNCGCGGNGCNAGCCAGAANGGCAGNTTGCCNGCGTGNTCTTCGATCAGNATGCCGATGAAACGCTCGAAACTGCCCAANGTGGCGCGGTGCAGCATCACAGGGCGGTGCTTGNTGCCGTCCTGCCCNATGAAGCTCGCCTCNAGCCGCTCGGGCAGGTTGGCATCGACCTGNAGGGTGCCGCANTGCCAGTTGCGCCCGATGGCNTCGGTCAGNGTGAACTCNAGCTTCGGCCCGTAGAANGCGCCTTCGCCCTCCAGCACCTCAAAGTCATANCCNGCGGCCTTGCANGCATNGCCAAGNGCCTGCTCCATNTTGTCCCATGTCTCATCGGAACCGATCCGCTTTTCGGGGCGGGTGGAGAGCTTGATGGTCCAGTTCTCAAANCCGAGNTCGGCATAGACCTTNGANAGNAANGCGATGAACTTGGCNGTTTCCGAGGTGATCTGATCCTCGGCGCAGAAGATATGCCCATCGTCTTGGGTAAAGCCGCGCACCCGCATGATGCCGTGCAGTGCCCCCGAAGGCTCATAGCGCGCGCAGGATCCGAACTCGGCCATNCNNAGCGGNAGGTCGCGGTAGGATTTCAGGCCNTGGTTAAACACCTGCACGTGGCAGGGGCAGTTCATCGGCTTNAGCGCGTTNACCGCCTTTTCGCGGGCATGNTCCTCGTCGACNTCAACGATGAACATGTTCTCTTGNTANTTGTCCCAGTGGCCGGATTTNTCCCACAGTTTGCGGTCNACGACCTGCGGGGTGTTCACCTCGACATAGCCGTCGCGGTCCTGCATCCGGCGCATGTAGTCCTGCANGGTGGTGTAGATGCGCCANCCGTTGGGGTGCCAGAAGACNTGGCCNGGNGCCTCTTCCTGCATGTGGAACAGGCCCATCTCTTTGCCCAGCTTGCGGTGGTCNCGCTTGGCGGCTTCTTCGAGCATGTTGAGATGCGCGCGCAGCTTTTCCTTGCCGGTGAAGGCCACGCCGTANATGCGTTGCAGCATNGCGCGGNNNCTGTCGCCGCGCCAATAGGCACCNGCGATGGACATCAGNTTGAACGCATCGCCCGGCACTTGGCCGGTGTGNTGCAGGTGNGGNCCACGGCANAGGTCTTGCCAATCGCCNTGCCAATACATCCGCANNGGCTCNTCGCCGGGGATCGCGTTGATCAGCTCGACTTTATANGGCTCGTTCANGTCNTCGTAATGTTTGATNGCGCGGGCNCGGTCCCAAACCTCGGTNCGGACGGNATCGCGTTTGTTNATGATCTCTTTCATCTTCTTTTCGATCGCGCCGAGGTCTTCNGGGGTNAAGGGCTCTTTGCGGTCAAAGTCGTANTACCAGCCATCCTTGATCNCCGGGCCGATGGTGACCTTGGTGTCGGGCCAGATTTCCTGCACGGCGCGGGCCATGATATGCGCNAGNTCGTGGCGCACCANNTCATTGGCCTGNTCTTCGTCGGCCATGGTGTGGATCGCNATGTCGGCNTCNGCTTCNATCGGCCACGCNAGATCGNAATGCGCGCCNTTNACGGTGGCGCTGATGGCCTTTTTGCCCANNGATTTNGAGATGTCGGCNGCCACTTCGCCAGCGGTGATACCNGCGTCATATTGGCGGCTATTGCCATCGGGAAGGGTGAGGGAGATTTGGGCCATCTTGGGCGCTCCTCGTCGGTTTGGCGCCTACGAGACGCCCGGTTGCGGGTTATGTGTTGNGCCTATGTGGCGGGNCGGGGGCNNNTTGTCAATGCNNGCNNGANNNNGNGCNGNNAAGTTGCGGCCCTGCGGCGGCGCGCTATGTCAGGCGGGCAACAACGAGGATGGGTCNCATGCAAGACGACACGGCGCAGCGCGCTTTCGANACGATTTCGGGGGCGGANGACCCGGCACCGGGGTTGGACGACAAGGCGCAGCGGGCCGAGGCGCGTAATGGGCTGCGCCATATCCTGTCGTTGTCGATGACAAAAGTGGCCGATGGGCTGATCGATCCCAAGCTGGTGTTGGCGTGGCTGCTGAGTGCCCTNGGCGCGCCTGCNGTCTTTGCNGGGGCCTTNGTGCCGATCCGCGAGGCCGGATCGCTNTTGCCGCAGATCGCGCTGGCGGGCGTGGTGCAGCGCATGGCGCGGCGCAAATGGGCTTGGGTNTGGGGCTCGGTCGGGCAGGGCGTGGCGGCGGCGCTGATCGCCCTNGCCGCGCTGAGCCTTGAGGGGGCCACGGCGGGCTATGCNNTCTGCGCNGCNCTNGCGCTGCTGGCCGTTTGNCGNGCNGCCTGTTCGGTGTCGTTCAAGGAAATTCTGGGCAAGACCGTGGGCAAAACCCGGCGTGGATCGGTGACCGGNNTGGCGGGGTCCGTGTCCTCGGTCGGGGTGGTGATNTTTGCCGGGCTCNTGATGTCGGGCCTGTTTCAAAGCCGCGGTGTCGTCGTGGTGGCGATTGCGCTGGCGGCGGGGNTTTGGNTCGCGGCGGCGCTGCTTTTTTCNACGATCGAAGAAACGCCGAGCGAGACCGAAAAGGCCGATGGCGTGGATTTCAAACTGCTGCGCGGCAATCGCGACCTGTGGCTGTTCATTCTGGTGCGCGGNCTTTTGGTGTCGACCGCCCTTGCNCCGCCCTATCTGGTCGTGCTGGCCGGATCGTCGGAGGGCGGGCAGTTGGGNCAGTTGGGCGCCTTGGTGCTNGCCTCGGCNTTGGCGTCNTTGGTCAGNTCNTANGTCTGGGGGCGGCTGTCNGATATGTCGAGCCGCCGNGTGCTGATGCTGACNGGCATCGTCGGCGCNNTGGCGATGGCNNTGGCGGTNGGGCTGTGGTTCCTTGGNNTGGCGCAGGCGGTNTGGGCGATGCCCGGCGTGCTGTTNATCCTGATGATCGCNTATCANGGCGTNCGGCAGGGGCGCTCGACCTANCTGGTCGACATGGCCCCGAAAGANCANCGCGCCGCCTATGCCGCNGTGAGCAATACGGTGATCGGGTTGCTTTTGCTGCTGGCCGGGGTGCTGGGCGGTGGTGCTGCGCTGATCGGGGCGCAGGCGACGCTGATGCTCTTTGCCGTGATGGCGGTNGCCGCCGCGGTTCTGGNCCATTGGNTGCCNGAGGTTGAGCATCTTTCCGAGGACTGACTTGCCCTCATCCGCGGCGATGCCCATGATTGGGCCAAAGACGGAGGCAGCATGNCAGACAGCAAATTCATCGACACNCCNNAGGGNCGGCGCATCGCCTATCACAAGACCGANGGGGCGGGGCCCTGCGTNGTNTTCCTCGGCGGGCTGAAGTCCGACATGATGGGGACCAAGGCGGTCTATCTCGAAGACTGGGCGCGGGNCGAGGGGCGGGCCTTTCTGCGATTCGACTACTCCGGTCATGGGGAATCCTCGGGCAGCTTNGCCGAAGGCTGCATCGGCGATTGGCACGAAGATACGCTGGCCGCAGTTACGGCGCTGACCGAGGGGCCGCTGATCGTTGTGGGGTCGTCCATGGGGGGCTGGCAGGCGCTGCTGTTGGCGCGGCAGTGGCCTGAGCGTATTGCCGGGCTGNTCGGCATCGCCGCCGCACCTGATTTTACCGAAGACGGATACTGGGCGAACTTCACCGAGGCGCAGAAACAGACGNTGGCAGAGGTCGGGCAGGTCGAACTGCCGTCGGACTATATGGAGCCCTATNTCATCACCCGNCGNATGATCGAGGATGGGCGCAAGCGGCTGGTGCTGCGGGAAGCGCTCGACTTGCCGTTCCCCGTGCGNCTGNTGCAGGGCACGGCNGANACNGCCGTCAGCACGGCCACGGCGGTGCGGCTNCTGGAGCACGCGCAGAGCCCNGATATGCAACTGACGCTGGTCAANGACGCCGANCACCGCTTCTCAGACGCGCGCTGTNTGGCGATGATCGTCGCGGCAATAAACGAGGTTNCNGGTAGAGAGGGCTNACCCAANGCGCGGGCATGGAACCGCCGATAAGNTCGCACCCCCGATGCCACCCCAAACCACCCATGCTAAGAGACCGCCAAACCCAAGGGGGACGGCATGAAACCACGTCATTTCAACCGCATACCGCAGCGGANCCTGCGCAATGGCTGAGCCGCTTGTTCTGCTGCCCGGCATGATGTGCGACGCCCGTGTCTTTACACCACAGGTCCGAGCGCTCTCCCCGCGCAGCACGGTGGTGTTGGCTCCGATCACCCAAGGGGAACGGATCGAAGAGATCGCCTCGGGCCTTTTGGATCAACTGCCACCGCGTTTCGCGTTGGTGGGGCAGGGCATGGGCGGTGTGGTGGCGCTGGAGCTTTTGCGCCGCGCCCCCGACCGGATCAGCCGCATTGCCTTGCTGGCGACGCAGGTGCTGGCCGAACTGCCCGCCATCGCCGCGGACCGGGAGCCGCAGATCATCATGGCGCAATCCGGCAAGCTGGGGGAGGCGATGCAGGCGCGGATGGCCTCGGGCTTTCTCGCCCCCGGCAAGGGGCGGGGCGAGGTGCTGACCCGCGCGATGGAGATGGCCGAGACACTTGGCGGCGATACCTTTGTGCGCCAGTCCCGTGCCTTGCAACGGCGGCGGGACCAGCAAGCCGTGCTGCGCAAATGCAAGGTGCCGGCACTGGTGCTTTGTGGGGAGCATGACATGCTCTGCCCGGTCAAACGCCACGCCTTTATGGCCGAGATGATCCCCTACGCCAAGCTGACGGTGCTGGAGGATGCAGGCCATTGGCCCAGCCTAGAGGCACCAGAGGCCACAACCGCCGCGCTGCGCGACTGGCTGCATCAACCTCTGGTGCTGCAATAGGGCGGCGGCTCAGGCCGCTGCCGGTTTGTCGGTCTTCTTGGGCGCAGATTTCTGAGACACGGGTTTCTGAGACTCGGATTTCTGAGGCTCGGGCGTTTTCGGCTCGGGCTGGCCATTGTTGGCATCGATAAAGTCCAGCACCAAGGGCCGAATATTGTTGCGCCAGCTTTTGCCTGCAAAAATCCCGTAGTGGCCCGCCCCATCTTCAAGATGGCTGGCCTTTTTGGAATCNGGCAGACCGGTCAGCAGATCAAGCGCCGCGATGCATTGGCCGGGGGCCGAGATGTCATCCTTGCTGCCCTCAACCGTTTTAACCGCCACCGTGGTAATCTTGCCGATATCGACCTGACGGCCCGCCACGGTAAAGACGTTCCGCGCGATCTCGCGCTCTTTAAACACGCGCTGCACGGTCGACAGATAGAACTCCGCCGGCATGTCCATCACGGCGAGGTATTCGTCGTAGAACTTGTTGTGTTTGTCATGCTCATGCGCCGCTTTTTGCGCTACGCGGGTGATCTGATTGGTAAAGGCATCGCGGTGGGTGTCGTTGTTCATCGAAATGAACGACGCCAGTTGCAACAGACCGGGATAGACCTTGCGGCCCACGCCCGCGTATTTGAAGCCGACTTGCTGGATCATCAACTGCTCAAGCTGGCCCATGGTGACACTATGACCAAAGTCGGTCACATCGGTAGGCGCGGCATCCGGGTCAATCGGGCCGCCAATCAACGTCAGCGAGCGCGGCTGCGCTTCGGGCGCTTCCTCGGCCAGATAGGCGGTGGCCGCCAAGGTCAGCGGGGCAGGCTGGCAAACCGCGATCACATGGGTGTCGGGGCCAAGGTGGTGCATGAAATCAACGAGGTAGAGCGTATAATCCTCGATGTCGAATTTGCCTGCGCTAACTGGAATATCACGCGCGTTGTGCCAGTCTGTCACATAGACGTCGCAATCAGGCAGCAGGGAGATCACGGTGGACCGAAGGAGCGTGGCATAATGACCGGACATTGGCGCAACCAGCAGAACCTTGCGGCCCGTCTCTTTGCGGCCTTGGACCGAGAATTTCAGCAGATCGCCAAAGGGGCGTTCCATCACCGGCTCGATGCTGACCAGACAATCTTGGCCCGTGGGGCCGACCACTGGGGGAATGTCCCAGTCGGGTTTCACGACCATGCGGGCGAAACTACGCTCCGTCACTTCGCCCCATGCCGCCAACCATTCCATCGCAGGGTTTGGAAACAGAGAAAAAGCCGGGTAGGATGCCATAGCAAGCGCCGAAGCGCCGAGCCATTGATTGGTATTCCGGATGGACTCCATCATGTCGTAGGTGGCCATATAGCGCATGTGGGGGCTCCTTTATGCTGCACCTGCAAAGATAGGAGGTAAGGGTTAAGATGACAACAGAATCCGAAAATCCCGAGATCACTGAGCCTCAAGCCCTGTCTCGAATGGCGCAAAACCTGAAAAAGGTTGAAGAATTAAGTAAGCGCCTGACCCGCGTGATGTCGCAGCGCGAGGGCCATCAGCCCGCGTTGGACGGGCCGAACCAACAACTTTTCGCGAAAGCAGCACAGTCTTACTGGGCCGAGGCGATGACAAATCCGGCCCGCTTGATGGAGCATCAGATGGGCTATTGGACCAAATCGGTCGCCCATTTCGTCGAGGCGCAGCAGGCGCTGGCCAAGGGCGGGCTGGCCCCGGTCGAGGGGGAGGCGCCCACCGACAAACGTTTTGCCAATCCGCTGTGGCAAACCCATCCCTATTTCAACTTCATCAAGCAGCAGTATCTGATCAACGCCGAAGCGCTGCGCCAAGCGGTCGAAGACGCCCAAGACATGGACCCGGCCGAGAAGAAGCGGCTGGTCTATTTCAGCCAGCAGATCATCGCGATGATGTCGCCGACCAATTTCCTTGCCACCAACCCCGATGTTTTGGAGCGCGCGGTAGAGACAGAAGGCGAGAGTCTTGTGAAGGGGCTGGAAAACCTGATCGCTGATTTGGAGGCCAACAACGGCGAGTTGGTCGTCAAACTGGCGGATGACAGCGCCTTTGAGTTGGGCCGTAACATCGCCACCACGCCCGGCAAGGTGGTGTTTCGCAACCGCATGTTCGAGCTGATCCAATACACGCCCAGCACCGAAGAGGTGCACAAGACCCCGTTGCTGATCTTCCCCCCATGGATCAACAAGTTCTACATCCTCGACCTCAAGGCGCAGAACAGCCTTGTCAAATGGCTTGTCGATCAGGGGCACACGCTGTTCGTCGTCTCATGGGTGAACCCCGATGTCAGCTATGCCCAGATCGGCATGGAGGATTACGTCGAAGAAGGCTACCTCGCAGCGATTGAAGAGGTGAAGGCGATCACGGATGAAAAGCGCGTGAATGTCGTCGGCTATTGTATTGCAGGCACCACGCTGGCGCTGACGCTCTCGCTGTTGAAAAAACGCAGCGACACGTCGATCAAATCCGCGACCTTCTTCACCGCGCTCACCGATTTCTCGGATCAGGGCGAATTCCAGCCCTTCCTCACCAATGACTTCATCGACGGGATCGAGGCCGAGACGGCGGACAAGGGCATCCTGCCCTCCGTGGTCATGGCGCGGACATTCTCTTTTCTGCGCTCCAACGATCTGGTCTATGGCCCCGCCGTGCGCAGCTATATGATGGGAGAGACCCCACCGGCCTTTGATCTGCTCTATTGGAACGGGGACGGGGCCAATCTGCCGGGGCAAATGGCGATGCAATATCTGCGCGGCCTGTGCCAGCGGAATGAATTGGCCGAGGGCGGGTATAAACTGCTGGGCGAGCGGCTGACCCTCGACGATATCGAGGTGCCGCTCTGCGCTGTGGCCTGCGAGACCGACCATATCGCGCCGTGGAAAGACTGCTACCGCGGCGTGCAGCAGATGGGTTCAAAGGACAAGACCTTCATCATGGCGCAATCAGGCCATATCGCGGGCATCGTGAACCCGCCCAGCCGCAATAAATACGGCCACTATGTGAACGGTGATCTTAGCCAAGATTACGCAGCCTGGCGCGAGGCCGCAACTTATCACGAAGGGTCATGGTGGCCGCGGTGGGGCAAGTGGCTGGTCAAACGTGCAGGCACTATGATTCCCGCGCGCTTTCCCGGCGATGATGGCCGCGAGGTACTTGGCGACGCGCCGGGCGCCTATGTGGCCCGCAAGGCAAATGACTGATTACCTTACGTAATCTTAGCGCGCTAAGCAGCTTATGCTGCAATGCAGAAAAAACCTTGAAATGCTGCACTGCGGCATCTATATTGTGGTCAGACGCGAAACGGACGGGTCTTCCCGCTCCCTTGCCACAGTAGCAGTAAAAGGATTGAGACATGACCAAGACACCTGACATGACCGCGATGTTCAAAGACATTATGGGCGCTTTCCCCGTGGATAACGCCGCTATGCAAGACGCATTCAAAAACACCGCCTCCCTGAACGAGAAACTCTCGGGCGTTGCTTTTGACGCGGCTGAAAAATCGGCTGATATCTCCACCGCCTGGACCAAAGAAACTCTGTCCCGCCTGACCGAGATGACCAAAGTCAAAGCCGAGCCCACAGACTACGCCAAAGCGATGACCGATTTCGCTTCCGCCTCCGCTGAATCCGCGGCCGAGCATATGGCCGCCTTCGCCGAGATCGCGAAAAAGGTGCAGATGGACACTGTTGAGCTGATGATGTCGGCTGGCAAAGAATTCCAGAGCGACGCCACCGCCGCAGCGACCAAGACAGCCGAGAACGCTCAGGCCGCTGCCAAGAAATCCACCGTGAAGTAAACCGCCCGTCGGTTTTATCTTCTCGGCATGATGCCTAGAAAAAGGGCAGGTCCAATCGGGCCTGCCCTTTTGTCATGCGCTCTTTCTATTTGCTGATCCCTGTCCTAAGCTGCGATGCAGCACCACTGGTCGGGAGTAACATCATGGCGGACAAACCGAAGCCCTTGCTGATAAAACGCTATGCCAGCCGCAGGCTCTACAATACCGAAACAAGCGATTACGTCACCTTGGAGGATATCGCCGGTTTCATCCGCGATGGCCGTGAGGTTCAGATCGTTGACCTGAAGTCTGGCGATGACCTGACACGGCAATATCTGTTGCAAATCATCGCCGAACACGAAAGTCGGGGCGAAGCCGTCTTGCCGGTCGATGTGCTGACCGATCTAGTCCGCAGCTATATGTCGGGCAATGTTTCGGTGGTGCCGCAGTTCTTGCAGGCTTCTTTCGACATGCTCCGCGATGGGCAGAGCAAAGTGGTCGAAAACATGAGCGCGATGAACCCAATGGCCAAAATGCCCGGCATGGAAGCGATGCAGGCGCAGCAAGAAGCCTTCATGAAAGCGATGACAGGGGGCTGGGCCAAATCGACCGCACCGGAACCACCCAAGCAGCAGGCCGAACAGGGCGATGATCTGGATGCGATCAAAAAGCAGTTGGCCGAATTGCAAGACAAACTGTCAAAGCTGAACTGACCCACTCCCGGTGAGGGAGCCCTGCCCTCCCTCCTTTCGGTGCACCCTATGCGGCCTGCGCATCCGCCACATCGGCCAGCGCCGCCAAGATCACATCCGCCACAGCGTCGATCTCATCCAGCGTCAACTGAACCGGCAGGCGCACGTCACAGGCCCGCATCAACATGGCGCGGGTACGCGGCAGGTCAGGCAGGTCTTCGATGAATTGCCAGTTCCAAAAAGCCCGGGCGTTATCGCTGCTCTGGCCAAAGACCTGCACCTTCACACCCGCCGCCTCTGCCGCCGCGGCGAAGGCACGGATCGTGGCATCGGGCAGGCCCACCAGATTGAACTGGATCGAATCCGGCGCGCGGGTCTCTCCGGGCAGCGGGCTTGGCACATCGATCAACGGTGAGGCCGCCAGCCGCGCGGCCATGTGATCATGATTGCGCAGCCCATCCGCCACCCGGCGCGGCAGATGCGACAGTTGCGGGCGGATGATCGCCGCCGACAGGTTCGACATGCGCAGATTGTAAAGCGGCAGCCGGTTCTGCCACGTGGCAAAGCTGTCTTGCAGGGCTGCGTGTTTCTTCCAATTATGCTCATAGGCGCCCGACATGATGATGGCACGGGCCACCAAATCGGCATCATCGGTGATCAAGATGCCCCCTTCGCCCGCGTTGATCATCTTGTAGGACTGAAAAGAGAAACAGCCGATTTTGCCAATCGTGCCAATCTTTCGCCCCTGCCAAAGCGTACCCAGCGAATGGGCGGCGTCTTCGATCACCGGCATATCGGCGGCCTCACAAAGTGTCATGATCGCATCCATATCCGACGTATGCCCGCGCATATGGCTGATAATCACGGCCTGAACACCGGGCAATTTGGCGGCGAAATCCTCAAGATCGACACGGTAATTCTCGCCTACCTCGCAAAGCACCGGCTTGCAGCCAGCGTGAATCACCGCAGAGGGCACGGCGGCGAAAGTAAACCCGGGGATCAGCACCGTCGCCTCTTTCGGCAGGTCCAAGGCGAGCAAGGACAGAAACAGCGCGGCAGAGCATGAAGAAACGGCCAGCGCATATTCGCTGCCCATCATCTGCGCAAATTCGACCTCCAGCAAGGAAACGGGTGCGTCCTTTGCAGCGGTGTAGCGAAAAAGATCGCCGCTTTGCAAAAGCGCCGCAATGGCGGCCTCGGCTTCAGCGGGGATAGGTTCGGCGCGGTGCATGTCGGGCAAAGCCATATTTCAAAATCCTGAATAATGATTTCCAGAATTGTAAAACAACGCGCCGCTCAGGCCAAGAGAAGACCAGCGCAGCCTGCACCCCAGTTCTTCCTTCATTCTTTCTTAAATACCCGCGGGGGAATCGCGCCCCCGGCGCGATGGGGGCAGCGCCCCCNCNTTTNNCNGGCCNGCCCNAAACCGCANCCNCCNGCNATNGNCGCTNANGCCNNCGAAGTCAAAGNCCNAGCCGATCCCGCGTCGCNTACCAAANCATGGCNAGCACNANNAGCGGGCTGCGCAGAGANGCGCCNCCNGGNAANGCCTGCGTCGGGATCGCGGCCATCGTGTCGAANCCAGCNGCATCGCCCTCGATCGCCTTGGCCATCAGATAGCCNGCNTGGGTCGCGGTGCCGACCCCGTGGCCAGAATAGCCNGANGCCGANAAGATGTTCGGCGCNAGCCGCGCNACATAGGGCAGGCGCTTCATCGTGATGCCCAAGGTNCCGCCCCAAGCATAGTCGATCTTNACATCCTTCAACTGCGGAAAGACCTGCGACATCGGTTTGCGCACCTTGGCGGCGATGTCCTGCGGGAACCGGTAGCCATAGCTTTCACCCCCCCCGAAAAGCANNCGCCCGTCGTGCGACAGCCGGAAGTAATTCACCACGAACCGGCTGTCNGCCACNGCCACGTCGCGNGGCAGCACNTCNTTTACGCGGTCGCCCAAGGGTNCGGTGGCGGCAATGAAGTTGTTNATCGGCATGACCCGCGCNGCCACNTCNCCNTTCAANTTNCCCAGATAGCCNTTGCAGGCCAGCACCACATGGTCGGCNGNGACGCTGCCGGTGGCGGTCTGCACCAGTGCCTTGCTGCCTTCGACNATNTTCTCGGCGGGNCTTGTCTCATGAATGCGCACCCCNGCGGCGGCNGCGGCNCNNGCNAGGCCAAGCGCATAGTTCAGCGGATGCAGATGCGCNGCNCCCATNTCNAGCACNCCGCCNTTGTAGTCGGGCGAGGGGCAAACCGATTGCAGCGCGGCGTGATCCAGCACCTCGATTTCATCATAGCCGTAGTTCTTTTGCAGATGCTCCGCATAGTCATGNAGATGCCGCACGTCAGAGGCGGTNGANCCGGTCCATGCCACGCCGGGTTTCAGNTGGCANTCGATCTCATGNTTTTCGATCAGCGATTTGACCAGCGCCTTGGCCTCTTGNCCCATCTCCCANAGCTTGNTGGCATGCTCTTGGCCCAGCATCTTTTCTAGACCGTCCTGCTCAACACGCTGGCCCGACCCCAACTGCCCGCCATTGCGGCCCGAGGCGCCAAAACCCACGCGCTGCGCGTCCAACAGCACCACATCATAGCCCGCCTCGGCCAGATGCAGCGCGGCTGAAAGGCCGGTATAGCCCCCGCCAACGACACAGACATCGGCTTTGGTATCCCCCTGAAGCGGCGGGTAGGCCCTGTGCTTCGTGGCGGTGGCGGCGTACCAGCTGGTGGGGTACTGGCCGGGCGTGTCGTTGGCGTATAGCAGGTTCATCGGGCCTCCGGGCGTTAGACGTTCATCAGCAGATGTTCACGTTCCCAAGGCGAGATGACCTGTAGGAACTCTTCGTATTCCGCCCGTTTCACGATGGAATAGACGCGGGCGAACTCCGGACCCAAAGCCTCGTGCAACTCTGTGGCTTCCTCAAACAGATCAAGCGCTTGGCCCAGAACTTGGGGGATGTCCCCTTCGCCGACATAGGCGTCGCCTTTGAATTCGGGCAGCGGGTCTTTCTGCTGGATCAATCCCAGATAGCCGCAGGCGAGGCTGGCGGCGATGCCGAGGTAGGGGTTGCAATCCATCCCCGCGAGACGGTTCTCAACCCGGCGCGATTTTGGCCCCGAGAGCGGCACGCGGATGCCGGTGGTCCGGTTGTCGCGGCCCCACTCAAGGTTGATCGGCGCGGCGTGATCCTTGACGTAGCGGCGGTAGGAGTTGACGTAGGGCGCGATCACGGCCAGCGCCGAGGGCATGTGGTTTTGCAGCCCGGCAATGAAATGCTGGAAGGGTGCAGTCTCTTCCCCATCCGCATCGACAAAGATGTTTTCGCCGGTCTTCACGTCCAGCACCGAGTGGTGGATATGCATCGCGCTGCCCGGCTCATCGGCAATCGGCTTGGCCATGAAGGTGGCATAGCACTCGTGCCGCATCGCCGCTTCGCGGATCAGCCGTTTGAAGTAAAACACTTCGTCCGCCAAACGCACCGGATCGCCATGCTGCAGGTTGATCTCAAGCTGGCCAGCGCCGCCTTCTTGGGTGATGCCGTCGATCTCAAAACCCTGCGCCTCGGCGAAGTCATAGATGTCGTCGATGACGGGGCCGAATTCATCCACGGCGGTCATCGAATAGGCCTGCCGCGCCGCAGCGGGGCGGCCCGAGCGGCCCATCATCGGCTGAATTTCCTTGGCCGGGTCGATGTTGCGCGCCACAAGGAAGAATTCCATCTCAGGGGCTACCACAGGCTCCCACCCCTTGTCGCGGTACAGTTGCACCACGCGCTTTAGGACGTTGCGCGGCGAATAGGGCACTGGCTCATTGTTGCGGTCGAAAGCGTCGTGGATCACCTGAAGCGTCCAGTCGCCGGTCCATGGGGCGGCGGTGGCCGTGTCCATATCTGGGCGCAGGATCATGTCTTTTTCGATGAAACCGTCATCGCCCGCCGCTTCGCCCCATTCGCCGGTGATGGTCTGGTAAAAGATACTGTCGGGCAGGTGGAAATAATCCTGCCGCGCGAATTTCGACGCCGGGACAGCCTTGCCCCGGGCGATGCCGGGCAGGTCGGGGATGATACATTCCACTTCGTCCAGACGCCGGCCCTCAAGATAGGCGCGCGCCGCTTCGGGTAGTGCTTCTGTCCAATCCTCGGCCATCAGGCCCTCTCTTTCCTGTTGTCTTTAAAGAATGCGGCCATTTGGTCCGCGATTTTNTGGTTATCNATGGGGCCNCCCAAGCGCNGCGGTCGCCTGNTCAAGCTGGTGNTCCGGCACCACGCCNTTGCCNCGGGTTTTGATCANNCCGTCGATGAAATCATGNCCGAANTCGGGGTGAGGCTGAACCGTCCAGATGCGGTTGTCNTAGGCCAGCGCNGCATAGGGGCAGAANTCAGANGAGGCGACGACCTTGGCACCNTCNGGCAGTTCNACNACCTGATCCTGNTGCCATGCGTTGAGCGCCAGCTTGTCTCCGTCCATGTCGTATTCNGTGCGGCCNATCGACCAGCCGCCGGTGAANTTTTCNACCTTGCCNCCNAGNGCTTGGGCNATGANCTGATGGCCAAANCAGACGCCAATCATCGGGCGNCCATCGGCATAGGTNTCGCGGATGAANTCNTCCANCGGNGGGATCCAGTCGTGATCCTCGTANGCGCCGTGTTTGGACCCGGTGATGAGCCAGCCATCGGCNTCANCCACCCCTTCGGGNANGATNCCATCGACNACNGACCANATNTGAAANTCAAAGTCNTGACCGTCCAGCAGCTTGGTGAACATTTCGCCATANTCCCCAAGCTCTTTGCGGAAGTCGTCGGGNGAATGGCCGGTTTGNAGAATGCCGATTTTCATGTGTCACCTGTTACACAGTGTCGAGNTAGATCTCGACCTGTTCCTCTGGGGTCAATTCNTGCATGTAATGCAATTCTTGGCGTTTCGTCAGCACGAAGTTGCGGACCATCTCGGGGGCAAANATNCGNGCGACATGGGGGCAGCNNTCAAACANGTCGATNGCGGTTTTCCAATCGCTGGGCATGCGCGGCAGATCGGCGGCATAGGCGTTGCCGGTGATCGGGGCGGGCGGTTCTNCCGCGTCTTCGATCCCGTTAAGCGCCGCGCCCANNACGGCNGCCAGCATCAGATAGGGGTTCACGTCGCCNCCNGANACNCGNTGTTCGATCCGCCGCGCCTTGTGGCTGCCCGANGGGATGCGGATCGCNGCGGTGCGNTTNTCATAGGCCCAGCANACCCCGGTGGGNGCNTGNGATTCNGGCACCATCCGGTCAAAGCTGTTGGCNTGCGGACAGAANACCAGCGCCGAGCCCCGCATCGCGTTCATGCAGCCCGCCACGGCGTGGCGCANCGTGTCGGTCCCCTTGGGCCCGCCATCGTCNAAGATNTTGTCGCCATNNTCATCCAGCACCGANAAATGCGTGTGCAGNCCNGAGCCGGAGTAATCCTCATAGGGTTTCGCCATAAAGCTTGCGGCAAAGCCGTGCCGCCGCGCCAGCCCTTTGACCANCATNTTGAACAGCCATGCGTCGTCGGCNGCGCGCAGGGCGTCGTCGCAATGCATCAGGTTGATCTCGAACTGNCCNAGNCCCGCCTCNGAAATGGCGGTGTCGGCGGGGATGTCCATCTCTTCGCAGGCGTCATAGAGATCGGTGAAGAACAGATCGAACTGGTCAAGCGCGCGGATTGACATGGTTTCAGCCGCCTTGCGCCGNTTGCCCGAGCGGGGCGAGATCGGCACCTGAAGGTTGCGGCCCGAATCGTCGATCAGGAAGAANTCCAACTCCACCGCGCAGACGGGTGTCAGCCCGCGCGCCTTGTAACGGTCCAGTACCGCGCGCAGCGCATGGCGCGGATCGCCGGGGTAGGGGCGGCCATCTTCGCGGAACATCCAGATCGGCAGNAGGGCCGAGGGCGCNTCGAGCCATGGCATCGGCATGAAGCCCCGCTCGGTCGGTTTCAGCACNCCNTCCGCATCGCCGCTNTCNAACACCAGCGGGCTGTCGTCGATATCCTCGCCCCAGATGTCGAGGTTCAGCACCGAGACNGGAAANCGNGTGCCTTCGGTNGTNACNTTATCNGCAAANCGCGANGGGATNCGCTTGCCNCGNGCTTGGCCATTNAGGTCAGCGGCGGCCACACGGATGGTGCGGACTTGGGGGTTTTTACGAAGCCAGTTGTTCATACGTCACCTGCAANGGCGGTGGGCATGTCACANAGCGGTTCGCCCGNGGGCAAAAGCGGTTGGCGCCCACGCGCCGCGTAATTTGATCAAATAATGNATACTACCGGATCAAATTAGGACGCAAGCGAATTTTACGGCGTTGCGCTTGGGGCAGGTGNCGGTTNAGGCGGGAATTGATCAAACCGAAGACGCCGATGATGCAGAGCGTCAGAAGGATGAAATAACCGGCAAGAATGGGATAGGGGATGAAGGGATTGAAGGTTTTGTCGGCAAAATAGCTGGCGTAATAGAGCGCATCACCGCGCTGTTGCCATGCCGGGAAACCGCTGAAAAACACCAGTGTCGTGGCGTGAAACAGGAAAATCGCCTCATTCGTATAGGCGGGCCAGGCAAGGCGTAGCGAGGTGGGCCAGATCACCCGACGAAAGCGCGACCAACCGGACAGACCATAGGCATCTGCGGCCTCGACATCGCCCTTGGGGATGGATTGCAGCGCACCGTAAAAAATTTCGCCCGAATATGCGGCAGTGTTGAGAAAGAGCACGATCAGCGCCCCAAGCCATGCCGCGGTGAAGGGGGCGAAGATAGCGTATTCGGACTTCAGCGACAGAAACAGGAAGTAACCAAAGAAGAACTGGATAAAGAGCGGCGAGCCACGGAAGATGAAGATGAACCATTCCGCCGGTTTGCGGAACCAAGGGTTCGGACTGGCCTTTCCCACGCCGAGCGCCGTGGCAAAGAAGAACCCGGTCAGCAGGGCGATGACGCCGAAGTAGATGTTCCACAGCATCCCTGAGCCGATCAGCGTGAACTGTTCGCAAAGCGTGAAACCCTCGCGCGGCAGCAGCCGTTCGCCATAGCCAAGGGACCGCAGACCGTAGTCCTGAATCGTTTGCAGACAGCTCATGCGCCGGCCCTCCGCTGTGCTTCGCCGCCGGTGGTGGCTTGGCCGCGTGTCAGTCGTTTCATCAAGCGGTCCAACGAAATCTCGGAAATCCGGGTAAAGAGCAGGTAGAACACCAGCAGCCCGAGGAAGTACCACATGCGCCAGTCGGGGTGCGGATAGTCGGTAAAGCGCGGCGTCTTGGTGCCGCCCAATTCGCGCGCCCAATAGACGATATCTTCGACACCCAAGAGGAACAGCAACGGCGTGGCCTTGATCAGCACCATCCAAAGGTTGCTAAGGCCGGGCAGGGCATAGACCCACATCTGCGGCACCAGCACTCGCCAGAAGGTCTGGCGGTGGTTCATGCCGTAGGCCTCGGCGGTCTCAAGCTGCGCCCGGGGCACGGCGCGCATGGCACCAAACAGGACGTTGGCCGCAAAAGCGCCGAAGACGATCGCAAAGGTGAAGACGGCAAGCCCGAAACCATAGGTCTCATGCACCCATTGCGCGGCATTGCCCAAAGGCATCTTGGCGGCCTGACAGACCACGAAATCGCTGCCTTGACGGACCGGCATGTCCCAATCGGAACAGAGCGCCTTGTGACGCAGGTATTCGATGCCCTGATCCAAGGCGATGACGAAAAACAGAAAGAAGGCGATATCCGGCACACCGCGCACCAGCGCGATATAACCCTTGCCGACCCAGCTCAGCGGCGCGAAACGCGCACGTGCCATCATGGCCCCGCCAAAGCCGAAGGCCAGCGCGACGGGCGCGGTCACGGCAAGCAGCATCAAGACCTTGAGGAAGGACATGTAGAAAGACATATGAACGCCGGTTGTCAGATAACAGGCGGTCCAGAACCAGTCGTTCAGGATCGATGGGTCAGAGCAGAAAGAAAACATGGGCCCCCATGGGCTGATCCGCGCGAGGGTGCTGCGCGAGGGCTGATCCGCGCGTGGGTGCCGCGCAGGGAAGGTCAGGCGCGCCGCGAGGGGCGCGCCTGAGGTTGGATCACTCGTAGGTGGTGGTGTCTTCGCCGAACCACTTTTTGAGCATCTCGTTCAGCGAGCCGTCTTCTTTCATCTCGGTGATGACGGCGTCGAATGTGTCGCGCAGTTCGGTGTCGGACTGGCGCAGACCCATGCCGATGCCGTCGCCAAGCGGGACATCGTCGCCCACGAACATCAGCTCACCGCCGGATTCCTCAACGATTGGCACGAGGTAGTCTTTGTCAGCGAAGACCGCATCCGCTTCGCCATTGCGCACGGCGGCAACGGTCTCTTCGGGGGTCGCGAATTCGATCAGCGTGGCACCGCTTTCGGCAACGTGACCGGCTTGGATGGTCGCTGTCTGACCTGCAACAACGCCGCCTTTGATGTCGGCATCCTCAGAGGCCGCAACATAAGCGGAAGCGGTGGGGGGATAGTAGTTCTGCGTGAAGGAAATGACTTCCTTCCGCTCGTCGGTGATGCTCATCCCGGCCATGATGTTGTCGTAGTTGCCCGACACGAGGTTGGGGATGATGCTGTCCCAGTCGTTTTTCACCCATTCACAGGTCAGCTCGGCGCGTTTGCAAAGCTCGTCGCCCAGCTCACGCTCGAAACCGTCGACTTCGCCGGCGTCGTTGATGAAGTTGTAGGGGGGGTAGGCGCCTTCGGTGCCCATGCGGATGGTTTTGCCATGGGCTTCGGCCATCGCGAAACCAGCAGTCATGCTGAGCGCGGCGCTTGCCAGTAGGATCTTTTTCATTTGGTAACTCCCTTTGGTTTTTGTTTACGCAGGCTGGGTTGCCGAAAGGAACCCACGCAGACGTTCCGATTTGGGCGCGCCGAAGACTTCTTCCGGCGTCCCTTGTTCTTCGATCAGACCTTTGTGCAAAAAGACGACATGATCGCTGACGTCAGCCGCCAGTTTCATATCATGGGTCACGATCACCATCGTGCGCCCCTCTGCGGCGAGGTCTTTGATGACTTTAACAACTTCCTGCTCAAGCTCGGGGTCCAGCGCGCTGGTCGGTTCGTCAAACAGCAGCGCCTCGGGCTCCATGCAGAGTGCACGGGCGATGGCGGCACGCTGTTGCTGGCCGCCGGACAGTTGGGCGGGGTAGACATCGCATTTGTCGCCGATCCCGACTTTTTCGAGGTAGCCGCGCGCGGCGCGCTCGACCTCTGCCCGGTCGCGGCCCAGCACGGTCAGCGGTGCTTCCATGACGTTTTGCAGGATCGACATATGCGCCCAGAGGTTGAACTGCTGGAACACCATCGACAGGTTGGTACGAATGCGCAGCACCTGTTTGGCGTCCGCCGGGCAGCGCTGGTGGCCGTTGCCTTTCCAGCGCACCGGTTCGCCTTTGAAAATCACTTCGCCCTGTTGGCTGTCCTCCAACAGGTTGCAGCAGCGCAAAAGGGTGGATTTGCCAGAGCCCGAAGAGCCGATCAGCGAGATCACATGACCACGCGGGGCGGTCAGATCGACCCCTTTGAGAACCTCCAGCGCGCCATAGGCTTTGTGAAGGTTCTTGATCTGGATAACCGGGGTATCTGTCGTCACGGAAACTGTCGCCAATCTGTCATTTCAGTGCGCTATAAAGCGACGAATCGACGGAAATTGCAACGCAGAGTTTGGCCCGCGTTGCACCGCAGCACCGGTGCTGACACTAGGTCAGCTTTCCTTGGCGACACGCTGGCGCGCCATGGCGCTGTCGGTATCGGTGACACCCAATAGGTTCGACACCAACCGCAGCAGCGCGTCTTCTTCGTCAGAGCGGCTGCCATCGGCCAAAACCACCTGCCAAAGCGCCTCGATCACCTCAAGCCGACGCTCATAGGGCACCGCGTCTTTGATCGCGCGGGTAAAGCGCACGGTGTCGGGGGCTTGCGCCTCAAGCGCCTCGGCTTCTTCGCGCAGGGCGGTGGCGTCGGCCTCATTCAGCCCGTAGCGTTCAGCCGCGATCCGGTCGATCAAGCGCCGTTCGCTCATCGCGTAGTCATTGTCGGACCGGGCGATGCGGACCAAAAGCGCGGTCAGCGCGAGGCGGGCATCGTTGTCGGCCAATGGGTCGGGTTCGGGCTGGGTCAGCCGTTTGAGAAAGTCACCAAACATAAGTGCGTTATCATCCTGCTGCGGAAAGAAGCCGGCAAGCCTCTCCCCGGTGTGAAAGGGATTGTCAGAGTGTATTCAAGGCGTTGGCGCGGGCTGCGGCCATATCTTCATCTGATAGGCCAAGCGCGGTTTCGATGGCGACAAGTTGGATTTCCTCATCATCATTGCGCGCGCCATCCGACAGGGCCACCTGCCACATCGCCTCACCCAGTGCTTTGCGGTCGGCATAGTCGACCTCTTCGCGCAGGATGCGGGTGAACTCAGGCGTGCCGGGGGCGTCACGTTCCAGCGCCTCGCACGTGGCGCGCAGTTTGGCGGCCTCAATCGGTTTCAATCCAAAGGTCCGCGCCAGAATCTGGTCGATCTGGCCGATCTCGGAGGCGCGGTAGTTACGATCCGCAAAGGCCACACGCACCAAAAGCGCGCCCAGTGCCAGTTGGGCATTGGGCTGCGGCAAAGGTTTCGGCTGTGCCTTGCGGCGGGGGAACAGTCGGTTCAGCATGGGGCTCACTTATCGCAGGGAACAGGGTCGCCATAGAGGAAACTGCGCGTGGGGCGCGCTGGTTCCTGCAATGGTCCGCATGGATTTAGCTGTCATAGCCTTCGACGATCACCAAAGACCCATCGGCCACGTTCAGGCGGATGTCTTTGGCACGCTGGTAGCCGGGGCTTTCGTAGCAGGCGACCGCGTCGGCATAGCTGTCGAATTCCAAGACCACTGTGCGCGCGCGCATCTGGCCTTCGCGGACTTGTTGGGTGCCGCCGCGCACGAGGAAACGCGCGCCGTAATCCGCGAATGGTTTGGCATTGGCGGCGCGGTATTTATCATAAATCGCGGTGTCGTGGATATCCATGGTGGCGATCCAATAGCCCTTTGGCATCTGTTATCTCTCCTGTTGGGTCAAAGTGGCGAAGCAGGCGGTGAGGTTCTGCGCCTCAGTTTCCAGCCCGTAGGGGGGATTGATCACGAACATGCCCGAGCCGACCATGCCATGACCGGGGCGCGCGGGCGGGAAGCGCACTTCGTGGCGCAGCGCATCAGGGTGGTTGGCGGTGAGCGTGTCGAGCATGGGTACATGCGCGCGGTTGGTCAGGATCGGATACCACAGGGCGATGATCCCGACGTTCCACGCGCGGTTAAGCTTGGCGATCTGGCGGGGGATGGTCTCGTAATCGGTCTTGATCTCATAGGAGGGATCAATCAGCAGCATCCCCCGGCGCGGCGTGGGCGGGGTGAGGGCAAAGGCCATCTCGAACCCATCGCTGAGGTGGCATTTCACCGGGTAGGGCGACATCGCCAGATCAAGCGCGCTGTGTTCTTGGGGGTGCAACTCGGCCAGATGGATGCGGTCATCGGGGCGCAGCAGCTTGGCGGCCAGCAGCGGTGAGCCGGGGTAGGCGCGGGGGCCGTGGGTCTCGCGCAACTCTTGCAAAACTTGGGAATAGGGGTGATCGGGGGCGAACCAATCGGCCACCCTGTCGATGCCCTGCCGCGCCTCGCCGGTCTTTTCCGCCGCCGCGTCCGACAGGTCATAGAGCGCCCGGCCTGCATGGGTTTCCAGATAGGTGAGCGGTTTGTCCTTGCGGGTGAGATACGACAGCATCCACGCCAAAAGCGCATGTTTCTGCACGTCTGCGAGGTTTCCGGCGTGGTAGATGTGTTGATAGCTCAGCATGGCCTAGCTGTAGCGGAGTGGTTGGCGGGTGCAACGCGAAAGAACGGGAGCTAAGGGCCAGCGCCTGTCCGCGAGCGGGCGAACCAAACCGCGATCCATGCCACTTTATGGTGCTACCGTAATGTGTTCTAGCAGAAGTACGCGCCCGTCGCGAAATCGCCTATCCGACGCACCGCAGGTGCGCCGAATGAATGATGGCACGCCTACGGCGTGGCGGGCGGGCAGGCGATGGCCCGGCGCCTGCGGCTTGATTCCGGGCCTTTTAGTGGTTGCCCGGCAGAAAAAAGGCCCGGCGTTTAACGCTCGGGCCTTCGATCTTATACCAACCGCGACACATCCTTCGCGGCGCGCACGAAATCCTTAAACAAGGGATGCGGGTCGAAGGGCTTGGACTTCAGCTCAGGGTGGAACTGCACCCCGATGAACCACGGGTGATCCGACCATTCCACGATCTCTGGCAGTTTGCCATCCGGCGACATGCCCGAGAATTTCAGTCCAGCCTTCTCAAGCTGTTCCTTATAGGCGATGTCGACCTCATAACGGTGACGGTGACGTTCATCGATCGTGGTGGTGCCATAGGCTTCGGCCACGCGCGAGCCTTCGGCCAGCGTCGCGTCATAGGCGCCCAAACGCATGGTGCCGCCTTTGTCGTCATCGACCTTCCGCGCCACCTTGTGGTTGCCCTGCACCCATTCTTTTAGGTGATAAACCACCGGCTCGAAACGCTTTTTGCCTGCCTCATGGTCAAACTCTTCCGACCCCGCAGATTTCAGCCCGGCCACGTTTCGCGCGGCTTCGATCACCGCCATCTGCATGCCAAGGCAGATACCAAGGTAGGGCACTTTATGCTCGCGGGCATATTGCGCGGCCTTGATCTTGCCTTCGGTGCCGCGCTCGCCAAAGCCGCCGGGGACGAGGATCGCGTGGAAACCTTCAAGATGCGGCGCGGGGTCTTCGCTGTCGAAAATCTCGGCGTCGACCCATTCCACGTTAACCTTGACCCGATTGGCCATACCGCCATGGGTCAGTGCCTCGGCGATGGATTTATAGGCGTCTTCAAGCTGGGTGTATTTGCCGACGATGGCGACTTTGACTTCGCCTTCGGGGTTATAGATGCGGTCGGCCACGTCTTCCCAACGGCGCAGGTTCGGCTTGGGGGCAGGGGTGATCTGGAAGGCATCCAGAACCGCCTGATCCAGCCCCTCGCGGTGGTAGGCCAAGGGCGCTTCGTAGATCGATTTAAGGTCTTGCGCGGCGATCACCGAATCCGGGCGTACATTGCAGAAGAGCGCCAGCTTCTCGCGTTCTTTCGCGGGGATCGGCCCCTCGGAGCGGCAGACCAGAATGTCGGGCGCGATGCCGATGGAGCGCAGCTCTTTGACCGAGTGCTGCGTCGGTTTGGTCTTCAATTCGCCGCTGGCTTTGACGTAGGGCAGCAGCGTGAGGTGCATGAAAATACATTGCCCGCGCGGCTTGTCTTGGCTGAACTGGCGGATCGCTTCGAAGAAAGGCAGACCTTCGATATCGCCCACGGTGCCGCCGATTTCGCAGAGCATGAAATCGACCTCATCATCGCCGATATCGATGAAGTCTTTGATTTCATTGGTAACGTGGGGGATAACCTGAATGGTCTTGCCCAGATAATCGCCGCGGCGTTCTTTCTCCAACACGGTGGAATAGACCCGGCCCGAACTAATGCTGTCGGTCTTGCGTGCTGCCACGCCCGTGAAGCGCTCGTAGTGCCCAAGATCAAGATCGGTTTCCGCGCCATCATCGGTGACGAAGACCTCGCCATGTTCAAACGGCGACATCGTGCCGGGATCGACGTTCAGGTAGGGGTCCAGCTTGCGCAGACGAACCGAAAAACCGCGTGCCTGAAGCAAGGCGCCCAAGGCCGCCGAGGCCAGACCCTTGCCCAGCGACGAGACCACACCGCCTGTGATGAAGATATAGCGTGCCATGTGATCGGAGACCCCCGTGAAATCAAAGTTTGTTGCAGGCAAAAACCAGCCAAACGCGCTGCGGAAAACCGCAGCACCACGGGATTTAAGCCTTACAGGATTCGTGCGTGTGAGGCAAGGCCTGCCGCAACATGCAGTTGCGGAACAAGGCCGTGCCTCAAGGTTTTGTGTTCGTTAGCTTAATCGGCCGCAGGGACCAGCGGTGAGTTGCCATCCGCGGAAGGCGGCAGCAGATCGTCGCCCGCAGGCAGGGCAGGGCTGCCATCTTGGTTCTGGGCGGGCGGTGTCGCGCTCAGCCGGTCGATGACCGACGAGCCTGCGGATTTTTCCGCCGCGATGATGGTCAGCGTGATCGAGGTTGCGATGAAACCAGCGGCAAGGATCCATGTCACCTTGCCCAGTGCCGTCGCAGCAGAGCGGCCCGAAACGGCACCGCCGCCGCCACCACCCATGCCAAGGCCACCGCCCTCAGACCGTTGCAGCAGTACCACGGCGATCAGGCCGAGGGCCAGAATCAGGTGAATGATCAGAACGACATTTTCCATGGGTACGACAGCTTTCGGTTTTGGTTGGCGGGTATCTATTCGTCTTTGCCCATGGGGGCAAGGGTGGATTGCCGCCGAGCAACGATCGGACCGGGGTGAAAAGCGGGGAGGGGGCNCCAGNCGGACGCGCGGCACGANCAAAGACCGCCGCATGGGGGCGACGGTCTTTTGAAGCAGTACTCAACCACAATATGTAAGAGGGTTATCCTGGAATTAAGGTGGTGCAGACTCGCTTCGTAGGAATACTATAGCATGAAATGCGGGNAAATTCGCCCATTTTCTTTGCAGAGAAATGAAGGNATTGNCTCTGATCGGCGATGGACAGCCGATCCCCTCTGNGGCAGTCTGCCGCCATGCCTCATGATCANCCAGACCACGACCACNCCCATGCCCTGCTGCCGNCCGAGCCTGCGCTNAGGGTCAAGGCGCTGGAAACGCTGNTGACNGCCAAGGGGCTGATTGACCCCGCCGCATTGGANGAGATCATCGACACCTATGAGAACCGCATCGGCCCGCGCAACGGNGCTGAGGTCGTCGCCCGCGCGTGGAGCGATCNTGATTTCCGCGCNGCGNTGCTNNAGGATGCGACCGCCGTGGTGGCCGAGATGGGNTTCTTCGGGCGGCAGGGCGAGCATATGGTCGCGGTCGAGAATACGGATGAGGTGCATAATATCGTCGTNTGCACNCTGTGCTCCTGCTACCCNTGGCCGCTTNTGGGCATNCCGCCGGGNTGGTATAAATCCGACGCCTACCGCGCCCGCGTGGTGCGCGANCCGCGCAAGGTGCTGGCTGAATTCGGCGTCGAACTGCCCGNNGNNACNGCCGTACGGGTCTGGGATTCAACNGCNGAGGTGCGCTATCTGGTGATCCCGCAGCGCCCGNCGGGNAGCGAGGGCNTGGATGTCGCGGCGCTGGCCGACCTTGTCACCCGCGACAGTATGATCGGCACCGGATTGGCCAAAGCNCCATGACCCGCGTGCATGANATGGGCGGGCGTTTCGGCGATGGCCCGGTCACGCCCGAGGCCGAAGACGNGATNTTTCACGCCGAGTGGCACCGCCGCGCGCTGGCGCTGACCTTGGCCACNGGNNCNTTAGGCAAATGGAACATCGACGTGTCGCGCCATGCCCGCGAATGTCTCGCCCCCACNGATTACATGCGGTTNAGCTATTANGANAAGTGGNTCGCCGGGGTGGCNGATATGTTGGTCGCCCGCGGGGTGGTCAGCCGTGAGGAACTGGCGGGCAGGGCCGATCCNGCGCCCAGCCCGCTGGCGGAAAAAGCGCTAAAGGCGCCGCAGGTGGCTGNGGTGCTGGCCCGTGGNGGNCCGGCGGATCGCNCCTCNNACATCGCGGCNATCTTTGCGCCCGGNGATGCGGTCGTCACCCGCAAGCNGCCTGAAANCACNATNGTTCCNGGCGGNCACACNCGGNTGCCNGCCTATGCCGCNGGCGCGAAGGGCCGGGTGCTGCGGCTGCATGGCNCGCATGTCTTNCCCGACAGCAACGCCCATGATCTGGGCGAAGCCCCNGAGCCGCTTTATGCCGTNGCCTTTCCGGCCTCTGAGCTTTGGGCGCATCCCGAACACCCCCGCGATGAGGTCGTGCTCGACCTNTGGCAAAGCTATCTGGAGGCCCCATGANCGCCCCGGAACCCGTCTTTGAGGCGCCATGGCACGCGCANCTNTTCGCGCTGACGGTGCATCTGAACGAGAGNGGNCTTTTCGATTGGCCCTTTTGGGCCGACCGCTTTGGCGCGACTTTGGCACGGCATGGGCTGNNGCNNGAGTTGAACGGCGGAGANGACTANTTCAACGCTTGGCTGGAAACCCTCGAAACCCTGCTGATCGACGCAGGCCATGCCCGCCCCGGTGATCTGCGCAGCCTGCGCGACGGGTGGGAGGCCGCCTATCTCAGCACGCCACANGGCNNNCCGGTGCNTCTGAAGGCGGGGCNNAGCGTCTAAATCCNCTCCCGCGTTTTTTCGAGTTTCACACGCCTGCCACTGTCGCTATACGGGCGCGGGACATCGCAAAGGAATATATCATGGCCAATGTCGTCGTTGTCGGCGCCCAATGGGGTGACGAGGGAAAAGGCAAGATCGTTGACTGGCTCAGCGAACGNGCCGATGTGATCGCACGCTTNCAAGGCGGGCATAACGCGGGCCACACTCTGGTCATCGACGGCAAGGTNTACAAGCTGCANGCGCTGCCTTCGGGCGTGGTGCGCGGNGGNAAGCTGTCNGTCATCGGCAANGGNGTGGTGCTGGACCCGTGGCACCTGNTGAAAGAGATCGANACGATCGAAGGNCAGGGNGTTGAGATCAACCCNGAGAACCTGATGATCGCGGAAAACACGCCGNTGATCCTGCCGTTCCACGGCGAACTTGACCGCGCCCGCGAAGAAGCGGCCAGCAAGGGCACCAAGATCGGCACCACNGGNCGNGGCATCGGNCCNTGNTACGANGACAAAGTNGGCCGCCGCGCCATCCGCGTNGCCGATCTGGCNGANCCNGCNACNNTGGANGCCCGCGTNGACCGNGCGNTGCAGCACCACGATCCGCTGCGCAAGGGCTTGGGCGTTGNAGCCATCGACCGNGANGCGCTGATTGCNCAACTGCAAGAAATCGCTCCGAAAATTCTGCCTTTCGCCGCACCCGTTTGGAAAGTGCTGGCCGAAAAGCGCAAAGCGGGCAAGCGNATCCTNTTCGAAGGNGCGCAGGGCGCNCTGCTNGACATCGACTTTGGCACCTATCCCTTNGTCACGTCGTCGAACGTGATCGCGGGNCAGGCGGCGACNGGCGTGGGCCTTGGCCCCACCGCCATCGACTATGTGCTGGGCATCGTCAAAGCCTATACCACCCGCGTCGGNGAAGGCCCGTTCCCGACNGAGTTGGAAGACGCNGANGGCCANCGTTTGGGTGAGCGGGGCCATGANTTNGGCACCACCACCGGGCGCAAGCGNCGCTGCGGCTGGTTCGACGCGGCCCTGCTGCGCCAGACCTGCGCCACCTCGGGCATCACCGGCATCTGNCTGACCAAGCTNGACGTGCTTGANGGGTTNGAGACGCTNAAGGTCTGCGTNGGCTACGATCTGGANGGNGANCGGCTCGACTATCTGCCGACCGCCGCCGANCAGCAGGCCCGTTGNGTGCCNNTCTACGAAGAACTNCCGGGCTGGTCCGAATCGACCGAAGGCGCGCGNAGNTGGGCCGANCTGCCCGCCAATGCGATCAAATATGTGCGCCGGGTCGAAGAGTTGATCCAATGCCCNGTCGCACTCGTCTCCACCTCGCCAGAGCGGGAGGACACCATTCTGGTGACCGACCCNTTCGCGGACTGATCTGATGGCGCTGAGCTANAAAGCACGTCGCCGTTGGGCGCTGGTGATCCTGCTGATCGGGCTGCCAAGCTATATCATGGTGGCGGTCTGGACGGTGGCCCAATTCGACCGCCCNCCGGTGCTGCTTGAGCTTGGCATNTATGTNGCCCTTGGNATCGTNTGGGCNCTGCCGTTCAAATTTGTCTTTAAAGGCATCGGACAGGCGGACCCGGACNCGGACGACGACCAGTAANACGCAATAAAAAAGCGCCCCGCGGGGCGCTTTTTCGTATCTGCACTTTGGTCGGGGGTTTAACCCACGGCGCGGTGATCAGGGCGGTAGCCAATCTCATCAGAGACGGTGAACCGCCCGCNTTTGATTTTCTCGATCTTNCCTGCGCGCAGCAGTTGACCGAAGGAGCGCAGCCCGTCTTCGCGGGTGAAGTCCGGCAGCCCGATCGAGCGGACCTTGCCCATCAACTGCGGGCGNGAGAANTGGTCGCGCCCCTCGACAAAGGACATGTAAGACGCNGCNGCTTCAAGNAGTTCGGGCAGNTTGGTNGCGCCCATGTCNGCGGCGAAATCGGCAAAGCTTTCNGCNTCGGGGTTGGTTTTGACCGGCTCNACCACGGCNGCCACNCGGCGCGGACGCACGGGGCCCGCGCTGCGCAGCTTGTCNACGTCGATGCGCTGCTCGGCNACCAGTTTCAGCGGAGCAGAACGGGCGTCNGCCTTNGGCCGCTCGGTCCGNGCCGAACGGCTCACGGGGCGGCGCGGACGGACNACATCGGCCAAGTCTTCGCGNTAGGCGTCATCCGAGGTCGCGGTGGTGGCGCGGCCACCCATCGCCTCATCGGCTTTCTTCGCGGCGACGGCGGCGCGNAGATGGGCAAAGGCATCGCGGCGCGTGGTGCTTTCGGCCTCGTCCATCTTGCTGTCGGTTTCCGCCATCAGACGCGACATGTCGGGGCCGGTCTCATCGTCGATGGTGGGCAGGCTGTGACGGGCCGCTTGNGCAGGCTCGGCTTGCTCTTCGNTCNGTTCCGCTGCNGCNTNAACCTCTGCTGGTTCTNGCTCTGCGGCTTTAACCTCTTCGGGCTCTTCGCCTGCGGNTTCGTCNTCAACAGNCGCGGCTTCCGGCTCGGTCATCTCGACCGCGGGGGCGGGCGTTTNCTCGGCCNCTGCCGGGGTGGACGCGCCAAGTTCGGCCTCCANCGCGGCCAATTCGCGGGCCAGCTCGTCTTCGTCCTCGGGCGACAGNGAAGAGNTGCGCGNTNCCTCGGCTTNNGCNGCGGGTGCNTCTTGCGGTGCCGGGTCAGAGACTTCTTCCAGATCGCCCCGGGCCACGGCGGCTTCGAGATCTGCGCGTTTGACCTTGATCACGCGCCCTTTGCGGGGCAGGTCGGCGGCNTCGATCTCCGGTGCGGNTTCGGNTTTAGGTTCCTCTTCGTCCTCTGCGTCGAACAGGCTNTCNTCCGTCTCGGCGACTTCTGCTTCGTCTTCTTCTTCGGCCTCAAGACGGTTGAGGATGTCANCGAGATCGTCGTCGTCCTCTTCCGCTTCNTCTTGCGCCATCTCTGTGGCTTCATCGGCGTCCAGCGCATCTTCGATNTCGCGACGNGCGGCGTCGATGGCGGCTTGGCTCTCTTCGGATTCGACCTGCGTTTCGGCGGTGGCACNGGCCACTTGGGGCGCGGCTGCTTCTTCCTCGTCGTAGCTTGCGGCCTCATCCTCGTCCTGCTGGGCGACCACGGCGCGGATGCGCTGCAATTTGGCGGCGATGCTGTCGGCGGGGGCGGCGCTTGCGGCGGGGATCTCTTCGACGCTGGCGGCCTGCGCTTCATCCTCGTAGTGGGACTGCGGCTGCGGGCTGGCGGCAAAGAACGCCTCGGCGTCGCTGGTGTCTTCTTCCTCNGCTTCGGCNGCNGGNGCNGACNCNGCGGCNGNGGCNGGCTCNGCNTTTTCNACGGCNNCAGCGATCTGAGGTTCGGCTGCTGCTGNGGNTTCCACGGCGGCGGTGTCGGCGATCTCAGCCTTAAGGGGGGCTGGCGTTTCTTCTTGCACAGGCGCAGGCTCTGCCGCGGCGGGNGCTTGCGGNGCTGNGGTTTCGGCCTGAGCCGNAGCGGNTGCGGCGGGGGCTGCTNCTGCCGGGGGCGCTTGGGCCGGAGCCTCGGCGCTTTGGTTNTCCAGCGCNCTCAGCACGATCTTGCCTTCCTGCTCACGGGCTTGCACCCGGCGGGAGACTTCGCGCTGCGCGATCCGGGTGAGCATCTCAGCATCCGGTTGTGGTGGCTCGGCACCGAAGTAACGGTCATCCGAGGCCAGATCGCGGAAATACTCGGCAATGGCCTTCATGGTGCCGAAGGAATCGTCGAAGCCTTCCAGCGTGCACGAAAAAGTGCCATAGGAGACCGTCAAGATTTTGTTGCTGTTCATCATCGGATGCTCGTCCTCTGCGGTGTTGCAGGTATCGTTTACCACGATGTCCAAGACCAAAGCGGCTCGAATCTGTGCCATTCAACGTATGATTTCAAGGCAAGATTAAGGCAGATTTCCAAAAGGGGCACTAATTGACCACTTCAGACCATATCGTGCGGGACCACAAACCAGTCACGCTGCTNGGCGGCGGAGAGGTCTTTGNAGNAGACATCGGCGCGGCACTGGCGCTGGCACCCACCTGCGTNGCGGCCGACAGTGGCGCCGCGCTGGCTCTGGCGGCAGGGGTGGANNTGGCGGCGGTCATCGGCGATTTCGATTCCGCCCCGGCAGAGGTGTTGGCACGGATCCCATCAGAGCGGTGTCACCGGNTCGCCGAGCAAGAGAGCACGGATTTCGACAAGGCGCTGACNCGGATCGACGCGCCGCTGGTGCTGGGGGTTGGNTTTACCGGGGCGCGGNTGGACCATCAGCTTGCGGCCTTNAATACGCTCGCCACCTATCCGGNTCGGCCCTGCATCTTGTTGGGCGCGCATGAGATCGTGCTGCTCGCGCCGCCGCGCATCACCCTACCGACGGAGGCGGGGGATGTGGTCTCTCTCATGCCATTGGCNCCGGTGACGGGGCGCAGCCGTGGATTNGAATGGCCGATTNACGGGNTGGATTTTGCGCCCGGTGGCCGGGTTGGCACGTCGAACCGCGCCCTAGGGCCCGTCGCGCTTGAGATGGACGGCCCCGATATGNTGCTGATCCTNCCGCGTCGNCTTATGGCGCCANTGGCGGCGCAACTGCTGCGGCCAGATCACGCGCNGTGGCCCGCTCGCGCATGATCACGTANAGACCCGCGCTGACGCTGATCAGAATGCCCAAACCTGCGAGNGGNTTGGGCAGGTCGGANAAGATGAGCAAACCAAGCAGCGTGGCGAAGGGGATTTCAAGNTATTGCATCGGCGCCAATGTGGCCGATGGGGCAAAGCGCAAGGACCATGTCATCAGCAGATGCGCGATCGTNCCGAGAANCCCGATGCCGAGCAGCAGGNTCCAGTCNANGGCATCGGGTTGTATGANCTGCAAAGGCGCGAACTNNGTNANGGCGCCGAGCGCCAGCAACGGCAGGATCATCACGACAGCCATCACCCCGCTCACCGCTTGCAGGCTGATCGGGTCCGTCTCCTTGGCGATCTGACGGGTGACCAGCATGAAGAAAGAAAAGACGACCGCCACGACGATCGGCAGCAGCGCGGGCCAGCCGACGTNCACGAAACTCGGCTGCACGATGAGAANCGTACCGAGAAACCCNACGATGCTCGCGCCCAAACGNCTTGGGCCGACCTCTTCCTTTAAGATGAGTTTGCCGAGCAGCAACATGAAAAANGGCATGACGAAAGCNATGGCAACGGCATCGGCGAGGGGCAGGTATTTCAACGCGGTGAACATGGCGGCNATGCCCGCCATATGCAGCAGGGTGCGCAGAAGGGTCAGCCGAAACACCCGCCCGCGCATGTGCCAGACGCGNCCAGAGTACCANACGATCGGNATCAGGATCAGCGCCTGAAGGGCGAAGCGGAGCAGCACCACCTGTCCCAAGGGGACCGAAGCGCCCAGTANNTTGGCCACCGCATCGCCCACGGGCGCTACGATGCAGAAGCCCATCATGAGGGCGATTCCGATAAGGGGCCGATCCTGTTGCATTGCNTTACGCTAAGGAAGGTTTGTGTTGAATGCAATCTTTGGTTGAGNCTGGNNGATTTGTATCGCGTCCTTTTCGCAGAGGCAGAGGCAGAGGCAGAGGCAGAGGCAGAGGCAGAGGCAGAGGCAGAGGCAGAGGNAGAGGCAGAGGCAGGATGCGGGTGGAAAGGNTGNCAAAAGGANCGGCATCGNAGGGNACGTTGATTGCGATTGCCTGCTNACGAAGACCCGGCGGTGGTCAGTGGACTATGCAANCCTANNACNCNCAANAGGACTTTCGNCTTGTCNTAAANGCAACCGGCNCCGCGAATGCGACTGACACTTGCCCGACAGAAGGGNGTCCGGCGNCTTTGGTCCNGGTTTCGTTCTGGGCCNCAGGTTCAAGCCGCGGGGCGGCTCAGNTTCACCCGGTTTCGNCCGTGGGTNTTCGCNGCGTAGAGGGCCTGATCNGCCNGAGCCATCAACGCTTCCGAGGATAGCGGGCGGCCCTCTTCCTCCATCGGGCCNACGGAGAGNCCGATGCTGATGGTCACATGTATCGGTAGGGGNGTGCCGGGAACGACNAAGCCGCGATTGCCGATATCGGCACAGATCGCCGCCGCCGTTTTTTCGGCATCCGCAAGGTTGGTCCCCGGCATGACGATAAGGAATTCCTCCCCGCCAATCCGCGCGACAAGGTCCATGCCGCGCAGATTGTTGCGCAGNCGTTCCGCNGTTTGCACCAGCACCGAATCCCCCGCGGCATGGCCATAGCGGTCGTTGATGCCTTTGAAATGATCCAAATCGGCGACCATCACNGAAAANGGGCGGGCGGTTTCAAGNGCATGTTCCGCGATATGATCCAGATGGGGCAGGGCATAGCGGCGATTNTGCAGCCCCGTCAGAGGGTCGAAAACGGCAGCCTTCAGCCCTGTGCGTACCGTATCGCGNAGTTGGTCCGTCATCCGTTTGCGCCGCAAGATCGCATGAAGACGCAGGGCCATTTCCGCGGGGTTGAANCCTTCGGTCATCAGATCGTCNGCNCCCAGATCAAGGGCAGTGGCGGCAAGTGCTGCATCNGGGGCCAGTTGCACCACCAGCAGCCCGGTGTGGCNGGTCTGCGCATTGGCGCGCAGGGTCGAGATTAGGCGCAGAGCCGCCGTGGCAGGCACGGGATCTTGAGGCAGGACCAATACAAAAGCGTCTGGCGGCCCGTNTGCGGCGGCGGCGCGAATGGCCTCCTCNGGGTTGGCGAGNGTGAGGCGCGCGCGCAGTTGGGGGCGGAGGTGTTTGGCCCAATTCACGCTCATCGCGCTGTCGGAATGGATNATCACACAGTGGCTGCGGGCTGTGAATTCCGCCGNNAATTNANCCGCGGGTTCCGCCAACCCAAGCGCGCGTGACGTATCATCGCGCATTTCCCATTCGTCAGCCGCATTGCGGGCACGGATGAGGCTGCGCGCCCGGCCCAGCAATAGCGTGCAATCAAGCGGTTTGAGCAACACGTCGTTCGCCCCCGCTTCGAGCGCGGCGAACCTATCCACCGCCTGATCGGCGTTGCCGATGGCCAGCACCGGAAGCTGCGCGCTATCGCCNGAGGCNTTNAGCGCGCGGCATAGGTCCGCCGCCCCGCCACCCGGCAGGGTCAGGGCACAGATCACCAGATCCGGCGGGTTGTCCCGCACGCAGGTCAAAGCCTCTTCCATATTCTCTGCCTGCACGACGTGATAGTATGCCGCACAGAGCTTGACCTTGAGGGCGATCCGATTGGTTGCAATCGCATCTGCAATAAGGATGGTCCCTTGCACGACAGCTCCTTCACCGTACAAATCAGTTTGATGAGACTGTCTTTGCCCCTTAATGGTTAACAAAGGGTTNCCAACCTTCAGCAAAAGNCGGTTTTCAATGTCCTATACCCAAGACTCCGCCGANACCTTGGCGCTTCAGGCGCTGGNCTGGCTCGCGGCGAATGATGATCTATTGCCGGTGTTTCTGGGCAGCACGGGCGCGTCCGAAGCGNACCTAACGAAACAGGCCAGTGACCCTATTTTCCTAGGCGCTGTGCTGGATTTTCTGATGATGGATGATGCCTGGGTCATCGGGTTTTGCGACCATCTGGCGATACCCTATGAACGGATCATGCAAGCCCGCGCGGCGCTGCCCGGTGGGGAGCAGGTGCATTGGACTTAAGAAACGTTAAGGGTCTGCTCTTTGACAAGGACGGCACCCTTTTTGANTTNGCCGCNACTTGGGAACCTTGGGCCGAAGCCTTCTTGCTGCNGGTCTGTGATGGGGAGCGNGAAATGGCCGCGCGGATCGGCGCAGACATCGGCTTTGACCTTGCCACCCGCCGCTTTGCCCCTGACAGTATCGCCATCGCTGGCACGCCGCAGCAGGTGGTCGATNCCTTGGCCCCGCATTTCCCTGAACGGCGGCCTTCGGATCTTCTTGAGGCAATNAATGCNGANGCGGCCCGCGCGCCGCAGCGCGAGGCGGTGCCGCTCAGACCGTTTTTGCAAGGGCTCCGCGACCGGGGTCTTCGGCTCGGNGTGGCGACGAACGATGCGGAACACCCTGCGCGGGCNCATCTGCTGGCGGCGGGGGTGGTTGATATGTTCGACTTCATCGCAGGGTTCGACAGTGGGCACGGGGGCAAGCCCTCGCCGGGGCAATTGCACGCCTTTGCGGCGNATGTGGGCCTGCCGGCCTCCTCCNTCGCGATGGTCGGCGATAGCATTCATGATCTGGAAGCCGCGCGCGTGGCGGGCATGGGGCGGATCGCGGTGTTGACCGGACCGGCCACAGCGGAAGAGCTTGCCCCGCACGCCGATCTGGTCTTGCCGGATATCGGCCATTTGCCGGGGCGCTTGATTTAAGGNCGGCTTAGTCCTTNATCACCCGCGCACCCTCGAGAATTTCCTGTTCGAGGGTATCGCCNTGCAGGACCGAGATATCGCCNGTCGTCTCCANCACAACGGCACGCACGTCTAAAAAGCGCAGCGCATTGGCCTCTCGCAGCTTGGCTATCAGGTCGGCNCGCGCGACGCGNGTNTCGCNNAGGGCNGCNTCNAANATNNCACCNTCNCGCATCAGGATCACNGGCTCGTTCTGCACGACTTNNTCNAANNNGTCAGAGGCTTGCCGNANCNNNGCNATGACGAATTGCGCACCNAGCAGGGCGGAAATGGCNAAGGTCGGCTGCGCAAACTCTGGCCAAGTGGTGGCCTGACAGGCCCCGGCAAGCAGCGAGCCCGTGGCGACCGTGGCGACGAAGTCAAAAGCCGTCATCTTTGAAAAAGTGCGCAGCCCGATCACGCGGACCACAAAGACCACCCAAGTCAGCGCAATGGCAGAAAGCAAAAGCGCACGGGCGAGGATATCGAGCGGAACGTGGTCGAAGAACATCACCCGTGCCCCCCGTTCAATGCCTTGCCCCGCTGGATAAAGAACCGCCCCAAAAGCACCACCATCGCCATGGCAATCAGCCCCAGATAGCGCTCATAGATGCCGTCGATCCCGGTGGGCAGGAAGAAGAACGGCGGGGCAGAGACCAGCCACATAAGCGAGATGACCTTGAGCGCCTTGGCAAGGAACGCAGAGATATCAGCGAAACCTTTCGACAGCAGCCAAGGCACGGCGAGCATAATCAGCCCGAGCGCGTAGACCAGATAAATATGGATCACCACGCCATCGGAATCGCGGTCCCCGTATTCGTTTCTTGCGCCGACCAGAAAAACGATGAGCCCCAGAAGGGCAAGGCCAATGGTGGCGATGCTCCACCACCGATCGCCGAAATGCACATGGGCACAAAGCAGGGCACAGGCAATTAGCGCGGCGGAGAAGGCATAGATGCCGATGTCGACGATAAATTCATACCGCCCCGCACCCAAATCGCTGATCGTGTCGGCAATCCAGTCATGATTCGGCACCACAAAATCCGCGATCAGGATCGAGACGGCGAATATCACACAGCCAAGGATGGCGACCCAGCCCAGACAAATCATAAACCCCGGCGCGCTGTGCTGCCGGGGGGCTGTGACGTCATTGCTCATATTTCGACACCCTTTTTTCACTTGAGGTCTGACACCAAGGTCAGACCCAGACCCTCAGTCCGATAGCCGCGAGCGTTCTTCGGCGTTGGGGCTTCCTGCGGGGGCTTCGTCCAATGTGGCCTCGGGGCGGTGCAGGTCTTTTTGAGGTTTCTTGGGCGGTGTCTTGTCTTCGTCTTTCGGGTGTTTGGGATCATCGCTCATGGATATGCTCCTCACTGGCTGGGGGAGAGGCGGGGCGTCGCCTCTTCTCTCCATTACCGAACGCGCGGAATGTGGCGGCGGTTCCGGGTGCGATTCCGGGCTTGGCGTGGCCGGGTGGGCGACGCAATTTCCTGACAACTGTATTCATCAGGCCAATCTTAACCACTGCAACGGCAATCTGCTCTCGGGAAAAATGGGAATGAGGCAGTCATGCACGGGCTTATCAACCGCAGCATTCAGAACTACTTTTGTGCCAACTACGGGCAGAGACTTTGGGTCGAGGTGGCCTCTCGGGCCGGGTTGGACTTTACCGAATTCGAGGCGATGCTGACCTATTCGGATCATGTCACCCCGGCTGTCCTTGAGGCGGTCTGCGACGTGCTGGACCGACCCCGGGCCGAGGTGATGGAAGACGTCGGCACCTTTCTTGTGGCGCAACCGGGCTATGAGGCCGTGCGGCGTTTGCTGCGCTTTGGCGGGGTGAGCTTCAGTGACTTTTTGCAATCGCTCGACGATTTGCCGGACCGGACGCGCCTTGCCCTATCCGAACTGCATTTGCCTTGGGTCGAACTGCGCGAAGACCCCGATGGCCAGTATTCCTTGATCTGCGAAGCCCCGCTCGTTGGCTATGGCTACCTTATGATGGGGGTCTTGCGGGCCATGGCCGATGACTATGGCGCGCTGGTGCTGTTGGAACACTGTGGGCGATCGGATGGCATCGAGGTGCTGAAGATCATTCTGGTCGAGGCCGAATTCTCGGAAGGGCGCCGGTTTGAGCTTGGGGCGCGGGCATGAGCGTAGGGTGCCATGATCCGGCGGTTCTGGACAAACTATGTCCGATGCATCTGCTGTTGTCCGCGAATGGCGAGATCCGCCACGCCGGGCCGACGATCCAAAAGCTTCGCCCGCAGTCCCCGCTGGCGGGGCGGCATTTTCTGGAAACCGTCACCGTTAAGCGGCCCCGCGGGATTGACGGGATGAAAGACCTGCACCGGGCCACGGGGGTAAAGCTGCACCTCGCTTTTCGCGATTCCCCCCGGACCGAGCTGAAGGGGCTGCTGGTGCCCTTGGGGGATCGGCGGCTGATCGTGAACCTCTCTTTCGGGATTTCGATTTTCGACGGGGTGCAGGACTATGCATTGACCAATGCGGATTTCGCCGCCACCGATCTGGCGATCGAGATGCTCTATCTGATGGAGGCGAAATCAGCCGCGATGGAGGCCTCCCGCCGCCTGAACCTGCGCCTGCAAGAGGCGCGGATAACTGCAGAGGAACAGGCCTTTACCGATACGCTGACGGGGCTGAAAAACCGCCGCGCGCTGAACGCGGTGCTAGAGCGGTTGATCACTGCAGGAGAGGGGTTCGCGGTGATGCATGTCGATCTCGATTACTTCAAGGCGGTGAATGACAGTCTGGGCCATGCCGCGGGCGATCATGTGCTGCAAGTCGTCGCCCGGATCATGCAACAAGAAACCCGAAGCTCTGACATGGTGGTGCGGTTGGGCGGGGATGAGTTCACCGTGGTTCTGCCCGATGTGCGCGGCGAGGGCATATTGCGGCGGATTGGCCAGCGGATCATCGACCGGTTGGAAGAGCCAATCCGCTACAAGGGGGAAGTTTGCAAGGTTTCCGCCAGCATCGGCACGGTCTGGATCCAGCGCGGCGACCGGCAACCGCGTGAGGTCGTTCTCGCCAATGCAGATGCCGCGCTCTATGCCTCGAAACACGCTGGCCGTGCGCGCCACACATTCTTTGACCCCGCCCTGCGGGCCGTGGCCGGGCCTGCTGCCGCGCCCGGTCAAAACGGTGGCAGCTAATCGCTCGGGCACAGTCACGCGGATCAGAAAGACATGGCGGCAGTAGACCGCGCAGATTGCCTGTCGTATCACAACGGCATGAAATCGCCCCTGCATCTGCTCCGCCGCCTGCGCCAACGCCTGCACGACGCCCGCCGCCGGGCGCGCTTTGCCGCTTCCTTGCAGCATCTGCACGGGCCGAGCAAACTGGACGTGGCCCCGGGGGAGGTGGTGCTGATCGCCTTGGTGCGCGACGGCAGCTATTACCTCGACGCCTTCTTTCGCCATTACCGCGCGATGGGCGTGCAGCATTTCGTTTTCATCGACAACGGCTCGCGCGATGACACCATCGCGCGGATCAAAGCGCAAAAAGGCACGGTGATCGATCGCTGCACCCTGCCGCTGGCCGAATACGAAGACCTGATCCGCCAGCATCCCGCGCAGACCTATAGCAGAAATCGCTGGTGTCTCTATGTCGATATGGATGAGATTTTCGATTTCGAAGGGCGCAGCCAGATTGGCATCAGGGGGCTGACCGCCTATCTCGAACAGCAGGGCTATACCGCCTTAATGGCGCAGATGCTTGAGATGTTCCCCAAAACCAGCCTCGCTGCCGCGGCGGGGGTGCCCTATAAACAAGCGCTGCAATCCTTCCTTTATTATGACATCAGCGCGGTGCGCAAAACCGACTACCACAGTCCGGAGATTCCGTTCTCCGCGCTGCTTGCCGATAATGATCTCTCCAATGATGCGGTGAAGTTCGCCTTTGGCGGCGTGCGCGGCAAGGTCTTTGGAGAGAACTGTTGCCTGACGAAACATCCGCTGATCTTCAACGGGCCAGAGGTCACACCGGCGCCGCATCCGCATCTGTCCTGCGGGCTGCGCGTGGCGGATATGACGGCGGTGATCAAACACTACAAGTTCGCCAATGACGCCGCCGCGCGGGATGCCGAGACGCTGGGCGCGGGAAATCTGGCGCATGGAGAAGACGCGCGCCGCATGGCGGTGATCGGGCAGAACCCCGATGTTTCGCTCTTTTCGCTGGACGCGCGGCGCTGGAACCGGGTCGAACTTCTGTATCGCGCGGGCTTTCTGGTGCCCTCCGACAGCTACAGCGCCCATGTCGCCGCTTGGCGTGATGAGCATGCCGCATGAGCATCGGCGCCGTTATCATCGGACGCAACGAAGGCGCCCGGCTGGAGCGGTCCTTGCAGGCTTTAGCGGGGCAGGTGGCACAGATCGTCTATGTCGACAGCGGCTCAACCGACGGGTCCGTCGCTGCGGCGCGGGGGCTGGGCGCGGAAGTGGTCGAGTTGGACATGAAGCACCCCTTCACCGCCGCGCGGGCCCGCAATGCGGGCGTGGCGGCATTGAGCGAGGAGATCACGCTGGTGCAATTCCTTGATGGCGATTGCATCCTGCGGGACGGTTGGCTGGCGGCGGCTGAGGCCCATCTGAACGCGCATCCTCAACTCGCCGTGGTCTGCGGCAGACGGCGCGAGGAACATCCCGAAACCTCGATTTACAACAGTCTGATCGACGCTGAATGGGACACGCCGCCGGGCGAGGCGCGCGCCTGTGGTGGCGATGCGCTGATGCGGCTTGAGGCGCTGCGCGCCGTGGGTGGCTACCGGGCAGAGATGATCGCCGGAGAAGAGCCGGAGCTGTGCCAGCGGCTGCGCCGGGCGGGTTGGCAGATATGGCGGCTCGAGGCCGAGATGACATGGCATGACGCGCAGATCACCCGGTTCAGCCAGTGGTGGCGGCGCAGCCTGCGTGCTGGTCACGCCTTTGCCGAAGGGGCGGCGCTGCATGGCGCTGGTCCCGATCGCCATTGGGTGGCCGAGACGCGCCGCGCCGTGCTTTGGGGCGCGCTTTTGCCTGCGGTGATTTTGCTGCTGGCGCTGTTGACGCCTTGGGCCGCAGTCGGGCTGATGCTGCTCTACCCACTGCAACTCTTGCGGTTGATGCGGCGCGGCGGGGCGGCTTGGGGCTTTTTTACCCTGCTGGGCAAATTCCCCGAAGCCTTGGGCGTGCTCAAGTACCACATGCGCCGCGATGGGCGGATCATCGAATACCGCTGACGCCTAGCGCGCCCGCCAAGCCTCAAGCGTCAAGCGCGGNAGGANCGCNAAACAGCGCGCATAGCGCGGCACCATCCGCGCCGGGCTCTGCANGGCACGCCAAAACCATTCCANNGCCAGCATCCGCATCCATTTCGGCGCNCGGCGCTGCCGCCCNGCNANNAAATCCANNCCCGCCCCGACAGAGGCNAACCCCACCCCCGGCGCGATCTCACGCCCGCGCGCGGCGAGNANCTCTTGTTTGGGCGCACCNAGNGCCAGAAAACACAGACGCGCCCCGCTNTTGGCGATGTNGCGCAGGGCGGTATCCGCNTCGGCGCTTTCGGNGTCNAAGCCCATCGGNGGGGCGGCGATGTGGCAAATCTCCAGCCCCGNNACACGGGCCCGCAGGGCTGCNGCGGCCCCGTGAAGGGCCTCCTCATCACTGCCGAAGAACGCGATGGGCAACGANTGCTCGGCGGCCAATTCGCAAAGCGGGATGATCAGATCAGAGCCGGGCATCAAGGCAACCGGCTGNTTGGCCAGTTGCGANAGCCAGACAACGGGGCGGCCATCGGCNACGATCAGNTCNTGCGCATGATAGGCAGCGGCAAAACCCGGATCGCCGGGCAGTTTGGTCAGATGGTCGAGGTTGAGCGTAGCAAGCGCGAATCCTTGGCCCTTGGCAAAGCGCGCGCGCAGGGCCTGAAACAATGCGGCNCTNGTTGCCACATTAACCACCACCGCGGCATCGCCCTTGCCATACTTCATGCCGCGCGCCCCACCTTTGGGCTGCCACAGACAGNCGCAAGGGGGGAGGGTGCACGCTTTATGTAATTGATTTCANATGCCATCTATCAACCACGCCCATGCCAGATTGAACCTGCCNCAAAACTAGCGGGATGACAGGGCNGGGGCCAGATGGTATTTTCGCCCCGCCCCATCCTGCCGCGCATTCGTCCGGCTTTTGCGAAGGACATCATGCCAAATCCCGTCGCCTATCTGATGCTGCTGATCTGGCCCTTCGTCTGTCTGGGTCTGTTTCGCAACCTGCCGCTGCAGCGGGCGCTGATCTGGTCGATCTTGGGGGGCTATCTTTTCCTGCCGCCGCTGGCCGAATTCAACCTGCCGCTGGTGCCGGGCCTCGACAAAGTGTCGATCCCGAACCTGAGCGTCTTGCTGATCATCTGGCTGGGCACGCAGGAGAAACTGCAGCTTTGGCCCGCCTCTCGTTTGGCGGGGTTCTTGGTGGTGGGGCTGGTCTTTTCGGCCATGCCCACGGTGCTGACCAATGGCGACCCGATCCTTTTTCAGGCGATCCGAGGGTTCGAGCCGATNCTCTTTCCGGTGGACNCCCTGCCGGGGCTGTCGATCCGTGACATCGGGTCGGTCCTGATCGGCCAGATGCTGATGCTGGTNCCTTTCTTGCTGGCGCGACAGTTCCTTGCGGACGAAGAGGGCCTGCGCGAGCTNTTGCTGGCCTTCNTGATTGGTGGGCTGATCTATTCCGTGCCCGCACTCTTCGAAATTCGCTTCTCTCCGCAGCTTAACACATGGATTTACGGGTTCTTTCAGCACTCCTTTGAGCAGATGATGCGCAATGGTGGCTTCCGGCCCATCGTGTTTCTGCCGCACGCGCTGTGGCTGGCGATTTTCATGTGTATCGCGTTGTTGTCGGCGGTGGCGCTGGCGCGGCAAACCCCGGTGATCGACCGATGGAAGGTGCTGCTGCTGGCGGCCTATTTGGGTGTGGTTCTGCTGCTGTGCAAAAGCCTTGCCTCGCAGGCCTACGCGCTGCTGCTGGTGCCGATGGTGCTGCTGACCCCGGCGCGCTGGCAGATCCGTCTGGCGGTGNTCTTTGCNGNNGTGGCGGTGATNTATCCAATGCTCCGCAACGCCGGGCTGGTGCCGCTCGATGCCATTCTTGCGCAGGCNGAGGCGATCAGCGCGGACCGTGCGCAATCGCTTGGCTACCGGTTCATGAACGAAGAACGGCTGCTGGCGCGGGCNGCTGAAAAGCCGTGGTTCGGCNGGGGCGGATGGGGGCGCAACCTGATCCGGGATGCGACCAACGGCAATATCCTATCGGTCCCAGACGGCCGCTGGATCATNGTTTTCGGCACTTTCGGCTGGGTNGGCTATCTNTGTGAGATGGGTCTTTTGGCNCTGCCGATCTTTCTTATGGGGCTACACCTNTACCGACAGGGGGATNCGGGCCTNTCCCCTTGGATCGCGCCGCTGCTTTTGATTCTTGGCATTACCATGATGGACATGTTGCTTAANGCCACGCTGACGCCGCTTACTTGGCTTACGGCCGGGGCGATCCTCGGTCATGCNGAGGGGCTGGCGGCNGCGCGCAGGGGGCAGACCGNACTTGATGCCAGCGCAAATCCCGCGNTGCAGGCAAAGCGGACGGTTTTCTGAACTGGCATCTGCTCACCGTTCCGTGAAGCGATTTTGTNCAGAATAGACCCAAGGGCACGNTCTTGGCTCATTTTTGACAGATTTGCCTGTTGTATGCTGCACCCGAAGCTTAAATTGAACCTTGAAGGCTCATCACTGTAGTCGAACGGGCGATGGGACATGTGTCGCAATGAATAGCACAGACAAAACTCTTGCACGCGNTGNTATCGCGATTGTCGGCATGTCGGTGAACGTGCCGGGGGCCGAAGGTGTCGACGCCTATTGGGCGAACCTCCGCGATGGNGTGAGCGCGCTCAANCGGCGCGACGCGGCCCANCTGCGCGCCGCCGGAGAGAGCGCCGAACGTATGGCCCGGCCAAACTACGTGCCCGTCACCGCCGAGATGCCCGGNTACGACATGTTCGACGCCGAGTTCTTNGGNTTNTCCCCAAAAGACGCCGCCATCCTCGACCCGCAGCACCGCAAATTTCTTGAGGTCGCTTGGGAGGCGATGGAGCAGGCGGGGCATATGCCCGAAAGCCTCTCTGGCCCTGTCGGCGTCTATGCGGGCTGTGGCATGGGCAGCTATTTCTATTTCAACATCTGCTCGAACCCCGATCTGGTCGATGATGTCGGCATGTTCCTGCTTCGGCATACCGGCAATGACAAAGATTTCCTCTCGACCCGGGTCAGCCATGTGCTTGACCTCAAAGGCCCGTCGATCAACCTGCAGACTGCCTGTTCGACCTCGCTGGTGGCGATCCACTATGCCGCGCAGGCGCTGCGGGCGGGTGAAATCGACATGGCGCTGGCGGGCGGGGTGACGATCGAACTACCGCAGGGCAGGGGCTATGAGTTCAAAGAGAACGAAATTCTCTCCCCCGATGGTGAATGCCACGCCTTCGACCACCGCGCGCAGGGCACCGTTTTCGGCTCTGGCGCAGGGGCGGTGGCGCTGCGGCGGTTGGAAGATGCCATTGCGGATGGCGATCCTATTTGGGCGGTCATCAAAGGCTCGGCGGTCAACAACGACGGCGCGGCCAAGGCGGGCTATCTGGCCCCTTCGGTTGATGGGCAGACGGCGGCCATTGCCCGCGCGCTTGACCATGCGGGCGTGGCGGCGCAGAGCATCGGCATGGTCGAATGCCACGGCACCGGCACCTATCTGGGCGATCCGATTGAGGTCGCCGCCCTGACCCAAGCCTACCGGGCCGAGACGCAGGCCGAAGATTTCTGCCGCATCGGGTCGGTCAAGACCAACATCGGCCATCTTGACACTGCGGCGGGCGTAGCGGGGCTGGCCAAGGCGGCGCTGGCGTTGCACCACCAGCAAATCCCCCCCTCGCTGGGCTATGAAGCGCCGAACCCGGCGATCCCCTTCGAAGGCTCGCCCTTCCGCGTGAACGACCGCCTCTATGACTGGCCCGACCAAGCCACGCCCCGGCGTGCCGCGGTCAATGCGCTTGGCGTTGGCGGGACCAATGCGCATATGATCTTGGAAGAGGCGCCCGCCCGCGCGGCGTCGGAAGAAAGCGATTTTCCTTTCCATGNGCTCTGCCTCTCGGGCCGAAACAAAGCGGCGTTGGACGCCAATAGCGCCGCCCTCGCGGCGCATCTGCGCGCGCATCCCGAACAGCCCTTGGCCGATGTGTGCTTCACCCTGAAAGAAGGCCGTCGGGGTTTCGACAAACGCCGCGTCTTGGTCGCCGAAACCCATGAGGAAGCCGCGNCCCTGTTGGAAGGCGGCGACAGCCGCCGTGTCTTTACCCATGACCACCTTGGCCCCGAGGCTGAGGTCGTTTTCATGTTCCCCGGCGGCGGCGCGCAATATGCCGATATGGCCCGCGACCTTTATGAAACCGAGCCGGTCTTCGCCGAATGGATGGACCGGGGGCTCGACCATCTGGCACCGCAGTTGGATTACGACATCCGCGCGATCTGGCTGCCGGAACCCGAAGACCGCGCGGCGGCAGAAGCCAAGCTGAAACGGCCTTCGGTGCAATTGCCGCTGATCATGATCGTCGAATACGCGCTGGCGCAGCTTTGGCTCTCTTGGGGAGTGAAACCCGCGGCGATGGTGGGGCACTCCATGGGCGAAAATGTCGCCGCCTGTCTTGCCGGGGTGATGCGCTTTGAGGACTGCATCGACCTTGTCCTGCTGCGCGGNCGGCTCTTTGATGAGGTGCCAGCAGGCGGGATGATCAGCATCTCCGCTCCGCTGGATCAGATCACGCCGCTTCTGGGCGAAGGGCTTGATATCGCCAGCGTCAACGGCCCGGAACTGATNGCGGTCTCTGGCCCGGACGACGCGCTAAAGGCGCTGCAAGCGCGGTTGGATGCAGCCGGTCTCGACCACCAGCGCATCGCCATCGACATCGCCGCCCACTCGCGGATGNTGGACCCGATCCTTGACCGATACCGCGCTTTCCTTGCCACGCTTGACCTGCGCGCGCCGCAGATGCCCTTNNTGTCGAACCGTACAGGCGANATGATCACGGCGCAGATGGCGACGGACCCCGANTATTGGGTCGAACAGCTGCGCAACACGGTGAATTTCGCCGATTGTATCAGCACGTTGAGCGCTGACGCGCGGCGGGTCTTCCTTGAGGTCGGACCGGGCAAGGCGCTTTCCGCCTTGGCGCAGATGAACGCGGATGTGGCACCGGGGCAGGTGATGTCTTCGCTGCGCCACCCCGAGCAAGAAATCGCGGATGATGCCTATTTCCTCAGCGTGATCGGGCGGCTTTGGGCCTCGGGGGTCGAAGCTGACTGGGCGCAGATTTGGGGCGAGGCACGGCGCAACCGCGTGGTGCTGCCGACCTATCAATTCCAACGTGCACGTTATTTCATCGAACCGGGAGAGGCCGCGACCCGCCCNGCAGAGCAACCGCTGCAACGGCTGGATGACATCAGCGATTGGGGCGCGCTGCCGCATTGGCAACCGCGCTACGCCGAAGGGGATATGGCGCTCTCCGGCCCGGTGAACTGGCTTGTCTTCGCCGATACGGCGGGGCTGGGGGCCGAGGTCGCCGCGCAGTTGCGGGCCAAAGGGCATCGCGTGGTGCAGGTCACGGCGGGGGATGCCTTTGCCCGCGTCACCACGGATCATTTCACGCTGGCCCCCGAACAGGGCCGGTCGGGCTATGACCAGCTGATCGCGGCGCTTCAGGCCGAAGGGCAAATGCCCGACCGGATCGCGCATTTCTGGCTGACCGATGATCAGGTCGCCCCGCGCCCCGGTTCCAGCAGATTTGACCGCAATATCGAACAGGGGTTCTGGAGCCTGACGTGGCTTGCGCAGTCCTTGGCCGAGGCCGAGATTGACGGGCCGCTGCACCTTGACGTCTTCACCACCGGTGGGGCGCAGATCGCGGAAGAGGGGCTGGCCTATCCCGAAAAGGCGCTGATCTCTGGCCCCGTCGGCGTCATGGCACGAGAGGTGCCGGGGCTGACGGCGAGCCAGATTGACCTGCCCGTCGCAGCACCCGTGGCACCGGCAAGATGGTTCGCGAAGCCAGTCGACCCTGCGCCTGTGACTGATCCCGGTGACCTGATCGAAGAGCTTTTGGCCAGCCCGGCCAACCTTCAGGTCGCCCATCGTGCTGGCCGCCGCTACGAACTGGGCTACCGCGCAGCCAGCCTGCCGCCAAGCGATTTGCCGGGGTGGAAGCCGGAGGGACATTACCTCATCACCGGCGGTTTCGGGGGCATCGGNCTGACCCTTGCNGCAGACATTCTTGAGACNCCGGGCACCCGTGTCATCCTGCTGAGCCGCGCCGCGCTTCCGATGCGCCACGAATGGGACAGCTACCTTGCCAGTCACGGCCCNGCCGANGCCACGGCCCGCCGCNTGCGTGCCGTNCTGCGNCTTGANGCGCAGGCGGCNCAGTCGGGCGGGGCGGTCGAAGTANCCCGCGCGGATGTCACCAACCTTGCGCAGATGCGCCGGGTGATCGACGATCTGACCGCCCGCCACGGGGGGCTGACNGGGGTGATCCATGCCGCCGGGGTGCTGGACGATGCGCCGCTCTTGGCNAAATCCGANGCNGGNATNGACGCGGTGCTGGCCCCCAAGGTGCAGGGGCTGCGGGTNTTGGACCAACTGCTGCCCGATGGCGCGCTNGACCTGATGGTGCTCTTTTCCTCGACCTCTACCGCCAGTCGCGCGGCGGGGCAGGTGGATTATGTGGCGGCGAATGCCTGGCTTAATGCCTTTGCGCAATCGCGGCGNGGCGCGAAGACCCGCGTGGTNGCGGTGAACTGGGGNGTTTGGGCCGATGTGGGCATGGCNGCTGACACGCTTGCGGGGGGCGGTGCCGTGGCGCTGCCTGCCCGCGCGATCAATGCGGCGCTGCTTGAAACCGCAGGGTCNGGNGACAGCGGCGTACCGGAATTCACCACCGAGATCGCCACCTCACATTGGCTGCTCGACCAGCACCGCACCTTGGATGGNCGCGCNATNATGCCGGGGACAGGCTATATTGAGCTTTTGGCCGANGCNGCGCAGGCNCAAGGGCTGCAGGGGTTCACGNTGCAAGACCTCTATTTTCTGCGTCCCCTGCCGCTGGCCGATGGGGCGCGGCGCAAGATCAAGATCACCCTGACCCCCGAGGGCGCAGGTTTNGCCGCCGAGTTGCGCAGCGCCTGTGTGGTCAATGGCAGGCCCGCGTGGCAGTTGCATGTNCAAGCGCGTTTGACCCCNACGGGGCGCACNGCCNCCCNTCTCGATCTTGCTGCCCTCGCGGCCCGTTNCNAGGANGTGGCCGANGCCGCGCCCGGGGGCCGTCTGCCCGCCGTTCAAGAGGCGCATCTGAAATTCGGNCCGCGCTGGCATGTGNTGCAACGCACCGCTCTGGGACAGGGAGAGGGGCTCGCCGCGCTACGGCTGCCCGAGGCCGCGCAGGGCGATCTAACCGATGGCTATGTGCTGCACCCCGGTCTGATGGACATCGCCACCGGTTGGGCCATGGCGCTGATCCCCGGCTATGCCGCGCGCCACCTCTGGGTGCCGCTGTCTTATGGTGAGATCACGCTTCACGCGGCGCTGCCTGCCGAAGTCCGCTCGCACGTCCGGCTTGCCGAAGGATCGGCGGCGGAGGGCTTGGCCCGGTTCAATGTGACGATCACCGATGCGCAGGGAGCGGTCCTTGTCGATGTGCACGATTTCGCGATGAAACGGCTCGAAGGGGCCTTTGCCGAGGTGCCGCCGCCCGACGCCCGCGAAGTGGTCTTTGAGGATGCCCAAAACGCCGACAGTCTCAGCCCCGCCGAAGAGCGTTTGGCCCGTCTGGTGCGCCAAGGTATCCGCGCGCAGGAAGGGCCAGAGGCCCTGCGCCGTGCGCTGGCGCTGGATGCGCCACAGGTCATGGTGTCCTCACTGCCCTTGCAGACGTTGATCGCCCAAGCCGACGCGCCGCTGACCGATGCCTCCGCCCAAGGGCAAAGCTTTGAGCGGCCCGATCTNGACGGTTCTTTCGTCGCCCCACGCAACGGGATCGAAGAGAAACTGGCCGAGATTTGGTCGAACCTCTTGGGCGTTAGCCCGGTGGGGGTCGAGGATAGTTTCTTTGACCTCGGCGGGCATTCCCTGATCGCTGTCCGTCTGTTTGCGGCGGTCAAGCGCGAGTTCAAGGTGGAATTCCCGATCTCCGTTCTGTTCGAGGCTCCTACGATCGCCAAATGCGCAGCGCTCATCGCGGCGGAGCGCGGAGATTTGGCCCAGACGGAGGTGGCTGATACGGCAGCGGCGGCCCCGCAGCCGCGCTTTGACCACCTCGTACCGCTCAATCAATCGCCGCAGGATGCGACGCCGCTTTTCGTGGTGGCGGGGATGTTCGGCAATGTGCTGAACCTGCGCCACCTTGCCTTGCCCTTTAGCGGCGAACGCGCGGTCTATGGTGTGCAGGCCCGTGGGTTGATCGGTGACGCCGCCCCCCACGAAGAGGTGCAGGCCGCCGCGGCTGACTACATCGCCGAGATCCGTGCGCTGCAGCCCCAAGGGCCCTATCTGTTGGCCGGATACTCCGGCGGCGGGATCACGGCCTATGAGATGGCGCAGCAGTTGCAGGCGGCAGGGCAAGAGGTGGCCGTTCTAGCGATGCTCGACACGCCGCTGCCCGTCCGCCCGACGCTCAGCAAGATCGACAAGGCGCATATCAAATTGGCAGAGCTGCGGCGGAAGGGTCCGGCCTATCTGCTTGAATGGGCGCGCAATCGCTGGGCGTGGGAGCGCGCGCGCCGCCGGGGGCCTCAGGAGGCGGTCGGCGATGGCGAGGGGGGTGCTTCCTTTAACAGTCTGCGCATTCAGGCGGCATTCCTGCGCGCAATGGAGCGCTATGAAACGCCCCAGTGGGACGGCCCGATGACCCTGTTCCGCCCTCCGCTGGATCGGCATTGGGCTGTATCTGCCGGGCAATATGTCACCGCGGAAAAAGAATATGTCTATGAGGACAACCAGTGGCGGCAGTATGCGCCGCGCTTGCAGGTGATCGAAGTGCCGGGCGACCATGTGAGCATGGTTCTGGCGCCCAATGTGACCGTGCTCGCGCAGGAACTGGCCGAGGTGATCGCGGCGGCCCTGCCCAAAGGCGCAGGCCACGACCGCACCCAAGCCACGGCGGCGGAATGATGCAACAACCGCCCCGTCTTTTGGTCATTATTCTCAACTACCGCACCGCAGAGATGACCCTGCGCGCGGCTGAGGCCGCCTTGGCCGATATGCCCCAGACCCATGCCGAACTGGTGATCGTTGACAACGACAGCGGCGACGGTTCTGCCGCGCTCTTGGCACAGGAGATTGCCGCGCGGGGCTGGGGTGCGGGCAATCGAGTGCGGCTGATCGCATCGCCCCGCAACGGTGGCTTCGGGGCGGGCAACAACATTGCCATGCGGGCGGGGATGTCCGACGGGGCAGCGCCGGATTTCGTGCATGTGGTGAACTCGGATGCCTTCCTTGATCGGGGCTGTATCGGGACGCTGTTGGACCATCTACAGAACCACCCCCGCGCCGGGTTGGCCGGAAGCCATGTGCGCGGCGAGGATGATCTGCCCCATGCCACGGCCTTCCGGTTCCCCTCTGCCGCGGGTGAGTTGGAAGCTGCCGCGCGGTTGGGCCCACTGACGCGACTACTGTCCTCTGCCGTGGTGGCCCCGCCCTTGCCGGAAGAGGCCGCAGAGGTCGATTGGGTGGCCGGTGCCAGTGTCATGATGCGGTGGGATATGCTGGCTGAGATCGGTCTCTTCGACGAAGCGTATTTCCTTTATTATGAGGAAACTGACCTTTGCCTGCGTGCCGCGCGGGCTGGGTGGGACTGCTGGTATGTGCCTCAGGCGCGCTGCGTTCACGTTGGCTCGGTCTCGACCGGGATGAAGGAATGGCGCCGGATGCCGCGCTATTGGTTCGACAGTCGCCACCGCTATTTCGCCAAGAACCATGGCCGCGCCTATGCCGCTTTGGCCACCTGTGCTCGGCTTGCCGGGGGCGGATTGCACCGCCTGCGCTGCCTGCTGACCGGACGCCAGCCAGAAGACGCCCCCGGTTTTTACCGTGACCTCGCGGCCCATGCGCTCACCGCGAGGCGCGCGGCCCCCGCCGTCCAAGACCCAAGCCGTAGCCCCGCCACGGAGGACCGTTGATGACCGCCAGCTTCGAGACAGAACCGTTTTCCGCGCTCTTGATGGGCGACGAATCTCTGACCATTGCCTGCGGCGACATGCTGCTGGCGGGCGGTCATCGGATCGCCGCCGTGATCACCCGAGATGACGCAGTGCGCGAATGGGCCGAAGGGCTAGGGCTGGTCCTCTGCCGCGATGCGGAAGATCTGCTGCCCATGGGTCTGGCCGCCGACTGGCTTTTGAGCATCGCCAACCTGCGGCTGATCCCTCAGACGGTTTTGGCCCTGCCCACACGTGGCGCGGTCAATTTCCACGATGGGCCCCTGCCGCGCTATGCTGGGCTGAACACACCCGCTTGGGCAATCATCAACGGTGAGGCGCAGCATGGGGTCAGTTGGCATCTGATCGAAGCGGGTGTTGATACCGGCAACCTGTTGGCGCAGCGGGAGGTAGAGATCGCGCCCGATGAGACGGCCTTTAGCCTCAACTCTAAATGCTACGCCGCCGGGATGGAAAGCTTTGGCGCAGTGCTGGCCCAGTTGGAAAGCGGCAAGCTGCAAGGCACCGCCCAAGACCTCAGCCAGCGCAGCTATTTCGCGAAGGACAAACGGCCAGAGAACGGCGGGCTGATCGACTTTACCAAGTCCGCAGGAGAGATCAGCGCGCTGGTCCGTGGCTTGGATTTCGGGGCCTATTGGAACCCCTTGACCACGGCAAAACTCGCAAGCGCGGCAGGCGCGGTGCTGGCCGTTTCCCGCGCGGAGGTGCTGGCGGGCCAAGGCGGCACCGCCGGCGAGGTTGTCGATGTCGACAGCACGCGGGTGGTCGTGGCGGCGCGCGATGCCCATATCGCCCTCTATGATCTGCGCGATATGGCGGGTGAGAGTATTGCTCCGGCCCAGTTCTTCGCTCCCGCTGATAAAGTACCCCACACGGCGGGCAGGGCTCCGGCCTCGGCCGAGGAGGCACATTGGCGGCGCGCTTTGACCGGGTTTGACGCGCTGCCGGTCCCCTTGGCCACCGCAGCTGAAACGGCAGCGACATGGGCAGAGCGAGAGATCGCGCTGCCGCAGGGGAGTGACCTTTCGCAGCAGGCCGCAGCCGCAGCCCTCGTCGCGCTGCGCAGCGCCGGAGCAACAGAAGGCGGCATCGCCCTCAGCCGCGAAGGGGAACCCGCGCCGCTGATCGGCGATTGGCTGCCGATTACCATCGCGGCAGAGGCGGGCTTGCCCGTGGCGGAACTGCTGGCACAGGTGGAACCACAACTTGCCCGCGCTAAAGGCGCGGCAGGTTTTGCGCGTGATCTGCCGCTGCGCGACCCGGCGATTGAAACGCTTGGCACCCCGGATTTTGCGATCTCCTTTGACAGTGAACCGCTCGCGGGCGCGGCGTTGACCCTCTGCCTCGGGGCGGGGGGCGCGCGCCTCTTTGCGGATAGCACGCGACTGACCGATGCCGCGATCGACCTCATCGCCGCGCGGTTAGAGGCGGCTTTCGCCAAGATTTCCGAGGCTACTGATTGCGGCACCGTCTGGGCGGTTCCAGAGACCGAGGTGCAGTTTCTGGCCCGCGTCAACGCGACGACGCGCGACTATGAACACCTCACCATCCATGCCGCTTTTGAGGCGCAGGTGGCGCGCACACCCGAGGCCCCCGCGCTGGTGTTCGAGGGGGAGACGCTTAGCTATGCCGCGCTGAATGCCCGCGCCAACCAATTGGCGCATGTGCTGGGTGACATGGGGGCCGGGCCGGGGATGCCGGTGGCGCTTTGCGTTGCACGGGGGGTGGACCTGCTGGTGGGCACGCTTGGCATCCTGAAAGCTGGCGCCGCCTATGTGCCGCTTGATCCGGCCTATCCAGCGGACCGTCTGGCACATTACCTTTCNGACAGTGGCGCTGCGGTCGTGGTCACGCAATCGGCCCTTTCTCCCAGCCTGCCCTCGCAAGACGCGCAGGTGCTGGAGATGGACCGCGACCCGCGCCTTGCCACGGCTTCGGACGTGAACCCTGCCGCCAACGCCGGGCCGGATGACCTTGCCTATCTGATCTATACCTCCGGCTCGACCGGGACGCCCAAGGGCGTGATGGTCAGCCACGGCAATGTGGCGAATTTCTTTGCCGGGATGGACGACCGGATCGATCATGAGGCGGGCGCTGTCTGGCTCGCTGTCACCAGCCTCAGTTTCGATATCTCGGTGCTGGAACTGTTCTGGACCCTCGCACGGGGGTTCAAACTGGTGCTGGCAGGCGACGATAGCCGGGCGCTGATGTCGAACGGGCCGATTGCCACCAGCGACCGCAAGATCGACTTTAACCTGTTTTACTGGGGCAATGACGACGGGGTCGGCCCCAAGAAATACGAGCTGCTGCTGGAAGGCGCGCGGTTCGCCGATGCCAATGGCTTCAACGCGGTCTGGACGCCCGAGCGGCATTTCCATGCCTTCGGCGGCCCCTATCCGAACCCCTCTGTCACAGGCGCTGCCGTGGCCGCGGTGACGCAGAACCTTGACGTGCGGGCCGGATCTTGCGTGGCCCCGCTGCATCACCCCGCGCGGATCGCCGAGGAATGGGCGGTGATCGACAACCTGACAAACGGGCGCGTGGGACTGGCCATCGCCAGCGGGTGGCAGCCCGATGACTTCGTGCTGCGCCCGGAGAACACGCCGCCGCAGAACAAGCCCGCGATGTATGACGCCATCGACCAGTTGCGCAAACTCTGGGCCGGGGAGCCGGTGGAATTCCCCCGTGCCGATGGCACGCCCCACGCGGTGGTAACGCAGCCGCGCCCCGTCTCGAACAGGCTGCCGATCTGGGTCACCACGGCGGGCAATCCACAAACGTGGAAAGAAGCGGGAGAGATCGGGGCCAATGTGCTGACCCACCTGCTCGGCCAATCGGTGGAAGAGGTGGCGGACAAGATCAAGATCTACCACGACGCCCTGCGCGGTGCAGGCCATGACCCGGCGGATCACAGGGTCACCGTCATGCTGCACAGCTATCTTGCCGAGACCCGCGCCGAGGCCGAGGAAATCGCCCGCGCGCCAATGAAGGACTACCTGCGCTCGGCGGCGGGGCTGATCAAACAATACGCTTGGGCCTTTCCGGCCTTCAAGAAACCGGCCGGCACGACGAACCCGTTTGAGATCGACCTCGAAGGACTCTCAGCCGAGGAAATGGATGCGATCCTAGAGTTCGCCTTTCAACGCTATTTCAACGACAGTGGCATGTTTGGCACCGTGGCAGATGGGCTGGCGCGGGCCGAGCAACTCAAGCGGATCGGTGTGGATGAGATCGCCTGCCTGATCGACTATGGCATTCCCACCGACAAGGTGATGGCGGGGCTGAAGCCGCTGGCCGATGTGCTGCGCCGCGCCAATGCGGGTGGGCAACCGGCAGAGGACGATCACTCAATCGCCGCGCAGATCGTTCGCCATGGCGTGACCCATCTGCAATGCACGCCCTCGATGGCGCAGATGATGGTGATGAACGATGAGGCACGTGGCGCTTTGGCGCGGGTAAAGGCGCTGATGGTCGGGGGGGAGGCGTTGCCCGGCACGTTGTCCCGCGCTTTGCGTGCGGCGACGCTGGCGCAGATCCAGAACATGTACGGCCCGACAGAGACCACGATCTGGTCGACCACCCATGTGCTGCAAGACACCCACAGCACCACGGCCCCCATCGGCACACCGATTGCCAACACGCAGATCCATGTCCTTGACGCCGCGCGGCAGGTGCTGCCGATCGGTGCGGCGGGTGAACTTTGGATCGGGGGCGCTGGCGTGACACAGGGCTATTGGCAACGGGCCGAGATGACCGCCGCGCGTTTCATCGACGATCCCTTCGCGGGCCACGGTCGTCTCTATGGCACGGGCGATCTGGTGCACATGACCGCCAAAGGCGTGCTGCATTTCGAAGGCCGCGCCGATGCGCAGGTCAAGATACGCGGCCACCGGATTGAGCTTGGGGAAGTCGAAGCGCGGCTGGCCGATCTGCCGGGGGTGCGTCAGGCCGTGGCCCTGCTGCGCGATGATGCGGGGCCGGGTGGCGCGCAACTGGTCGGCTATGTGGTCGCCGATGCGGCGGTCGACAGCGACGCGGCGCGGCGGCAACTGGCCGCCCATCTGCCCGATATCATGGTGCCGCAGGCCATCGTAACGTTGCCCGCCATGCCCTTGACGCCCAACAAGAAAATTGACCGCAAGGCCTTGCCCGCCCCGGTCAAACGCAGTGCTGCACCTGCCGCCGCGCCACAGCCGGCCACGCAAGACGGCAACAGCCAAGCCGCCATCGCGCAGGTCTGGGGCGCGCTTTTGGGCATCGGGGACATTCGCGGCGGCGATAACTTCTTTGCTCTTGGGGGCCATTCGCTGCTGGCGGTGCAGGCGCATCGCGATATCAAGGCGGCCTTGGGCGCCAGCGCGCTGTCGATCACCGATATCTTCCGTTTCCCAACCCTTGCGGGATTGGCAGCGCATATTGATGGATTGGACGGCCAGAAAGCCGAACCGCCCAAGGCGCCCCCAGCCGCCGAAACGCCTGCCCGGACCGAAACCATGTCGAAACGTCGCCTCATGCGTGCCGAGCGCGCCCGCGGGCGGGGTTGAGGTGACGGCAGAGGCCGAGATCAAGACCGCAGTCCGCAGTCTGTTCGATCTGCCAGTCGCCGTTGCTGTAACCCAGATCGACAGGCCACATCCGCCATTGCTGGGGGACGAAGCCGCCGTCATCGCACGTGCACGGCCCAAGCGGGTCGCCGAATTCACCGCCGGACGCCACGCCGCACGCGAAGCGATGCAGGCCCTTGGCCACCCGCCTGCGCCGGTGCTGGCCAGCACCGACCGCGCGCCGATTTGGCCGCAGGGCCTGACCGGTTCGATCAGCCATTCCGACGTATGGTGCATCGCCGTGCTGGCGCGGTGCTCTGATGTGATGGCACTGGGCGTCGACATCGAAGAAGACAGCCCGCTGCCCGAAGACCTGCTTGCTGAAATCTGTCTTCCNTCCGAAATCACCCGCCTCGGGGGCGCTGATCTCGCCGTCGCCAAACGCATCTTCTGCGCCAAGGAGGCGGCCTATAAGGCGCAATATCCGCTCACCAAAACGCTCTTTGGCTTTGATCGGCTGGACGTAACCCTATCNGCCGAAAACCCCGCTTTTGATGCGCAATTTACCCAAGACACTGAACGCTTTAAGCGCGGCGAGAAGCTGCCGGGGCGGGTCGTTTCGGTGGCGGGCCACCTTGTCAGCGGGGTGGCGATTGGGCAGATTGATCGCAAAGGAGCTTGATCTCATGGTCGCACTCTCTCGCCGTGCCTTTCTGGGGGGCGCCGCTCTTGCCAGCCTCGGCGGCGGGTCTTGGGTCTTTCGCCGGGCGCAGGTGCAGGACCGTGCGGAACAACTCTATGCCACGCCGCTGACCCCGCCGACGGGGCCGATGCAGGTCTACCATCTGGGGCATTCACTGGTGGGCCGAGACATGCCCGCGATGCTGGCGCAGATGGCGGGGGCCGGGCACAGCTATCACAGTCAAACCGGCTGGGGCAGTTCGCTGCGCGACCATTGGGAGCCGGATGTGCCGGTGAACGGGTTTGAGCGCTCTAATGACCATGCGCAGCACCGGCCCGCCCGGGCGGCGATCGGCTCGGGCGATTATGACGCCGTGGTATTGACCGAGATGGTCGAGATTGCCGACGCCATCCGCTACCACGACAGCCCCGACTACCTTGCCCGCTGGGCGGATCTGGCGCGGGCGACCCGGCCTGACACCCGCGTCTATCTTTATGAGACATGGCATCACACCGACGATAGCAAGGGGTGGCTGAACCGGATCGACCGTGACCTCGATCAATACTGGCGGCAGCAGGTGATCTACCCCGCTTTNCANCAATCGGACCGGCCCATTCATCTGATCCCCGCCGGGCAGGNNATGGCNGCCTTTACCCGCGCGNTCGATGCGGCCGGAGGGGTGGGCGGCATNATCAGCCTGCAGNACCTCTTNTCGCGCGATGAGCANGGCCGCNGCGATACGATTCACTTCAACGATCAGGGGGCCTATCTTGTGGCGCTGACCCATTACGCAACGCTCTATCACCGCGACCCGGCGGGGCTGNCGCATCAGTTGACCCGTGCGGATGGCNCCCCGGCTGACACNCCAAGTGCNGAGGCCGCAGCGCTGATGCAGCGNGTGGTCTGGGACGTGGTCCGNGCCCATCCCGACAGCGGNGTCGCGGCATGAGCGGTCTGGGCGGGCTGTTCTCGGTCTTGATGGTGGGCCACAGCCTTTTTGGNGCGGACGGGCCGGATATGTTGCAAGAGGCGCTGCGCGCCGGGGTGGGGCAGGGCGAGGTGCGCGCGCAGATCATCAANGGCGCGCCCCTGCGTTATAATTGGGACGAATCNGANCGGGCCGAGGGCGTGGATGCCCGCACGGTCTTGCCCGAAGGGCAGACCACCCATCTGATCCTGACCGAGGCGNTCCCGCTGGCCAATCACACCCGTTGGTCGGATACCGAAGTNTATGCNCAGGCGTTCTTTGGCCTTGCTGCGGCGGCCAATCCNACGGTGAAGGTCTATCTGCAAGAGACATGGCATTCGCTGAAAAGCGGCAGCGGNGAGGCAGTGGCCTATGACGACCACGCCCATATCCCTTGGCGCGAACGGTTGCAGAATGATCTGCCCGCATGGGAGGGGATCGCGGCGGCGGTGAGCGATGGGCGCAGCTCTGANACTGCGNCGATTGAGGTGATCCCCGCCGGNCANGCGATGGCGCGGCTTTACGATGAAATCGCCGCCGAACGTGTGCCGGGGCTGAATGAGATCGACGCGCTTTTTGCCGATGACATCCACCTGAACGANCTGGGNCACTACTTNGTCGCCATGGTGCAATATGCCACGCTNACGGGCAAAGATCCCTTGGGCCTGCCGACGGATTTCAATGACCGTTGGGGCAANGCGTTNGACACNCCCACCCCCGACCTCGCGCGGGAGCTTCAGCGTGTGGCGTGGGATGCGGTGCGAGAGTATCAGGGNAGNGCTGTGGTGCCGGTGCCGCCGGCCACGCGCCCTGCCGCCGCAAACAATGCACAGACCGCCCCGATTTCGCCCACNGGCCCGCCCNCGGTGCCTGAGCCTACGNCTGCCCGNGATGAGCCNACGCNTGCCCGNGATGAGCCAGCGCCCGCCCCAGATGAACCTGCGTCCGCTCCTGATGAGCCAGCGCCGGCCCCAGATGAGCCCGAAGTGCCNGTCACGCCGATTGCNAACNCCCCGTTCAAGATCACACCGCCGCAGGACGCCGTCGCAGGCACCCGCGACATGGGCATCGGCCTTGCCGCCATCGCCGATTGGAGCGTGCAGGCTCCTTTCCTNGACCTGATGAAAACCGCCCGCCCGTGGCTTGGGCATCTGGCCGGGCGCTTTGGCGGGATGGAATATGCGCAANTGGTTGAGGGTGGCTACCTCGATTCCGAAGGCTGGCCGGTGAAGATGCCCCGCGCCTTGGGCAGCATCGGCACATTGATNCTGACCGACATGCCGCCGCAGGCGACCACGCTCAAGGGCCGCTATCTGCTTCGCTTTGAGGGGCAGGGCGTGATCGAGGTCACGGGCCGGGCCGAGAATGTNCGCTATGGCAAGAACGAGGTGCGGTTCGANTATGCGCCGGGGCCGGGCAGTGTCGACATTCGCATTCAGCGCATGCACCGCAGCGATCCGCCGCGCAATATCACCGTCGTGCGCGAAGACCGCGCCGCCGATTTCGACGCTGGCGCGCGGTTCAACCCCGATTGGACGCAGCATCTGACCGGGATGAAGGTGCTNCGCTTCATGGATTGGATGGGCNCCAACGACAGCCCCATCGCCGCATGGGAGGNCCGCCCGCGCCCCGAGGATGTGACCTATGCCCTGCGCGGTGTCCCGGTAGAAGTCATGGTCGCCTTGGCCAATGAGNTGGGGATCGACCCGTGGTTCAACATGCCGCATCTGGCGGATGATGGCTATGTGGCCGCGTTCGCGACCTANGTCGANGAGNCGNTGAACGAGGACCGNAAAGCCTATGTGGAATTCTCCAACGAGGTTTGGAATTGGCAATTCGCCCAGACCCAATGGGCGGATGAGATGGCGCAGGCCCGCTGGAATGAGGCCGAGAAGGGGATGCAGTTCTATGGCCTGCGCGCNGCCGAAGTGGCGCGCATCTGGACGGATGTCTTCGGCGGTGAGGCTGAAGCGCGGTTGCGCAATGTGATCGCGAGCCAGACCGGCTGGCTGGGGCTTGAGCGTGAGGCTTTGGAAGCCCCGCTTTACCAAGCTGAAAANGCAGGAAACCGCGCGCCCGCCACCGCCTTTGATGCCTATGCGATCACCGGCTATTTTGGNGGGGTGCTGGGGCTGGAAGACAACGCCGAATTGGTCAAGGATTGGCTGTCGGAAAGCCTGGAATTGNCNCGCGCCGAGGGGGAAGCGGAAGGGTTGAGCGGCAGTGCTCTGGACGATTATATNNAGACCCANCGCTTTGACGCGGCCACCGCNCGNGCGGCGAAAGACCTGCGCAACGGTGGCATCAGCGGGCTTGAAAACGACACGCTTGCCGACCTTATTGGCCGTGTCTGGCCNTATCATGCCGCCGTGGCGCGGGCGCATGACCTAGATCTGGTGATGTACGAAGGCGGCAGCCATGTGGTTGGCCTTGGGGCACAGGTNAATGACGAAAGTCTGACCGCCTTCTTTCACCATCTCAATTACGCNCCTCAAATGGGCGCGCTCTATACCGATNTNATGGCAGGGTGGCTGGCTGTCGGCGGGCAATTGTTCACCCATTATTCNGATGTCTATGCCCCGACGAAATGGGGGTCTTGGGGCGCGCTGCGNTATCTGGCGGATGAAAANCCACGTTGGGACGCTTTGAACGCATGGANNTAGCAACAGGCGCGTTCGAAGGNGTGAGCGTATTGATCCCCGCCCATAATGANGCCGACTGGCTGCCCGCCTGCCTCGACGCGCTCTGCGCCGCTGACCCGGTGGCGGGGCCGGTGGAGGTGATCGTCGTGGCCAATGGCTGCACGGACNACACCGCAGAACTGGCCCGCNNAAAGGNCCCCGCGTTTGAGGCGNGAGGCTGGGCGCTGCGGGTGCTGGAACTGGCTCAAGGCAGCAAACTCGGTGCGTTGAATGCGGGCGAGGCTGCGGCGCGGGGTGCGGTCTTGGTCTATCTCGACGCCGATGTGCTGGTCTCACCGCCCCTGCTGGCGCAACTGGCCGAGGCACTGGCCGAGGACGCGCCGCGCTATGCCAGCGGGATGCCGCAGGTGACGACATCAGGCGATTGGGTGACGCGCCATTACACGCGGTTTTGGCAGACCACCGGCTTCATGACCCATGGTGTGCCGGGGTTTGGTGTCTTTGCCATGAACCGCGCCGGGCGGGCGCGTTGGGGGGAATGGCCGGACATCATCTCGGACGACACTTTCGCGCGGCTGAATTTCCGCCCCGAGGAACGCATCGCGGTGCCTGCCCCCTATGCTTGGCCCATGATCGAAGGCTTTGCGCCGCTGGTGCGGGTGCGGCGGCGGCAAGACATTGGCGTGGCCGAGGTCGAGCAGCTTTTCCCCGACCTGATGCGCAATGATGACGCGCATGATCAGATGCGGCCCTTTTGGCGACGCGCGCTGGCGGACCCTTTGGGGGCGCTGGTCTTTGTCGCCGTGCGGCTGACGATCCACGCACCGGTCTTTCGCAGTGCAAACCGCTGGGTGCGGGGGCGTTAGCGGGCGGCGTCTTGCATAAAGTCCGCGAGCTTTGCCGCCTCGCGGGACACATCATGGCGCGCGAAGACCCGCGCGCGGGCGTTCGCTCCCATCTCTTCCAGCGTCGAGAGCGGCGCGTCATGCAGGGCGGTCATCGCCTCGGCCAAGGCCGTCACATCGCCTGCGGGCACCAGCCAGCCGGTCTGGCCGGGCTGCACCAGTTCCGGCGTGCCTGCGATATAGGTGGCGATCACCGGGCGGGCGGCGGCCATGGCCTCCATCACCACCATGGGCAAACCTTCGGCGAAACTGGGCATGACGAGCGCATGGGCAGCGCTGAGTTCGGAGGTAACTCGCGCCTCGTCGACCCAGCCGGTCAGGGTGATGCGATTTTGCAGGGTATGGCGGGCGATTTCCGTTTCAATCGCGCGGCGCAAAGGGCCGTCGCCAATCAGCGTCAGATGCAGATCGGGGTGGCTGTCGCGCAGCCGGGCCATGGCGTCGATCAGGGCAAGCTGGCCTTTCTGCTCCACAAAACGCCCGATGGAGACGAGGCGCCGCGGGCCATCCGGCAGGGCGGCGGGGGCAGGGAATTTAGCGGGCTCAATGCCGCAATGCACAACTTTGATGCGCGGCCAATCGGCTGGGTCAGCCCATCGGCACAGTTGACTGCGCCCGAACTGGCTGATCGCCACGGCAAATGCCGAATGATGGATTTTCGCGCCGAGTGACAGCGCGCGGGGGCTGTCGAATTCCTCAGGCCCATGGGTGGTGAAACTATAGCGCGGCCCGCCAAGCAGGTGGCAAAGCATCGCGACCATCGTGGCGTTGGTGCCGAAATGAGCGTGCAGGTGCTCTGTGCCGCTGCCGTCAAGCTGCGCCTGCAGATAGCANGCCTCGGCCAGATAGATCAGATGGCGGGCCATCCCCGTCTCGGCCCGGCGTGCGGCGTGCCAGACTTCGCGCAGCGCTTTGCCGAACCGGCGGGGCGAACGCAGGACACTGCGCAGGCTGGCATGGGCGAGGGCGGCCCCGCCAGCGGCCAGAACATAGTGGCTGCGCGCCTCTTCGGCCTTGTCCTGCCCATCGACCAGCGGCACATCGGGGCCGCGCATGGCAAAGCGCAGCACCTCATGGCCTGCCGCCTCCAACGCTGCGATCTCGCGGCGGATGAAGGAATGCGAGGGCTGCGGGTAGGTGTTGAGGATATAGGCGATTTTCACGGGGGGCGCGGCCTTGGCTTGGGGCTGATAAACCTTGTTACCCGCCCGCTTGCCACTGGCACAAGGGCGGGCAAGCCTTTAGTCTCTCGCAAAGAATTGGCAAAGGCGCAGCAACGGGTGTTTTCACAGGTTTCCCAAGCGGTGACGGGCAATCGCCTGATGGCACGGGCGCTGCGCTCAACATCATGGATCGTCTTGGGCTATGGCGGGTCGCAGGCGATCCGGCTGGCATCGAACCTAATCCTGACGCGGCTGCTTTTCCCCGAAGCCTTTGGCCTGATGGCGCTGATACAGGTGGTGATCGTCGGGCTGACGCTGTTTTCGGACGTTGGCATCGCCCCCTCCATCGCACAGAGCAAACGCGGCGATGATCGCGACTTTCTGGACACCGCCTGGACGATTCAAGCGATCCGGGGGCTGTGCCTCTGGCTGGCGGCCTGTGCGCTGACGTGGCCAGTGGCGGCGTTTTACGATGAGCCTTCGCTGCTGACCTATCTGCCCATCGCAGCGCTGAGCCTTGTGGTCGCCGGGTTCAATCCCACGCGGATCGAGACGGCGCACCGGCATCTGCAAATGGGGCGGCTGACACTGCTGGATCTGGCGTCACAGGTGATTGGCATCGTGGTGATGATCGTGGGCGCGGTGCTGTATCAATCCGTGGCGGCGCTGGTGGTCGGTGGCGTGGTGGGGGCACTGGCAAAACTGGCGCTGACCCATGCGTTCCTGCCGGGGCCGGGCAACCGCTTTCGCTGGGAACGGCCTGCGGTGCGAGAGTTGGTGCATTTCGGCAAATGGATTTTCCTGTCGACCATGTTTTGGTTCTTTGCCAGCCAAGGGGACAAGGCGATCTTGGGCAAGTTCCTCTCACTCGAAGGCTTGGGGATCTACAATATCGGTTATTTCCTCGCCAGTTTTCCGCTGCTTTTGGGGCAGAACGTCACCGGGCGGGTGATGATCCCGATCTACCGCGAGGCCGGGGGCGGCGATCATCCCAAGCTGCGGCGGATGCGCTATGGGCTGAGCTGGGGGCTGCTGATGCTTTTGGCCGCAATGGCGCTGGCAGGGCCGTGGCTGGTCTCGGTGCTCTATGATCCGCGTTATCTGCAAAGCGGTGCAATTCTGGTGATGCTGGCGCTGGCGCTGATGCCGCAGGTGATCGGGATGACCTATGACCAAGCGGCGCTTGCGGCGGGGGATTCACGGCGGTTTTTTATCTCCTCGGCCTCGCGGGCCAGCTTGCAGATTGGGTTTCTGTTGGCGGGGGTGATCGCCGCCGGNCTGCCCGGTGCGTTGATTGGCCTAGGCGCGGCGATGGCCCTGTCGCATCTGGTGCTGATCTGGCTCGCCCGGGCGCATGGCGTCTGGGACGCGCGCCACGATCTGATCTTTGCACTGCTGGGGATCGTGCTCGGCGCACTGGCGCTTTGGCTGCATTGGGACCGGGTACTGGGGCTCAGCGCCACGGTCTGAGCGGATCAGCTCTTTTGCTTGCGTGCCATACGTGCGGCGCGGCCCTCTTTACCTGCCTTTAAGCGTTCTTGCCATACTTTGCCCAAGGTGCGGCGCTTTTCGCGGGGGCTGAGGTCGGGGATCGACACGACAGGGATGAGCCCCGTCTCGCGCGTCATTTGCCGGGAAGAGCGGATCACCGGACGGCGCAGTTCCAGCAAGAAGGCCACGATCAGGGCAAGCGCGAAGCTGCCCATGCCACCTATCGCCGCCCGCTTTTTGCGGCTGAGAGAGACGGGGTAATCCGGCAGTTCGGCCTGCTCCAGCGTGATCAGTTTCTCACCCCGTTGATCGGATTCGAGTGAGAACCCCACCTCCGCCTCGTTGCGGCGGGCGGTGATCACCTCCAACTGGTCCTGCAACTGGGTCAGGCGACGATCAAACCGGGCCAGTTCACGCTCNACCTCNGGCGAGGTTTGCAGGCTGGCGGTCAGCGTTTCGCGCTGCTCTTGCAGCAAATCGCGCTGNGTGGTGAGGCTTTCCAACGTGGCGTCCAGNTCNGCNTGTTCNCGGGCGATGGTGGCGGCGCGGGCGTCGGGGTTGACCCGGTCGCGGGCCAGCCGGGTGGCGATGATCTCGCGGTCAAGCTCAAGGAGGGCGTCGTTCAGGCTGCTGATTTCGCCGCGGCGAAACTCAAGACTGCCTTCGAGAGACAGGTCATTCTCGGCCCGGTAATCGGCCAGTTCCGCCTCAAGNTCAGAGATGTCGCGGATCAGGTTCTGTTCTTGGCGCTGAAAGAACTCCAAGGTCTCTTGGGTCTGGCTTTGGCGTTGGGCCGCCGACATCTGGCGGGTGCGATCGGCGAATTCGCGCGCCACGGCCTGCGCATCTGCGGGGTTGTCCATCTCGGCCGTGAAGGTCATGACAGAGATGGTGCCGTCATCGGCAAAGCCCTCGCGCGGGGCAGCCACCCCGGTGATGGTAACCGAACGGCGCAGCAGATCGACCTTTTCCGACATCCGCAGCGCGGTAAGATCATCATAGAGATCAAAGCGTTGGATGATGTCCACAAGCGTGCCGCGGGCCATCAGTTGCTGTTCGATCAACTGCAGACGACGCGCCGATGACCCCTCTACGGTGGAGGGGGCCAGATCATTGGCGATCTTGGGCTGCTCGATCTGGATGACTTCGGAGGATTGGTAGACATGCGGCGTCGACAACGCCCAGTAGACCGAGGCGATGCAGCCCAGAAGCGTGATCAGAATGATAACGCCCGCCCGACGGCGGAGCATGTCGATGATGTCATCGAATGTATAGATCGGTCCCATGTGCCTCTTTCCAACCTGCCTAAAGCCCCCGACCGTTGCCCGGCGGAGTTTCCCTGCCTAGACCAGAAGACTTGGGCGATAATAGGGCGCTAGAGGGGGCAGCGACAGGGGGTGTCAGGCATATTTCGGCAGGCTGGACGCGCGCGCACGGTTCAGCACGATGCCCAAGAGCGGCACCTGACCTTCGAGCATGCGTTCGCATTCGCGCAGATGCCGCGCCATGGTTTGCGTCCCGTCCGAGATCAGCAACACACCGTCAAGTTGCGGCAGGAACGCCGACAGATCGTCATGCTCCAACATCGGCGGCATATCGTAGAGAACGATTTCAGGCTGCAGGGAGGCGCGCAGGCGCAGCAGTGTTTCGGCGGTGGCGCTGTCTTGGAGGATTTCGGCGGCGTTCACCTCGGGCTGGTCATTCAGGCCGAGGGCCAGCGTGTCACTGACCCGCAGCATCCCTTTGCCAAGATCGGCCTGCCCGCTGAGCAGGTCGCTCATTGCGCCGGGGGCTTGCATGTCAAAAGCGCGGGCCAGACCGGGGTTGCGCATGTTCATGTCCATCAACACGGTGCGCGATCCCGGCACACGCGACAGGCTCAGCGCCAGATTGGTCGCCGAAAAGCTGTTGCCGCTGCCCGAGGTGGGGGCGGTGACGGCGATATTGACCCAGCGGTGCTCTAGAGTGGTTTGACGCAGGCGCGTGCGCAGCAGGTCAAAGGCCCGCGCGGCGGCGCTGTTGCGGTGATCGTCGACCAGCGGCATGTCCCCCCCGGGGCCGGGGGTGGCGATGGGCAGGTCTTGCCAACGCGGCGCGCGGTCGTCGCCGATATAGCGCGACACGGCCGGAGCGGCGGTGGGCAACGTCTCGTCAGACGCAAGATCGCCGTCAAACTCCTCCTCATGGTCGATCACGGTGCGGCGCGGGCGGATGCTGTGCCGCATCCCCGGGCCGCCAAACTGCGCCGACACATCGCTGTTGTCCGCGCCAAGGGCGTCGGATGCATAGAGATCTTTCATCGTCTTCCCTTTCGATTTTCTGAACATGAGGCGCTAATTTTCTCGTTGTTGCCGGGCGCGGCAAGCATCGCTCAGCACCCGGTCCGGCGCAAGACGACGCCGACGGTTTTGAACAGAATGGTCAGGTCCATCGGCAGCGACAGATTGCGGCGATAGGCGGCGTCGACCTCATTGCGGTAGGTAAAGCGGCTGTTGTTGCGCGCCGAGACCTGCCACAACCCGGTAATGCCGGGGCGCAGGGCGAAATAGGCTTTTGCATCGCCGTACATCTCAAGCTGGTCGGGCATCATCGGACGTGGGCCGATCAGGCTCATGTCGCCTTTCAAGACGTTCCAAAGCTGCGGCAGCTCATCCAACGAGGTTGCCCGCAGGAAGGCGCCAACCCGAGTGATGCGCGGATCGTCCTTCAGCTTTTGCATCTCGTCCCATTCGGCCCGCATCGCCGGGTTCGCGGCAAGGTAGCTTTCCAGCACGGCATCGGCATCGCGGACCATGGTGCGCAGTTTCAGGATAGAGAAGCGTTTGCCCCCCCGCCCAAGACGCTGCTGGGTATAGAAGGGCTGCCCGCTTTCAATCCAAAGCGCCAGCGCGCAAAGGGCGATGATCGGCAGCGCGATGGGCAGGGAGGCAAGGATCAGCAGCCGGTCGATAATCGGTTTCGCATAGCGCCCATAAAGGCCGGTAGGACGCAGACGAAAGGCCGCCACAGCGCGCGGCGCGGACAGCGCGGCGGCACCCGCAGCAGCAGGCTGCGTGCGGCCCAGCATCGGGCCGGCGAGGGCTTCCATTGAGCCATAGGTATGGCTGTGGGCGTCAAAGTACTTCATTCCAAACCCCCCAGGGTTCATTCGCATTCAAACGGACCTGTCCGGCCCACGGCGCCTTCGCCCCGCTTTGTCTCAACGGCCTAGGCGGCCTATACGTTCAGGTAGGATATGTATCATTTGTTACCACCTTTTCGCCTTATTCGATCCATTTTCTCAGAAACAGACTGTTTCGCAGGAGAGGGGCTTGGCAGAAATTAGCGAGGGAACTGTAGGGGTTAGGCAGGGGGTGCTCGGGCGTGGACCCTGCTGGCATGCCGCGAAAAGAGGGGTGCGGATGGGCGGGAAAGCGTGTATCAAGGGCTTGATATTGTTGTGGAATATCATCTATTTCAGGGCTGTACCGCGATGCGCTCCGTGTATCGGCTGCTTGCATCTCCTACACTAAGGCACTTGTGGAGGGATGAGATATCGGCACGCCTGCGGTCACCTCTCGCGGAGCTCTCACAAAAATGTCAGGGCGATAAATGGGCGACAGTTGGGCGCAGGTAGTGGATGTGTGAAAGCAAATTCGTCCTGCATGGCAGCAAGATTTCAGAGGATTCTTCGGTTGGTTGGAGGCTTGGCTTGGTGCGGACCAAGGCAAATACTGAAGACCCAAAAATTGCTGTGTTCAAACGAGAGGAAAGGACACCCTGGGTCAAGATGAGCGTGCCCCGCCACCCACCAGTACAGCAGCCCCTCATTACCACCGACGATTTGTCGCCGGTTGCGTCACACAACCCAGCCGAGGTCTATTCTCCGTTTCAGCTATTGCCGTTCACGACATGTTTTTTGCCGGAACGCTGCACGTCCTCGGCCAAGGGCGTCGGCAGGTCGAAATCGTCGAAGGTGCCTGCATAGCCTTTCCAGCCCATCCGGCCGAGCGCATCGAGTGTTTCTGCCGCGCCGGTATGTCGGGCTTCGCCATAGGCTGGCGGATCTGACGGATACTGTGCTGGTCGATGGCCTAGTAGCCTCCGCGATCTTTGCCGCTGCGTTGACCTGTTGCTGAATGCACGTGAACTGTAGACCTGCACTGTCGGCGTCAATTTTTGGCTTAGGGTTGCGCGTGGGCGCTAACGGCGTCGCCTATGGGCAAAGCAGTGTCACCGTTCTAGCTCGGCGCGGGTCAGAGAGGTTTTCGGCCCAAAACCTTGAGTGTTACCGCCCGACCAAAACGCATCACCGGGTAGACCGCCTTCGCCACTCGGTCCGAGCTTAAAACCCCTCGCCGCCGCGACAGACGCGAGAGCAGGGCGACAGCTTTCGCGCCATGGAAAACCTCACCGTCAAGATCGACGATCATCCCATCGTTGAGGTCCAGACCATAACTATTGGCCTTGGTACGATCGGTGCGCGCATTGATCAGCTCAACGGCATGGCCTTCCCGAAGTCGAAGGAGCGCGACATAGTTTGCGCAAAACGGACATTCACCATCGTAGACGATCCGCAGAGGCGTCATGGCTCTTGCATCCTTTTTGTGAACTTTTGGACGGATTGCGGGTCCAACAACGCAACGTATAGCAGCATCATCGTCGCAGAATAGGTGCTGACGGGGAGCAACAGGTAGAACGTCGAATGCATGCTTAACCCGATGAAAATGGCCGTTGCGCGATGGCGCCGGGTAAGGATCGCATAGGCGAGGAAATATTCTACGACCAAGACGGCGCAGGACATCAACGCAAGGAGCATGGGAGAGGCGAGAAGTATCTCAAGCGTGCGACCTGAATAGCTCCAAACGAAAATCTGTTCGAGCCTTTGTCCTGAAATGAAGGCTTGGTCTGATTTGTCCACCGCGGTCCAGAAATAGAGTGCCGACATTTGCAGGGCGATCAGGCGCTGCCCCCACAAGATGCCATGTTCAGGTAGAACCCGATTTCCGCTTTGGATGGCCGTCCATCGGTCAAAGGAATAAGACCGGCCGCAATCCGTAAACATGAGGAAAATACACGATATACCAAGAAGATAGACATGGTGATGATTCCAACCCGCGGTACCTAGGCCTGCTTGTCTCATCCCGTATAGAAGAAATATTGTCAGCCCAAGCAGACCGATTGACAGTCTGGCGCGGACGCCCAGCAGGGCTGCGATTGCAAAGACAAAGAAGACCAGTCCCAGCAGCAGTTCGCTGAATGTTTCCGCCGCGAAGGGTGCGACTTCGGCACCGAAGCGGACAATTGCCATGGTTGCCAGCCCAATTCGCAAAAGCGCAACTGCCCGCGTTGGACCAGTGGCGTCNGGGCCCCAAGCGACGAAGTCGCGCAACATCACCCCAGCGTTCATGGTTTCTCTCCTTCGCTGGAGGCGCAGATATTTTCGATCTTCAAGGCTTGCCAGCCCTGACGGGTTCCAACCGCCCCTTCGAAACGAACCGAACTTGTTTCAGGTGCCGTTGCGCATAGGGGCGCGGCAAAATGGGCGAAATGCTCTGTCGCGAAAATGCGATTCTCGAAAAGGTAGTGCAAAATCAACGGNTANTGCTCGATATCTGCCGCTTCCAATGGGGTGTGCATTGTNTCGNCACCATCCTCATGTCGCACGACAAAGCGGCCATTGGGAATGCCCACACCCACCCCAGAGAACATGACCCACTCGCGCAGCCATGGCGAATGGGAGCCAAAGATCTGTCCGGGGGCCGGGCCCAGATAGATCAATACCGCAAACAAACCGAAAGCAATGTGGCGCGCTAACATCGAAAAATTTCCGCTCTGCGGGCGTGACACGGCTTCTGGTGTGGGTACATCGGTCATTGCTGCGGCCTCTTTCACTGCTTGCGCCAGTATCTAGTTTTCACACAACCATGTTAAGAAATCGGGACGAAAATTGGGCGAAATGCGAGCCATGGTTGGGAAACATAGAAATTGCATCNGGTTTGGGCAGGTTGGGTGCTTGATAAGTGACTGAAACCCCGCAGTTCACATTGCCCAACGGCAGGGGTGATTTTACTTCCTTCGTTCCTATCTGACCCGATATTCGGCACCTGCAGGGAACAACTGCAATCTGCCCATTTTGAATAAAAACACCCATCAGCGAACGCAGAAATTAACGAACCGANGAGGGTGCAAGCANCTTTCTGATTNGGCCTGCATGTTCAATCCGTTAATTTCGGGGCGCACTCGATTTTCTCGGTGCTACTGNNGTGGCGGCCNCTCCTNNTTTGCGTTCGTCCAAAGTGTACCGCTCTGCGCCCGCTCTACGCCATGTTGATAAAGNGCGTTCATATAGGTTGNTGAAAACCGATCCGACGGATCATAGACGATCCCAGATTTCGGATCGATTGAAGTTACCGAAAAGCGTAGCCCCCGTTCGCGTGCGTAAAGCTGGGTCGCGTTGACCTGCAGCAATGCGTTGGCTCGGCCTGTGGTCGTGAGTGCCTGTTGCGAAATGCTTAACGCGGACCTTCCTACTGTTTCAGAAGCCGGATTAAGCGTGTTGTTGATCAGGACGTAAATATGCCCGCCTTTCAGCCTGTGGTCAGGGGGCGTGAACGCGAAGTTGGGGACCGCCAGAAACTGCATGTGTACGCCTTCGTCGACATGCGTTTCCGCATAGGTTTTACCCCCCGGCAGTGTATCGCAGATTTACCGGCGGAAAGAGCCCCGGCAGGGCGGCAGAGGCACGTAGGATGCTGCGAAACAGCTCGTATTACCCTGCGGCGGCGATGGCGCCCATGTCCCAGACCGAGGCCCGCGCACTATCAAGTTCCGAGGTGACAATGAGCAGGCTNTTTCCCGCTCTGTGCTTTTTGCGCNATGGCACGANGGAANGAGGGTGGGGTGTGCTNGGTGATCAACGCAGCCAGCGGCGCGGTGTCATATAGTGCGTGGCTGAAGACCGCCTGAAATGGCCGCATCCGCATGATGTCACCTGCGTCACTTTCGGCGAAAACGCGGGTCAGAACATTATCGTAATCCGGTCCCATAAACGCAAACGGAGCGATGAGGGCACTGGTTGAAATGCCGGTCACCAAGTCGAAATTAGGCCTGTCGNCGCGCTTGGACCAGCCCNCAAGCGCGCCCGCACCAAAAGCACCGTTTTCACCACCGCCGGATAGGGCCAGCACGTTCGGCCCGGCAGAGGGGTCCGGTAAGGATGACGGGGGATGCAGGTGTTTGCGCCATTCATCCGGCCCATCATCCGCAAAGAGACGAAACCGCGACAGCGGGTNATTGTCCGTTTCGACGCGCGTCGCCAAAGGCGTCTGAACGGGGCNTGTGCAGGCTGAAAGGGCGGTGGCCNCAAGGCCCATGAGAAACGAACGGCGGCCCACAATGCCCTTGTTTGGTTTCGTGCAAATCATCTTAATTCCCTCAGGGGCACCGAGCGATTGGCCGTGCTCGGTAAGCTGTGATTCAGCCCGATGGTTTTCGTGGTCGGGCGCCGTGATGCCCCAGCCCAGACCCCCCATGCGCGCGAGACCGCGATGCCTCCACGCGGTAGAAACAGTCAAACAGCTTGTCCACATCGTCTTCAGGCGCGGCTGGCGGCTTGTCGTTTACAGTCAGCTGCGCGAAACCCTCGGTGTCTTGCAGATTAACGCGTATCTGGCCGGGCCCATCGGTATATCGAAAGGCGTTCTCAAGCAGGTTATCCATGACTTGGCCAATCTGCACTCGGTCGCAGGGAACCCACATCTGCGTCGGCAGATTATGCTCCAACTCTATCTCTTTAGGCCTAGCTTTGAAGGCATCGTTTCAGCCGCCTGCTTCACAAGGGACGGGAGGTCTTCTTGTTCAAGTGACGATGTCAGCTCGGCTTCGCGGCCATAGGACAGTGTTTTGAGGTCCTGCACGAGACGCAACAGTCGCATGAGCGCTGCATGCATTTCGGTCAGCGTTTTGTCGTCGGGCTGGCGGATCCCGTCCTGTAGCGCCTCAATCTGGGCGCGTAGCACCGCAAGCGGCGTCTGCAGTTCGTGGCTGGTGTTGGAAATCCATTCACGCTCGGCCTTGGCGGTTTGTTCAAGTGTAGCCGCCAAGGTGTTGTAGGGGCCGATCAACTGCCCCAATTCGTCACTTCGGTCCTGTTTGATCCGGGCCGTGTAATTGCCCGCAGCCATCGTTTTCGCTCCGGCCTCCAACCGCCGAATGGGCTCAAGCAACTGGCGCGCGATGATAAACGCAGCCGCAGCCGAGAGGGCGATGGCGATCAGCGCTGCAAGAGCAAGAGACGCATACTGCCCGCGCTGAAAGAATGTGTCGCTCGCATCTCGCTGCTCCATCGGCGCGTTTAATCCGATATAGCCAAGAAGGTTCGCACCAGCGAAGGTGTTGTTCGCGCATACGGGGCGCCGCTCAAATAGCGCCGAGCGTTCAATATGGCCCGCGATCTGAATGCCATCGCGGTCAAGCAGCACGATACGTTTCTCCAGCCTCATATTGTCATCGCCTAATGTAAACGGCGGTGGGTTGTCTGGCCTTGGTGGGGGTGGGGCTTCAGGTGGAAATTTTGGGGACCGGCTTGGGCGAGGCATGTGCATGTACAAAAGCAGCCCACAGTTGCGGGTCTTCATCAAACTCGGCCCAGCCGTTCTGCCCACGCTCAGTCAAGGACGTTGCGAGCTCGTCGAACCGTGCCAGTTCGCCCCTGACCAGGTAGCGTGCGAAACCCTCGCGCATCCACAGGGCGACCATTGGCAAGGCGCTAATCCCCAGCCACGCCCAGCGGCGGCCAGAAGCTTCGCATCGCCGAGCCCAAGCCCTTCTTGCCCTCTCAGTCTGAAAAACAAACTGCCGAGCGCCCAGAAGGTCACATAGCCGACAATCGCCCCCCAGATCTCGCCCACCGGTAATGTGCCGCCAGCATAGGCATTTAGCGAAAGCCCCAGAACGATAAGCGGCAAGGTATACCGGTCCGGCAGGCGCTTCTCGCGCAGGTCGATCCGTACCAGCAGACCCAGCAACACGGCCAGAATGGCCGTGCTCGCAATGAATAGGGCAGGCGACATATCCGCGTTCGAAGGCGTTCCGTTGTGGGTTACGTTGTGATTCAGCCGTGCAGAGGGTCTCTAGCCGGTTGCTCTTTATGGAGAAGTTGNAGAAGTGGCAGCCCGTAGGGGAATCGANCCCCTCTTTCCAGGTTGAAAACCTGGCGTCCTAACCGATAGACGAACGGGCCACTCTTTGTCAGGTCAGTGCAGCGTTTCGTGTGTTGCTGCTCTGTCTGTGAGCGGACGTTTAAGTAATCCGGCGGNGGGCTGCAAGCAGAAAAATGAACTTTTTCTAGAAAAAGTTTTCAGGCCCGCGCGGCGTCCTCCAAACGCAGTTGAACTGTGCGCCGACCGCGGAAATTATTGATGTCGAGACGCCCGGCNAGGTGGAAGCGCGCGCCGCCGTGGTTTTCAAGCGCAGGCCCGAGGGGCCCGTCGTATGCACCGAACGCAATCGCTTCGAGGTTCGCGCCCAGACCGTCGCCAAAGCTGACCTTGAGGTGGTTCTCACCCACGCGTTTGGCAAAGCGGATTTGCATATCGGNGAAGGCATAGCGCGGGGCAGGGGCGCCNGCGCCGAAGGGGCCGGCCTGNTCGACCATTTCGGCNAGTTCCACNGTGGCCGCGCCGGGCATCATCATGCCGCAGAGGTTCAGNTCAGCNGGTCCGGCCAGATGNGCNCCTTGTTTGGTGAGCAATTCGCCAAGCCGTTCCATCGCCGCGTCGATCTTGTCTTCTGCCACCGTCAGGCCCGCTGCCATCTTGTGACCGCCGCCCTTGATCAGCAGCCCTTCGGCAGCAAGGCGCTGGATCGGCGCGCCAAGGTCGATGCCACTGATCGAGCGGCCAGAGCCTTTGCCAATGCCATCTTCGACGCCGATGACNATGGAGGGGCGGTTGGCGGCTTCTTTCAGGCGCGAGGCGACGATCCCCACCACGCCGGGGTGCCAGCCGGGGCCAGCGGCCCATGCCAGCGGCCCGTCAAAGCCGCGCTCTTCGGCCTGTGCCATGGCGCTGGCGCGCACGGCGGCTTCGACCTCGCGGCGGTCGGTGTTGAGCTGGTCCAGTCGCTCGGCCAAGGCCGCGGCCTCATGCGGGTCGGCGGTGGCCAAAAGCCGCGCGCCAAGGTCGGCCTGCCCGATGCGCCCGCCCGCGTTGATGCGGGGGCCAAGCAGAAAACCGAGGTGATAGGCCGTGGGGGCCGTGTCCATCCGCGCCACATCGGCAAGGGCGGCCAGACCGGGGCGCGCGCGGCGGGCCATGACTTTNAGNCCCTGACGCACAAAGGCGCGGTTGACGCCGATCAGCGGGGCCACATCGGCCACGGTGGCCAGCCCNACGAGGTCTAGCATCCCCATGAGGTCCGGCCCCTTCTGGCCCGCTTCACGCAGCTGGCGGCCTGCTTCGACGAGCATCAGAAACACCACCGCAGCGGCGCAGAGATGCGCCAGCGTGCCGTCCTCGTCCTGTCTGTTGGGGTTCACCACAGCGAGCGCATCCGGCAGCGTNTCNCCGCCCAAGTGGTGATCGAGCACGATGACATCCGCGCCCTTGGCNGCNGCGATNGGNCCNTGAGANAGCGTGCCNCAGTCGACGCAAACGATCAGGTCATGGTCGGCGGCNAGTGCCGACATGGCCTCGTCATTGGGGCCATAGCCTTCGTCGATACGGTCAGGGATATAGAGCGTCGCGCGGTGGCCCATGTCGCGCAGCCAGACGAGCAACAACGCAGCGGAAGAGCCGCCATCCACGTCGTAGTCAGCGAAAATCGCGATGCGTTCACGTTTTTGGAGAGCCGAGAGAAACCGCGTCGCCGCTGCCTCCATATCGCGCAAGCTGCGTGGGTCGGGCAGCAGGTCGCGCAGGGCGGGGGCCAGAAAGCCCGCCGCCTCGGTGTCGAGCACGCCGCGGCGGGCCAGCACTTGGCACACCGGGTCGGGCAGGCCCGCGCGCTGAACCAGCAGTTCCGCCGCGCGAGTCAGTTCCACGTCAGGGCCGATCCAGCGCCGCCCGGTCAAAGATGTTTCGACACCGAGAAAGCTCATGCGGACCTCATTTGGCCGTTATGGAAGGGTGTGGGGAGGGCCAGTCTGGCCCTCACTCTGCCGGGGTGCGGTAGTTGATGCGGCGGACCGACCCGGTGCGCGAGCGCATGATCAGCGTCTCGGTGGTCAGCCAGCCCGGCTCACGCTTCACGCCCGGAAGGATGTTGCCACCGGTGACGCCCGTAGCGGCAAAGATCACGTCTTGGGTGACCATCTCGTCGCGCGAATAGATGCGGTCAAATTCGGTGATCCCGGCCTTGGCTGCACGGCCTTTTTCGTCGTCGTTGCGGAACAGCAGGCGGCCATACATCTGCCCGCCCATGCATTTCAGTGCGGCAGCGGCCAGCACGCCCTCGGGCGCGCCACCTTGGCCCATATACATGTCGATGCCGGTCTCGGGGTCGGCGCAGTGCATCACACCTGCCACATCGCCGTCGGTGATGAGGCGGATGGCGGCACCGGTTGCGCGCACCTCGGCGATCATATCCGCATGGCGGGGACGTTCGAGGATGCACACGGTGATATCCGACGCCGCGCAGCCCTTGGCACGGGCCAGTGCTTCGACCCGCTCACCCGGGGTCATGTCGAGGGTGACAACATCGGTCTCGAAACCCGGACCGATGGCGAGTTTGTCCATATAGGTGTCGGGCGCGTGCAGCATGGAGCCGCGCGGGCCCATGGCGATCACGGTCAGCGCGTTGGGCATGTCTTTGGCGGTCAGCGTGGTGCCTTCAAGCGGGTCAAGCGCGATGTCCACGCCGGGGCCATTGCCGGTGCCGACCTCTTCGCCGATATAAAGCATGGGGGCTTCGTCACGCTCGCCTTCGCCGATGACCACGACGCCCGCGATATCGAGCATGTTGAGCTGTTCGCGCATGGCGTTGACGGCGGCTTGGTCGGCGGCCTTCTCGTCACCCTTGCCGATCAGCTTGGCCGAGGCCAATGCGGCGGCTTCGGAAACACGGGCGAGGCCCAGTGAGAGCATGCGGTCTTGGAATTCGGCAGAAGCGGTCATGAGGTGTCCTTGGGTGCAATGTGTTTTCTGTCCTGTACCCTCGCGCGGGCCTCGGGGCAAGTTTTGGGTTGGGCGCAGGTAGCACTTGGCCGGGAATCAAGCCGCAGGCGCCGGGCCGTCACGCCAAAGGCGTGCCGTATTATAAGGGCGCACCTTTGGTGCGACCGGGTGGGCTATTTGATGAGGTCGGGTGCACCCTCGCGGAGCGCACATCACGGCTGCGCCATAAAGTGGCATGTCGCTGCCTTCAGTTTGCCGATCCGCTGGCAAACGCCGGAGCTTGCCTCCAAATGCCACCTAAGCCCGGAATCAAGCCGCAGGCGCCGGGCCATCGCCTGCCCGCCCA
>NZSX01000068.1 GCA_002703405.1 Sulfitobacter sp. | reverse complement strand
TGCCGATCTTGCCACCCGCGTGGCCGAGATTGCCGACGGGGATCACGCGAACTTTGCCCCGCTCTATGCCGACGAGATGCCGCTTTTCGAAAAGATCGAGACCATCGCNAAACGCATCTACCGCGCCGACGAGGTGCTGGCCGATCAGAAGGTGCGCAANCAGTTGAAAGACTGGGAGGCACAGGGCTATGGCGANCTGCCNGTCTGNATGGCCAAGACCCANTACAGCTTCTCGACCGANCCCGATCTGCGCGGCGCGCCCACAGGCTTCNGCGTGCCCATCCGCGAGGTTCGGCTCTCGGCGGGNGCCGGGTTCGTTGTCGTNATTTGCGGAGAGATCATGACCATGCCGGGCCTGCCTCGGGTGCCNTCTGCNGAGGCAATCAAGCTCAACGCCGATGGCGATGTGGAGGGATTGTTCTAAGGCGGGTTGCAATGNCCCGCCGTCGCGGTGATGTAGGGCGTGTTCAACCTGCAGCGAGCGAAAGTGAGACGGATATGGCAGCGACAATCATCGACGGCAAAGCCTTTGCAGCAACGGTGCGTGACAAGGTGGCNGGCCATGTCGNCCGGCTGANGACGGATCACNGCNTNACGCCNGGCCTTGCCGTGGTGCTGGTGGGGGAAGACCCGGCAAGCCAAGTTTACGTCCGCTCCAAGGGCAAAATGACCCGCGAGGTNGGCATGAANTCGGTCGAACACAAGCTGCCNGCGACTGTGGATCANGANGANCTGCTCAAGNTGATCGANGNNCTGAACAANGACCCCGAGATNCACGGCATTCTCGTACAGCTTCCGCTNCCGGATCATCTTGATGAAGCCCGCGTGGTCAATGCCGTCTCNCCCGCNAAGGATGTGGACGGTTTNCACATNTCCAACGTCGGNNTGCTGGGCACGGGGCAGAAAAGCATGGTGCCCTGNACCCCGCTTGGCTGCCTNATGATGCTGCGGGACCANCATGGGGATCTGTCGGGGATGAACGCGGTGGTTATCGNCCGCTCNAACATCGTNGGNAAACCGATGGCGCAGTTGCTCTTGNNGGATAGCTGCACCGTGACCATCGCGCACAGCCGCACCCGCGACTTGCCAGANGTGGTGCGCCGCGCCGATATCGTNGTCGCCGCCGTGGGGCGCCCCGAAATGGTGCCNGGCGATTGGATCAAAGANGGNGCCACNGTGATCGACGTGGGCATCAACCGGATNGANACTGGCGAGAAAACCAANCTNGTCGGCGANGTGGATTTCGACAGNGCCAGNCAACGCGCCGGGGCNATCACNCCCGTGCCGGGCGGCGTCGGGCCAATGACCATCGCTTGCCTGCTGGCCAATACGGTCACCGCCTGCTGCCGCGCCAANGGGTTGGAAGAACCCGAAGGGCTGACCGCCTAAGCGGCAGGCACAGGCACGATGGTGCCCTGCAGGATGGCGATGAGCTTGGNCGCGCCATCCGTTTCCGCATGCACCTCTGCNGTNACCACGCAAAGCCGCCGNCCCGGTTTCACCNCCCGGCCCGTGGCAATCAGCCGGTCCCCACGGGCGGGGGCCAGCAGGTTGATCTTGATCTCAGACGTGACGACATCAACCTCCGGCGGCAACATGCTCAGGGCCGCATAGCCCGCCGCGGAATCGCCGATGGAAAAGGTCAGCCCCGCATGGCCAAAACCCTGCTGCTGCATCGCGCCAGCCAGGACCGGTGCCGTGACCCGGACCAAACCGGGCTGCACGTCGATAATCTCCGCCCCCAAGGTTTGCATCATGGTCTGCTTGGCAAAGCTCTCCCGCACCCGGCGTTCAATCTGGTCCATCATCGCGCCTTTCCGGGCATGGGGATCGCCACTGGTTGCGCGCCTGTCAGCACCGCGCAGGCTTCCGGCCCCATCAAATCACAAAGCACCCGCGACTGGCTGCGCAGCCCGCCGGTATAGGTGCCATATGCAGGCAGGATCAGCCGCTTGCTGTCAAACAGAAAGGCCGGACGCGAGATGCTGCGGCCCCGCGCACGGATCGATGCCTTAGGATGATAATGCCCCGACACCTCGCCCCGGCCCTCGCTCGCGGCGATATGCCGAAAGGTCAGCGGGCCGAGCGCTATCTCTCCCAAATGCGTGCCGCCCAAGCCTACGGGGCCGGGATCATGATTGCCCTCAATCCAATCCCACCGCCGTCCGGCTTGGAGGCCCAGTATCCACAACCGTTCTTCCTCCGGCAGCGCCTGCGCCGCGCCAAGGTCGTCGAAACTATCGCCAAGGCAGATCACATGCCGCGCCTGCGTAAAGGACAGATCCGCTGCCAGACGGTTCAACGTATCGCGGGTCTCATAAGGCGGCAATGCCGACCCGCCGCGCCGCGCGATCCTTTCCGACTTGCCCAAATGAAGGTCGCTCACACAAAGCAAATCTCTTTCGCGCCACCAAAGCGCGCCAGAACCAAGCGCAGTCAGCCCCGCCCCGGCGAATGAAAACTTAAGTCCGTTCATCCTTTGTTCATCGGAGATCGCTGCTGATTTGGCAAGGGGTCAAACGCGATTGTCAGAAGACCGGAAACGGCAGCGCAGTGGTATTTAAGAAAGGATGAAAGGTAGAAAACGCGCCCCGCAGCCGGGCGTTAACCTGACCGGAGACGCGCCTTCATCCTTTGCGGTCATCGGCTCCTCAGCCTGTACCGCGGGATCAAGATGCGCGGCGTGGGTTAAAGAACTCTTAATATCTTCATCCTTTTTCAAATACCTTGCAGAACCTTTCCGCCCGCGAAACCTCGGTGTTCAACGCCTATCTCGCCAAGGCGGCTGATCCGAGGGCGGCGGGGTGAGCTGCGCGAGGCCGGAGGCTTCCATCAGTCGTTCGGCTTCTTCCGCCAGCATGCGTTCCTGTCCAGCGCCTTCGACAGGCACACGGCCCATTTCCAGAAACAGCGGTGCAGCGAGCGGGCTTACGCGGGTCAGTTTGCGGTGGGTGATGCGCCCGGCGATGCGGTCCAGCATCTCTTCGATCCTGCCGAAATCCACCAGACCACTCAAGGCTTCCTCGCGGGTGATGTCGAGCATCAGATGATCCGGCTCATAACGCTGCAACGTGTCGTAGAGGATATCGCTGGAAAAGGTCGTTTGTCGTCCGGATTTGCGTGTTTGGGGGCTGTTGCGTTCGATTAGCCCTGCGATGGTCGCCGCGGCCCGGAAGGTGCGTTTCATCACGGCATTGCCCGCAAGCCAACTGTCGAGACCCTCGTGCAGCACGCTGGGGTCGAGCAGCGGCGCGGGGTCGTCGACGGGGGAGAGGCCCCAGATGAGCGTGGCATAGTCTGTTGCTACGAAGCCCAAGGGGCGCAGGCCGAGGTCTTCCATGCGTTTGGTCAGCAGAAGGCCCAGCGTTTGCTGACCGTTGCGGCCGGCAAAACCGTAGAAGACCGTTTGTTCGGCAAAGTCATGGGGAAAGCTTTCGACCAGCAGCGTGCCGGGCTGTGGCAATTGGCTGACCTCACGTTGCAAGGTCAGCCATTCGGCGGTGTGGCGCGGCAGTTCGGGCCAACTGTCTTGGGTGAACATCTGTTGCACGCGGGCCGAAAGCTGGGTGGAGGTGGCGAATTTCGTGCCTCCAAAGGTGGCCACCTTGGGCTTTTTTGCGGCGTTGCGGCTGACTTCGACAACGGTTTCGCGCAGGCCTTCGTAGCGGACGATCTGACCGCCGATTAGAAAGGTGTCGCCCTTGGTCAGCGTAGCGGCAAAGCCTTCTTCGATCTCCCCTAAGGGTTTGCCGCCGCGGTTGCGTTTCATGCGGACCTTCAGCTTATCGGTATCTTGGATCGTACCGATGTTCATGCGGATGCGTTGGGCGGCGCGCGGGTCACGCAGTTGCCACTGGCCGTCGGGGCGTTGCAGCAGGCGTTGCCAGCGGTCGTAGGCGCGCAGGGCGTAGCCGCCGGTGGCACAGAAGTCGAGGCAGGCGTCGAAGTCGGCGCGGGACAGGGCGGCGTAGGCCCCGGCGGAACGGACCTGTGCGAAGAGGTCGTCAGCGTCAAAGGGGCCTGCGCAGGCGGCGATGAGGATATGTTGGCACAGCACATCGCGCGGGCCGGGGCCGCGCGGGTCGCCGTCGAGCGCGCCTTCGAGGACAGCCTCCAGCGCGGCCACGCATTCGACCACCTCAAAGCGGTTGGCAGGCACCAAAAGCGCCTTGGAGGGCGCGTTGTAGCGGTGGTTGGCGCGGCCGATGCGTTGGACCAGCCGCTTTACGTTTTTGGGGGCGCCGATCTGGATGATGAGATCGACGTCGCCCCAGTCGATGCCAAGATCAAGCGTGCCGGTGCAGACGATGGCGCGCAGATCGCCGCGCACCATGGCGGCTTCGACCTTTTCGCGTTGGGCGCGATCCAAGCTCCCGTGGTGGATGGCGATCGGCAGGGCGTCTTCATTGGCGAGCCAGAGGTTGTGAAAGAAAATCTCGGCCTGCGCGCGGGTGTTGTGAAAGATCAGCGTCGTCTTGTGTTGGCGCACTTGCTCAAGCACCGCTGGAATTGAATAGGCAGCACCGCCCCCGGCCCAAGGCGGGGCTTCCTCGGTGTGCAGCATCTGGATGTCGGGGGCGGGGCCCGGATCGGCGAGCAGCACTTCGCAAGGGTCGGGGTGGCGGGCCATGAGGTGGGCGATGGCCGAAGGGTCTTCGACCGTGGCCGAGAGGCCCACCCGTTTGAGGCCGGGGCAGATGGCCTGCAACCGGGTGAGCGCCAGCATCAGCTGGTCGCCGCGTTTGCTTTCGGCGAGGGCGTGGATTTCATCGATCACCACCCGCTTGAGCCCGCGAAAGGTGCGGGCCGCGTCCTCGTAGGAAGTCAGCAGAGCGAGGCTTTCCGGCGTGGTCAGCAGGATATGCGGCGGGTCGGCGCGCTGGCGGCGGCGGCGCGATTGCGAGGTGTCGCCGGTGCGGTCTTCGATACGGATGGGCAGGCCCATTTCCTCAACCGGGCGGGTCAGGTTGCGTTTGATATCCGCCGCCAGCGCTTTGAGCGGTGAGATATAGAGTGTGTGCATCCCTTCGTGCGCCTCTTCGGTCAGATCAACGAGGGTGGGCAGAAAGCCCGCCAGTGTTTTACCACCGCCTGTGGGGGCGATGAGCAGCAGGGCGGGGGCCTCGGCACGGTCCAGCATTTCCTGCTGGTGCGGATGCAAGGACCAGCCGTTCTGGGCGAACCAATCGGCGAATTTGGGGGGTAGGGCGCGCATGCACCCAATGTAGTATCGGCAGGCCGTGGGGCCAGCGGCTGGGGCTATTTAACGATCACCTCATCGCGGACGAACATGTTTGCCCAAGCGCGGTCTACTAAATCNGGGTTCATCTGATAGGGGATGCCTTCGAAATCACAGATCGCGATCATCTGGTCGATNAGGAAGTTNGGCTGATANTTCGCATAGACGTTGTCNATGGTTGGGTACTTCACCTTGAGCAGATGGACCAGCGTCGCCTCGTCCAGCGGCATGCCGCGTTTGCGGGCGACCATGGCAAAGATCTTGAGGAAGTTCTCTTGGTNCGGGCCGTCGATTTTGATCTTGAAGAAGATACGCCGCAGGGCNGCTTGNTCNAAAATCTCNTTCGGGTGGAAGTTGGTGGAGAAGATCACCAGCGTGTCGAAGGGCACCTCGAATTTTTCACCCGACTGCAGGGCGAGGATGTCTTTGCTTTCCTCAAGCGGCACGATCCAGCGGTTGATGATGCTTTGCGGTGGCTCTTGCTGACGGCCAAGGTCGTCGACGATGAAAATACCGCCCGTGGCCTTGAGTTGCAGCGGGGCCTGATAGGTCCGCGCCGTGGGGTTGTACACCAGATCAAGCATGTCGAGCGTCAGCTCACCGCCGGTGATGACCGTCGGGCGTTCGCAGCAGACATAGCGGGCGTCATAGCGGGTGATGCGGCGCAGGGAGGTGGGGTCTTGGACCTCCGCCTCGGCGGAGGAATGCACGATCGGATCATAGACGGTGATGACTTGGCCCGCGTATTCAATGGCGCGGGGGACATAGACCTTATCACCAAGCGCGTCGCGGATGCCGTTTGAAATGCTCGATTTCCCGTTTCCCGGCGGGCCGTACATCAGGATCGACCGCCCGGCAGAGACGGCGGGGCCAAGGTGGTCCAGCAGGCTGTCGGGCAGCACCAGATGGCCCATGGCTCCGGTGAGCTGATCGCGGGTGATCTGCAGGTTCCGTACGGATTGGCGTTTGACCTGCTCGCGATAAACCTCAAGCGGGACGGGCATGGCACCGAAATATTCCGATTGCGCCAGCGCGTCGAGCGCGCGCGCTTTGCCAGCATCGGTCAGTTGATAGCCCATTTCATTGCCGCTGGTGGCGCTGAGCGTGCCTGTCGCCTCTAGCAGGCGCTGGCCGCGGGCTTGATCGACCATTTCTTGCGTGACTTGGATCGGCAGGCAGAGCGCTTGGGCCAGATCGCTGACCATTTCGACGTTCTTGCGAAAAATCGTTTTCAGAAGGATGTCGCGCATCATCACGATGGGCAGTTTCATATCCTCCAACCGCTTGGGGGGCGGCGGGGCAAGCACTGTGCTGGTCGGGGCGTTCATCAACAGGTTCCTTGAAAGGGCAGGCGGCGGCGCTCGGTCAGACTGCAGGGTAAATCCTGAATATGGCGTGAATGTGGACAATCTATCGCGAAGAGGGAGATTGTACCGGCTATGTCCGCGATCAGACCCCGTAGCGCGCCCCTAGAATGAGATAGAGCCCCAGCGTGGTGCCAAGGGCGAGGCCCATGGGGAATTTCTTGGTTTCCTGCCAGCTTTGCCAATCGGGCGCGAGGCGGCGCAGGGGGGTGTATTTCACCCCGCGGTGCGTGGCAGCGGCGGCCAGAAGGGTGGCCATGAAAAGCATCATCAAAAGACGCAGATCACCCATGGCGATAAAGGGCGCGGCAGCGGCGGCGAATTTGGCGTCTCCGGCCCCCATGACGCCAGCGGCGTTCAGCACGATGCCAATGACCAAGACGATCACGAGGCTCAGCAAGCGCCAGAGGTAGGTTTCAAACGGCAGCAGAAACAGACCCAACACCACGAAGATCGCGATGAGCACCAAGACCGCCTGATTGGTAATGCGCATCTGCTTCATGTCGGTGAAAGCGACGTAGAGGCAGATCGGCAGGACGAAGGGCAGAAACCACAGGGCCGCCGTGGCAGAGATCGCCATGGCTCAGCCGTTTTCCAGCGCGCGCAAAGACCGGACGGCGGCTTCGAAATGCTGCGGGTGCGTATCGATCGCTTCGCGCAGCAGGCCCTTGCCGGTTTCCACATCGCCGCGTTTGATCGCCGACAGGGCCATCGTGTGCAAAAGCTGTGCGCGCTCAGATTGCTCCATCGGCATGACGGGCAGGGTGTAATCGCGCTGTGCGGCGCGGGCCATGATGAGGTTGTTCTTGGCGGTGAAAAGCGTGTTGTCCTGACGGATCGCCTCGCCAAAAAGCCTCTCGGCTTCGGGGTAATCACCGCGGGTTAGTTTGGAGTAGCCCCAGTTGTTCATCACGGCGGCAGGGGTCGTGGTCAGGCCAACGGCGATTTCGTAGAAACTGTCGGCGCGGCTCCACTGTTCCTTGCTGTCGGCAACCATGGCTTCGAGCCGGTAGCGGGCGAATGTCTCATGGGTGGGGGGGATGCTGTTGAGGACCGTCTCAGCCCGCGCCCAGTTGCCCGAGCGGATCAGCGCATCGGCCAATTGCACACTGTCTTCGGGCGTGGCGCCCTTCATCTTGGTGACCTTGTCCCATGCGCCCACAGCTTCGGTGGAGCGTTTGGCCCGCACGAGCGATGCGGCAAGCCCGCGCTGGTGGTCGATCCGGTCGGGGCTTTCCTTGACGGAACGCGCAAAGTAACTCACCGCCTCATTGGGGTCGGCCACGGTGAGCATCACGTCGGAGAGGTTGGTTTCATCCACCACATTGACGTCCTTGAAGGCCCGCTCAACGGTGGCGTTCGCATCTTTTTCACCGCAGCCAGCAAGGGCGGTGACGCCTGCCATGCAGACGGCCAGAATGATTGGATGGCGCATTTTGCGTCCTTTTACTGCTCTGCCGGGTCATGGTGTCGGACGGATCAGGTAATCCCCGCTGCCGCGCCGCACCAATTTGTAATTATCTTCATTGACTTCTGTTATAACAGATTTTTCCGTTTTTGCGAGCGCCAAGCGCAGATTGTCCCGGATTGCGTCACTTTCGCCATTATCGAGGGCATAGGCTTTGCGGAAAATCTGCTCGGCCTCGGCGGTCTGGCCGCTTTCCATCAGCACAACGCCAAGGTTGTTCCAGACTTCCGGCTCGGCGGCGTCCTTCTCAACTGCGCGGCGCAGCAGGGTTTCGGCCTGACCCAAACGCCCCAGCCCGAGGTTGGCACTGCCCAAAGCCGAGAGGACTTCCCCCGTTAGCCCGTGATCCAGCGCGGCGCGGTTGAAGGATTTGATGGCCAGTTCATACTGTCCCGCCGCGATAAGCCTGTGGCCCACTTCGATGCCGTCGACAGCTTCTGCGCGCGGGTTCACGCCGGGGGCATAGAGGCTTTCGGGCTTCTGATCCCCGCGCAACGCGGAAAAGCCGCCTGTTGAACAGGCGGCCAGAGCAAGGCCCAAGATCGGCCCGATGAAAACGGCGCGGGCGAGGCTGCGCCGAATTTTCTCCGTCATTAATTCCCCATCTGACCCAATTTCGAGATGCCATGTGCCGAGGGGCCGACCAGAATGATCAACAGCGGCGGTACGGTAAGGCCCATAGTGGCAAGGGTCATCTTGGTTGGCAACTTGTTTGCCGCTTCCTCGGCCCGCATCACACGTTTGTCGCGCATCTCTTCGGCATAGACGCGCAGGGCGTCTGCGATGGANGTACCAAAGGCCGCCGATTGGATCAGCACGGTCACGAAAGAGGAGACATCCTGCACGCCGCAACGCTCGCCCATGTCGTGGAGCACCGACACCTTGTCCTTGCCGGCCTTCATCTCATAGGCGACCATCTCGAACTCTTCNGANAGGGCCCGGTAGGAGGCGCGCAGNTCACGGGCGACGCGGACGATACATTGATCNAGCGATTGCCCCGCCTCGACGCAGACCAGCATCATATCNAGCGCGTCGGGAAAGCCGCGGGTGATNTCTTCTTTGCGGGAATCGACNCGGCGTTTGACCCANTATTTGGGCAGGTANTACCCAATCGCACCGGGGCCGATGGCCCACATCATGGTCTGNTGCGTGGTCATCCCTTCGCCGCCGCCCAAGACATTGGTGTAGATCAGGCCGCCCACCAGCCCGAGCATCCCAAGGGCAAACTGNGCNAAGTANTANAGCCGCACCGCATCGCGCGANCGNTANCCCGCCTGACGCAGCATCAATTGTTTGGCGCTGAGTTCGGCCACGTCTTCGGGNTCAAGAAACTTGGCGAANTTNTGNAACTGCGCGTTCTGGTCGGACTGGCGCANCTTCTCGCGNGCGTTNTCGCCCGTGGGGGCCGTGCTGGTGCGTTTGAGCTTGGTCAGCGGGTCTTCGGGCTGGCGCAGCATCAGCACAAGCGTGATCGCCACCAAGGTGACGCCCAAAGTACCGACNATGATGATCAGGCCCATCGGCCCCAAGGCTTGGTTGATCTGATCGTTAAGCTGATTGAGAAATTCCATCATCGGCCTCTCAGACTTTGATATTGGTAAGGATGCGCATCACNAACAGGTTCAGCACAAGGAAGATGCCCACAAGGAAACAGGCAGGAATGAAGTAGGGGTGATCGCGCACTTCGTCGTAGTAATGCGGATCGCCAAGGTTGATCACCACCAGCGCGGCCAGCGGGAAGCCTGAGAGGAACTTGCCCGACCATTTCGCCTCGGCCGTGATNGCTTTGACACGGCGGAATAGACGGAAGCGGGCGCGGATCACCTTGGCCAGACCGGCGAGGATCTCGGCCAGGTTGCCGCCCGATTGTTGCTGGATGGTCACGGCCACGGCGAGGAAGCGCAAATCCTGCATGTCGAGCCGTTCGGCCATATCCTTGAGCGCCTCGCCCAGATCACGGCCATAGGCGGCTTCATCCGCGATCACCCCGAATTCGGAGGCGAGCGGGTCTTGGATTTCCTTCGACACGATCGAGATCGCGTTGGAGAACGGGTGGCCCACCCGCAGGCTGCGCACCATCAGTTCCACTGCATCGGGAAGCTGCTCTTCGATCATCGCCATGCGTTTGCCCGCTTTATGGGACACCCAAAAGAACACCGCGCCGACGCCCATGCCGACGGACATCATGGCGCGCACCGGCACCGANGTATCGGTGCCGATGGTNAGCCCCAGAAAGGCCAAGACNGCCAAACCGGCCATAATCATCAAAAGTTGCTGCGGCGTGAAGGCAATCGCGGCCTTCTGCGCACGTTCTGACAGCAGAGAATAGAGNGGGATCGACTTGGCGTTCATATGCTGCTGCATTTCCTTGCGCAGCTTGTCGAGCACCTCTTCGCGGCGGGCCCCTTTCTCNAGCATNTCCAACCGNCGGTTCACGCGNCTGTTNAGGCTGATGGATTTGCCGAATGCGACAAGGTACAGCCCTTCGACCAGCACCAAGACGCCNATNAAGATCAGACCATAGATGATTGGTTCGGCACTCATTGCATCAATCCTTACTGGGCCGCCACGGGTTCATAGATGGAGGCGGGCAGGTCATAGCCCCACATGCGGAACCGCTCGGAGAAGTGGCTGCGCACGCCGGTGGCNGTGAAATGGCCGATGATCTTGTTCTCGGGCGTCAGGCCCACGCGCTGGAACCGGAAAATCTCCTGCATCGAGATCACCTCGCCTTCCATGCCTGTGATCTCGGTGATCGAGGTCATCCGGCGCGAGCCATCTTGCAAGCGGCTGGCCTGCACGATCAGGTTCACAGCCGAGGAAATCTGGCTGCGCATGGCTTTGAGCGGCATTTCGATCCCGGCCATGGCGATCATGTTTTCCAAACGGCTGACGCCATCGCGGGCCGAGTTGGCGTGGATCGTGGTCATGGAGCCGTCGTGGCCGGTGTTCATCGCCTGTAGCATGTCGATCACCTCCTCGCCGCGCGTCTCGCCAACGATGATCCGGTCTGGACGCATCCGAAGGGCGTTTTTCAGACAGTCGCGGGGAGAGACTTCGCCCTTGCCTTCGACGTTAGGCGGGCGGCTTTCCATCCGGCCCACATGGGTCTGCTGAAGCTGGAGTTCGGCGGTGTCTTCGATGGTCAGGATGCGTTCGTCGTTGGCGATGAACGAAGACAGCGCGTTGAGCGTGGTGGTTTTACCCGAACCCGTACCGCCCGAAACGATGATGTTCAGGCGTGTCGCCACGGCGGCCTGCAAATAGGCGGCCATCTCTTCCGAGAAAGCCCCGAAATTCACCAGATCGTCGATGCCCAGCTTGTCTTTCTTGAACTTACGAATGGACACCAAGGAGCCGTCCACCGCGACGGGGGGCACCATGGCGTTGAAGCGCGAGCCGTCTTTCAGGCGCGCATCGACGTAGGGGTTGCTTTCATCCACGCGCCGACCCACTGCCGAAACGATCTTGTCGATGATCCGCAGCAGGTGCTTTTCATCCTTGAACGTCACGTCGGTCAACTGCAGCTTGCCGTCCCGCTCGACGAAAATCTGCTGCGGGCCGTTCACCAGAATATCGTTGACGCTGTCGTCTTTCAGCAGCGTCTCTAGGGGGCCAAGGCCGGTCACCTCATCATAGAGTTCGGAGTTCAGCGTCATGCGGTCTTCGCGGTTGAGCACGATGCTCTTTTCCGAGAGAACCTCGACGGCGATATCGTTGATTTCCTGCCGCAAATCGGCCTCAGAGGCATGCTCTAGCGCGGCGAGGTTGAGGTTGTCCAACAGGGCGCGGTGCAGTTCGAGCTTGATCTCACTCATCCGCTGCTTGCGCTTGACCTCGCGATCCTCAGGTGATGCGGCGGCGGGTTTGACGGCCCGGCGCATCGACACCGGTTTGGCCGCCTCGACGGGGGCGGCAGTCGCGGTGGCGGGGGCCGCAGGGGCGGGCTCGACCTTTTTGACAGGCTTGGCCTCTCGGACCGGAGCAGCGGCTTTCGGGGTCGCGGAGGCTGGTTTTTTGTATTTGGAGAACATCGGTACGCTCTTTCGCTAGGGGCTTAGGCCGCTTTGGCCTGCTCGCCCTTGAGATCGTGGATGGAGCTTGCCAGCTTGGCGATTTCGCGCCGCAGGGGGCTTTTCGGGGCTGAGTTGGCCAGCGGCAGCCCGTGGTCATTGGCCTGCGTCACCGCTTTGCCGCCATCGGGCAGCTGCACGTCAATTGAGATGCTGAGCGATTCGGCCATCCGCTTGACCCGGCTCTTGGCGCTGAGATCGGTGAATTTGGGCGCGCGGTTCATCACATAGCGCAGCTTTTCAAAGGGCAGTTCCTCGGATTGCAGCGCCCGTTTGAAGCGCAGCGCGTTCTGGGCCGAGCGCATGTCGAGTTCCAGCATTGCAAAGTAGACATGCGCGCTGGTCAGCACGGTTTCGGACCACTGCACCAGCGTCGAAGGCATGTCGACGATCACATAGTCGAACTGGTTGCGGGCCATGTTGAGGATNCGGTCAATGTCTTCGTTGGTCACGATATCGAGCGGCAGCATCTCCGCCGGGGCGGTCAGCACATGCAGCTTGTCCTCGAAGGTTTGCAACGCTTGGCCAAAGATTTCCTCGTCCATGGATTCCGTGTCGGACATCATCTCATAGACGGCTTCGCGCCGTTGCAGATCAAGGAAGGTCGCGACAGAGCCGTATTGCAGGTCGAAATCCAGCAGGCAGACCGAGGGCGGATTTTTCTTGTCCGCATTGGCCAGCTCCCACGCAAGGTTCACGGCAAGGGTCGTGGCCCCGGTGCCACCAGCCAGCCCGTGCACCACGATCAGGGCGCCATCCTTTTGCGCGCCGGCCTTCAGTTGCGGGGCGCTGGCCTCGGCTGCGGGGGCAGGGGGCGCGTTCTCTCCGGCGCGGACGCGGGCGATGGCCTGGGCCAACTCGCCTTCGGGCAGCGGATAGGGGACGAATTCATCCGCACCCTGACGCAGCAGCGAATGCAGCGCGGCAGGGGTCATGTCTTCGGCAATCAGAATCACCCGGATGTCGCGGGCCTTGGCCTGCGTGATGATCTCAGTCATCAAAACGAGGTTGTCTTCGTCGGTCTCATCCATGGCGAGGGCGACAAATTCCATCGCCTCAGCCTCGGGCTGGCCAAAGAACGCCAGCGCTTCGGCGAATCCTAGATCACCCCAGCTTTCGCCCAGAGTGGCCTCCATGTCTTCGATCAAGAGGTCGAAGTTCTGTACATCACGGCTGATTGTGCAGGCAACGATCGGCGCTGCTTCGGGTTGGGGCATAGTGCTGCTCATGACCTTTTGTCCTTTACATCAACGGTTTGGCCGGAGGGCGGCAATATTCTGTCGCCGCGATCGCTCTGACCTCTGCCTCATGCGCGGCCCTTGAGCCGGGCACATTTATCCTTCTGTATCGAATATCACCCCCAACTGGGGCGAGATTGGGGCCAAAAAGCCTCTATTGTTGGGTATCTTGAAACGATCTGCTCATTCACGCCCGATTGACCATGGACGGGCTGGGACGAAAAACCCCCGCGGCCCGAAGGTGCGGGGGGATATTCTTTTGTCGAAAGAAGGGCTTGCCCTACTCTCCGCCACCACCTGCGACGGTGGCACTGGCGCTCAGTTGCGAGGGTGGCACGGCGCTGGCCACATACTCGCGGTAGATGATCTGCGCATATTTGCCATCCAGCAACATCGGGTGGCCGTGCACAAAGCCGCTGACCTCGGTCACGGTGCGGCGATTGCGGCGCTCGCGGCCTTGGGTCACGATCAGGGGCTGCGTTTCGCCAAAGGAAACAACGGCTTCCAATCGGCTGGGGCTGATTCCCAAGGTCGAGAGATAGCGCACCACAGCCTGCGCGCGGCGCAGCCCGAGGGCGCGGTTATAGGTCTGCGAGCCGACCAGATCGGTGTGGCCATAGACGCGGAAGCGCATCTCGGGGAATTGGCGAATCCAACCGGCCTGCTGGCGCAGGATCGCCTGCGCATTGGCGTCCAACCGGTCGGAGTTAAAGGCGAAAGTCACGGTAGAGCGGACTTCGCTGGCAAAGCGATTCGCCAGATCAAAGGTTACACGCTTTTCGCCTGTCATGACCTGCCGGTTGTGCAGCGTGGCATTACCGAACTGGCCCGTGTCCACGATCGACCCTGCCTCGCGGTAGAACTGTGTATAGACCGGATCATTGCTGGGAGAGCAGGCGGTGAGCCCGGCGAGGGCCGCGGTGCCAGCGATCAACGTGATATGTCTGTGTGTCATCGGATCAATCCAGTACATAACCGTAGGAGCCGCGGAAGTCCTGTTTGGCGACCTCGCCCGCAGCACCCCGGCTCGGGGTGCGCGTGCCGTCCGCCGTGCGCCCGTGCAGGAACAGGTCTTTTTCAGAGGGTGGCTTGATGCGGTCCGTGGGCAGGGCCAGCGCTTCGCCGCGGGTCGGGGTGACCAGATGGGCGGTGACGATGATGACCAGTTCTGTCTGGCTGCGCTGGTAATCCGCCGAACGGAACAGCGCGCCCAGCACCGGCACATCGCCGATCCACGGCAGTTGCCGCGTGCTGTCGGTGAAATCGTCGGTCAGAAGGCCCGCGATGGCAAAGCTTTCACCGTCGCGCATCTCGACCGTGGTCGATGTTTCGCGGCGGGTGAAGGCGGAAATCTCAATGCCGTTGCCCAAAGCGATGCTGTTGCTGGCATCAATGGCGGACACGGCGGCGTTCATTTCAAGGTTGATGATATCCTTGTCCACGACGCGCGGGATAAAGGCGAGCTCTACGCCGAAGGGTTTGAACTCCACGGCGATGGTGTCACCGGTCTGGGCCACGGGGACGGGGTATTCACCCCCGGCGAGGAACTTGGCCTCTTGCCCCGAAAGCGCCACGAGGTTCGGCTCGGCCAANAACCGCACGACGCCTTTTTCTTCCAGTGCTTCCAACAGGATGCCCACTTGGGTCGAGCCTGCGTTGAAGCCGAAAAGCACCGCGCCTGCGTTTTGGTTCGACCCAGGGATCGAGCCGCCAAGNGAGGTTGCGACNCCGCCCGAAGTATTCGTNCTGCCGGTNCCCGCACTGAAATCGGACCCGCCATTGATGGCCAGCGAAGAGCCGAGCGATTTCGACACNTTGCGCTGCATCTCTGCAAAGCGGACCTTCATCATGACCTGCTGAATGCCGCCGACGCTCATCAGATTGCTGACCCGCTCGGGCGCATAGCGTTCGGCCAGATCAAGCGCGCGTTGNAGCCGCTGCGTCGANGAAACGATGCCCGANAGCACGATGCCGTCATTGGCGGTGCGCACTTCGATCTTCTCACCCGGTAGGATTTGGCGCAGACGTTCTTTGAATTCAGACACATCNGCTGCGACGCGGACATCNACATTGGTAATCAACTGCCCNCCNGCGTCGAGCAGCGTTAGCGTGGTCAGACCCGGAGATTTGCCCAGCACATAGATCGTGCGGTCAGACAAAGANGAGATATCCGCGATGCCGGGGTTGGCAATGCTAAGCTCCGCGAATGGGATGTCGCTTTCNACCACCACAGCGCGGTTCATCGGAACGTCGAGGCTGGAATTGGTGCCGCGTTTCACGACGCGCAGCGTGTCGGCGCCAGCTGAACTGGGCAGGGTCAATGCCATCGGCATCGCGCCCAGTGTCAGCCCCAGCAGGGCCGCTTTTAGAAATCTATCGATTTTCATGTGACCTGCCTTTTTGATCACGCCTCGGGATGGGTCTTTTCGCCCTCGTTTGGCAGCACTCTGCGGCAATTCAAATTTTATTGCAAGAATCAAGCTCTTCGGGGGTGCTGTGCATGTGGGCTATTCGCAACATAACAGAAAAATGGAAAAGACGCCGCAGGGGGACTGCGGCGTCTTTTTTAGCTTAGCAAGAGGTTGTTATCGGATCAATTTGTGCAGGGGATCGGCAGTTCGACCACTTCGGCCCCGCGGCGGGTGCGGATCGTGCAGACCTTTTCTTTGGCGACCTCTGCGATGGTTTCCTGCGCTTCGATGCCCAGAAGCGAGCGCTGGTCGACTTCAATGGCCTCGGCCACGGTGTCGTCATTCGTACCGACGAGAGCAAGGGACAGACGGCCAGTTGATTGCGCTTGGGCAAGGGCGGCGACCTGTTGAGGGTTCACGGCCACGGTCACGGTCTTGGCGATCGAGGCTTCGCCCATCACCAACGCATCTGCGCTTTGGTCGATGGCGATCAGCTGCACGGCCGATTCGATCAGTTTGGTTACATCGCCGTTGCTGGATTGGTTGCCCACGTTCACGCGGCCTGTCCAATAGACATCCACCCGGTCGCCGGGACGCAGGAAGCCCGACACGCCGCTGGAAACGTCGACTTTAAGAGCAAAGGCGCGCATGCCGCGTGCCAGACGCGAGGTCAGACCGGAATCTTCGCCCGGTTCGGTCACCTTCACAGCCATGATCGCTTCATCTTTCTCGATGTTGCGCAGCACGATGCGTTGATCTTTGGTGTTTTCCGGAAACAGCACGGTTTCCTCAAAGAATGTGCCCTCGGGGATGGCATTCTCGGGCCATTTCACGGCGCGCACATCTTCGCGGGTGAGGGGCTGACCGTATTTCAGGGGCTTGTCGGCCACCCAAACGGTTTTGGTTGGCACCACTTGCGCCAGCGCAGCTTGGGCCTGCGCGTTCGCGGTTTGATACTGTGAAATCCGGTCTTTCGCCAGATAAACGGCCCCGCCAGCAAGCGCTATGCCCACCAAAAGAACCAATCCGAATACGGCTCGCATGTCGTCACCTCTTTGCTATGGAAGCGAGTCTCGGCTCGCTTTGATCACCTCGGCAGATTAGCCGCCGAATATGGCGAGATTTGGTCGCCACGGCGGCGATGCGATGAAGCTTGCCGTAGTGCGTTTTTGCGGCGCCGTTGTCTTAAGCGGTCAGCTGGACCCGGATGTATTCGACAAGCCCGCCAAGGCTGTCTGAAAATACGCTAAGCACCAAGATCGCCAGACCCACCAGTCCGACAGTCAGGACAACCCAATCAACGCTGACGGCGCCGTTTTGGTCACATAAAAAACTCTTTAAGAAGCTGCGCATGCGTTTCTCCGCTTGCTGAGCGGAACCCTTAGGTATGCAAAAGGACCGCTTCCCAGGTTGGGAGGCGGTCCCAATTGTTCGTAGAGCCAGCCAGCTCTGGTTCGCTTAGTTAGCCGCTGGTGTGCGATCAGCAGTGGTTTCAAATGTCGTGATATCTTGAGCAATATTGCCCGCCATTGTCCCTGTGCTGTCGCCAATTGCATTGAACGCAACGATGGCCAAACCAACGATCGCAGCGGTCAGAACGACCCAGTCAACTGTCACGGCACCGTCTTCGTCTTTGCGGAAGTTTTTGATAAAGTTCATCATGTCATGTCCCTCCAAGGATCACTGAGTAAAAGGTCTTAACCTCGCCGTCCGGTTTGCCTCGTTCTCTCATTGAGGCTGTCCGACTTGGTATGACCCTATATAGCCGTCAGATTGGGGCGCGAATTTGGCAGCAACTGCGCCTTTTTCAGACCGTTCTCATTTTTCTTGCAGAAACTTATTAACCATCTGTTTAATCTAGGTTTATTTGTTCTACCACAGCTTCCTGCTGCGCTTTCCCGTCGTCTGAGAGGGTAATTGCGGCGAAATCGCCATGATCCCCGCCTCAAACGCTGGCCCGATTCCACGATTCGTGAGATATTGCCGAACAAAGGCGCGTCAGACGCAAGGTAGAGCAGGCATGTATCGTATATTGGCATTCTCGCTGGTCACGGCCCTTATGGCCCCTGCCGTTGTGGCAGAGGGCCCAAAACCCTTTCCTGAGTTTTCCGCCAAACGGGTCGGCCCGCCCAAGACGGGGGCCAAACGCATCACGGTGCAGATCGACCCAGCCGCACGCGCAGCTGCCGCGGCAAAGGTCGACACAGGCCCCGCCGTGGCCGCCACGCCAAGCGGCGCGATTGCGCCTTTGAATGCGGGGCAGTTCGATTGGTTCTGGGATAAGGTCTCTCCCGCAGCAGACCGCGGCGGGGCGGGGCGGTTGGCGCCTGCGATGGCGGCGCTTTCAACGGGCAAGGTGCCCGCGCCGCGCCTGCAGCACCTGCAAGATATCGCGCGCAGCAATGGGGTGGACATCCTGCGTGCCACGGTCGGCACGAATGTCTCTCCGGCGCTGGTGTTGGCGGTGATCAGCGTGGAATCGGCGGGACGTACCGATGCGGTAAGTCGGGCCGGGGCGGCTGGACTGATGCAATTGATGCCCGATACCGCTGCCCGCTTTGGCGTGGGCGACAGTATGGTCGCAGCCGAGAATATCTCAGGCGGGGTCAAATACCTCAATTGGCTGATGGGTGAGTTCGACCGCGATCCGATTCTCGTACTNGCGGGNTATAANGCGGGGGAGGGNTCNGTGCGCAAACATGCGGGCGTGCCGCCNTTTGCNGAGACGCGCGACTATGTGCCNAAGGTGTTGGCNGCNTTTCAAGTNGCGCAGGGGCTTTGCCTGACACCGCCGGAACTGATCAGCGATGGCTGNGTNTTTGCCGCGATGAANTGATCGCGANAGCCGTGCCCCCGGCGGATGCCGCCGAGGGGTGCCGCCGGNGCGGTTGTTAAACGATGGTCGCTTGGGTCGCGGCGCGCANCTCGTCCTCNGTCACGCCATCGGCGCATTCGACGATCTTCAGACCGCCTTCGACCACGTCGANCACGCCAAGGTTNGTGATGATCCGGTCNACCACGCCCTTGCCGGTCAGCGGCAGGGTGCATTCCTTCAGCACCTTCGACTCACCNGCNTTNTTCTGNTGGTCCATCACCACGATGACNCGTTTGACGCCGGCGACNAGGTCCATCGCGCCGCCCATGCCTTTGACCAGCTTGCCGGGGATCATCCAGTTCGCCAGATCGCCGTTCTCGGCCACNTCCATGGCNCCNAGGATCGCCGCCGCGATCTTGCCGCCGCGGATCATGCCAAAGGACATGGCGCTGTCGAAATAGGCGGTGCGGCTNAGCTCGGTNATGGTCTGTTTNCCAGCGTTGATNAGGTCNGGGTCTTCTTCGCCNTCAAANGGGAANGGGCCCATGCCCAGCATGCCNTTTTCNGANTGNAGGGTGATGTCNTTGTCGCCNACGTAGTTCGCCACCAGCGTCGGNATCCCGATGCCGAGGTTCACATACATGCCGTCTTCGAGTTCCTCTGCGGCCCGCGCCGCCATCTGATCTCTATCCCAAGGCATTATGCTTCCTCCNGCTTGCGTGTCGTGACCTTTTCGATGCGCTTTTCGTGATCGCCTTGGATGATGCGATGCACGTAGATGCCCGGCAGGTGGATTTTATCGNGGTCGAGGCTGCCACGCGGGACGATCTCTTCGACCTCGACGATGCAGACCTTACCGCACATCGCGGCAGGCGGGTTGAAGTTGCGCGCGGTCTTGCGGAACANNAGGTTGCCAGTGTCGTCNGCTTTCCATGCCTTCACGATCGACAGATCGGCAAAGATGCCCTCTTCGAGGATGTAATCCTCNCCCCGGAATTGTTTGACCTCTTTGCCNTCGGCGATCTGGGTGCCGACNCCGGTNTTGGTNTANAANCCCGGGATGCCCGCGCCNCCGGCGCGCATGCGNTCGGCCAAGGTGCCTTGGGGGTTGAACTCNANCTCCAACTCNCCNGANAGGTACTGNCGCATGAACTCGGCGTTNTCGCCNACGTAGGANGAGATCATCTTNTTCACCTGCCGCGATTGCAGCAGAATGCCGATGCCGAAATCATCGACGCCCGCNTTGTTCGACGCNAAGGTGAGGTCTTTGGCNCCGTTNTCCTTNATCGCCTGCANCAGCAATTCNGGAATGCCNCAAAGGCCAAAGCCCCCNGCGGCGATCAGCATGCCATCCGACANNACGCCTTCCAGCGCTTCGGCGGCGGATCCATAGATTTTGTTCACGGNCGACCTCCCTCTGGTTTCGTTGCGCCATATGTGACNCTGCGTNGNCGCAGTGTCAATTACGTGGNGCTACGCAAGNGAAGGCCGCCNNGAGAGGNTNANATNANNCGNACNTGNGTGCCNACNGGGCACATGCCGAAAAGCTCTTCGATCTTCTCGTTATAGAGACCGATNCAGCCGTCCGAGGAGCGNCGNCCGATCTTGCGCGTGTCATGGGTGCCGTGNATGATATAGGCAGGCCAGCTGAGATACATCGCNTGGGTGCCNAGCGGGTTATCGGGGCCNGGCGGCATNTATTTNTANTGCGGGAANCGNTCCATCATCGANGCGGTNGGGGTCCANTCNGGNCCCTCTTTCTTGCGCACGATTTCGGTGTAGCCGCGTTTGGTCAGNTCTTCGGTGGCNGGNACGGAGGTNGGGTAGACCTTGTANNTCTGGCCGTCGGCNCTCCAATAATGCAGGGCGCGGCTGATGGTGTCGGCCACGATCGCGCCTTTGCCAAGACTGTCAAANTGGTCNTGCCANCGCTGCGTNGCAAAGCTCGACGCNTTGCGNGAAACAGGGGCTTCGTTGGAAAATTCGCGGGCCGCTTGGCCGAATTCCTGCGCGCGCAGGATCTGCGGGGTCATCAGCGCCGCACCGCTCGCGGCGATCACGCCACGTCGGGTGAATTTAATGCCTGACATCTATCTGCCTTTCATATTGGTCTTGCCGNCTCCCCTGATCNGAAAATCGAAGGGAGATGGCAAATCACATATTCATGATGTTGGATGTAANCGCCGNCCACAGGCGGAACCGCGCCGATNNNCGGCGCGGCNGCTGTGGTCTNAGCGGCGTNATTACGCGCTNTCGGCCTTTTTCGCCGCNGGCTTCTTCGCGGCGGNTTTNTTNGCCNNAGCCTTTTTGGCGGGCGCTTTCTTGGCTGCCGNCTTCTTTGCNGCGGGTTTTTTGGCCGCGGCTTTNTTCGCCGGTGCCTTCTTGGTCGCCGCCTTGCGTTTGGCGGGGGACTTGGCGAGCTTCTCTTCGATCAACTCNACCGCGCGTTCCATGGTCAGGTCNNCCGGNTCGATCTCTTTCGGGATCGTCGCNTTGACCTTTTCCCACTTNACGTAAGGCCCGTATTTGCCTTCCATGACATTGACCGCGCCGCCCATATCCGGGTGNTCGCCCATCTCNCGGATCGGTTTTGCGGCCTTGCCACGGCCACCACGGCTGGCAACCTTCTCGGCCAAAAGCTGCACCGCGCGGTTCATGCCNACGGTCCAAACCTCATCGATGCCCTCAAGGTTGGCATTGGTGCCGCCCCGGTCCGAGGTGCTTTCGGCGTGTTTGATGTAAGGCCCGTAGCGGCCGATATTGGCCCAGACCATGACGCCGTCCTCGGGGTGGGGGCCGATCTCACGCGGGAGCGACAGCAGCATCACGCCCTGTTCCAGCGTCAGATCCTCGGGCACCCAATCCTTGGGGATCGACTGGCGCGGCGGTTTTTTGTTTTCCTCGGTCACCGGCCCGCGCTGGACGTAAGGCCCGAAACGGCCCTTGAAAACGCGGATTTCGTCGCCCTGATCCTCACCCAAAAGCTTGCCATCAGGCGGAATGGCCGAGGCTTCGGCCTCCGGATCGGGCGGGCCAAAGGGGCGGGTGTAACGGCATTCGGGGTAGTTCGAACAGCCGATAAAGGCGCCGCCCGAACGGGCCGTGCGCATCGACAGGCGGCCAATCTCGCAATTGGGGCAAAGCCGGGGGTCGCCACCGTCTTCGGTCGGCGGGAAAAGATGNGGCTCGAGCACCTCATTGATCTTCTCCAAGACCTCGGTGATGCGCAATTCGGATGTTTCTGCAATCGCCGCCGAGAAATCACGCCAGAAGCGACGCAGCACTTCCTTATAGGCGGCATCGCCCGCGCTGACCTTATCAAGCTGGTCTTCGAGATCGGCGGTGAAATCATAGCCGATGTAGCGGCGGAAGTAATTTTCGAGAAATGCGGTGACCAGCCGGCCCTTATCCTCGGGGATCAGACGGTTGCCGTCCTTGCGAACATATTCGCGGTCCTGAATCGTGGTGACGATGCTGGCATAGGTCGAGGGGCGGCCGATGCCGAGCTCTTCCATGCGTTTAACCAGCGTGGCTTCGGTATAGCGCGGCGGCGGCTGGGTGAAATGCTGCTCCGGGGTGACGGCGCGTTTGTCCATCGCGTCGCCTTGGCTGATCTGTGGCAGACGCTTGTCGTCCTCATCGACCACATCATCACGGCCTTCTTCATAGACCCGCAAGAACCCGTCGAACAGCACGACCTGACCATTGGCGCGCAGGCCAACCTGACCGTCATCGCTGCCGACCTCAACCGTGGTGCGCTCCAGCCGGGCGCTTTCCATCTGGCAGGCCAGCGTGCGTTTCCAAATCAGGTCATAAAGCTTCGCCTGATCGGCATCGAGCTTCAGTGTCTTCGCGTCTTTGGTCATATCCGTGGGGCGGATACATTCGTGCGCTTCCTGAGCGTTTTTCGCTTTGTTTTTATAGATGCGCGGCTCTTTCGGCACGTAATCCGCGCCGAAACGGTCAGCGATCGCATCACGCGCCATGCTCACCGCTTCGGGCGCCATGTCGATGCCGTCGGTCCGCATGTAGGTGATGTGCCCGGCCTCATAAAGGCGCTGCGCGGTCGACATGGTCTGGCGCGCGCCCATGGAGAATTTGCGGCTGGCTTCCTGCTGCAGGGTCGAGGTCATGAAAGGGGCCGAGGGGTTGCGGCTGGCCGGTTTCGCCTCGACGTTCATCACTTTCAGCGCGCGGCTGGTGATCGCCTGAACGGCCATCTCGGCCTGCGTGGCGTCGGCCAGATCGAAGCGATCCAGCTTTTTGCCTGCAAGCGAAACAAGGCGTGTCTCAAACTCTTGGCCGCGCGGCGTGGCAAGCAGGGCCTTCACCGACCAGTATTCACGGGCGCGGAAAGCCTCGATCTCCATCTCGCGCTCGACGATCAGGCGCAGGGTGACCGATTGCACACGTCCGGCGGATTTCGCGCCGGGCAGTTTGCGCCAAAGCACGGGAGAGAGGTTGAACCCCACCAGATAGTCCAGCGCGCGGCGGGCGAGATAGGCCTCGACCAGCGGCATATCGACCTGACGCGGGTTCTGCATCGCCTCGGTCACGGCCTTTTTGGTGATCTGGTTAAAGACGACGCGGCTGACGGGCGTGTCTTTCTTGATCGACTTGCGCTTGGTCAGCGCCTCTTGCAGGTGCCAGCTGATCGCCTCGCCTTCGCGGTCGGGGTCAGTCGCGAGGATCAGTGCGTTGTCTTTGGCCAGCGCGTCGGCGATGGCTTTGACGTGTTTCTTGCTGTCAGAGGCGACTTCCCATTTCATGTCGAAATCGGCGTCGGTGTCGACCGATCCGTCCTTTGGCGGCAAGTCCCGGACGTGGCCGTAAGAGGCGAGAACGGTGTAATCGTCGCCCAGATATTTGTTGATCGTTTTGGCCTTGGCTGGGGATTCGACAACGACGACGGGCATAAATACAGGCACCTTAGATCAAAAATGAGGGCGGCTTTGCGCTGTCTCATGTGGGATGGCGGGGGTGTTTGTCAATGCGGCTGCTGCGGATGAGGGGTTTGGCGCGCAGCGGTTTGGCAGGGCGGATGGGCCGTATTGCCGCTATTGACGGGCGGCTTTCGGCGGCGCCTTGGCCGGGGCTGTGCCTCGCGGAGGCGCCACGGCGCAGCTATGGTTTGAGCGGGCCGAAATGTGCGACGCCGTCAGGCGGAACGGCTTAGCAACCCGCCCGGCTGACGCTGAATTTCCCCCTCCATCTCAAGATCAAGCAGGGCAGGGGCCACGTCACTGCTGGGCACTTGCAGATCGCGGATCAACTGATCCTCTGCGACCGGGGCGGGGCCGAGGCGGGCGAGGATCTGCGCGTGGAGCTTTGCGACGGGGCCGCGTTTTGGCGGAGGCGTTTTTGCCCGAAGTGGGGGCGGCGCGGGCTTGCGTCGGGGTAATTCGGGCCCCTGCGTGGCCAACTCCGGCAAAACCTCCAACACGTCAGCGGCGGAGCGGACCAGCACTGCGCCATCGCGGATCAGCATGTTGCAGCCCGCCGCGCGCGCGTCCATCGGGTGGCCGGGCACCGCCAGCACGTCGCGCCCCTGATCCAATGCATCGCGTGCGGTGATCAAACTGCCCGAGCGGGCCGCCGCCTCAACCACCACGGTTGCCCGGCTCAGGCCAGAGATGATGCGGTTGCGGCGTGGGAAATGCCGCGCCATCGGTTGCAGCCCCATTGGTTGCTCTGACAGGCGCAGCCCCTGCGCCGCGATCTGTTCCGCCAGTTCTGCATTTTCGCTTGGGTATATAATGTCGACCCCGCCCGCCTGCACGGCGATGGTGCCATGGGCCAGCGCGGCGGAATGGGCAGCGGCGTCGATGCCCCGCGCAAGGCCGGAGACGACGACAAACCCGGCCTCCCCAAGCTCTGCCGCGAGGGTGCGTGCCATGCGAAGCCCAAGCGAGGAGGCATTCCGCGCACCGACCAATGAAATCATAGGCCGGGTGAGGAGGGATGGGTCACCGATCACCCACAAAAAGGGCGGGGCATCGTCGAGATCATTCAATAGGTCGGGGTAGGGCGCCTGTCCATGAACCAGCAGCCGCGCCCCGGCGGTGCGGGCGGCATTGAGTTCGGCCTGAACAACCCCTTCGGGGCAAATGCGATAGTTCGAAATGCCTGCGGCCTGCGCCACTTCGGGCAAGGCGATCAGCGCATTGATCGCAGAGCCATGTTTATCCAGCAGACGCCGGTAGGTTGAAATGCCCACCCTGCGTGAGCGCAACAGACGAAGCCGGGCAAACTGTTCATCTTCCTGGGTGGGTGGGAGTGGGGGGTGAGTGGAAGAAGGATGTAGGTCCTTGTCAGTCATCCCGAAGCTCCGTCCGTTGCAGAATCAGGTATAGGATTTAGTGCTTAACAACCTATGAATTTTCTCCAACCCATTCGATTCAACTTAGGCGTGTCGTCAGGTCGCGGCCCCGCCCACGGTCAGCCCACCGATCATCAGGGTCGGCTGGCCCACGCCCACCGGCACCCATTGGCCCTGCTTGCCGCAGTTGCCCATTCCGGGGTCCAGCGTCGGGTCATTTCCGATGGCGCGGATCTGCTGCAGCGCCGTGGCCCCGTCGCCGATCAGCGTGGCCCCTTTGACCGGCGCGCCGATCTTGCCGTTTTGCACGCGGTAGGCCTCGGTGCAGGAAAANACGAACTTGCCGTTGGTGATATCCACCTGACCGCCNCCAAATCCGACGGCATAAATCCCATCTTTGAGGTCGGCCACGATGTCCTCNGGTGCCGCATCGCCGCCTAGCATATAGGTGTTGGTCATGCGCGGCATCGGGATATGCGCATAGGATTGCCGCCGTCCGTTCCCGGTCGAGGCTCCGCCCATCAGCCGCCCGTTCTGACGGTCCTGCATATAGCCCACCAGCACGCCNTCCTCNATCAANACATTGCGCGCCGAGGGGGTGCCTTCGTCATCGACCGAGATCGAGCCGCGTCGGTCGGGGATCGTGCCATCGTCCAGCACGGTCACGCCCTTTGCGGCGATCTGCTGGCCCATCAGCCCGGCAAAGGCGCTGGAGCCCTTGCGGTTGAAATCGCCCTCCAGCCCGTGGCCGATGGCTTCGTGTAGCAGGATGCCGGGCCAGCCGGGGCCAAGCACCACGTCCATCACGCCNGCGGGGGCAGGAACGGCTTCGAGGTTCACGCAGGCGATGCGCAGGGCTTCGCGGACCTTGGCCTGCCAGTCTTCGGGGGCCAGCATACCGTCNAGCCCGATCCGCCCGCCGCCGCCGACACCGCCGCTCTCGCGGCGGCCATCCTGCTCGACAATGACCGAGACATTGACCCGTGTCATGGGGCGCACGTCGCGCACCGAATGCCCCTCGGGGCGGAGGATCTCGACCTCCTGAATGCTGGCGGCGATCGTGGCGCTCACCTGTACCACGCGGGAATCGAGGCTGCGGGCATAGGCGTCGATCTCGCGCAGGGTATCGACCTTGACCGGAAAGGCATGGCCCGCGATCGGGTCTTCGTCCGTATAGAGCCGCGTGTTGCTGGCCTGCGGNGCATCCGCCCAAGTGCCGCCGCCATCGCCCACCGCCAGCCGCGCCGTCTCCGCCGCGCGGCGCAGGGCGGCCTCGCTCAGTTCGGTGGAATGGGCGTAGCCTGCCACCTCGCCGCGCACGGCGCGCAGGCCAAAGCCCTCGGCGGCATCATAGCTGGCGGTTTTGAGGCGTCCGTCGTCGAANACCAGCGCCTCNGAGCGGCGCCGTTCGAGGAACAATTCGCCGTCATCGGCACCGGCCACGGCCTCGCGCAGCACGCTCAGAGCGGTTTCTCGGTCCAGATCGGCCTCGAAGGGGGTGAAATGCGCGCGGCTCATCGGGGGTATCCTTGCTTGCTGTCACAAAACTGTCTCGCGCGGCTCTATGACGCAAGCATGTGACTTTATCTTGTAGGCAGAATATGATTGTAAGCACCCAGGATTACAACGGCACCGGATCGCAGCAGCGGTTTGGGGTGCTTATCGGCTTCTTAATGGTCACAAGATCAGGACGACATATGAAACATCTACTCCCCCTTTCCGGTCTTTTGACCAGCCTTGCCGCCCTGCCTGCATTGGCACAGGACAGCCTGCGCATTGACGGGCTTGATGTCATCGGCAGACCTGTTGACGGCGAGACAGGCTTTCAACCCGCTGTGACGCGGTTGGCGCAGGATATTCACGATCTGGATTACCTGATTCTCGTGATCATCACGCTGATCACCATTTTCGTGACCGGTCTGATCATCTGGGTCATGATCCGCTACAACAAAAAGCGGAACCCGAACCCCTCGTCCTTCACGCACCACACCCCGATTGAGATCGCTTGGACGATCCTGCCGATTCTCGTCCTTGTGCTGATCGGTGCCTATTCGCTGCCGATCCTGTTCCGCCAGCAGGAAATCCCCGAAGCGGACATCACCATCAAGGCCATCGGCAACCAGTGGTACTGGACCTATGAATATGTCGACGAAGAAATCGCCTTTGACAGCTATATGATCGGTGCCCCGGCCACGCTGGGTGACGGCGACGAAGATGTGACCCCCTTCGTGTTGAACGACGCGATGGTCGCCAAGCTCGAAGACGAAGGCTACNCCCGCGAAGACTTCCTGCTGGCCACCGACACATCGGTCGTGATCCCCGTGGGCAAGACCATCGTCGTGCAGGTCACGGCAAGCGACGTGATCCACTCTTGGACCATTCCCGCCTTCGGCGTGAAACAGGATGGCGTGCCGGGCCGTCTGGCGGAACTGTGGTTCACCGCCGAACAGGAAGGCGTCTACTTCGGTCAGTGTTCCGAGCTTTGCGGGCAGGCCCACGCCTATATGCCGATCACCGTCAAAGTCGTCTCGGAAGAGGCCTATGCGGAATGGCTTGGCAACGCCAAGGCGGAATATGCTGGCATCGAACAGCCGCTGACCGTCGCCTCTAAGTAAGCCAGTGCCACGGGGCAGGGCGCAGGCCCGTGCCCCGTGTTTACCCTTGGAAGGTTCGGGATGACTGACATCACCAATACGCCAACACGTGAATACGACGCGCAGCTGGGGGATTACTTCGCCCTGCTGAAACCGCGCGTCATGTCGCTTGTCGTCTTCACGGCCTTCGTGGGGCTGTTGGCCGCGCCGGTCTCGGTCAATCCCGTCATCGGCTTTTGCGCGATCTTGTTCATCGCCATCGGCGGCGGCGCCTCGGGCGCGCTGAACATGTGGTGGGATGCCGATATCGACGCGGTGATGCGCCGCACGCGCGGGCGCCCGATCCCCTCGGGCCGGGTCCAACCCGGAGAGGCGCTGACCCTCGGTGTGGCGCTGTCGGGTCTGTCGGTGATGATGCTGGGNCTGGCGACCAACCTTCTGGCGGGGGGGATGCTGCTCTTTACCATCCTGTTCTACGCCGTGTTCTATACCATGTGGCTCAAGCGTTTGACGCCGCAGAACATTGTCATCGGCGGTGCCGCCGGGGCCTTCCCGCCGGTGATCGGCTGGGTCGCCGCCACNGGCAGCTTCTCGGTCGAGGCNTGGNTGATGTTNGCNCTNATCTTCATGTGGACCCCGCCGCATTTCTGGGCGNTGGCGCTCTTCATGCGNTCTGACTANGACGATGCCAAAGTGCCGATGCTGACCGTGACCCACGGCCGNCCGGCNACGCGGNNGCANATCCTNNTCTANACGGTNCTNCTGGCCGCNCTGGCNATNGGCACAGCCTTTACNGCCATCGGTGGNATCTTCTACTTCGCCNTGGCNNTGGTNNTGAACGCCGCNTTCCTNNTGGGNGCNTACCGCATCTGGANGCGGNANGAGGTNATNGCCGANGGNGACGANTANGCCGAAGAGCGCAAGTTCTTCCGCCTGTCGCTGGCCTATCTCTTTTTGCACTTCGGNGCGATNNTGGGCGAAGCNGCCCTGCGTACCTTTGGTTTGGGGGGCTGGTGATGAGCTTTCGTCCTGAGCATGAACTGCACAAGCGCCGCCGGGGCCGCAATATCGGCGTNGGCCTGATGCTGGGTGCCTTCGTGGTGCTGATCATGGCGCTGACCTACGTCAAGATCACNCANACNGATTTNGAANTGCCNGCCAANCANCGTGAGGTNACCCAGTAATGGCGCTNTCCGGTCCTCANAAAACAGTAATGCAAACCGTNAGTGTCGTNGTGCTGATGGGCGGTNTGGCTTGGGCNTCNGTNCCNTTTTACGATTGGTTCTGCCGCGTGACAGGCTTCGGCGGGACGCCGGGGCAGGTATCGGCAGGCAGCGCGGATGTGCTGGACCAGACCGTCAAGGTCCGCTTTGACGGCTCACTCAACGACGGCATGCCGTGGGAGTTCAAACCCGTGGTGCGCGAAATGGAAGTGCGGATCGGCGAGACCGGGCTGGCATTCTATGAAGCCTATAACCCCACCGACCATGCCGTCGCGGGGCAGGCCAGCTACAACGTCACCCCCTATACCGCCGGCCCGTTCTTCGAAAAGATCGACTGCTTTTGCTTCACCGAACAGGTGCTGGCACCGGGCGAGCGTGTGCAAATGCCGGTGAGCTTCTTCGTCGACCCAGAAATGGTCGAAGACCGCGATGGGAAGTTTGTACATACCATCACTCTGTCCTATACATTCTACGAAATTGACCTGCCCGAGGGCTATGCCGCCCTCGATCAGGACAGCGCCACAACAACGAATTAACGACCTGATTAAACAAAGGTGAGGGACCCGCAACCATGGCCCATGCAAAAAACCACGACTACCATATTCTCCCCCCCTCGACCTGGCCGCTTTTGGGGTCGGTAGGCGGATTTGCCATGCTGGCGGGCGCCGTCCTGTGGATGCACGGAATGACGCCCTTCGTTTTCTTGGGCGGGCTGGTCGCCACACTTTACGTCATGTTCGCATGGTGGGCCGAAGTGGTCTCTGAAAGCGAAGTGGGCGATCACACCGGTGTGGTGCGGATCGGCCTGCGCTATGGCTTCATCCTGTTCATCATGTCCGAAGTCATGTTCTTCGTCGCGTGGTTCTGGTCCTTCTTCAAGCAGGCCCTTTACCCGATGTACGAATATGTCGGCTCAGAGTACGTCCAGCCCGAAATCCACGCGGTTGACGCCTTTCACCTGCCGCTGATCAACACGTTGGTGCTGCTGCTGTCGGGCTGTGCCGTGACATGGGCGCACCACGCGCTGGCACATGAGAACAACCGTAAGGACCTTATCTCGGGCCTGACCATCGCCGTGATCCTCGGCGTGCTCTTCACCGCGTTGCAGGCTTACGAATACTACGAACTGCTGGTCCATGACGATTGGACCTTCGGTGGCGATATGTATTTCTCCAGCTTCTTCATGGCGACCGGTTTCCACGGCTTCCACGTTGTGATCGGTACGATCTTCCTCTTCGTCTGCCTGCTGCGTGCGATGCGGGGCCACTTCACCCCCGAGCGCCACGTCGGCTTCGAGGCGGCGGCGTGGTACTGGCACTTCGTTGACGTGGTCTGGCTGTTCCTCTTCTTTGCCGTCTACATGTGGGGCCAGCCCTAAACATAAGGCGGGGTTGCATCCGCGCCCCACACCCGTAAAACCCAAACGCGCGAAGCCCTCTTCGCGCGTTTGTCGTTTCAGCCAGAGAGATTCGAATGCGGCGCAGCCTGTTCTTCATCATCGTCGGCCTTGGCGGGGCAGCCATCCTCGTCGCACTCGGGGTCTGGCAGGTGCAGCGACTGGCGTGGAAAGAGGCGATCATCGCCGATATCAACGCCCGGATCACCGCCGCTCCGGTGGCCTTGCCCCGCGATCCTGACCCACAAGCAGACGCCTATCTGCCCGTCACGGTCAGCGGAGAGATCGGGGCCGAGGCGCTGCATGTGCTGGTCAGCCAGAAACAGAAAGGCGCAGGCTACCGTGTCATCGCGCCCATGACTTTGGAGGATGGCCGCCGCATCCTCATCGACCTCGGCTTTACCGCCACAGCGAACAAAGACGCCATCGCCCCCGCGGGCAGCGCCACCCTGACCGGCAACTTGCAATGGCCCCAAGAGGTCGACAGTTTCACGCCCGAAGCCGATACCGAAAGCAACATTTGGTTCGCCCGGGATGTGGAGGTCATGGCTGACGCGCTCAACACCGAGCCGCTCCTCGTCGTGGTCCGCGACGGCAGTGGGCCGGACCCCAAGATCACGCCGCTGCCCGTCGATACCGCCCGTATCCCCAACGATCACTTGCAATATGCGATCACCTGGTTTTCCCTCGCCGCCATCTGGCTGGCGATGACCGTCCTTTTCCTGCGCCGCCGCCGCGCCCCTGCAACGCCGAAAGTCGACTGACCCTATGCGCTATATCTCTACCCGTGGCTCCGCCCCCGTTCTGTCCTTCGAAGAGGCGATGCTGACTGGCCTTGCCCGTGACGGCGGGCTCTATGTGCCCGAAACTATCCCGACGCTTACGCATGAACAAATCACCGCCATGCAGGGCCAAAGCTACGAAGAGGTCGCCTTTACCGTCATGCGCCCCTTCATCGGTGACACTTTCACTGACGACGAATTCCGCGCCATCATCGCCCGCGCCTACGAAGATTTTGGCCACACCGCCCGCGCACCCATGGTGCAACTGGCCCCGAACCACTTCCTGCTGGAACTCTTCCACGGGCCGACATTGGCGTTCAAAGACTTCGCCATGCAGCTGATCGGGCAGATGTTTCAGGCCGCTCTGGGTCGCAAGGGCGAGCGGGTGACCATCGTCGGCGCGACCTCCGGCGACACCGGCTCGGCTGCGATCGAAGCCTTTAAGGGGCTCGATAACGTCGACGTTTTCATCCTTTACCCGCACGGCCGGGTGTCGGACGTGCAGCGCCGCCAGATGACCACGCCAGCGGAGTCCAACGTCCACGCGCTGGCCATTGATGGCGATTTCGACGACTGCCAAGCCCGCCTCAAGGACATGTTCAACGATTTCGACTTCCGCGATTCCGTGCGGCTGGCNGGNGTGAACTCGATCAACTGGGGCNGGGTGCTGGCNCAGGTGGTNTANTACTTCACNGCCGCNACNAGCCTCGGCGCACCNNNNCGNGANATCAGCTTCACCGTGCCCACNGGCAACTTCGGTGACATCTTNGCNGGCTACATCGCCAAACGNATGGGCCTGCCCATNGCCGATCTGGTNGTCGCNACCAACCANAACGACATCCTGCACCGCTGTCTCTCAGGNCAAGGCTACCACAAAGGCGGCGTNACCCCNTCNATCAGCCCNTCGATGGACATNCAGGTCTCNTCNAANTTCGANCGCGCCCTNTTNGANGCNTANGACCGCGACGCCGGNGCCGTNGCNCAACTGATGGACGANNTGGGGCAGGGCGGTTTCGATGTCTCCCAAGGNGCNATGCANNCGCTGCAAGACACCTACCGCTCGGGCCGCGCCTCNGAAGANGAAACCAGTGCCACCATCACCGACCGCCGCNNCACCACGGGNGAGCTNCTCTGCCCNCANTCNGCCGTNGGCGTNAAAGTCGCNGATGAGCNGCGCGANCCGGCCACCCCGATGGTCACGCTGGCCACCGCNCATCCGGCNAAATTCCCCGACGCGGTNGAAGCCGCCACCGGCATTCGCCCNCCNCTGCCGCCNCGCATGGCNGACCTTTTCGACCGGGAAGAACGTTTCACCCGGCTGCCCAATGACCTCGACGCGCTGAAAGCGCATATCAAAGGNAACCTCCCCGCGTGAGCCTCCAACAGACCACATTGCCCAACGGCTTCCGGATCGTCACCGAACATATGGAGGGGCTNGCCTCCTCCGCCATCGGNGTCTGGGTGAACGCAGGCGCACGGCACGAAACGCCNCANCAAAACGGCATCGCGCATTTCCTTGANCACATGGCCTTCAAGGGCACCGCCACCCGTTCGTCGCTGCAAATCGCCGAAGCGATNGAAGACGTGGGCGGCTATATCAACGCCTATACCTCGCGCGAAGTCACCGCCTATTACGCCCGCGTGCTGGAAAACGACGTGGCGCTNGGCCTCGACGTGATCGCCGANATNCTGCGCAACCCGGTGCTGGACCCNTCNGANGTNGAAGTCGAACGNGGCGTGATCNTGCAAGAGATCGGCCAAGCNCTCGACACNCCCGACGANGTGATCTTCGANTGGCTCCAAGAGCANGCCTATCCAGATCAACCCATCGGCCGCACCATCCTCGGCCCGTCCGAACGTGTCTCGGCCTTCTCGCGCGACGATCTGCAACGCTTCATCGCGGACCACTACGGCCCCGANCAGATGATCCTCTCGGCTGCCGGTGCCGTGGACCACGACAAGATCGTAAAACTGGCCGAAAGCCTCTNTGGCGACATGCCCTCGAAAAAGCTCTACCAGATCGACAGCGCCCGTTTCGGCGGCGGCGAGTTCCGACAGGTCAAACAGCTTGAACAGGCCCATTTCGCCCTTGGCTTTGAAAGCCCCGGCTACCGCTCGGATGACATCTACATCGCCCAAATCTACGCNTCTGCCTTGGGCGGCGGCATGTCTTCGCGCCTGTTCCAAGAGATCCGCGAAAACCGCGGCCTCTGCTACACGATCTTTGCCCAAGCAGGNGCCTATGCCGATACGGGCATGACCACGATCTACGCCGGCACCAGCGCCGAGCAATTGCCCGAACTGGCAAACATCACCATTGACGAGATGAAGCGCGCGGCCTCTGACATGTCCCCCGCCGAAGTCGCCCGCGCCCGCGCCCAGATGAAAGCCGGGCTGCTGATGGGGNTGGAAAGCCCCTCGAACCGCGCCGAACGTCTGGCTCGNCTCATCCAAATCTGGGACCGCGTCCCGCCNCTNGAAGANACCGTGGCCCAGATCGACGCCGTCACCACNGGCGATGTGCGCGATTTCGCCGAGCGCATGGCGACCCAAGCTCCGGCGGCATTGGCCCTCTACGGCCCGGTCGACAGCGCACCAACGCTCGACGAGCTTCACAGCAGACGCGCCGCCTGATGCTGCTGGGGCGACGCAAACTACGGATCGAAACGGAACGGCTGACCCTGCGTCCGCCGATCCATGCCGATTTCCGCGCCTGGTCCGCCCTGCGCCGCGCCAGCAACGACTACCTGCGCCCATGGGAGCCGACATGGGCCGAGGACCACTTGACCCGCAAAGCCTTTACCAACCGTGTCTATTGGGCGCAGCGCTCGGTGTCCTCGGGCAACGCGATGCCGCTCTTCCTGATCCGGCGCAGCGACCAAAACCTCGTCGGCGCGATCACCCTCGACAACATCCGCCGCGGTCCTGCCCAATCCGGGACCTTGGGCTATTGGACGGGCGAACCCTTCGCCCGACAAGGCTACATGCGCGAGGCGATAGAGGCGACGGTGCATCAGGCCTTCACCCGGCTCGACCTGTCGCGCATCGAGGCCGCTTGCCTGCCAGAAAACCAAGCCTCCCGCGGCCTGCTCGAAAAGGCGGGCTTTAAATACGAAGGCGTCGCGCAGAGCTATCTGCAAATCGATGGCCGCTGGCGGACCCATGTGCTCTATGCGTCATTACGCAAAGATCGGCGCGGCCGCACGGATGTCGGCTAGGTCGTCGGCTTCAGTCTGATACGTTCCGCAGGGTTCCCATCAAGCATCCGCACAGACTGTTCATACGCTTTGCCCTTGCATCCCCGAGCCCTGCACAGGATCAAAGGACCATGACACTGAACCCCGCCGACACAGCCTTCACCGATACCCTGCGGGCACAGCTGCCGGATGGCGTGCTGCGCAAGCCCGAACAGCGCTACCTCGAAGAACCGCGCGGCCGCTACGCCGGGCAGGGCGGTGTGCTGGCCCTGCCGCACACCACCGAAGAGGTCGCCTC
>NZSX01000067.1 GCA_002703405.1 Sulfitobacter sp. | reverse complement strand
TCGCCAAGGCCGTGATGCTCGGCGCACGGCTTCTGGCCGCCCGCCTGTTTCGCTACTGAAGGAAGAGAATAGATGTTTGATACGGCTCTGACCTTCAACGACCTGATGTTCATGCTCAAGGGCGCAGGCGTGACGCTTTCGGTCACCGCATTTGCGGTGGTGGGCGGCACGCTGCTGGGGCTCTTCTTCGGAGTACTTCGCAGCCAGATCAGCCCATGGGCGGCCCTGCCTCTGACCTTCGTGCTGGATATCTTCCGCTCGGTCCCGCTGCTGATCCAATTGATCCTTGCCAACGCCTTTCAGGCCATCGCGGGCTGGGGGATATCGCCCTTCGTGACCTCCTGCATCGTGCTGGCGCTTTATACCTCGGCCTANTGCACCGAGATCGTGCGCGGTGCGATTGAAGCGGTGCCCTCGGTCACCCGCCGTGCGGCCCGTTCGCTCGGTATGACATGGGGCCAAGACCTCACGCAGATCGTCTTTCCCATGGCGCTGCGGGTTGGTCTTCCCAGTTGGATTGGCCTGACGCTTGGCGTGATGAAAGACAGCGCGCTGGTGATGTGGCTTGGCATCATCGAATTGCTGCGCGCCTCGCAAATTCTGGTGACACGCCTGCAAGAGCCGATGTTCATCCTGCTCGTGACNGGNGCGATCTANTTCGCGCTCAGTTTCCCCATTGCCCGGCTTGGCAGCCGCTTGGAAAAAAGGTGGCAAGAAAATGATTGAGATTGAAAACGTCCATAAATCCTTTGGTGCGCTTCAGGTGCTCAAGGGCATCGACCTGACCGTGCAAAAGGGCGAGGTCGTCTCGGTGATCGGTGGCTCTGGTTCGGGCAAATCGACGCTGCTGACCTGCATCAACGGGTTGGAGCCGATCGACAAGGGTCGCATCGTGGTCGACGGCACCGAAGTCCACGCCCGCGACACCGACCTGAACAAGCTGCGCCGCAAGATCGGCATCGTGTTCCAGCAATTCAACGCCTTCCCACATCTGACGGTGCTGGANAANGTNACNCTNGCCCCGCGNAAAGTGAANGGNATGGGCCGCAAGGANGCCGAAGAAATCGCGGTGCAGCANCTTTCGCANGTNGGTCTNGCCGACAAGCTGGNNGTCTANCCNAGCCGCCTGTCGGGCGGGCAGCANCAGCGGATGGCGATTGCNCGTGCATTGGCNATGTCGCCCGANTACATTCTCTTNGACGAGGTGACCTCGGCNCTCGACCCGCANCTGGTGGGCGAGGTGNTGGACACGCTCAAATTGCTGGCAGATGANGGGATGACGATGATCTGTGTCACCCATGAGATGAGTTTCGCACGCGATGTGTCGGACCGTGTGGCCTTCTTTCACAAGGGCGTCATGGCCGAGATCGGNGCGCCGGATCANATCTTTGGCGATCCGCAGCAAGAAGAGACNCGTCAATTCCTGTCGAGCGTNCGGTAATGAACCAANCCCCGGTGACGGTNGTCGGCGCGGGCGTGGTGGGCCTGTCCANCGCGCTGGCGCTTCAGGCGCGCGGGCTGCCCGTGCGGGTGATCGACCGTGAAGGCCCGGCNGCNGGCGCNTCGGCGGGCAANGCGGGNGCCTTTGCNTTTACCGAGATCCTGCCGCTNGCCTCNCCCCGGATGATCCGGCAGGCGCCNANATGGNTGCTTGATCCGCTGGGGCCGCTGTCNGTGCCGCCGCGCTANGCCGNGCGGATCGCNCCGTGGATGTGGCGNTTNTGGANAGCAAGNTGGCCCGCGCAGGTGCGGNCNNCNACCGTGGCGCAGACNGCGCTGATGAAGCTNTCGCANGCCGCNCTNGANCCGCATCTGGNGNTNANCGGTCTGGCCCATATGCTGCGCCATGACGGNCAGTTGCAGGTCTATGANAGCGAGGCCGAGTTCCGNGCNTCGCTCCCCGGNTGGCAGGCCCGCGAAGAGGNGGGGATNGCNTTCACCCATCTCAAGGGCGANGAGATNGCGGCCTATCAGCCCGGTCTNGCGCCCNGCTTCACCCATGCGANCTTNACCCCGGAATGGCANTCGATCTCGGACCCGNGCGACTATGTGNTGGCGATGGCCGAACGCTTCCGGGCNGGGGGNGGNGAGATCACNATCACCCGCGCCGAACGTCTGGTNNCNGGCGGGGTCGAGACCNCNGNTGGNNTNATACCGGGCCGCGTGGTGCTGGCCGCNGGNGCNCATTCGCATCACCTCGCGCGGACCGCTGGCGNGAAAATCCCGCTNGAGACCGANCGCGGCTATAACACGACNNTGCCCGCCGGGGCCTTCGACCTNAANCGCCAGATCACTTTCGGCGGCCATGGCTTTGTCATCAGCAAGGTGGGCNANGGGCTGCGCGTCGGCGGGGCGGTGGAACTCGGCGGGCTCGACNTGCCGCCGAACTTTGCCCGNGCCGATGCGATGCTGAANAAGGCCAANCGCTTNNTGCCGGGGCTCGACACCTCGGGCGGCACGCANTGGATGGGNTTCCGCCCCTCNCTGCCCGACAGCCTGCCNGCCATCGGCGCGCTGCCNAACCGCCCGGATGTGTTCTGCGCCTTTGGCCACGGGCATCTGGGNCTCACCCAATCGGCAGGCACCGCCGCCATCATCGCGGANCTGATGACCGNCCANGACCCCGGCATCNACCTGACCCCCTTCTCTCCCGCNCGTTTNTAGAGGCTGACATGACGCAACACACATTTCCNTGTATCGACGGCCANACCTGCGGCAATCCGGTNCGGCTCGTNACCGGCGGCGCGCCNCTGNTNAAGGGCGCGAACATGCTGGAAAAGCGCGCCCATTTTCTGGNGGAATACGACTGGATCCGCACCGGNCTGATGTTCGAGCCGCGNGGNCANGACCAGATGTCAGGCGCNATCCTNTANCCNCCGACGCGGGATGATTGCGACATNGCNGTGCTGTTCATCGANACNTCGGGCTGCCTGCCGATGTGCGGNCACGGCACCATCGGCACCGTCACCATCGCGCTNGANAACGGGNTGGTCACNCCCGCCACNCCCGGNCANTTGCGCCTTGAGACCCCCGCCGGGCGGGTCGATGTGACCTACCGTCAAGAGGGGCGTTTCGTCGAAGAAGTGCGGCTGACCAATGTGCCTGCTTTCTCCATGCCGAAGGGCTGACGGCTGAGGTCGAGGGCCTGGGCGAAGTGGTGGTCGATGTGGCTTATGGCGGCAATTTCTACGCCATCGTCGAGCCGCAGAAGAATTTTCGCGACATGGCGGATTTCTCGGTTTCTGAACTGGTCGGTTTCAGCCCGAAACTCCGCGCGGCGCTGAACGCGAAATACGAATTCATCCACCCCGAACACCCGGCGATCAACGGGTTGAGCCACATCCTTTGGACCGGTGCCGCCCAAGCGTCCGAGGCCCACGCCCGCAACGCGGTCTTCTACGGCGACAAGGCGATTGACCGCTCCCCCTGCGGGACCGGCACTTCGGCCCGGATGGCGCAACTCGCGGCCAAGGGTAAGCTGAAGGTCGGGGACGATTTCGTGCATGAATCCATCATCGGCTCGATGTTCAAAGGCCGCGTCGAAGCGGCGGCGGAGGTGGCGGGCAAGCCTGCGATCATCCCTTCCATCGCCGGTTGGGCGCGGGTCACCGGCTTTAACACCATCTTCATCGACGAGCGCGACCCCTTCGCGCATGGCTTTGTCGTCACCTGACTTGGAAAGGCTTCCCATGGCGCAAATTATCGTTCCGGCAGAGGCCCAAGGTGCGGTGCTGGCTTCCTCCGAGGGGCTGAGTTTCTGGGGTGGCGTCGATCCGGCCACAGGCAAGGTCATCGACGCGCATCATCCGCTCTGCGGTCAGTCGCTGGCGGGGAGGATCGTGTTGATGCCCACCAGCCGGGGCTCCTGCACCGGCAGTGGGGTGCTGTTGGAACTGGCGTTGAATGGCCATGCCCCAGCCGCCTTGATTTTCCGCGAGGCCGAAGACATCCTGACCTTGGGGGCCTTGATCGCGGGCAAAATGTTCGACAAACCGCTCGCGGTGCTGCGGCTCGGCGCCAAGGACTACGACCTGCTCGCCAAAGCGCGCAGCGCGCGGATTACGCCTGAGATGCTGAGCACCGATGATTGGGACTTGCCGCTGTCTGACAAACCCGCCCGCGATCTGCATCTCACCTCCGAAGATCAAGCGATGCTTGATGGGGCCGACGGTCCGGCGGTGCAACTGGCGATGGAGATCACCTGCACCATGGCGCGCGGGCAGGGGGCCGCGCAGCTGGTCGACGTCACGCGCGTGCATATCGATGGGTGTATCTACGCCAGCCCCGCCAACCTGCTCTTTGCCCAGACCATGGCCGATATGGGCTCAAAAGTGCGGGTGCCGACAACGATGAATGCCATCTCGGTCGACCACGGCAACTGGCGCGATCAAGGTGTGCCGCCGGACTTTGGCCTGCCCGCGAGCCGTCTGGCCGACGCCTATGTCACCATGGGCGCGCGGCCCAGTTTTACCTGCGCGCCCTACCAACTGCCCGCCCCGCCCGAGCGTGGCGAGTTCATTGCTTGGTCGGAATCCAACGCGGTGATCTATGCCAATAGCGTGCTTGGCGCGCGGACGGTGAAACATCCCGATTTCCTCGACCTTTGCATCGCGCTGACCGGGCGCGCCCCGCTGTCGGGGGTCTACCTTGATGCCCACCGCGCACCGCGTCGGGTGATCGATGTGCAACTGCCCGCGCAGTATGACGAGGCGATCTGGCCGATGCTGGGCTGGCTGGCGGGGCAGGCGGCCCCGGACCGGATCCCACTGCTGCGCGGGTTGGAGAGTGCCGCCCCGAACGAAGATGACCTCAAGGCGCTCTGCGCGGCCTTCGGCACCACCTCTGCCGCGCCGATGCTGCATGTGGCCGGCATCACGCCCGAGGCCGATCTGCCGCCTGTTGCGGAGGCGGAGACGGTGCGCGTAACATCGAACGATCTGCGCCGCGTCTGGCGGCAGTTCAACGCCGGGCCTGCAAAGGTCGATCTCATCGCCTTTGGCAGCCCGCATTTTTCCCACGCGGAATGCCGTGCGCTCGACGCCGCCCTCGCAGGGGGCAAGCGTCATCCCGATACAGCGGTTATCGTAACGCTCGGCCATGACACACTCTCGGCAGCGCGGGGCGACGGCACGGTGGCGCGGCTCGAAGCGGCGGGCGTGCAGGTCGTGCCCGACATCTGCTGGTGTTCGATCTCTGAGCCGGTTTTTCCGCCTTCGGCCCAAGTGCTGATGACCAACTCTGGCAAATACGCCCATTACGCCCCCGGTCTCTCGGGCCGCGCGGTGCGCTTTGGCAGCATCGCCGATTGTGTAGAAGCCGCCCTGACCGGGCAGGCGCGAGAGGCCTTACCGACTTGGCTGGCCGAAGAGGAGACAAGTAATGCGTAGCAGCAAGACGGTTCATGTGATCTCGGCCCATGCCGAGGGCGAGGTTGGCGACGTGATCGTGGGCGGTGTCACCCCACCTCCGGGCGAGACGTTGTGGGAGCAAAGCCGTTGGATCGCGCGGGATGAGACGCTGCGCAATTTCGTGCTGAACGAGCCGCGCGGCGGGGTGTTCCGCCATGTGAACCTGCTTGTCCCACCGAAAGACCCGCGTGCCGATGCGGCCTTTATCATCATGGAGCCGGAGGACACGCCGCCGATGTCGGGCTCCAACTCGATCTGCGTGTCGACCGTCCTGCTCGACGGGGGGATCCTGCCGATGACCGAGCCTGTGACGGAGCTAACGCTCGAAGCGCCGGGCGGGCTGGTCAAGGTCCGCGCGGAATGCCGCAATGGCAAGGCGGAGCGTATATTCGTGCAGAACCTACCGAGCTTCGCCGCCCGGTTGGATGTGCCGCTGGAGGTCGAAGGGCTGGGCACGCTCACCGTCGATACCGCCTATGGCGGCGACAGTTTCGTGGTCGTCGATGCCGCCGCGATGGGGTTTTCGCTAGAAGCGCATGAGGCCCATGACATCGCCCGCCTCGGCGTGCAGATCACCAATGCCGCGAATGCCGCGATGCAGTTTGAGCATCCCGAGAACCCCGATTGGCAGCATTTCTCCTTCTGTCTGTTCGCTGGTCCGGTGACCCGCGATGAGACCGGCCTGCGCGCCGGGGCGGCGGTGGCGATCCAGCCCGGCAAGGTGGACCGTTCGCCCACTGGCACCGCACTCTGCGCGCGGATGGCGCTGCTGCATGCGCGGGGAGAAATGGGGCTGGAGGACAGTCTGACCACCGTGTCGCTGATCGGGTCGACCTTCACGGGGCGTATCTTGGGTGAGACGCGGGTGGGCGACCACAGGGCCATTCTGCCGGAACTGTCGGGCCGGGGCTGGGTTACGGGCATCCATCAACATATGCTCGACCCCGATGACCCGTGGCCGGGCGGCTACCGCCTGTCCGACACATGGGGCGCGCGCGGCTAGCCGGGTGTTTTGCCACGTTGAACTCCGATCCCCGGAGCAGACCGGGGGCCAGGACAAATCTTTACAACCTCGCGCCGCCTCGGCGCGAAGCCGCCGTCCTTGGCTGACGCGAGGCAACGTCTTGCATGTGCTCTTCGTTTTCGATTGATTACTTTTCAATCAGAACACGAACTTTCAAACAACGGAGAGTCACCATGAAGCTACGCACCACACTTGCATCCTCCGCATTGGCGCTCGGCCTTGCGTTTCAGGCCCAAGCCGCCGATGTCCCCGAGGGTGTGAACCTTGCCGAAGATCAAAGCTATACCTTCTGGCTGCTCGACGCGATCAAGTCGATGGACCCGCAGATCAACACCGACGTCGAAGGCTCGGACGTGCTGCGCAACCTCTTTGAGGGGCTCTACAACGAGGACGGCGATGGCGAACTGGTGCCCGGCGTCGCGCTTGACCACGAAGTCTCCGAAGACGGCAAAACCTACACCTTCAACCTCCGCAAGGACGCCAAGTGGTCCAACGGTGAGCCGGTTACCGCGAATGACTTCGTCTATTCTTGGCGTCGTCTGGCTGACCCCGCGACCGCGTCGGAATACGCCTGGTACATGGAGCTGATGCAGGTCGAAAACGCGCCTGAGATCATCGCCGGGGACAAGTCGCCCGAGGAATTGGGCATCCAAGCCGTCGACGACCACACGCTTGAGGTCAAGATCACGACGCCGCTGCCCTATTTCCCGCAGATGCTGGTACATGGGTCGACCTTCCCCGTGCTGCAAAGCGTGGTGGAAGAGCATGGCGATGACTGGACCGATGCGGGTACGCTCGTCGGCAACGGCGCTTATAAACTGGTCGAGCATCAGTTGGGCGAACGTGTCGTGATGGAGAAGAACGACACCTATTGGGACGCCGACAACGTCGTGATGGAGAAGATCACCGCGCTCACGATCAATGACGTGAACCAAGCGCTGACCCGCTATTTGGCCGGTGAGTTGGATCGCGTGGATATCCCCGCCGGGCAGTACCCGCGTCTGAAGAAAGAGTACCCCGAACAGGCGGTCTCAACCCCCTATAACTGCTCGTATATCTACATGCTGAANGTNGGNGAAAANGGCCCCGANGCGCTGAAAAANGTCAATGTNCGCAANGCNTTGGCCTATGCCATCGACCGCGACATCATTGTNGANCGTATCCTGCAAGGCGGNCANAAGCCGTCNTACAACTGGACCCANTGGGCGATNGCNGATTTCGAGCGTCCCGAGNTNGANTGGGCNGACAATATGGANCANGCGCAGCGCGTGGAAAAGGCCAANGAACTNTTGGCCGAGGCGGGNTATGGCCCCGACAACCCGCTNGANCTGACGCTGCAGTACAACACATCGGAAGATCACAAAAAGATCGCCATCGCGGCCTCGCAGATGCTCAAGCAGATCGGCGTGAACCTCACGCTGGATAACTATGAGTGGAAGGTCCACACCGACCGGATGCAGAACCAAGACTACGACATGGCGCGTTACGCTTGGTGCGGCGACTACAACGAGGCCTCGACCTACCTNGANCTGCTGACNTCNTANTCGGGNCACAACAACGGCGAGTTCTACAATGACGCNTATGACAAGCTCATGAAGGACAGCAAAACCGCCGAAGACCCGCAGCCGCTTTACAAAGACGCGGAGCGTATCTTGGCCGAGGAAATGCCGATCATCCCGATCTACCACTACGCCAACGTCGACATGATNGCGGAAGACATCGANGGTCTGCCCGAGAATAACGTCAACAACACGTGGTACGGNAANGACCTCTATCGTACCGCGGAGTAACCTCTCNACATTCGGGCAGCCCGGCGGTTAAGGCACGGGCTGCCCGATTCNATTNTNCNCCCCNCNCAACCCCCCCCGTATTCGGAGCGCGCGCCTCTTGCTCAGTTACATTCTCAAGCGCCTTGCNATNGCNATNCCNACNCTTNTGGTNTTGATCGTNATNTCCTTNCTGCTGATGCATTCTGCGCCCGGTGGCCCCTTCACNTCNGANCGNGANTTGCCGCCGCAGGTGCTGGCGAACCTCAATGCGAAATACGGGCTGGANGATCCGCTNTGGAAGCAGATCGGCAGCTATGTTTGGGGCATCGTGACCGAGTTCGATTTCGGGCCGAGCTTTGTNTACAAAGACCGTTCGGTGAATGAGATCATCGCCCAAGGTTTCCCGATCACNCTGACCTATGGGCTGTTGTCCTTTGCNGTNGCNGTGATCGTCGGCGTTGGCCTTGGNGTGGCCGCAGCGGTGCGGCACAACTCGCTGCTCGATTATGTCGCGGTTGGCGTCTCNATCGGGGCGCAGGTGCTGCCGAATTTCGTNATGGCGCCGATCTTGGTGCTGGTCTTTNCCCTNTGGCTCGGCTGGCTGCCGGGCGGTGGTTGGCANGGGCCGNNATACTGGATCATGCCGGTGATNGCGCTGTCNACGTCNTTCATGGCNTCNATNGCNCGGATCACNCGCTCGTCGATGNTNGANGTGCTGACCTCNAACCACATCCGCACCGCGCGCGCCAAGGGGCTGCCCGAACGCCGNGTGATNCTGCGCCATGCGCTGAAACCCGCGATGTTGCCGGTGATTTCCTATCTNGGGCCNGCTTTCGTGGCCATGATCACTGGCTCTGTGGTGGTCGATATCTANTTCTCCACCGGCGGCATCGGCAAGGCTTTCGTCGATTCAGCGCTCAACCGCGANTACGCGGTGATGATGGGGGTGACGATCCTNGTNGGCGCGCTGACCATCTTCTTNAACCTCGTGGTCGANATCCTCTACGGATGGATCGACCCCAAGATCCGGTACTGACATGGTGATGACATCCGAACAACGGGTCGANGCCAGCGAGATCGCAGGCAAGGGCCGCTCGCCTTGGGCCGATGCGCGGCGGCGGTTCTTTCGCAACAAGGCGGCGCTGATGGGTCTGGTAATCCTCGGCTTCGTCGTGGTCTTTGCGCTTTTAGGCAACAGCCTTGCGCAGTGGTCGAACGAGGAATTGGACTACAACGTCATGGGCCAGATCGTCGAATTGGGTGGNCCGTCGATTGAAAGCGGCCATTACTTTGGCACCGACGATCTGGGGCGCGATTTGTTCGCCCGCACCGTGCAAGGCACGCAGATCAGCCTCGCGGTGGGCCTTGTCGGCGCGTTGATTGCCTGTGTGGTCGGCACGCTTTACGGCGCGGTGGCGGGCTACTTCGGCGGGCGCACCGACAGCATCATGATGCGGCTTGTCGATATCTTCATGGCCGTGCCTTACATGTTCGTGCTGATCCTTCTGTTGGTCATGTATGGCCGCTCGATCACCATCCTTTTTGCAGGCGTCGGGCTGATCTCATGGATGGAGATGGCCCGCATCGTGCGCGGCCAGACGCTGACCATCAAGGGCCGCGAGTTTGTCGAGGCTGCCCGCGCCACCGGCGTTTCGGCCCCGGTCATCATCTTGCGCCATATCGTGCCCAACCTCTTGGGCGTGATCGCGGTTTACGCCACGCTGCTGGTCCCGCTGATGATCCTGACGGAAAGCTTCATCTCTTTTCTCGGGCTTGGCATTCAGGAACCGCTGACCTCCCTCGGGGCGCTGATCTCCGAAGGGGCGGGCACCATCGCCTATGGCACCACTTGGCAGTTGGGTTTCCCGCTGCTGTTCTTCTGTCTCACGCTCTTTGGCCTGTTCTTTATCGGCGACGGATTGCGTGACGCCCTCGACCCCAAGGATCGCTGATGTCTCTGCTGGAAATCGACAAGCTCNCTGTCACCTTCGACGGCGANGANGGCCCNGTGCATGCGGTCAACGACCTGTCGCTGTCGATCANCCGGGGAGAGACCTTGGGCATCGTCGGCGAAAGCGGCTCGGGCAAGANCGCAGACCGCCTTNTCNATCATGGGNCTGCTNGCGCCGAANGGNCGCACNGNNGGNTCGGTNNGNTTTGACGGGCAGGANATTTTGGGCGCNAAGCCGAANGTNNTGAACNANNTGCNGGCNAGAGCGGATNGCGATGATCTTTCAAGATCCGATGACTTCGCTCAATCCNTANATGCGNATCGCNGACCAGATGACCGAGGTGCTGACCCTGCACNANGGCATGTCCAAACGCGNNGCNNTGGCNGANTCGGTNCGGATGNTNGACGCNGTNAAGATCCCNGCNGCCAAGGANCGCATCCGCCTCTTCCCNCATGAGTTTTCCGGCGGGATGCGCCAGCGGGTAATGATCGCCATGTCGCTGCTGTGCAAGCCCGACCTGCTGATCGCGGATGAGCCGACCACCGCGCTCGACGTNACNGTGCAGGCNCAGATCATGGACCTNNTGGGNGATNTGCAAAAGGATTTCGGCATGGCCACGATCCTNATCACCCATGACCTTGGCGTCGTCGCGGGNTTCTGCGAGCGGGTGCTGGTGATGTACGGTGGCCGCGTGATGGAGCAGGGCCCGACNGAGCCGCTNTTTGCNNANCCGNCGCANCCCTACACCCGTGGCCTTNTGGCNGCCGTGCCGCGGGTCGATGACNAAGACGCCNCCATGAAGGCAATCCCCGGCAACCCGCCNAACATGGCCGCGCCGCCCCAAGGCTGCCCGTTCCGCCCNCGCTGCACCTACGCCGGCGAGGATTGCCGCGTGATGCCGCCCCTTGCGCCTTTTGCCGAAGGCCGCGCCCGTGCNTGCCACCGCCCGATTNCNGAGGTCACCGCATGAGCCCGCTTCTCTCAGTGCGCGACCTCCACGTGCGTTTCCCCATCACCCGCGCTGGCGACATGCCTTGGANGAANCCGCGCTATCTGCACGCGGTNAACGGNGTNAGCTTTGATCTGGAGCCCGGCAAGACGCTTGGCGTGGTCGGNGAATCCGGCTGTGGTAAATCCACCCTCGCGCGGGGTTTGATCCANATGGTCCCGGCGACGGGGCAGGTGAACTGGCGCGGAGAGACGGANCTGCTGTCACTNTCCCCCCGGCAGATGAAACCCTACCGTTCTGAGATCCANATGGTGTTTCAAGACCCTCTGGCCTCGCTCAACCCCCGCATGACGCTGGGCCAGATNATCGCAGAGCCGCTGCGCACGCACCGGCCCGAGATCTCTGCCAAGGAACGCCGCGCCCGNGTNGCGCAGATGATGGAGCGCGTGGGTCTGCTGCCGCAGATGATCAACCGCTACCCGCATGAGTTCTCGGGNGGCCAGTGCCAACGCATCGGCATNGCCCGTGCCCTGATCGTAGAGCCGAANTTGCTGATCTGCGATGAGCCGGTCTCGGCGCTTGATGTGTCGATCCAAGCNCAGGTGATNGAGCTGCTGAAAGAGCTGCANCGCGATCTGGGGCTGGCNATGATCTTNATCGCCCATGANCTCAGCGTGGTGAAAAATATCTCGGACGAGGTCATGGTGCTCTATCTCGGCCGCATCATGGANAAGGCNCCNAAGGCGCAGNTCTACGACAACCCGCAGCACCCCTATACGCAGGCGTTGCTTTCGGCGGTGCCGATCCCCGANCCCGTGGCCGAACGCGCCAAGCAGATCGTGCCGATGACGGGCGATATGCCNTCNCCGATGAACCCNCCNTCGGGCTGTGTTTTCCGGGGCCGCTGNCCGCGCGCGCAGGCCGATTGCGCTGAGGTGGTGCCAGANCCGGGNCGGGGCGCGCATCAGGTGGCCTGNATTCACCCCGGCCCGATGCAGGAAAATGAAGTGGCCGTAGGGCGCTGACGCCCTNCTGTNGNTTTAAATCCCTTTATAANAANGCTTTNCCTGCNGCCNTAGNNCCCNGNGGNGGCTTTGCNTTCTGCAAAAATGATATACGTCTATCAAAAATGATTGACGTATATCAAAATATCCNCNTAGATAGGNNCNGAGANGCGCNGNNTGGGAGGGNNNGCGCGNTGGGGGAGGGNNCATGACAAGTCCNACGNTNAGCGATGTCGCACGCGCTGCCGGGGTGAGCTATGCCACCGCNGACCGGGTGATCAACAACCGCGGCAATGTGGCCGANAAGTCCATCNCCAANGTGCGNGAGGCGGTCACCTCTCTTGGCTATGTGCGCAATGTCGCGGCGGCCAACCTGTCGCGCGGTCGNATCTACCGGCTCGCGTTTTTGATCCCCCGCGGCTCCAACGCNTTCTTCAACCGTATCCGCCAGCACATCGACCACGCCGCNGCCCATCANGNCAGCGAGCGTGTGACCGCCGAGGTGATCGAGGTCGCAGCCTTCGCNGTNGANGGGCTGCAAGACAGTATCTCGGCCCTNCTTGAGCGTGATTTTGANGGTGTCGCCATCGTCGGGCTGCAAAGCGCTGCGCTTGAGGCACCNTTGGCNGAATTGCGNGCCAAAGGGGTGGCNGTNGTGGGCCTTGTCTCCGACCTGCCCCANGCCGCCCGCGCGGCCTATATCGGCATCGANAANATCGCCGCCGGGCGCACTGCCGGGCGGATGGTGGGCCTTGCCCANGGCGGGCAGGGCGGGCAGGTACAGACCTTTGCAGGCTCGCTCGACGCGCGTGACCACGCGGAGCGCCTTACCGGATTTCGCGAAGTGCTNAACGCTGATTTTCCGCAGGTTACGGTGNTCGATCCGATCATGACCAAGGACGATGCGNAGGTGCTTCAGGCGCAGACNCAANAGGTNCTGACCCAGCAAGGGNTGACGGCGCTTTACAACGTTGGCGCGGGCAACAGCGGCCTGATCGCNGCCNTNCGCGGCGGGCAGGGNANACGCCCCTTTTGCGTNGTGCATGAGCTTGTCGCCCATTCCCGCCANGCNNTGATGGAGCGGCAGATTGATCTGGTNATNGACCAGCGNCCNGACGTGGAAATCAACCGCGCGTTCACCGTGCTGCGCGCCCTGATTGACGCGAAAGACCTGCCGCCGATGCCGGAACTCGTGCCGACGATTTATGTGCGGGACAATCTGCCCGCCGACGCTTTGACCGATCAGATGAAGGCCCAAGATANATGAGTGATTTCTTTAAAGATATTAAGCCCCTGTCCTATGATCCAGAAGGGTCTGACCTGGCCTTTCGCCACTACAATCCTGACGAAGTGGTCATGGGCAANCGGATGGAAGACCACCTGCGCTTTGCNGTGGCCTATTGGCATTCCTTTGCGTGGCCCGGCGGCGATCCCTTCGGCGGCCAGACATTNGACCGCCCGTGGTTTGGCGAGACGATGGACATGGCNCGNCTCAAGGCCGATGTGGCGTTTGANATGTTCGANCTGCTGAACGCGCCTTTCTTCTGCTGGCACGATGCCGACATCCGNCCCGAAGGCGATACATTCGCCGAGAGCCTGCGTAATTTCGAAGAGATCATCGACTACCTCGGCACCAAGATGGAAAGCTCCAAGACCAAGCTGCTTTGGGGCACCGCGAACCTCTTTGGTCACCGCCGCTTTATGTCGGGNGCGGCCACCAACCCNGACCCGGAGGTCTTTGCCTGGTCCGCGGCGACGGTCAAAGCCTGTATGGATGCGACCCACAAGCTGGACGGCCNGAACTATGTGCTTTGGGGCGGNCGCGAGGGCTATGAAACCCTGCTGAACACCGACCTNAAACGCGAACGCCAGCAGGCNGGNCGNTTCTTGCAGATGGCGGTGGAGTACAAACACAAGATCGGCTTCAAAGGCGCCATTCTGGTGGANCCNAANCCGCANGAGCCNACCAAACACCAGTATGATTTCGACGTCGCCACCGTTTACGGTTTCCTNAAGGAGTTCGGGCTGGAGGGTGAGGTTCAGATGAACATCGAACAAGGCCACGCGATCCTTGCGGGCCATTCGTTCGANCATGAATTGGCGCTGGCGTCCTCTCTGGGCATTTTCGGCTCCATCGACATGAACCGCAACGACTANCANTCGGGCTGGGACACCGACCAGTTCCCCAACAACGTCCCCGAGGTCGCGCTGGCCTATTACGAGGTGCTNAAAGCGGGNGGGTTCACCACNGGCGGCACCAATTTCGACGCCAAGCTGCGGCGGCAATCGCTTGACCCGGTCGATCTGGTCGCGGCNCATGCNGGCGCGATGGATGTCTGCGCGCGGGGCTTCAAAGCCGCCGNCGCGATGTTGGAGGATGGCACGCTCGAGGCCATGCGCGATGAACGCTACGCGGGCTGGGAGAGCNCNAACGCCAAGGCNATGCTGGAGGGGGATCTGGCCAGCATCGCGGCGCAGGTTGNCAANGANGGCATCAATCCGCAGCCCNGCTCGGGCCGGCAGGAAATTCTGGAGAATATCGTNAANCGNTTCGTNTNAGCNNGGGAAAGGGAGGACCACCATGAAAACGATCAAGGGACCAGCGCTGTTTCTGGCGCAGTTTGCAGGCGACGAAGCGCCGTTCAACTCTTGGGACAGCATCACCAAATGGGCTGCCGATTGTGGGTACAAAGGCGTGCAGGTGCCCAGTTGGGACGCGCGGCTGATCGACTTGGCCAAAGCCGCGTCGAGCAAGGATTACTGCGATGAGTTCAAGGGCAAGGCAGTCGAGAACGGCGTAGAGGTCACCGAACTTTCGACCCACCTTCAGGGCCAGTTGGTCGCGGTGCACCCGGCCTATGACACTGCCTTTGACGGCTTCGCCGTCGAAGAAGTGCGCGGCAATCCCAAGGCGCGTCAGGAATGGGCGGTTGAGCAGGTCAAAATGGCCCTTTCGGCGTCGAAAAACATGGGGATCGGTGCACATGCGACCTTCTCGGGCGCGCTGGCGTGGCCTTATGTCTACCCATGGCCACAACGCCCGGCGGGGTTGATCGAAACGGCCTTTGACGAGTTGGCCGCGCGTTGGCTGCCGATACTCAACCACGCCGAGGACTGCGGTGTCGATGTCTGCTATGAGATCCATCCCGGCGAAGACCTGCACGACGGCATCACCTATGAGATGTTCTTGGAGCGCACGGGCAATCACGCACGGGCTAATATGCTCTACGATCCCAGCCACTACGTGCTGCAATGCCTCGATTATATTGATAACATCGACATCTACAAAGACCGGATCAAGATGTTCCACGTCAAGGATGCTGAGTTCAATCCCACAGGGCGGCAGGGGGTCTATTCGGGCTATCAAAGCTGGACGGACCGTGCCGGGCGGTTCCGGTCGCTGGGCGACGGCCAGGTTGATTTCGGCGCGGTCTTTTCCAAAATGGCGGCGAATGATTTCGATGGTTGGGCCGTGGTGGAATGGGAATGCTGCCTCAAGCACCCCGAAGACGGCGCGCGCGAGGGGGCGCAGTTCGTCTCCGATCACATCATCCGCGTAACCGACAAAGCCTTTGACGACTTCGCCGACGGCGGCACCGATGAGGCGGCAAACCGCAAGATGCTGGGGATCGACTGATGGCACGTATTCGACTTGGCATGGTGGGCGGCGGCAATGACGCCTTTATCGGCGGGGTGCACCGCATCGCCTCGCGCATCGACGACCGGTTCGATCTGGTCGCGGGCGCGCTATCGTCGACCCCTGAAAAATCCGCCGCCAGTGCAGAGGCTTTGGGCATTCCGCGGTCCTACGGCAGTTTCGAAGAGATGGCCGAGGCCGAAGCCGCCCGCGAAGACGGGATCGAGGCGGTTTCGATTGTCACGCCCAACCACGTTCATGCCGCTGCCGCGAAGGCTTTCTTGGCCAAGGGCATCCATGTGATCTGCGATAAGCCCCTGACCTCCACGCTGGAGGATGCAGAGGCGTTGGAGGCGGCGGTGGCCAGGGCCGACGCGCTCTTCATCGTCACCCATAACTACACTGGCTACCCGATGATCCGCCAAGCGCGGGCGATGGTCGAAGCGGGCGATCTGGGCGATATTCGCATCGTTCAGGCAGAGTACCCCCAAGATTGGCTAACCGCGCAGATGGAGAACGAAGGCGTCAAACAAGCCGAGTGGCGGACCGATCCTGCGCGGTCGGGTGCGGGCGGCTCGGTGGGGGACATCGGCACTCATGCCCATAATCTTGCCTGTTTCGTCAGCGGCTTGCAGGTCGAAAGCATCGCCGCCGATCTGCAAAGTTGGGGCGCGGGGCGCAAGTTGGATGACAACGCGCATATGATGCTGCGTTTTGCTGGCGGCGCGCGCGGCATGCTTTGGTCAAGCCAAGTGGCCCCGGGCAATGAGAACGCGCTGAAGCTGCGTGTCTACGGCGACAAGGGCGGCTTGGAATGGTCGCAAGAGGATCCCAATTACCTGTGGTTCACGCCCTTGGGAGAGCCGAAACGCCTGATTACCCGCAACGGGGCAGGGGCGTCGGAAGCCTCGCANTCNGTGAGTCGCATTCCCGGNGGCCACCCCGAAGGCTACCTCGAAGGGTTCGCCACAATCTATAANGANGCCGCCGATGCGATCCGTGCGGTGCAGGGCGGGGCGANCCGCGAAAGNGCCATGGGCGTGNTGCCNGNCATCACNGCGGGCATGGNGGGGATGCGTTTNATCAACGCCTGTGTCACCTCCTCGGCCAATGATGCGGCGTGGACCAAGCTATGAGTGCCACCCCCGTTCTTGCCCTGCGCGACGTGAGCAAGAGCTTCGGCTCGATCGAAGTGCTGCACGGCGTGACCCTCGCGCTNGAGCCGGGGACCGTNCATGCGCTGATCGGTGAGAACGGGGCGGGCAANTCNACNACGATGAAGATCATGGCGGGCTATCAACTGCCCTCCAAAGGCGCTGTCGAACTCGATGGTGCAGCGGTCCGTTTCGACAGTCTGCACGAGGGCGAGATGGCCGGGATCGTGATGATCCACCAAGAGTTCAACTTGGCGGAGCAGTTGACTGTTGAGCAGAACATCTTTCTGGGCCGCGAGTTGAAACGCGGGCCGCTGCTCGACAAGGCCGAGATGCGGCGGCGCACGCGGGACTATCTTGATCGGGTGGCCTGCAACGTCTCTCCGGATGCGCTGGTCTCGCGCCTGTCGAATTCCGACAAACAGATGGTCGAGATCGCCAAGGCCCTGTCGCGCGATGCGCGGGTGTTGATCATGGATGAGCCGACGGCGGTGTTGACCAAACGCGAAACCGATGTGCTGTTCAAACAGGTCGCGGCCCTGCGCGCGGCGGGAACGGCGGTCTTGTTCACCTCCCATAAATTGGACGAAGTGGCCGAGATCTCGGACCATGTCACCATCATGCGCGATGGCGCGGTGGTGCAATCCAGCCCGACCTCTGAGATCACCGAAGACGAAATGGCCACCGCCATGGTGGGCCGCGATGTCTCCGACCTCTACCCCGCCAAACCCGGCGTGGAGGAGGACGCGCCAGAGGTGCTCTCGGTCGAAAACCTCAGCGTGCCGGGCTTTGCCAGCAATGTGTCCTTTTCGCTGCGACAGGGGGAGATCCTCGGGCTGGGCGGGCTCATCGGCTCTGGCCGGACCGAGGTGATGGAAGGCCTGGCCGCGCTGCGCCCGGCAAGCGCCGAGCGTGTCACCCTTTTTGGGGAGCCGGTACAGTTCAAGCGGCCAAGCGACGCGCAACAGGCCGGGCTGTGCTATCTGACCGAAGACCGCAAGCTGCGCGGTCTGCTGCTGGAACGCGGCATGCGTGAGAACCTGACCCTGCAGAACCTCCATAAGTTCGGCGGCTTCCTGATCGACCGCAACGCAGAGGAAACCGCACTGACCGAGGCCATTGGCGAGTTCGACATTCGCGCGGGCAGCCGTGATGTGCGCGTCGGCAATATGTCAGGCGGCAACCAGCAAAAGCTGTTGCTGGCCAAGATCATGCTCTCCGAGCCGCGCATCCTGATCGTCGATGAACCCACCCGCGGCATCGACATCGGCACCAAGCAGCAAATCTATGCCTTCCTGCGCAAATTGGCCGATCAGGGCCACGCCATTATCGTGATCACCTCCGAGATGCCCGAACTCATCGGTCTTGCCGACCGCGTGATGGTCATGCGTTTGGGCGAGGTCAGCGGCACACTGAACGCAGGCGAGATCACGGAAGACGCGATTGTCCGCCTCTCCATGGGGCTGAGCGCCGAACAAATGCCGATGACGGCCTAAGGAAACCGAAGATGACAGATGTAACCACACCTCAAACCAAAAGCTTCCGGATGCCGTCGATGTCTGTCCTCGGGCCGATCATCGCGCTGATCGTTCTGCTGCTGATCGGCACGGCGCTGAATTCCAACTTCCTGAGTGCGGCGAATATCACCAACGTCCTCGCCCGCTCGGCCTTTATCGGGATCATCGCGGTGGGCATGACCTTTGTCATCACCGCGGGCGGGCTTGACCTGTCGGTGGGGTCGATGGCGGCCTTTATCGCGGGGTTGATGATCTTGGTGATGAACGCCGCTTTACCGAGCCTCGGTGTCGGCGTGCCGATCATCCTCTTGGGCATGTTCACGGCCATCGTCGCGGGGCTGCTGGCGGGGCTGTTGAACGGCTTTTTGATCACCGCCCTCGGCATCGAAGCCTTCATCGTCACGCTCGGCTCCATGGGCATTTACCGCTCGCTGGTGACTTGGCTGGCGGATGGCGGCACCCTGTCGCTCGATTTCGGCCTGCGCAGTTTTTACCGGCCCGTCTATTTCGACGGCATCCTCGGGATCAGCTG
>NZSX01000066.1 GCA_002703405.1 Sulfitobacter sp. | reverse complement strand
GCGGGCTGGCGGTCTGTGTACAGCCCCAGCAGCAGGTTGTCGGGCAGGGCGCCCGCGCGGGTCAGACGCTCGGCGGCCTCAAGCTGGGCTTTCCATCCGGCGATGTCGCGCAGATCGGCCACCGCATAGGGGCGCGGCAGAATGTTGGAGGGCAGCGGCTCACCAATGGTTTCAAACAGGCGAAAGGTCATCGGGTCCATCTGGCGCGGCACGCGCAGCGGCTCAGCCCCTTCGTAGAAATCCGGGTTGAGGAAACGGTCAAAGAGTTCAAGCTGCGCCTCTGGCAACAGGCCGAGCGCCTGCGCCGAGCCAAAGGTCAGAGCCGCGTTTTCCCAATTGCCCGCGCGGGCGTTGCAGAAAATCCGTGTGCCATAGTCGCGGGTCAGATGCGGAGATTTCATCAGCCGCTCGCAGACGCGATGCTCGGTCCCGGTGAGCAGGGAAAGCTGCATCCACAGGTCGAAATGCGCGGTCGAGGTGGTCACCCCGGCCTGTTCGATCAGTGACAGCGCCGGATCGAGCGCGCCCAGCTCCATGAGTTTTTCGCCCCGTGCCAGCGCCAATAGATCGCCATTGCGCGCCTCGCCCTGCGGGGCCTGCGCCTCGGCCAGAAGCACGGTATAGAGCAGAGCCTGTGCGGCGGGCAAATGCAGGTCGGGCAGGTTGCGAATACGCTCGATCAGGGCGGTGGTATCGCTGCCCATCCAGATGTCCCCACGCAGCCCAGTGACCGAGCCGGGCACCAGCCCGATGCGGCGCGGCGCGCCATCGCCCAGTGGGGTGACCTGCACCTCGGGGGGCAAAGCGTTGTTGGCGACAGGCGGTTCCGCCACCCGGCCCGGATTGGGCGGGCGTTTGGGGCGGTTTTCGGGCGGCGATTGCGCCCCGAGCCAGTCGATCACCGAAAGCGGTTGGTCATTGGCGGCGGGGGGCTTTTCCTGTTCCCGGCCCTCAGAGGTTTTGCGCGAATCGCGGCCCAGATTGCGGTCTTCGTCGGATTCGGCCAGCAGGGCGCTGGCACTGACCGAGCAGATCAACGCAGCGCAAAGGGCCAAACCGCGTTTTGACAGCGCGTTTGCCACCCCGCTCAATCCGCTGTCAGCGTGACGGGCTGGCGTGTCTCAATCTGTTCGGGCGAAAAGTCCACGCCAAAGAAGGGCCCGACGTAGGCATAGCCCACCAGCCCGATGAAGCCGACAATCAATAGAAATATCAAAAGCTTAAAAAGTTTACCCATGATTAATGCCTGCCCGGAATTCTGCTATTTTGCCAAACTATATATGGCCTTTCCGGCAAGATCACGTCATTCAGAGAAAAATGAGCGGAATTAAGCACAGCATAACCGATGGCGAAGAAATGCCGCCCCGTTACCGTCTGAACAAGACGGTGGCGCTGGTTGGCATGATGGGGGCGGGCAAGACGGCGGTGGGGCGTGCGGTCTCGGCCAAGCTGGGCGCGCCCTTTCTGGACAGCGATGCCGAGATTGAGGCGGCGGCCAATCTGAGCGTGCCCGAAATCTTTACCCGCGACGGAGAACCGTTCTTTCGCAAACGCGAGACAGAGGTCATCGCCCGGCTGCTGGCAGAGGAACGTTGCATCCTGTCCACCGGCGGCGGGGCGTTTCTGGCCGAGGTGAATCGCGATAATATCGCGGCTTACGGTGTGGCGCTCTGGCTGGATGCGGACCTTGATCTGCTGTGGAACCGGGTGCGTTATAAGGACAGCCGTCCGCTGCTGCGTACGGCTGATCCCAAGGCCACGCTGACCGCGCTCTACCGCGACCGGGTGCCGCTTTACCGGCTGGCGGATCTGTCGGTGCGCTGTGATCCGCGCCTGTCGATTGACGCCATGGCCAATCGGGTGATCGATAAGCTGCTGACAAGGCCGGATGTTTTGGAGAAATTGGATGCGTGAGACGGTTTCCGTCGCCCTGCCGGGGCGGGAATATGATGTAATCATCGGGCCGGGGTTGCTGGCCGATGCGGGCGCGCTGATCGCGCCGCTGCTGCGCCGCAAGCGGGTGGCCGTCATCACCGAAAGCCGCGTGGCCGCGTTGCATTTGCAAACGCTGCGGGACGGGTTGGCCGCCGAGGGCATCGCGATGTCGGCGCTGGAACTCACGCCCGGAGAGGGGACCAAGGACTGGGCCAATCTGCAGCGCTCGGTCGACTGGCTGCTCGACGAACAGGTGGAGCGCGGCGATATCGTCGTGGCCTTTGGCGGCGGGGTGATCGGCGATCTGGTGGGCTTTGCCGCCGCCGTGCTGCGGCGCGGGGTGCGTTTTGTGCAGATCCCCACATCGCTTCTGGCGCAGGTCGACAGTTCGGTGGGTGGCAAGACCGGGATCAACGCAAGCCAAGGCAAGAACCTGATCGGGGCATTCCATCAACCCAGCCTCGTGCTCGCCGATACCGAAGTGCTGGGGACCATGTCGCCCCGCGATTTCCTCGCCGGGTATGGCGAGGTCGTGAAATACGGGCTGCTGGGCGATGCGGATTTCTTTGATTGGCTAGAGGCGCAGGGGCCAGCCCTAGCGGCAGGCGATATGGAAGCTCGGATCGAGGCGGTGCGCCGTTCGGTCCAGATGAAGGCCGATATCGTGGAACGCGACGAGACCGAGCAGGGCGACCGCGCATTGCTCAACCTCGGCCATACTTTCGGCCATGCGCTTGAAGCGGCGACCGGCTATTCCGACCGTCTGCTGCATGGCGAAGGGGTGGCGATCGGCTGTGCGCTGGCCTTTGAGCTTTCCGCGCGGCAGGGCCTATGCCCGCAGGAAGACCCCAGCCGCCTGCGCGCCCATCTGGCGCAGATGGGCATGAAGACCGACCTGCGCGATATCCCCGGCGACCTGCCAGAGGCCGAAGAGTTGCTGCGCCTGATGGGGCAGGACAAAAAGGTCGTCGATGGCCGGTTGCGTTTCGTTCTGGCGCGCGGCATCGGCCAAGCCTTTGCGGGGGCCGAGGTCGACAATGCCGATGTGCTGGCCCTGCTGCGCCACGCGCTAAGCGCGCGCCAGTGACCCGCGGCGGGCTGGGCCCGGCGGTTGAACTCTGTTCTTTAAGGTGTTGTGGTGCCGAATAAAAAGGGCGGCGCCGCCAAGTCGGATGTTTGAGACAGGCGTCACCCTGCATGTCTGAACGTCTTGACATGGCGCCCGCGTGGAGCGCCTCTGATCCGGTTGCCGAACTGATGAATGCCCGGCGGGTATCGCGATGGGGAGAGGTCTAATCCGGCGCGGTTAAAGACCTGTCACGGCCGCGGTCGCAGAGGGAGGGCAGGGCGCAACGGCGCCCCGCCCGAAATCGCATAGGGTTTAGAACGGGATCTCGTCATCGAGATCACGGCTGCCGCCACCGCCGCCGCCGCCACCACCGCTGCCGCCGCCCGAGGAGGACGGGCCGCTGTCATAGCCGCCGCCGTAGTCATTNCCGCCACCACCGTAGCCGCCNCCGCNGCNACCACCGTAGCCGCCGCCACCACCACCGCCGCCGCCGGACCCGGCGCCACCGGGACCGTCGAGCATGGTCAGCGTGCCGCCAAAGCCCTGTAGCACCACTTCGGTGCTATAACGGTCCGCGCCGGATTGGTCTTGCCATTTGCGGGTCTGCAACTGGCCTTCGATATACACTTTGGAGCCNTTCTTGAGGTACTGCTCGGCGATGCGGACGAGCCCTTCTTGGAAGATCGCCACCGAATGCCATTCGGTCTTCTCGCGGCGCTCACCGGTGTTGCGGTCTTTCCATGTTTCCGAGGTGGCGATGCGCAGGTTGCACACTTTGCCGCCGTTCTGGAACGACCGCACCTCGGGGTCGCGCCCGAGGTTGCCGATAAGGATCACTTTGTTCACTGAGCCGGCCATCTTGCCCCCTCGTTTGTCATTGCTGTGTCATTGCGTCGGGCGCGAATCCGAGCGCGCCCAATTCGGCCGTTTATATCGCGGTTGTCCGCCGGATGACACCGGCTTTCCCACCTCGCCGCCCATCANGGCANNCCGCGTGGCGGGCCGGTTTCCGGGGGCTGGTAGGCCGCNCGGTTTTGGGTATACTGCGCGCAATGCAACGGCAGGGGGCAGAGATGCGAAAGACGGGACGTNTGGCCGGTCTGGCCGCGGTAGGTTTGGCGGCNGCCGGGATGATCGCGATGGGGGCAGCGCCGGCGGCTGCCGATATGTTTGCCAGCAAAAANCGCGCGGGTTTGTTTTCTTCTCAGAAAAGCATCCTCGATAACCGCGCNTCCAAGCAATATTCCGCCTCCGTTCGGCTGCAACCGCCCAAGGTNGTCACCCCGACGAAATGGGANGCGCCGAAATACAACGGTTCCTACAAAGGGGCCTTTCTGACCCATGCCCGCGCGGCGGCGACCCGGCATGGTATCCCGGTTGATCTGTTTCTGCGGCTGGTTCAGCAGGAAAGCGGNTGGAACCCCAAGGCGCTGTCGCACAAGGGGGCGATGGGATTGGCTCAACTGATGCCCCAGACCGCGCAGGCGCTGCGCGTCGANCCGACCGATCCGGTGCAGAACCTTGAAGGCGGCGCGCGCTACCTCAAAATACAGTACCGCGCTTTCGGNAGTTGGGAGCTGGCGCTGGCGGCTTATAACGCGGGGCCGGGNGCGGTTAAGAAATACGGGGGCGTCCCNCCCTATAAAGAAACGCGGAATTACGTTANAGTGATCACTGGCAGCTAAGNCATTGATATCTATNGGTCTGTATGGCGCGGTGGGCGTTTGTCCGCCTATTTTCACGTGCCTATGCCCCCTNGGCNCGGCGCCCTAGGGAACCGCTGGGGCNATCNTGGGGTTCTTTGATNAGAAACTTTGCAGCGGGAAATTCTCGCCNCAGAGATAAAAGATCAAAGGAGAACGANATGCTGACGAATATGAAAAATATCGCCCTTGCCGCCGGTGTAAGCGTTATTGCGCTGAGCAGCTCTGCTTTTGCCCAAGATAAGATCATGGTCTCGAAAATCGACGTTGAATCCTCTGTCAGCGCGGCTGCAGAGAGCAACGCCATGGACTTCTATCCTGATCTGGAAGAAGACCTGCGCGCCGAAGTGGCAGAGCGNGTGCCGNTGAGCAGCGATGGTGCCGATCCGCAGATNAAGATCGATATCCGCAAGATCTCTCTCAACGGNGCNACCATGTTGCCCGACAGTANAGAATTCAANGAGTTGGAAGGCGTNGTTGATATCACAAGCCCCACCGGTGACAACGCTGGTCTGAGCTTCCCGGTNAAGNTCTCGGCCTATAGCGGCGAAGACATCGCACCCGAAGGCTATGTCAACGTGCCGCCGTCTGAGACNGAATTCTACGTGGCGCTCGTGTCGACCTTTGCCGATGTTGTGGCCGAAGGTCTGGCCAATGTGAANACAGCNGGTTCGGCNGTNGATCCCTAANTCCGGNCCTTAAAACCGGATNACGATTACCTCAGGCCGTTCCCCCCTTAGACCGCCTGAGGCAGCAGGCGCGGCTCTTCGGAGCCGCGCCTTTTTCATTCTGCNGCNGTGCCCACTTCGATCACCGGCTCCATCTCGGCGAATTGCTGGGCNGAGAGGTGNCATTTNATCTGNTGNCCGTCCGCCATGGTGACCATCGGNGGNACCTCCCGTTCGCAAAGGTCCCCCGGCACCTGTGATTTCCANCGGCAGCGCGTTTGGAAAGGACAGCCCGGNGGCGGGTTCATGGCCGAGGGCACGTCGCCTTCGAGGACGATGTGTTTCTTCTTNACCTTGGTATCGGCAATCGGCACGGCACTCAGCAGCGCCTCGGTATAGGGGTGATAGGGCGGCGAGAAGACNTGATCGGTGTCGCCCAATTCNACCACATGGCCCAGATACATCACCATCACCCGGTCGCTGAGATAGCGCACGATGGAGAGGTCATGGCTGATGAACAAGAGCGTCGTCTTCTGTTCGCGCTGAATCTCCATCAGCAGGTCGGTCACCGCCGCNTGNACGCTCACATCCAGCGCCGAGACNGGCTCATCCGCCACNACGATCCGCGCGTCACCCGCAAAGGCNCGGGCGATGCCGACNCGCTGNTTTTGCCCGCCNGAAAGTTGNCGCGGCATGCGGGTTGCGAATTCACGCGGCAGTTTGACCAGATCNAGCAGTTCCAGCATCCGCTGCTTGCGCTCTTTCTCATTCTTGCCGATGCGGAAAATTTCCAACGCGCGGATGATCTGCCGCCCGACGGTCATGGAAGGGTTCAGCGTGTCGAAGGGGTTTTGAAAGACCATCTGAACATCGGCGACGTTCTTGGTCGTGCGGTCGTCAATCGCCACCCCGCCAATATCNTTGCCGTCAAGGTAGATGTGCCCCTCGGTCGCCGTCTCAAGCCCCATGAGGACCTTGGCGAAGGTGGATTTGCCGCAGCCTGATTCCCCGACNATNGCGAGNGTTTCGCTNTCATGGGCCTCGAAACTCAANGANTCNTTGGCTTTGACCACCTTGGTATTGCCGCCGCCGAACATGGCATTNGCCGCGACCTGATAGTATTTCTTGAGCTTGTCCATCTTGAGGACGACCTCGCCAACATCGCCCTTTTCCTTGACCTCGGCCAGTTCCAGTGGCGCTTGCCAGTCGATTTCTTGAAAGCGAATACAGCGGGTTTCGTGCCGGTCGTTGCCGGGNACGCTTTCCATCGGGATCGGCGCGGCATCGCAGCGGCCCGCCATGAAATAATCGCANCGGGGGCCGAAGTTACAGCCGGGCGGGCGTTCATGGGGCAGGGGGAAGTTGCCGGGNATGGCCACAAGAGGNCGCGCGTTCTTGTCGGCNCCGGGCAGNGGGATCGAACGGAANAGCGCCTGCGTNTAGGGGTGCTGCATCTCGTCNAAGACATCGTGGATGGAGCCTTTCTCNACNGCNTCGCCGGAATACATCACGCAGATGCGGTCGCAGGTTTCCAGCACCAGNCCGAGGTTGTGAGAGATGAACAGCATCGAGGTGCCGTATTTNTTGCCCAAGTCCTTCACCAGNTCCACNACCGCCGCTTCGACGGTCACNTCNAGCGCGGTCGTCGGCTCNTCNAGGATCAGNAGCGAGGGTTCGGACATCAGCGCCATGGCAATCACGATGCGCTGCTGCTGCCCGCCCGANAGNTGGTGCGGGTAGGCTTTCAANATNCGNTCTGGATCGGGGAGTTTCACATCCGTGACCACCTGAAGCGCCCGCGCATNGGCTTCNTTCTCGGACATGCCNGCGTGGATCATCGGCACTTCCATCANCTGTTTGCCGATGCGCATGGCGGGNTTNAGGCTGGCCATNGGCTCTTGATAGATCATCGCGATTTCNCTGCCGCGGATGTCGCGTAGNTCNTCGGNGCTCATNTCGCTNAGGTCGCGGCCCTTGAANTTGATGGAGCCGCCGACGATCCGGCCATTGCGGCCCAGATCNTGCATCACGCCCAGCGCCACNGTNGACTTGCCGCAGCCGCTNTCGCCCACCAGNCCCACNGCTTCGCCCGGTTGGACGCTGACNGAGAAATCCATCACGGCNGGNATCTCNCGCAGGCGGGTGAAGAANGAGATCGACAGGTTGTTGATCTCNAGAATGGGGCCGTCGTAATCAGTNTTTGGCATTTGTCTCTCCCAGTCGGGGGGATCAAAAGGGTCCGGGAGGGNGNGCCCCCNGGANGANGTTTCTTANTCGCGCAAGGATTCTTCGCGCAGGCCGTCGGCCAGCAGGTTCAGGCCNAGAACGAGGCTCAGAAGNGCAAGNGCNGGNGCGATGGCCGCGTGCGGGTAGAGCGACAGCAGGCGGCGACCTGCGTTGATCGTGCTGCCCCAATCCGGGCTTTCGCTCTCNAGCCCAAGGCCGAAAAAGCCCAAAGTGCCCAGAAGGATCGTGGTATAACCAATGCGCAGACAGAAATCGACGATCAGCGGGCCACGGGCGTTGGGCAGGATNTCCCACAGCATNATGTACCACGGGCCTTCGCCNCGGGTCTGAGCNGCGGCCACATAGTCGCGCGTTTTGATGTCNAGCGCGAGGCCGCGCACGATGCGGAACACNGTGGGCGANTTCACGAAGACNACCGANACAAAGACCACCAGCACNCCGGCGTCGATNTCAAAGAGGTCAATCATGCNNGGNAAGCCNGGGATGCGGTAGNTATCNGTNGCCACGATCGCNCCGTCGGTNGANACCAGCGANAGNTACAGCCAGCCGACNANNCCNAGCACCACGATCANCAGCGGCGTGCGGAACGANGGCTGCGTNTAGTAGCGCGAGTTCAGCAGCACNGCGAGGAAGATCAGCGGGAAGATNAACAGGAACACGGCCATATAGTTCGGNATGCCGGTCAGCACGATCTCGGGCGTGACCANCANGTAGAACAGCAAGATNACCGGGAAGGCGAGGATNAGGTTTGCCAGAAAGCTGAGGAGCGTATCGAGCCGCCCGCCGTAGTAGCCCGCCGGCAGGCCCAGCGTGATCCCCACCATAAAGGCAAAGAGCGTCGCCAAGGGTGCGATCTGCACCACAACCCAAGAGCCTTTGATCAGCCGAGAGAAGACATCGCGGGCAAGGTTATCCCCGCCCAAAAGGAACCACGGATATTCGCCCTCATCCGGGCTGCGCAGCGGGGTGCCGGGCAGTTTGTTCTTCATGCCCGACGTTTGGCTGAGGCTGTCGTGGGTCACCAGCAGGTCGAACAACCCGCCAAAGACTCCGGTGAAGACCCAGAACATGACGATGGCAAAGCCGATCATTCCCACGGTGCTGTCGAAAAGCTTGCCGTAGAGGCCAAGGCGGCGTCTAAAGTGGATGGAGACCGCGAAGGTCAGGATCAGTGCGATCCAGACCGGCAGCATCTGCTGCGACATGCCGCCGAAGATGCCCGCCTGCGGCCCCATGAAGGCACCGGCGACGATATAGATCAGCAGCACGAGGATCAGCAGCGCGAAGAGCAGGATGACAGCGCGGTTCAACCCGCCTGCCAGCCCGCCCCGCCGGGCGACGGTGCCATCGGGGTTGATCTCCTGCGCGTCACTGGCAGGGAGGAAAGAAACGACGATCTGCATCGCGACGGCCAAGGCCAGCATCACGCAAAGGCCGAGGAAGATGATATTGAGCCCCGCAAGAGACCCGGTCCATGTCAGTTGTTCCATGTCCATGCTCCCTTATGAAATGCGAATGCGCGGGTTGAGGAAGACGTAGCCGATATCAGAGATCAATTGCGTCACGAGGACAACGATCACCGAGACGACCGAGACCGCGAGCAGCAGTTCGATGTCGTTGTTCGCCGCCGCTTGAACGAGCAGCCAGCCGAAGCCCTTGTAGTTGAACAGGGTCTCCACGATCACCACACCGTTCAGCAGCCATGGGATTTGCAGCATGATCACCGTGAAGGGCGCGATCAGCGCGTTGCGCAGGGCGTGTTTCAGCACGATTTCCGAGAATTTCACGCCCTTTAGCCGCGCGGTACGGATATATTGCGCGGTCATCACCTCGGTCATCGAGGCCCGCGTCATCCGGGCGATATAGCCCATGCCGTAGAGCGAGATGGTCAGTACCGGCAGGAAGAAGTTCCAGAAGTTGGCGTCTTTCATGGCTGAGGTCGCAGAGCCCAGAAACAGCGTTTTGCTATCGATCCAGCCCCATTCGGCCAAGAGCGGCGACAGGCCAAAGCGCGAAGAGGCCAACACAGCGATGAAGATCACCCCCGAGACATATTCCGGCGTCGCCGTAGTGGCGATGGAGAAGGTCGAGAGCGAGCGGTCCAGCTTGCTGCCTTCGCGCATCCCGGCCAAAACGCCGACGATCAGCGCCGAGGGGACCATCAGCATCAACACCCAAAACATCAGTTTGCCCGTTAGTGCGAGACGGGTCAGGACGGTTGCGCCCACGGGTTCTTTGAAGACGGTGGAGAAACCCCAATCGCCTTGCAGGATCCCGCAGCGGGTGGGGCGGTCCTCTACCGGGGTGCCAGCGGCAAAACAGCGACCAAAGGTTTCATCCGGGTTTTCGCCCTCCGTTACCCAGCCGGGCAGCACGCCAAGCCATTCGCCGAACTTGTCGACCGTGGGTTGCAGATAGCCGCGGCTTTCGAGGTAGCTGGTCACGGCTTCGTCCGACATGCGGAAGTTGCCTTGGGTTTTGGCGAGTTTTTCGAGGTTCGGATAGAGATTGGTCAGCCAGAATACGATGAACGTCAGGCAGAGCGCCGTCAGCAACATCACACCCAGCCGGCGCAAAATGAATAGTCCCATGTGGTCCCCTGTAGCAGGGTCGGGCGGTGACTTGGCCCGACGATGCGGCCTTTTTGGCCTTTTTAATTCGTGCGGCGCCATGACAGCGCCGGTACTGGAGGCGGCAGTTTTTTGCCGCCTGGTTGAGTTATGGCACTAGGGCCCTAAGGCAAGGCATTTTTATCCTCATTCGCTTGGCCGACTATCCAACCCTTTGCAGAACGGTTCGACCATGAGGCATGGAAATTGGTCGCGCGTCAACATTTCGTAGTTTTGCTGGATGCAGTTTTTGCGACATAACTTTGGTCTGAAAGCGACATTTGCCGCGCTCTTCGGCGGGTTTAGCGCAGTTTGCTGGGCGGCAGACCGCTGTGTTGTTGCATGAATCGGGTGAAGTAAGCGGCGGAGCCAAAGCCCAGATATGCGGCGATTTCTGCGGCGGTTTGATCGGTTTCACCCAACAGGCGCCGGGCGGCGTGACAACTGCGCTCGCTGAGCAGATCGGCGGCGGATTTCCCGGTGGCGGCTTTTACTGCTCGGGTCAGATGGGTAGGGGTCACACCCAATTCGGCGGCGTGATCGGCCATGCTACCGCCTTTGGGATGGCGCTGGGCCAGCAAAGCGCAGAACCGCGCGCTGAGCCTTGCGCCCGCGTTTGGGCGGGCGGTGATATGGTCCTCTGACATGATCTGACGGTGCAGCCAGACTGACATCAAAGCGGCCTGCGCTTCAAGCGCGTCTTGTTGCAGGGGACGGCCTTGGTGCAATTCGCGTTGGGCAAGTTCGATCAATGCCGAAAGTTCGGCTTGTGCCTGCACCTCGCGGATGCGCAGCTGACGCGGGATATCCGGCAGTCGCAGTCTGGTGTTTTCGGGAATAACGACAGCATGGCCAACACATTGAAAGCCCAGTTCCATCGCAAAGAGTGACCGCGCTGGTATCCAGAGCGCGTTATAGGCGCCCAAGCCCCGGCGCTGCCCGTCAAGTAAAAGCCGCCCCTGACCACGGGTGATCCAGATCAATAAATGGTGGTCGCGGTCATGGGCAAGGGACAGCCGCCACTCCTGCCCAGCGGAAAGCTGCGCCAAAGTGAGAAGCTGTATCTGCGGCTGTTGCACAGGGGCCTTTCGTTGAGAATTGAAAACCCCTTGGGGCTAAACTTCAACGATACGCTATCCGATGATCGCTATTATGCAAGGGTTTGGAGTAGGTCTAATCCTATTGTGGCGTCACCCGCTGCCAATCTGCCATTTTGCTACGCATCCAAGTGCGCTGCCGTTTGGCGAAGCGGCGGGTGGCGACCACGGCAGCTTCGCGGGCGCGGTGCAGCGGCCAATCGCCCTCCAGATGGCGGATCAGTTCCGGCACGCCAATGGCGGGATGGGCGGGCAGCGTGGGGTCATAACGCGGGCGCAGGGCAGCGACCTCTTCCAAGGCGCCTTGCTCTAGCATCTGGTCAAAGCGCTTTTCGATGCGGGCGTTCAGCCAATCCCGCTCAACATCGAAAACAATCGGCAGGCAGTCCGCGACCGGCAAAAGCGGCGCGCCGGTGGCGCGCTGCCAGTCCGACAGGCCGCGCCCGGTGGCCTGCAACACTTCCCAAGCGCGCTGCACCCGCGCGCGGTTGCGCTGGTCGATGCCCGCCGCGGTCTCGGCATCAAGCTGCGCCAGCAAGTCGTTGAGCGTCATGTCATCGCCTTGGGCGCGGACCTCTGGCGGGGTTTCCGGTATCTCAGCTAATCCTTGGGTCAGAGCCGCGAAGTAAAGCCCGGTGCCGCCGGTGATAATCACCCGCTGATCGCCGCCCAGCAGCGGGGCCACCTCGCGCAGCCAATGGCCGGTGGAATAGGGTGCATCCTCGGCCAGATGACCATAGAGCAGATGCGGCGCGCGGGCCTCTTCTTCGGCTGAGGGCCGGGCGCTGATGATGCGCAGCGGGGCGTAGACCTGACTGGCATCGGCGTTGACGATCACACCGCCCTGCGCCTCGGCAATGGCGAGCGCCAGGGCAGATTTGCCGCTGGCGGTCGGCCCGGCGATCAGCACAGGCCGCTCGGGCGGCAGGTCTTGCAGCAGCGCGTCAAACTGGGCCTTGGGAATATCCGGCATTTCTTTGCGTCTTCCTTACGTCCCGCATTGAACCTTGGGCGTATTTGCGACATTTTGGCGCGAAATGAAAACCCTTCACCGCCGCAAGGCTCAAATCTCCCCCGGTTGGTGAAATAATAAGGTGTGCCCGATGTCCCAAGACACCCCCCAAGTCTCCTTTAACCGCGTGATGCTAAAGATTTCCGGGGAGGCGCTGATGGGTGACCTCGGCTATGGTCTGCACCCGCCAACCGTCGAACGCATCGCCCGCGAGGTGCAATCGGTGCACAGCCTCGGCGTCGAGATCTGTATGGTCATCGGTGGCGGCAACATCTTCCGCGGGCTGCAAGGCTCGGCGCAGGGGATGGAGCGGACCACGGCGGACTACATGGGCATGCTCGCCACCGTGATGAACGCGCTGGCGATGCAATCAGCGCTCGAAGGTCTGGGCATCCATACCCGCGTGATCAGTGCGATTACCATGAACGAAGTGGCCGAGCCCTATATCCGCCGCCGCGCCGTACGCCACCTTGAGAAGAAGCGGGTCTGCATCTTTGCCGCCGGCACCGGCAACCCCTATTTCACCACCGACACCGCCGCGACCCTGCGCGCCAATGAGATGTCTTGCGAGGCGATTTTTAAGGGCACCAAGGTCGATGGGGTTTACGACAAAGACCCGGCGAAATTCGATGATGCAAAACGCTATGACACGGTAAGCTATGACGACGTGCTGCAAAAGCGGCTTGGCGTGATGGATGCCTCTGCCATCGCATTGGCGCGCGACAACAACCTGCCGATCATCGTATTTTCATTGGATGAACCCGGCGGGTTCAAAGGCATTCTGGCTGGGCAGGGCACCTATACCCGCGTCGGCTAAACGCGAAATGCACCGCAGGTGATCGTCCTACGGCTGGACGATCCGCTTAAGGCCGCCGCGGCTCTCTTGGGGTCGCGGTTGGCGCATGGTGGCGAAGTAATGGGCAGTTGTGAAAGCGCCGCGCCACCGTTAGAAAGCCGTAACGCAAGGAAACAACAAGCAGGCCTCGCCATGTCAGACGAATTTATGCTCGATACCGATGATCTTGAACGGCGGATGAACGGCGCGATTGCGTCGCTTCGGACCGAGTTCGCATCGCTGCGCACAGGGCGTGGCTCGGCCTCCATGCTGGAGCCGGTGATGGTTGAGGCTTATGGCCAGATGACCCCGGTGAACCAAGTGGGCACCGTCAACGTGCCCGAGCCGCGCATGGTCACGATCAACGTTTGGGACAAAGGTCTTGTCGGGAAGGTTGAAAAAGCCATCCGCGAAAGCGGTCTGGGCATCAATCCGCAGCTGAATGGCACCATTATCATGCTGCCGATCCCTGAGCTGAACGAAGAGCGCCGCACCCAGTTGACCAAGGTTGCCGGGCAGTATGCAGAACACGCCCGCGTTTCGATCCGCAACATCCGCCGCGACGGGATGGACCAAATCAAGAAAGCCAAGAACGACGGCGCCATGTCCGAAGATGATCAGAAGATCTGGGAAGGCGAAGTGCAGGACCTGACCAACCGCTTCATCACCCTCATCGACGACCAGCTTGAGACGAAACAGGCCGAAATCATGCAAGTCTGACCCGCGCTTTCGCGCAGGGACATAGAACTTGAAAGAAAAGGTCGAGACATGAGCACCGCCGAAACCCAGCCCCAAACGATACCCGGCGGGCCACGCCATGTGGCGATTATCATGGACGGCAATGGCCGTTGGGCCACCCAACGCGGGCGGCCCCGGCTTTTTGGCCACCACGCCGGTGCCAAGAGGGTGCGCGAGATTGTTGAGTGCTGCCCCGATGTGGGGGTGGAGTATCTGACGATCTTTGCCTTCTCGACCGAGAATTGGAAACGCACGCAGGTCGAAGTGGCCGGGCTGATGTCGCTGTTTCGGCGCTATATCTCCAAGGAGATGCGCAGCTTGAGCGAATATGGCGCGAGGGTCCGTTTCATCGGGGACCGCGACCGGCTGGATGACAAGCTGATCAAGCTGATGGGCGAGCTTGAGGCCCATACCGCGCATAACACCCGCATCAATCTGACGATTGCACTGAATTACGGCGGCCGCGATGAGGTGGCCCGCGCCACGCACCGCTTGGCCCAAGATGTCGCCAGCGGCAAACTTGACCCCGATAGCGTGGACGAAGAGACCCTGCCGCGCTACCTCGATACCCATGTGCTGCCCGACCCCGATCTGGTGATCCGCACCAGCGGCGAGGCGCGGATTTCGAACTTTCTGCTGTGGCAGTCGGCCTATGCGGAATATGAGTTTATCGACACGCTGTGGCCGGACTTCACGCGTGAGGAATTTGCCCGGCTTTGCGCCGCTTATGGCGGGCGTGACAGGCGGTTCGGTGCGGTCAAGACCTGAGGAGACTTGCGATGAAATCACCTGAACAATGGTCCGACCTGCGGGCGCGGATGCTGTCGGCCAGTGCGATGATCCTGATCGGTCTTCTGGGCATCTGGTTGGGGGGCGTTGCCTTTCACCTTTTGGTGGCGCTGGTCTGCGGTCTGATGGTTTGGGAACTTGTCGGCATGCTGCGCGGCCCCGGTCAGGCGGCCTCTTGGCAGCTTGGGCTGGTGACGGGCGCGGCGGTGTTGGCGTCGGTCTATCTGCCGGTAGGCTTTGGCCTGCCGCTGCTGTTGGCACCTGCGCTTTTGGGCTTCGGCCTGCTGGCGGCCAACCGCACGCTTTACATGAGCTTTACCGCCATGATCCTGCTGGCGGGCTTTGGTTTGATCCAGTTGCGCGATGACATGGGCTTTGGCTGGTTGATGTGGCTGGTGCTGGTGGTCGTGGTCACCGATGTGGTGGGCTATTTCGCTGGTCGCGCCATTGGCGGGCCAAAGTTCTGGCCCAAGGTCAGCCCCAAGAAAACATGGTCCGGCACCGCGTCGGGCTGGGTCGGGGCGGCTGTTGTTGGGCTGATCTTTTCCTTCAACACAGGCTTTGGGTTCCAGCTCGTTGGCATCTCGGTCGCGCTGTCGATGGCTTCGCAAATGGGCGATATGGCGGAATCTGGCATGAAACGTAAGATGGGCGTTAAAGACAGCTCGGCGCTGATCCCCGGTCATGGTGGCCTGTTGGATCGCTTCGACGGGATGCTGGGTGCTGCGGTGTTCTTGTTGATCGTCGGGCCGCTGATCGGCTTCCCTCCGGGCGTGAATTAACCCGCCATGCCACGCAAAATTTCGATACTGGGGGCGACCGGGTCCATCGGTCAAAACACGATTGATCTGATCCGCCGGGAAGCTCACGCCTATGACGTCGTAGCGCTGACCGGCGCGGGCAATATCGCCCAGCTGGCCGAGGACGCGAAAGCGCTGAAGGCCGAGGTTGCGGTCACTGCCCGCGAAGACCTGTTGGACGATCTGCGCGACGCGCTCAGCGGCAGTGGGATCGAGGCAGCGGCGGGGTCCGAGGCGATTACCGAGGCGGCATCCCGGCCCGCGGATTGGACCATGTCGGCGATCATCGGCGCGGCAGGGCTCGCGCCCGGTCTGGCCGCCCTGCGCCAAGGCGGGACGCTGGCACTGGCCAATAAGGAATCGCTCGTTTGCGCCGGAGCGCTGATCATGGGCGAGGCCAAGCGCCATGGCGCGACGATCCTGCCGGTCGACAGCGAACATTCCGCCGTNTTNCAAGCGCTNGTGGGNGANGANATGNCCGCCGTTGAGCGCGTCATCATCACNGCCAGCGGCGGCGCGTTTCGCGATTGGCCGCTTGAAGATTTGCGCAATGCGACNCTNGANCAAGCNTCNAACCATCCCAANTGGGACATGGGNCAGCGNATCACCATCGACTCGGCNTCGATGTTNAACAANGCGATGGAANTCATTGAAACGCGGGANTTTTTCGGCGTATCGCCTGAGGCTATCGAAGTGCTGGTGCATCCGCAGTCGATGATCCATGCGNTGGTGGGGTTNTGNGACGGTGGGNTGATGGCCCATGTCGGCCCGCCNGANATGCGCCANGCGATCGGCTATGCGNTGCACCANCCGCANCGNGCNCCNNTGCCGGTGGAACGGCTGGACCTGACCAAAATCGGACGGTTCGATTTCACCGCNCCTGACGACGCCCGCTGGCCCGCGCTGCGCCTCGCGCGGGAGGTNATGGCGGCAGGNGGGCTGATGGGCGCGGTCTTTAACGCGGCCAAGGAAGTGGCGCTGGATGGCTTCATCGCCGGGCAGTTGCGCTTTACAGAAATGGCCGAGATCGTCGAAGAGGTGCTGGACGCACGCGCGTCTGACGCATCTTTGGGTCGGGGCAGTGACGATATGACACTTGATTTGGTGGGCCAAGCCGACCATCTCGCACGTAAGGCTGCTAAGGCCGCAATTCAAAAAAGGGCAGGGTAGCACGTTGGACATCATGGGATTATTGCCGGAGTTCGGCGGGCTGATCTGGACGATATTGGCCTTTGTCGTGGCGCTTTCGGTGATCGTGGCGATCCACGAATACGGCCATTACATCGTTGGCCGTTGGACCGGGATCAAAGCGGATGTCTTTAGCCTCGGCTTCGGCCCGGTGCTGTTTTCGCGCATGGACAAGCGCGGCACGCGCTGGCAGTTCGCGCTGCTGCCCTTTGGCGGCTATGTGAAATTCGCGGGCGATTCCAATGCGGCTTCCGGCAAGGACGAAACCGCGATGGAGGCGCTGGCCGAAGACCCCGAAGCGCTGCGCCACACGATGCACGGCGCGCCGCTTTATGCCCGCGCGCTGACCGTGGCGGCGGGGCCGGTGTTCAACTTTGCCCTGTCGATTCTCATCTTTTTCGCCGTGGCGATGACCGCTGGCACCGCCCGCGATCCGCTTACCGTGGGCGAGCTGCGGGCGCTTCCTAATGCGGCCTATGAGTTGGAGCCGGGCGACATTCTGCGCGCGGTCGAAGGCGCGCCGGTGCCCTCGCTCGCTGCCGGTGGGGGCTATGGCGATTTCCTGACGAATCTGCCCCAAGAAGCGGTCTTGAGCTATGACATCACCCGCGATGGGGCCGACCTGACCGTGCCCGGCCCCTATCTGATGCCGCCGCTGGTCAGCAATGTCGCGCCGCAATCGGCAGCGCAAGAGGCCGGTTTGCGCAGCGGGGATGTGATCACCGCCGTCAACGGCCAAGAGATCGTGGCCTTTGGTGAGTTGAAAGAGGTGGTCGAAGCTTCCGAAGGGGCGCCGCAGGAGCTGACCGTCTGGCGCGATGGCGAGAGCCTGCCTTTCACCCTCGTTCCCAAAGCCACGGATGAGCCGCAGCCCGATGGCAGTTTCAAGCAAAATCTGCGCATCGGCATCGTCGGCGGCATGGCCTTTGTGCCCGCAACAGATACGCCCGGCGTGGGGGAGGCGCTTAGCTCGGGCCTAGATAACACTTGGCGCATCATCACCGGGTCAATCTCGGGCCTGCGCGAGATGATCGTCGGCAATATCAGCACCTGCAACCTGAGCGGCCCGGTGGGCATCGCCCAGACCTCGGGCGCGATGGCGAGCCAAGGGGCGCAGTCCTTCATCTATTTCATCGCGGTGCTGAGCACGGCGGTCGGTCTGCTGAACCTCTTCCCAATCCCGGCCTTGGACGGCGGGCATCTGGTGTTTTACGCCTATGAGGCCGTGACCGGCAAACCGCCCAGCGATGGCGCGCTGCGGATTTTGATGACCATGGGCATCGCCTTGGTGCTGACCTTGATGCTCTTTGCGCTTGGGAACGACTTGTTCTGCCCATAGGGCCGGGCGGCGCCCCTGAGAGTGAAAGACAACCTGCGCCTTGCCCTTACGGGCAGGGCGTAATGCCTTGAAATGGTCATAATTGAACAAAATCGTGCCGCAATCCTTGGCTATGGTCATCTTTCATCAAGAAGGAACCCATGATGCACGTTTTACAAGGATCATACCGCGGCCTCAGCCTGCTTTTGGACCTTAACTGGGACCGTGCGTTCTTTGCCGCGGCCATTGCAGCGGCGCTCTCTGCCGGGGCCTTTGTCGCCTCTCTCTGAATGCTTGCGAGTGCGTGATAGAGTGCCTTATCGGGTGCTGCTGCACGATCTTGGCTCATGATGTCATTCTGGCCCAACTTGCCGCATGATATGGTATATTTTCTCGGCCGTTGCTTTTGACAAACCCCGTTAACCTGCGTAGTCAGGTTGACAACAATGTCGTAAAAAAACGGGTCGGTGTAATGGGACTGAGGAACGAGGGCAGAATGCCCGTCGAGTGGGCACAGCGCAGCAATGTTGGCAAGACCCTTCGGGGGGCATCGCTTTGTGTCATGTTGTCCGTGGCCTGGCTCGTGCCGGGCAGCCAAGCGCAGGCGCAGCAATATCAGTTCAACACGGTCGTCATCGACGGCAACGAGCGGATCGGCGACAGCGCGATTCTGCGCCGGGCCGGTATCGGGCGCGGGCAGGCGGTGTCGGGCGGTCAGTTGAACGACGCCTATCAGAACCTGCAAAACTCGGGCCTGTTCGAATCCGTCTCTCTTGAGCCGCAGGGCAACACGCTGGTCATCACGGTGGTCGAACTGCCGACGCTGAACCGCGTCAGCTTTGAGGGCAACCGCCGCATCAAGGATGAGATGCTGGCCGAACTCATCGGCTCGACCGAGCGTCGGGTGTTCAACCCCAGCCAAGCCGAGCAAGACGCCGCCGCCATCGCCGAGGCCTATAGTAACGAAGGCCGTCTGTCGGCCCGAGTGCAGCCCCGCATCATCCGCCGCGATCAAAATCGCGTCGATCTGGTGTTCGAAATTTTCGAAGGCGACAACGTCGAGATCGAGCGTCTGAGCTTTGTCGGCAACCGGGTCTATTCCGACCGGCGTCTGCGCCGCGTGCTGGACACCAAACAGGCGGGTCTGTTCCGCCGTTTTGTCAAACGTGACACCTATGTCGAAGGCCGGGTCGAGGCCGATAAGCAGATGCTGCGGGATTTCTACCTCTCGCGCGGCTATGTCGACATGCGTACCGAGGCGGTCAACGCCGAGCTGACCGAAGAACGCGATGGCGTCTTCGTGGCCTATAACATCACCGAGGGGCAGCAGTTCCGTTTCGGCAACGTGTCGGTCGAATCCGAAGTGCCCGGTCTGAACGCCGCCGTGTACCGCGACCTGCTCAAAATCCGCCCCGGCGTGATCTACTCGCCCACTCTGATCGAGAATGACATCGCCCGGATCGAGCGCCAAGCCATCCGCGATGGTGTCGATTTCCTGCGCGTCGAGCCGGTGATCGACCGCAACGACCGTGANCTGTCGCTNAACGTGACCTACAAGTTGTCCCGTGGCGAGCGTATTTTTGTTGANCGGATCGACATTGAAGGCAACACCACNACGCTTGACCGGGTGATCCGCCGCGAGTTCGACAGCGTGGAGGGTGACCCGTTCAACCCGCGCGAAATTCGCCAAGCGGCAGAACGTATCCGCGCGCTGCAGTATTTTGAGACGGCAGAGGTCAACGCCCGCCAAGGCTCCAGCCCCGAGCAGGTCGTGATTGACGTGGATGTGGAAGAAAAGCCCACCGGCTCGCTGAACTTTGGCGGCTCTTTTTCGAATAACGACGGTTTCGGAGTGGCAGTCAGCTTNCANGAGGAAAACTTCCTCGGGCGCGGCCANCGGCTGAACCTGTCGATCTCCACCGCCGAAGATGCCACGCGCTATGGCGTGACCTTTGTCGAGCCGCGCTTTTTGGGGCGTGACGTGGCGCTTGGTCTCAAGCTTGATTATGCGGAAACCAATTCGTCTTACACCAGCTATGACACCGAACGTCTGGTGTTCCAGCCCAGCCTGACNTTCCCGGTCAGCGAGAATGGCCGTCTGTCGACGCGCTATACCCTCGAAGGGATCGAGATGCTGGAGCGNGATGANGANGANAACAGCGCCACCATCGCGANTGAAATCGCNGAGGGCGCGNTNTTNTCNTCCTCNNTCGGNTACACCTANACCTATGACACCCGNCGCANCGGGCTGGACCCGACNCAGGGCNTTCTGTTCGAGTTCGGNCAGGACTTTGCCGGGCTNGGNGGGGANAACGANTNTATCAAGACNACNGCCAANATCGCGGGCGAAAAGCGCATCTTTAACGAGGAAGTGACCCTTCGCGCCACGCTTGAAGGCGGTGCGCTGGCGTGGAACAGCGGCACCAACCGTGCGGTTGACCGCTTCATCCTCGGCCCGTCGATCATGCGCGGCTTTGAGCCGGGCGGCATCGGTCCGCGCGATCAGAGCAACGGTGTGGACGACGCACTTGGCGGCAACCTCTTTGCCGTGGCCCGTTTCGAGGCGGAGTTCCCGTTGGGTCTGCCCGAGGAATATGGCATCTCNGGTGGTGTCTTCTATGACGTGGGCAACCTGTGGGATCTGAGCGATGTCGACACCACGGGCGGCACCATCGTCGGCGAAGGCGGCTCTTTCCGCCATGTGATCGGCTTCTCGGTCTTCTGGGACACGCCGCTTGGCCCGCTTCAGTTCAACGTCTCCGANGCACTGAAGAAAGAGAGCTTTGACAAAGAGCAAAGCTTTGAGGTCACGCTGCGGACCACGTTCTAAGCCCATGCGCCGCGCTTTCATCCCCTTGGTGATGATGCTGGCCGGGGTCACCCCCGGCCTCGCGCAGCAGGCCCCCGTGGCAGAGCCGCAAACAAACACGCCAGCCCCCGCGCGGGGCGGTGTGATCAGCCCCGTGCTGACCATCGATTCTGAGCGCCTGTTCCACGACAGTGCCTTTGGCCAGCGCGTCACCCGCGAGATCGAAGTCGAGAGTGAGCAGCTGGCCACCGAAAACCGCGAGATTGAAGCGGCACTAGAGGCGGAAGAACGCGACCTCACNGAAAAACGGTCGCAGATGAAGCCCGCTCAGTTCCGGTTGCTGGCCGATGCCTTTGACGAGAAGGTCCAGCGGACCCGGGCAGAGCAGGCGGCGAAAAACCGGGCGCTGAGCGAGGCGTTGGATCTTGAGCGGGAGCGGTTCCTGTCTGCCGCGGCCCCGGTGCTTGAGCAGTTGATGCGCAATTCCGANGCGGCGGTCATTCTTGAGCGGCGGCGGGTCTTTGTTTCTTCCTCGGTGATTGAGGTCACGGATGAGGCGATTGCCCTGCTGGATGAGGCGATCGGAACCGGGCTGACCGACGCCGACTGATCCGCGCGTTCCGCGGGGATGCTTGCCCCCAGCCGCCTGAATTGGTAGCCATTCAGCAACCTTCTGAGACAAAGGACAGTCCATGACCGAAGAGCTGCTGCGCGCCGATATCCAGTTGATCCAGCGCATCCTGCCGCACCGCTATCCCTTTTTGCTGGTCGACAAGGTCGAAGAGATCAAGGGCACCGAGAGTGCTGTCGGCTACAAAAACGTCACCATGAACGAGCCGCATTTTCAGGGCCATTTCCCCGGCACGCCGATCATGCCGGGCGTCACCATTGTCGAAGCGATGGCGCAGACAGCAGGCGTGATGGTGGGCACCGCCCTTGGCATGCAGGACCGCGACATGCTGATCTATTTCATGTCGATCGACAAATGTAAGTTCCGCCGCAAGGTCGGCCCCGGCGATGTGCTGCGGATGGACCTGAAAACCCTGCGCGGCAAGCCGGGTGCGAAGATCTGGAAATTCGGCGGTGTGGCCACCGTTGATGGTGAAATGGCCGCCGAGGCCGAGTTCATGGCGATGTTAGACCTGCCACAGGACGCAGCATGAGCAATATCCACCCCAGTGCCGTGATCGAAGAGGGCGCGCAGATCGACCCTTCNGCGCGCGTCGGCCCCTTTTGCGTCGTCGGGCCTGAGGTCGTGCTGAAGGCGGATGTGGAGTTAAAATCCCATGTCGTCGTCACCGGCCAGACCGAGGTTGGCGCAGGCACGGTGATTTTCCCCTTCGCCGTGATCGGTGAAATTCCACAGGATTTGAAGTTCAAAGGCGAAGCCAGCCGTCTGGTCATAGGCGAACGCAACCGCATCCGCGAACATGTCACGATGAACTGCGGCACCGAAGGCGGTGGCGGGGTGACGCGCGTGGGCGACGACGGGCTGTTCATGGCGGGCTGTCACATTGCCCATGACGCCATCGTGGGCAACCGGGTGATCGTGGTGAACAACGCCGCCGTGGCGGGGCATTGCGTGCTCGAAGATGACGTGATCATTGGCGGGCTTTCGGGCATCCATCAGTGGGTCCGCATCGGCCAAGGCGCGATCATTGGCGCAGTGACCATGGTGACCAATGACGTGATCCCCTACGGGCTTGTGCAAGCGCCGCGGGGTGATCTGGACGGGTTGAACCTTGTGGGGCTGAAACGCGCCGGTGTGGCACGTAGCGACATCACGGCGCTCAGGGCCGCGTTCCAGATGTTGGCGCAGGGCGAGGGGACATTCTCGGACCGGGCGCGGCGTTTGGGNGACGANACCCAAAGCGATTACGTCCGCCAGATCGTTGATTTCGTCATGGCCGACACGGGCCGCCATTTCTTGACGCCGAAATGAGCCTTGCGCTGATCGCCGGGCGCGGCGGCTTGCCCGCACGGGTGGCGGNAGCGCAGGCCGAGCCGCCNTTGGTCTGCGNCTATGANGGCTGCGCGCCNGATGGGTTGAAGCCCGATCTGACCTTTCGNTTGGAGACCTTGGGCAGCCTTCTGGCGCATCTTTTGGGCGTGGGNATNCGNGANGTNTGTCTNTGCGGNGCNATCGACCGNCCNACGCTNGANCCNGCAAAGCTCGANATNCGCACAGCGCCCTTGGTGCCGCAGTTCAAACAGGCNCTGGCAGCGGGTGATAATGGGGCGCTTGAGGTGATCAAGACGATTTTCGAGGATCANGGCCTGCGGGTGGTCGGTGCCGACGAATTGGTGCCCGACCTGCTGGCCGACAGCGGTGTACTGTCGCGGGAGTTGCCAGATGAAAAGATGCGCCGGGATGCCGCGCGTGGCATGGCAGTACTGGACGGTTTGGCAAGCTTGGACATCGGACAGGCCTGCGTGATCGGGCGTGAACAGGTTTATGGGGTCGAGACCATCGGGGGTACGGATCACCTGCTTGCAACCCTGCCGGAGGCTATACAGGGCGCACGCGCAGTGCTCTGCAAAGGCCCGAAAACTGGCCAAATTCGCGAGATCGACCTGCCGACCATCGGCCCTGATACGCTGCGCGCCGCCCATGCGGCGGGGCTGGCTGGCGNGATGATTAAGGCGGGCGGTGTGATGCTGCTGGAGCGTGACGCCTGCGTGGCGCTTGCTGATGAGCTTGGTCTGGTGCTCTGGGTCCGAGAGGAGGGCGCGGCGTGAAGGTGTTCATTCTGGCAGGCGAGCCTTCCGGTGACCGGTTGGGCGGTGCGCTGATGGCGGGGCTGAAAGAGCTTTGCCCCGAGGTGACCTTCGACGGCATCGGCGGGCCGATGATGATGGCTCAGGGGTTGGAGAGCCGGTTCGATATGGACGAGTTGAGCGTCATGGGGCTGGCGGAGATCCTGCCAAAATACCGCGCGCTGATGGCCCGGATCAATGAGACGGCACAGGCGGTGGTTGAGACCAAGCCAGATGTGCTCATCACCATCGACAGCCCGGATTTTTCGCTGCGCGTGGCGCGTAAGGTGAAAGAGAAATCTAACATCCGAACAGTGCATTACGTGGCCCCGACCGTCTGGGCATGGCGCCCCGGCCGGGCCGAAAAGATGGCGCGTTCGGTTGATCATGTGCTGGCGCTGTTCCCCTTCGAGCCGCCCTATATGGAAGCGGCGGGCATGGCCTGCGATTTCGTCGGGCACCCGGTGGTGGCCGAGCCAATAGCCGATGACGCCGCCGCTGCGGCCTTCCGCGCCGAGCACCGTCTTGCCGATGCACCGCTGTTGCTGGCCTTGCCCGGTTCGCGCCGGGGCGAGGTCACGCGGCTGGCGCCAGTGTTCCAGCAGGTCGTCGCGCGGCTGGTCGAGGCGGAGCCGGCCTTGCGCGTCGTGGTGCCAGCGGCGGCCCCCGTGGCGGCATTGGTCAAACAGGTGACGCGCAATTGGGCAGGCAACCCGCTGGTGCTGGACCCGCGTGATATGGCGTCCGAAGAGTTCACCGCCACCAAACGCGCCGCCTTCCGCGCGGCGGATGTGGCGCTGGCGGCCTCGGGCACCGTGTCGCTCGAGCTGGCTGCGGTGAACACGCCAATGGTCATCGCCTATGACATGAACTGGATCAGCCGCCAGATCATCGGGCGGATGCTGCGGGTGGATACGGTGACGCTGGTCAACCTAGTCTCTGAAACCCGCGTGGTGCCGGAATTCATCGGCGCCAACTGCCGCCCCGGACCCATCGCCGAAGGCGTCTTGCAGGTGCTGCGCGCGCCCGGCGCCCAGAAGGACGCGATGGCGCTGACGATGCAACGTTTGGGGCAGGGCGGCGAGGCCCCGGGCCTGCGGGCCGCGCGCGCGGTGCTGGCCCGGATGTAGACGGGATCAGCCCCGGTGAATCCAGCCGCCGCCGAAGATGCGTGTGCTTTCAGGATCATAGAACACACAGGCCTGACCCGGCGACACGCCTTCCTCGGCGGTCAGCAGTTCAACCTCGGCCTCCGTCGCGCTGATTGGACGCAGGATCGCATCGCGCGGCGGACGGGTGGAGCGCACGCGCACGGCGATGTTCCACTCTGACCGGGAGGTCAGGGGCTCATCGCCCAGCCAGTTGATCTCTCGCACCGGGATCTTGCGGGTGGCGAGCATGGATTTAGGGCCAACTACGACCTCTTTGCGCTCGGCATCCAACCTCACCACATAGAGCGGGTCGGCCAGGCCGCCGATGCCCAAGCCCCGGCGCTGACCGATGGTGTAGTGGATAACACCCTCATGTTTCGCCAGCACATTGCCTTCGGTATCGACGATATTGCCGGGATCGGCGGCCTCGGGGCGTAGTTTGCGGATCACCGCGACATAGTCGCCATTGGGGACGAAACAGATGTCCTGACTGTCGGGCTTATCCGCGACTTCCAGCCCGTATTTCGCGGCTAGCTTGCGGGTGTCGTCCTTACTGGGCAGATGGCCCAGCGGGAAGCGCAGGTAGTCGAGTTGCTCTTCGGTGGTGGAGAATAGGAAATAGCTCTGGTCGCGGTTGCCGTCCGCAGCGGCGTGTAGCTCCGGCCCGTTCTCGCCCATTTTGCGCTGGATATAGTGACCGGTGGCCATACAGTCGGCCTCAAGATCCTTGGCGGTTTCCAGCAGGTCTTTGAACTTCACCCGCTCGTTGCAGCGGATGCAGGGCACGGGCGTGGCACCGCCGAGGTAGCTGTCGGCGAATTCATCAATCACGGCGTCCTTAAAGACGTTCTCATAGTCCAGCACGTAATGCGGGAAGCCCATTTCCTCGGCCACACGGCGGGCATCCTGAATGTCGACGCCCGCGCAGCAGGCACCTTTCTTAGCCAGCGCCGCGCCGTGGTCGTAAAGCTGCAGGGTCACGCCCACGACGTCATAGCCTTCGTCCTTGAGCATGGCCGCCACGACGGAACTGTCCACACCACCCGACATCGCCACGACGACCCGCGTGTCGGCAGGTGCCTTGGCAAAGCCAAGCGAATTGAGCGGCGGGGTCTGATCAAGGGCCATGGGTCTCTCCGGAGTTTGTGCGCGAATATAGGAAAATCCTATCTAGTCACAAGGGCAGGCTTCACGCCGCGTTAAGGCAGATGGGGGTTATTGGCCGCCAGAACAATGGCGGATGATGCGATGTACCTGAAAAAAGTCGATGGGCCACGGTCTGTTACCCTCGCTGACGGGAGCGTGATGTCACGCGCCGATTTGCCCGGCGCAGATACGCGAAGGTGGGTCGCCTCGCGCAAGGCAGCGGTGGTGCGGGGGGTGGTCTATGGGCTGATCACCCAATCCGAAGCGCTGGAGCGTTATGGCATTAGCGATGACGAATTTATGGAATGGTTGCATGCGGTTACAGAGCATGGAGAGGCCGCGCTGAAGGCCCCTGCCTTGAAAAAGTATAGACAACTTTAAGTTGTTAAGCTAGCCTATCTAGTATCGGTAACGGGTAGTTAACCTTTTTTGCTCAAGATTAGCCAATCGTCCTAGATGAGCCGGAGAAACCGAATGCGTGTATTGTTAGTTGAAGATGACCCGACGACCTCTCGCAGTATTGAACTCATGCTGACCCATGCGAATCTTAACGTCTATGCCACTGACCTAGGCGAAGAGGGAATCGATCTGGCCAAGCTCTATGACTATGATTTGATCCTGCTCGACCTCGATCTGCCGGATATGAACGGCCATGATGTGCTGCGCCAATTGCGGCTGGCGCGGATTGAAACGCCGATCCTGATCCTGTCGGGGTCCGACGATACGGAAAACAAACTCAGGGGATTTGGATTTGGTGCCGACGATTATTTGACCAAACCATTTCACCGCGAAGAATTGGTGGCCCGGATCCACGCCATCATCCGCCGTTCCAAGGGTCATTCCCAATCGGTGATTGAGACGGGGCAAGTCGCCGTGAACCTTGATGCCAAGACCGTCAGCGTCAACGACAGCCCCGTGCATTTGACCGGTAAGGAATATCAGATGCTGGAACTGCTGAGCCTGCGCAAGGGCACGACCCTGACCAAAGAGATGTTTCTCAACCACCTCTATGGCGGCATGGATGAGCCTGAACTGAAGATCATCGATGTTTTTATCTGCAAGCTGCGCAAAAAGCTCAGCCAAGCCACAGGCGGAGAGAGCTATATCGAAACTGTCTGGGGCCGGGGCTATGTGCTGCGCGACCCCGAACCGGCGCAGATGGATCTGGCCGCCAGCGCCTGATCTGCCATCAACCGAGCCTGAAATCGCTAGACCTGCCCCTGATCGCCACCTATCTAAGCCACAGGTGACAATATCGGGGGCAGATCGTGACATCCCAGATCGAGGTTGAAGCGCTGACCAAAGCGCAGGCAGAGACGGAGCTGGCCCGGCTGGCCGAGGTGCTGAACGAGGCGAACACCGCCTATCATACGGAAGATGCACCAGAAATTTCCGACGCGGACTATGACGCGCTCAAACGGCGCAATGCCGCGATCGAAGTGCGCTTCCCCGACCTCAAGCGCGCTGACAGCCCGTCAGAGCAAGTCGGCGCGCCGGTCGCCGAAGGGTTCGGCAAAGTGCGGCATGCGGTGCCGATGCTCTCGCTCGCCAATGCCTTTGACGCCGAGGAAGTCACTGAGTTCGACGCCCGGATTCGCAAGTACCTTGGGCTGGGGTCGGATGCGCCACTGGCCTATACGGCCGAGCCCAAGATCGACGGGCTGTCGCTGTCCCTGCGCTACGAAAAGGGTGTGCTGGTGCAGGCCGCCACGCGGGGCGATGGGGCGGTGGGCGAAAATGTTACAGCCAACGCCCGTACCATTGAAAACATCCCGCAAGAGTTAAAGAACGCGCCGGACCTGCTGGAGGTGCGCGGCGAAGTCTATATGAGCCACGCCGATTTCGCGGCACTGAACGCGCGGCAGGCAGAAAGGGGCGGCAAAACCTTTGCCAACCCGCGCAATGCCGCCGCCGGCTCCCTGCGGCAGCTCGACGCAGAGATTACCCGCGTCCGGCCATTGCAGTTTTTCGCCTATGCTTGGGGTGCGCTCTCGGAACCCTTGGCTGAGACGCAAAAGGGCGCGATTGACCGATTGACGGAACTGGGATTTTCGACCAACCCTCTGACCGCGCTTTGTGACGGGCCAGGCGATATGGTCGCCCATTACGAAAAGATCGAAGCGCAGCGCGCCACGCTGGGCTATGACATTGATGGCGTCGTCTACAAGGTCGACGATCTCGCGCTTCAGGAACGGCTTGGCTTTCGCTCCACCACCCCGCGATGGGCCGTGGCCCATAAATTCGCCGCCGAATTGGCGTGGACCCGGCTTGAGGGGATCGACATTCAAGTTGGACGCACCGGTGCTTTGTCGCCCGTGGCGCGGTTGCAGCCGGTCACGGTGGGCGGGGTCGTCGTCTCCAACGCGACGCTGCACAACGAAGATTACATCAAAGGGCTCGACAGCAAGGGCGCCGAAATCCGCGGCGGCAAGGACGTGCGCGTGGGCGATTGGGTGCAGATATACCGCGCGGGCGATGTGATCCCCAAAGTGGCCGACGTGGACCTGTCGAAACGTCCCTCTGATGCCGAGGCCTTTGTCTATCCCACCACCTGCCCCGAATGCGGGTCGGATGCGATCCGGGAGCCGGGCGATGCGGTGCGGCGCTGCACCGGTGGGTTGATCTGCCCGGCGCAGGCCGTTGAAAAGCTTATCCATTTCGTCAGCCGCAAGGCATTTGATATCGACGGTCTGGGGGCCAAACAGGTCGAACAGTTTTACCATGACGGCTGGATCGCGGAGCCTGCGGATATTTTCACCTTGAAAGAGCGTTACGGCACCGGCGTGCAGCAGTTGAAAAACCGCGAAGGCTGGGGGCCGAAATCGGCGGATAACCTGTTTCAGGCCATCGAAGATCGCCGTGAAATACCGATGGCGCGTCTGATTTTTGCCCTTGGTATTCGCCATGTTGGCGAGGCGGCGTCGAGCCTGATCGCGCTGCACTACGGCGATTGGGACAGTTTTGAGGCTGCCATGGCCGAGGCGCGCGGGCTCGACGGCCCCGCTTGGGATGATCTGATTGGCGTCGATGGTGTCGGCAGCGTCATGGCGGGCTCGCTGGTCTCGGCCTTTGCGCAAGAGGCAGAGCGCGCCTCAATCGACCGGTTGGTGGCGCATCTGACCGTGATTCCGGCGGAACGCCCCGACACCGAAGGCAGCCCTGTCGCAGGCAAGACCGTCGTCTTTACCGGCACTTTGGAGAAGATGAGCCGGGCTGAGGCCAAGGCCCGGGCGGAGCGTTTGGGGGCCAAGGTCTCAGGCTCGGTCAGCGGCAAAACCGATATTCTGGTCGCCGGGCCGGGGGCGGGGTCCAAGGCCAAGAAGGCCGCCGATTTGGGGGTCGAGACGATGGATGAAGATGGCTGGCTCGCTTTGATCGAAGGCAAATGAGCGGTAGGCCGGAACAGCTTTTCCCGCTTTTTGCGGGGCTCGAAACGCTCGACGGGGTGGGGCCAAAGACAGCGCAGTTGCTGGGCCAGTTGGGCATCCAAGCGCCGCGCGATCTGATCTTTACCCTGCCACATTCCGGGATCGACCGCCGTCTGCGGGACAGTGTGAAGGACGCGCATCTGCCTGCGACACTCACCCTGGCCGTCACCATCGGCGCGCACCGTCCGGCACGCAGCAAAGGCGGTGCTTACCGCATCACGGTCGAGGACGCGCAGACCAGTTTCCAACTGGTCTATTTCCACGCGCGCGGCGACTACTGGCAGCGGCAATTGCCCGAGGGCAGCCGCCGCATCGTTTCGGGTCGGGTGGAGTTTTTTGACGGGATGGCGCAGATGGTCCACCCGGATTTCGCCGTGCCGGAAGATCAAGCGGGCGATATTCCTGACTTTGAGCCGGTCTATCCGCTCACCTCTGGGCTGACGCAAAAGGTAATGTACAAGGCCACCCGAGGCGCGTTGAAACGGCTGCCGGTGGTGGCGGAATGGGCCGATCCCGGGCAGGTAGCGCAGGCCCCTTGGCCCGATTTCGCCGCCGCCGCAGAGGCCGCGCATGACCCGCAGAACGCCCAAGACCTCACCGCCACGGCCCCGGCGCGGGAGCGGTTGGCCTATGATGAGCTTTTTGCCCATCAAGTGACCCTCGCCTTGGCGCGGCAGAATGAGCGGCGCAAGATGGGGCGGGCGAACCGGGGCGACGGGCGTTTGCAAGAGCGGGTGTTGTCTTCCTTGCCCTATCGGCCCACCGGCGCACAGCAGCGCGCCGTCGAAGAGATCACCGCCGACATGGGCCGCGAGACCCGCATGAACAGGCTGTTGCAGGGCGATGTGGGGGCGGGCAAGACGCTGGTCGCCTTCATGGCGCTTTTGCGCGCCGTTGAGGCGGGCGGGCAAGCGGTGCTGATGGCGCCGACGGAAATCCTTGCACGTCAGCACCTTATGGGGCTGCAACCGCTGGCGGAACAGGCGGGCGTGGTGCTGGAACTTCTCACCGGGCGCGACAAAGGGGCAGAGCGGCGGGCTAAGCTCGCGGCGCTGGAACGCGGCGACATCCAGATCCTCGTCGGCACCCATGCGGTGTTTCAGGCGGATGTGAGCTTTGCCGATCTGCGCCTTGCGGTGGTCGACGAACAGCACCGTTTTGGCGTGCGGCAGCGGTTGGAATTGGGCCGCAAAGGGCGGCTGGCCGATGTGCTCGTGATGACCGCCACACCGATCCCGCGCAGTCTGGCGCTGGCGCAATACGGTGATATGGATGTCTCCATCCTTGACGAAAAGCCCCCCGGGCGGCAGCCCATTCGCACGGCGCTGGTCTCGACCTCACGGATGGATGAGGTCATCGACCGGATGCGTCACGCCATCAGCGAAGGGCGGCAATGCTACTGGGTATGCCCGCTGGTGGAAGAAAGCGAGGTCAGCGACCTGACGGCAGCGGAAGACCGGTTCAAACGGCTCCGCGCGGCGTTGGGCGAAGGGGTCGTTGGCTTGGTCCATGGGCAGATGCCGCCCGCCGAAAAAGACGCGGCGATGCGTGCCTTCCAAGCGGGAGAGACCAAAGTGCTGGTGGCCACCACGGTGATCGAAGTTGGCGTGGACGTGCCCAATGCGACGATCATGGTGGTGGAACGGGCCGAGATTTTCGGCCTTGCGCAGTTGCACCAGCTGCGCGGCCGTGTTGGGCGGGGCACCGGGGCGTCGACCTGTCTTTTGATGTATCAAGCCCCCCTCAGTGATACGGGCCGGCAACGGCTTGAGGTGCTGCGCGAATCCGAAGACGGTTTCGTCATTGCCGAAACTGATCTGAAAATGCGCGGCACGGGCGATCTTATCGGCACCGCGCAATCGGGCGTGCCGCGCTTTCGCGTGGCCGATCTGGAGCGTCAGGCGGGTTTGATGGCGGTGGCGCAATCGGATGCCCGAAAGCTTTTGGTTGATGATCCCACCCTCGAAGGGCCGCGCGGCAGGGCGGTAAGGCTGCTGCTATGGCTCATGCGGCAGGACGAGGCGATCCGTTTGATAACAGTGGGTTAGCGCCTAAACTCTCTTTATGTTCGCGTATGTTCTCAAAAAGTTCTTTACACAGGCGGGTAAAAATGAGAACAAATGGGCAACAAAGATAAGGAGGT
>NZSX01000065.1 GCA_002703405.1 Sulfitobacter sp. | reverse complement strand
GTTTATATTCTGTCGATGGACATCACCGAAGAAACCCAGACCCGCGTGGCCCTGCAACAGACGCTGAAGCGCGAGTTGGCCTCTCGGATGATCTCTGGGCTGGCGCATGACTTTTCGAACCTTTTGACGATCATCCTAGGCATGCAATCGAAACTCGCCCGCCTGCCCAACATGCCGCCGCAAGCGGGCGAATTGGTCGAAGGGACCTTGGCCGCCGCGCGGCGGGGTGGCACGCTGCTGAGTTCCATCGCCGATGTGACAGAACCCCGCGCCCTGCGACCTGCGGCCACCGATCTCGCCGACCTACTGAACGAGCTTTCGACCCTCGCCGCCCCCACTCTGCCGCCGAAATGCGCGCTGNTGGTGCGCAATGACGNGCCNGAAGGNGTCNGNNCTGCTCGANAAAGGNCGGGTGCAGGANGCGCTNTTGAACCTCATCCTNAATGCCCGCGANGCNTGCGGCGCGCGNGGCACNATCACGCTGACNCAACGGCTGGTGCATGACACTTGGATCGAATGGGTGATCCACGACACCGGGCCGGGCTTTTCGCCCTCTGCGCTGGAGCGNGGGGTCGNGCCGTTTTTCACCACCAAGNGCAGCGANGGGTCGGGGCTGGGCCTGTCGATGGTCTACGACATGACCAAATCCGCAGGCGGCGATCTGCGGCTGAGCAATGCCCCCGAGGGCGGCGCGCAGATCAGCCTGCGCCTGCCCTACCGNGCCGCNGTGCCNGCCACGACGGGTCTGGTGCTGCTGGTCGAAGACACCACCGACATTCGCGCCGTGGTNCGNGACATGCTGATGGATCAAGGCCATTCGGTGATNGAGGCCACCAGCGCNGATGAGGCCACNGCCCTGATCGCNGATCTGCCCGACATCACNCTTGTCCTCTCNGACATCCAACTCACCGGCGAANGCACCGGCATCGACCTTGCCCGCCGNGTCGGCAGCAGCCTGCCNCTGTTGCTGATGACCTCTCTGCCCGCCGATCACCCGCTGTTTGNCGAGGCGCANACCCTCGCGCCGGTGCTGCGCAAACCCTTTGANNAAGACGATCTGCAAGCGTTGATNGCCCCATTGAAAGCCACCGCCCCATGAGCCGTGATACCGCCCCGCGCCCNCTGGTCACCATTCTGGATGACGANCCNGANATCCGTCANCATGCTGTCNGANACGCTTGNAGGAAGCGGGCTTNGACACGCTCAGCTTTGGCCGCGCGCGNGCTTTTGANGCCGCNTTNGCCANCCATACGCCCGATGTNTGCCTNGTCGATCTCAGCCTGCCCGACACCGACGGGCTGACGCTGGTNCANCGGNTGGCGCTGGAGCAAGGCGCCATCGTCATCATCATCTCGGGCCGCGCGCAGGTGCAAGACCGGGTGACCGGGCTGGANNTGGGGGCCGATGATTACATCATCAAACCCTTCGACCCGGCGGAAGTGGTCGCCCGCATCCGCGCGCGCCTGCGCAGCGCCAAGCCCACCCCGCAGGCTGGCACCACCGCGCGNTTCAACGGCTGGACNGCGCATTTCGACCGCTATGTCTTGCAGGATGCGACAGGCACCGAGGTGACATTTTCCCACGCCGAAGGCGAGGTGCTGCGNCTGTTCCTAGACGCACCGAAACGCCTGATCAGCCGCGCGCAGATGCAAGAAAGCCTNGGNGGNGTNGCCTCNGANAGCTTTGACCGNGCGATGGACGTGCGCATCTCGCGGNTGCGCACGAANCTTGGCGAAGACCCNAANAACCCGCAGTTGATCAAGACGATCTANGGCGCGGGCTATATCTTCCTTGGCGATGTGAACTGGGACTGANGGCGCTCAAAGCGCCGCGACNGCCCGNCCCANCACCTCAACCGCCGCGACCAGATCGTCTTCGGCTGTGTCCTCTTCGAANGCATGGCTGATCCCGTTGATCGACGGNGCGAACAACATCGCCACNGGCATCAGCCGGGCCACATTGGTCGCGTCGTGCAANGCNCCCGAGGGCATCTTGCGCCACTTGCCCGGCGCTACCGTTTCCGCCGCCTCGGCCAGCGCGTCGCGCAGCCGGGNATCCATCGCCACCGGCTCCAACCCCAACATCGGACCAAANGACANNTCCATCCCGCGNGTCTGGGCNACCTCTTCGGCNGTCTCGCGGATGATCNNNTCCATCCGNNNCAGACGNTCGCTGTCGCCGTCCCGCCACTGCATGGANAACACCGCCTTGCCCGGCACGATGGACGAGGCATTGGGATGCAGGCTGACATGGCCNATCGTCCAGACGGTGCTNGGNGTCACCACATTGCGCAGCCGGTCATTGAGCAGGCTGTTGAAGGCAGATACNGCTTGAAAGGCATCCTTNCGCACNGCCATCGGCGTGGTGCCCGCGTGGTTTTGCTGGCCTTCAAAGGTCACCTTCATATCGCGGATGCCGACGATNTCNGTGACGACACCGATCTGCTCGCCACTGTCATCCAGCGTCGGNCCCTGTTCGATGTGTAGCTCNATATAGCCNGTGAACTGCGCGGNATCGACNGGGCCGGTNACCATGCCCGTCATCGTCTTGCGCGCCTCCGCCAAACTGACCCCAGCATGATCAGTGAGACCGTCAGCATCCACCTGATCCAAAGCGCCGGACCAGACGGTCGAACCTGTGGTCACGCCAAAGCGCCCCTCTTCGTCCTGAAACGACACGACCGAGACCGCNGGNCCCCCGGTCTCCTGTGCTGCGCGGGCCATTTCAAGTGCGGCGATCACACCCAAGGCACCATCAAGCCAGCCGCCTTCGGGCTGGCTGTCGGAATGCGACCCCAGCAGGATCGACGGCCCCTCGGCAAGTCCGAAGAGGTTACCCATGGCGTCGACCTCAACGGTCAGCCCCGCATCGCGCATCCGCCCGGCAAGCCATTCCCGCGCCTCAACATCGGCGGCGGAATAGGCCGGGCGCACCACGCCCTTGCCCACACCCGCCGCGCCAATGGCACGCAGGTCGTGCAGGTCTTTCAAAAATCGGGCGGCATCAATCTTCATCTTTAAAACTTTCTTTACTCGGCGGCGACGGCCCCTTTTGCCGCCTCCACCCTGACGGCAGAGAACTTAAACTCCGGGATCTTGCCGTAGGGGTCAACCGCTGGATTTGTCAGGATATTCGCCGCCGCTTCGACATAGGCGAAGGGCAGGAAGACCATGTCGGGCGCCACCGCGCGATCCTCGCGGGCCATGATTTCGATACTGCCGCGTTTGGTCGAAAGCCGCACATGTTCGCCCGGGGCGACGCCGAGGCGACGCAGGGTCGACGGGTGCAACGAGCAATTCGCCTCCGGTTCCAGCCCGTCGAGCACCTTGGACCGCCGCGTCATCGACCCGGTATGCCAATGCTCCAACTGTCGCCCCGTGGTCAGGATCATCGAATACTCCGCATCGGGCGCATCATCGGGTGCCACGATCGCGGCGGGGGTAAATTTGGCACGGCCTTCGGGACGCGGGAAACCCTCGCTAAAGACAATCGCCTGCCCCGGATCGCTCTCGCTGAGCGATGGGTAGGTCACAGCATTCTCACGCGCCAAACGGTCCCATGTGATGTTGTCAAAGGACTTCATGTTCAGCTTCATCTCGGCAAAGACATCCGCCGGGCTTTCATAGCTCCAGTCCAGCCCCAGCCGCTTGGCCAGTTCCACTTCGATCCACCAATCCTCCCGCGCTTCGCCGGGTGGTGTCACCGCCGGGCGGCCCATTTGGACCTGACGGTTGGTGTTGGTCACCGTGCCAGTCTTTTCGGCAAAGGCGCTGGCGGGGAGGATCACATCGGCATAATTCGCTGTCTCCGTCAGGAAGATATCCTGCACCACAAGGTGATCCAGTTTGGCCAGCGCATCGCGCGCATGGTCGACATCGGGGTCCGACATCGCCGGGTTTTCCCCCAGCACATACATCGCCTTGATGTCCCCATCATGCACCGCGTCCATGATCTCGGTCACGGTCAGCCCCTTTTCACCGCTGAAATCACCCGAGCCCCAAACCTCGGTAAAGGCACTGCGCACCCCATCGTCGCCGACGGGCTGATAATCGGGCAGGAACATCGGGATCAGCCCCGCATCAGACGCGCCTTGCACGTTGTTCTGCCCTCTGAGCGGATGCAGCCCAGCGCCGGGGCGTCCAATCTGGCCGGTCATTAGCGCAAGAGAGATCAGACAGCGCGAATTGTCGGTGCCGTGGATGTGCTGACTCACCCCCATGCCCCAGAAGATCATCGCCGCATTGACCCCTGCAAAGGTCCGCGCCACATCGCGCAGCACCTCGGCTTCGATACCGCAGATCGGGGCCATTCTTTCGGGGCTGAAGTCCTTTAGGTGCGCCTTTTCGGCCTCCCAATTCTCGGTATAGGCCGCGATATATTGCGCGTCATACAGCCTTTCTTCGACGATCACATGCATGATCGCATTGAGCATCGACACATCGGTGCCGGGGCGGAATTGAAGCATATGGCTGGCGAAGCGCCGCAGCCCCACGCCGCGGGGGTCCATCACGATCAGCTTGCCACCGCGTTTGGTGAATTGCTTGAAATAGGTCGCGGCGACAGGGTGGTTCTCAACCGGGTTCGCGCCGATGACGATGGCCACATCGGCATTTTCGATCTCATTGAGGTCGCGGTGACAGCGCCCGATCCGACGTTCTCCATCAGCGCCGCCACGGATGAGGCATGGCAGAGACGCGTGCAGTGATCGACGTTGTTATGGCCAAAACCCTGTCGGATCATTTTCTGAAACAGGTAGGCCTCCTCATTGGTGCATTTGGCGCTGCCGAAACCCGCCACCTCGCGCCCGCGCCCCTTGAGACCCTGTGCTGCGAAATCCAACGCCTCGTCCCAAGTGGCCTCGCGGAAAACCTCGCTCCAGTTGCCGGGATCGACGTTCAGCCCCTTGGCGGGCGCGTCCTCGCGGCGGATCAGCGGTTTGGTCAGGCGGTGATCGTGGTGGATATAGTCAAAGCCAAAGCGCCCCTTGACGCAGAGCCGCCCTTCGTTGGCCGGGCCGTTGATGCCTTCGACGTATTTGACTTTATTGTCCTTCACCTTGAGCGAAATCTGACAACCGACGCCGCAGAAGGGGCAGACGCTGGCGACCTCATTGTCGTAATCCGCCGAGTCGCCCACCTGCGCCGCGTCCACCACCGTGGCGGGCATCAACGCGCCCGTTGGGCAAGCCTGCACACATTCCCCGCAGGCCACACAGGTCGACGCGCCCATCGGATCGTCGATGTCGAAAACCGGATAGGCGTCATGACCGCGTCCCGCCATGCCGATCACGTCATTGACCTGCACCTCGCGGCAGGCGCGGACGCAGAGGTTGCACTGGATACAGGCGTCGAGGTTCACGCGCATCGCGACATGGGTGTCGTCGAGAAGCGGCACACGGTCGCGCTCCAACTTCGGGAAACGGCTTTCTTCCACGCCATTCAGCGCCGCCATTTCGCGCATGTGGCTCGACTTGTCGTGGGCCACCTCCTGCGCGGGCTGATCGGCCAGTAGCAGCTCCATCACCATTTTGCGCGCATTCTCGGCGCGCGCATTGTTAGTGGTGACGACCATCCCCTCGGAAGGCTCGCGGATGCAGGAGGCCGCCAGCACCCGCTCCCCTTCAATCTCAACCATACAGGCGCGGCAGTTGCCGTCGGGGCGGTAGCCGGGGGCGGGCTTATGACACAGATGCGGGATTTTAAGACCCCGACCATTGGCCACTTCCCAAATGGTCATGCCAGCCTCTGCCTCAACGGTTTGCCCATCAAGCGTGAATGTGATCCTCTCGGACATGGCTGCCCCTCCCGCTAGCTATTGCCCAAACTATAAGCAAAACTCGGCCCTTGTCAGGGGCCAATCCCGACACCCCGTCACGGATAAACGCCGCGGCGGTGCATTGCATTGTATGGCCCGACAAGCTGCCCTATCACTTGGGCGAACAGTGAAAGCCCTTTGATGTCCCACATTACCCTGATCCGCCACGGCCAAGCCAATTCCACCGCCAAGGACGAGTTGAGCTATGACCGTCTCAGCCCGCTGGGTCATGAGCAGGCCGCGTGGCTGGGCGACCATTTGCGCCAGAGTGAAACCCACCACACGCGGCTTTATACCGGCACGTTGACCCGCCACATCGAGACGGCGGAGGGGATGAACACCGGGCTAGAGCCCATTCGCGACGCACGGCTGAACGAGTTGGAGTATTTCACCCTCGCCAATCTGATGGAGCAGCAGCACAAGGTGCCCTTTCCCCGCGCGGGCGAGTTTGTGCATCACCTGCCGCAGGTCTTTGACTATTGGAAAGCGGGCAAGCTTGCCGACACGCCCGAAACCTATGAGAACTTTGAAACGCGGGTGCAATCGGCTCTGGCTGAAATTGCCGAAGGTGAAGGCCCGGCGCTGGTGGTGACTTCGGGCGGGCTGATTTCTTTAGCGATGGCGCAGGCCATGGGCGTGGGCATCCCGGCCATGGCGCGTTTGGCGCTGGCGATCATGCATACCTCGATGCACCGGCTCTTTCCCATCGGCGGGCATTGGTCGCCCGTGCTGTTCAACGCTGTGCCACATCTTGACCGGCCCGACCGCCGCCTTGCACAAACGCATATGTAACCCCCTCGCCCGCGAAAGGCTGACCCATGCTGAAACTTCACTACGCCCCCGGCACGATCTCGGTCGCCGTTGCCATCGCCCTCGAAGAAGCGGGGCTGGACTATGAGCCGGTAAAGGTCGATTTCGCCGCCGCCGAACAGACCGGCGCACCCTATCTGGCGTTGAACCCAAAAGGCCGCGTGCCGACCCTCGTGACCGAAGCAGGCAGCGCCCTGACCGAGACCGGCGCGCTGTTGGACTATGTCGCCGCCCGCGCGCCCGAGGCGGGGCTGGTCCCTACCGACCCTGAGGCCGCGGCCCATATGCGCGGGGTGATGTACTACCTCGCCTCGACCATGCATGTGGCCCACGCGCATAAAATGCGCGGCCACCGCTGGGCCGATCAGCAATCGAGCTTTGACGACATGAAAGCCAAGGTGCCGCAGACCATGGCTGATTGCGCGGCCTATATCGAAAACCACGCCTTCCGGGGCGATTACGTTGCGGGCGACAGGCTCTCGCTGGCCGATCCCTATCTCTTTGTCGTCTCGGGATGGCTGGCCGGTGACGGGGTCGACCGCGCGGCTTACCCACGGCTTGATGCCTTCGCCGCCCGCATGGAATACCGTGCCAGCGTCAAGGCCGTGCGCGCGAAGGGAATCTTGGCATGACCCATCTTTGGCTGCGCGCCGAACAGCGCGACAATGAGACCCGCACCGGGCTGACGCCCGAAGGGGCCGCCGCGTTGATCGCATCCGGCATGAAGGTGAGCGTCGAAGACAGCGACAGCCGGGTGATCCCCATCGCCGCCTATGCGCAGGCGGGCTGCGAGATCGTCCCCGCCCATAGCTGGCCCGACGCCCCGCGCGATGCCGTGATCTTTGGTCTGAAGGAGCTGCCCGAAGACGAGACGCCCCTGCCGCATACCCACATCATGTTCGGCCACGCCTACAAGGGCCAATCCTCGGGCCGCAAACTGCTGGAGCGGTTCAAGGCCGGTGGCGGCACCCTGCTGGATTTGGAGTATTTGACCGATGTCAATGGCCGCCGCGTTGCCGCCTTTGGCTATTGGGCGGGTTTCGCCGGGGCAGCCGCCTCGGTCAAATGCCGCATCGCGCAACTGCGCGGGGAGACTTGCGGGCCGGTTGCGCCCTACACTGACGCCGAAGCCCTGAAAGCCGCATTGACCGAAGAACTCGCCCAAGTCGACGCGAGCGGCGACCGCGCGCTGGTCATCGGGGCCTTGGGCCGGGTGGGCCGTGGGGCGAGCGATCTTTGCGNGGCTNTGGGCATCCCCGTCACCGGCTGGGANATNGCNGANACCGCCCATGGCGGGCCGTTCCCNGANATCCTNNANCANGCCTANTTCTTCAANTGCATCCTCGCAGGGCCAGACACNCCCGCCTTCGTCCGCCCCGATGCNCCNNANGCANAGCGNGCCCTGCGGGTGATCGGCGACATNGCCTGCGACCCNGACAGCGCNTTNAANCCGGTGCAGGTCTATGANCGNGCGACNACTTGGGNGNNGCCNGCNCTGCGTGTGCANGACGCCCCGCCGTTGGATATCATGGCCATCGACAANCTGCCNTCNATGCTGCCGCGCGAAAGCTCAGAGGATTTTGCCAGCCAGTTNTTGCCAACGCTGCGGGCNCTGCCNGAGNNGAGACAATNCCGTCTGGCAANGNGCGCGNGATCTNTTNGNNNAGCATGTCGCCGANGTCTGANNTTCAGGAGAAGAACCGGTAGTACAGCCAGTCTGGCAAGAACCGCCCNAAACGGAACAGCAGCGAAAACCCGTAGGGNAAATCCAGTTTGAAACTGTCGCCGTTCATATGCTCATAGACCCGCCGTGCGGCGTCTTNCGGCTCCATCAANAAGGGCATTTTGAAATCGTTCTTGTCGGTCAACTGGGTCTTGATGAANCCGGGATTGATCACCTGAACCTGTACGCCGGTCTTGCGCAGNTCGGCGTGCATCGATTCCGCCAAAGACAGGGTCGCCGCCTTGGAGGCCGTATANCCGATTGAGCCGGGCANNCCGCGATAGGCGGTCAGGCTGGAGGTGATGACGATATGCCCGTGGTCGCGCGCGACCATCTCTGGCACCACTTGNCCCANGACACGCATCAACCCGGTGAAGTTCACATCGGCCATGGTCACNCCATGCTNGGCCTGCCACTCCTGCGCACCAAAGGGCCAATAGGCCCCCGCAAGATAGACCAACCCGTCGATTGGCCCCACATCCTTTGCCGCCTGCGCCACATCCGCGTCATCGGTCACATCCAAGACCCGCACCCGCGCCCGGCCCGGCAGGGCCTGCGCCAGCTCGGTCAGCTTGTCCTCGGAGCGGGCCGAGAGGATCACCTCGACCCCGGTGCGGCTAAGCTGATGTGCCAGTGCCGCCCCAAGCCCGTCGCTTGCGCCCACCAGCCAATAGGTCTTGCCTTGCCAGTCTTTCATCTTTCCTCCGCCGGTCGCAACGTGGCGACCAATTCTGCTACTTTGATCCCGAATTTCCGAAACTGGCTGCGGTTCACGATGGTGCCATCGGGGGTGAGATACATCCAATCGACAGTTTTCAGCACATGACTGCCCAGTTCTTCGGGCAGTCGGATACGATAGCGCAGCTGCAAGGTCGGTCCAGCCTGAACGCCCTGCCCCACGCCGATCACATCCGGGGCGGTGCTGGTAAAATTGCCGTTCTCGCCCAATGTGACGGTCCATTCGCGCTCCTGACGCGAACCGTCGTTATAGCGAAAGGTTTCGGCCACGGTGGCCACATTCCCCTCCCAAGACACGTCGAACTTGGCCGTGAAGCTGCTGGTGACCCGGCCTAGGGGGCCGAAAATCACGCCTTCGCAAATCATCTCATCGCGCAGATGCAACCGCAGGTCGAAGACGGGGAAAGAATCGACATAGTCGCTTGGCGACTGGCCATGAAACTCCCCTAAACGGCGGCGCAAAAAAGTGAGCAATAGACCAAGGCCAAGCCCGACAGCGATAAAGATCAACGGCTCTGTCACGGTGTCTCCACGTCTTTTGCACTGGCGAGCAGAGCGATCGCCAGCAATTTCAAGGCGCAAGGTACACCGGCATAGAACCAGATCAACAGGGATATGGATGTGTCGGAACTGGTTCCCGCTGCGGTCTGCAGCCCTGCGCGTTCTAAAGCTGGAAGTAGAGCAACGGCCGCGAAAGCCAAGGTCAATTTGGAGACGAAGGACCAGAGGCCAAAACCTTCGGCAGCCGAGGGGGAAATCTGCGCCATGCGGCTGGCGAACATGGCAGGCAAAAGGGTCAAATCCGCGCCCAATACCGCGCCTGAGGCCAGACAGACCAAGGCGAAAAGCGCAACATCCCCCGGCCCCAGCAACAGCGCCCCGCCGAAGGATGCGATGCCCAAAGCCATTGCAACCAGCAGCACCCGACGTGGGCCGTGCTGCTCTGCCAAGATCCCCCAAAGCGGTGCCGCCGCTGCCGCTGCAAGGAAAAACAGCAGCAAAAGCGGCCCCTCCCACCCCGGCGCCTCAAGCGCCAGTTCGACGTAGAAAAGAAACAGGGTCGAGGTGACGGCAACCGGGGCGGCATTGACCAGCGCGATCAACAGCAGCCGCCGCGCCTGCGCATCGCGCAACACGGTGCCGAACCCACTTTCCATCGGCAGCACCGCCGCTCGCCACTCGCCCCGCATGGCGACCGTGGCCCAAAGCGCCAAGATCGCAAAGCCAACAGCAAACCCGGCAAAGGGACGATCCAGCCCGACGCCCAGTAGCAAAGGCGCGACAGAGGCCAGACAAACCCCCAAAAGCGCGCCCGTCTCGCGCCAGCGGGCAAGGGTCAAATGCCCCGCGCCCGGCAGGCTGTCGGCCTTGGCAACCCCTTGGGCATAGAAACAGATGGTCAGAAAGCTGAAGGCGGAAAACACCAGCGTCAGCATCAGCGCGAACCACAACACCGGCGCCACCGGCGCGGGCATGGCAAAAAGCCCCAGCATCGCCAGCGCCATCACCGCGCCTGCCACCGTCACCGCAGTGCCGCGCTTGTCGCGCAGCTTTTGGGCCAACCAACCAAGGGCGGGGTCCTGCACCACGTCCAACAGCCGCAAACCAAAAAGCACCGACCCAAGAGCCGTCAGCGAAACCCCGTATTCATCGACATAGAACTTCGGCGCGTGAATGTAGATCGGCAGCCCCGCCGACGCAAGCAATGCCGCGAAAAGCGCATAGGCGGGCAGCCGGGCCGCGCGTCCTGTCATCGGCCACCCGCGCCATGCGCCGCATCACGGGATACGTCGATATTGGGCGCCTCGGGGCGGGCGCGAAAACCCGCCCGTTTCAGCCAAAGCTTCAACGCCTGCCAATGGATCAGCGCCAGCACCCGTCGCGCACCGAAAGGGCGGCGCAGCAGCGACCAAAGGATACCGCGATTGGTCAGCGGCGCACGCGGCCCGGTCAAAGTGGCAATCAACCCGTTCTCCCCATCCGAGAAATCGATCCAGATGCCGATCCGCTCAGAGGTGATATCAAAACGAAAGACATAGCCACCCGAGACATCTTGGAAGGGGGAGACATGCATGAGCTTTGCGGCCTTCAGCCTGTCGTCGGGCGCGATCGGGCGTAGGTCTGCATGATGACACAGATAGGAATGCCGGTCGCCATAGGTGTTCGTCACCTCGGCGATCACCGCGATCAGCGCATCATCCGCCCGACGGCACAGCCAAAAGCTGACCGGATTGAAGACATGGCCCAGCACCCGCGGCTGCGCCACAAGCTCAATCCGCGCGACCCCGACAATGCCATGCGCCGCCAAAACCTCGCGCACCCAAAGGGCTCCACGCCCCTGCCCCGGCGCGCCGCCGTGGTCACTGTCTTGCAGGCTGGTCAGGCCCGGCCCGTTGCGGGCGAAAAGCGCGGGCGTCCTCAGCGCCGTGGCCTCGGCATCGCAGATCACATAGTCGACCGAATAGCGGAAACGGTTCTCTACCGCACCTTTGCGGCCATGAAAGGTTTGGCCCCGGATATGATCGACGCCCGTTGTCACTCCGCCGCCAAGGGTGCCGCCCGCGCGGCCTGCATCCGCTCGACCACATCCACCGCGCTGGCCAGCCCGTCTTCGTGAAAGCCATGCCGCATCCAAGCGCCGCAGAACCATGTATTCTGGCTGCCATTGAAGGCGCGCACCTCGTCCTGTGCGGCCAAGGCGGCAAGGTCATAGACCGGGTGGCGCAGGGTGACTTGATCGTAAATCAGATCTTCGCGGATGCTGCGTTTGGTATTGAGCGTCACAAAATGCAGATCATCCTGCGGAATCGGTTGGAGCGAGTTCATCCAATAGGTCAGGTCGATCCGGTCTGATTTCTGCTCTCGATCCTCGGTATAAACCCAAGATGCCCAAGTAGAACGCCGCTTGGGCATGATGCNGGCATCGGCGTGCAAAACGATGTCATTGGGNTGATAGCGGATTGCGCCNAAGGCGCGCTTNTCGGCCTCTGTNGGATCGGAAAGCATCGNCAGCGTGTCATCGGAATGGGTGGCAAAAATCACTTCGTCGAACGCCTCCCANTCNCCGCCCCATGCGCGGACCTCTGCGCCTTGCGCGGTGCGGCGNACGGCCTGCACCGGGCANTCGGTGCGCAGGTCNACGCCATTGGCGCGCAGAGCATTCTCCAACCGGTCNACATANTGCCGCGAGCCGCCCTTCACCGTGTACCACTGATGCTGGCCGGAATANTTCAGCAGCGCGTGGTTCTCAAAAAAGTTGACCATGGCATGGGCCGGGAAGTCCATGATNTTCTCGGTCGGGGTGGACCAGATCGCGCCNGAAAGCGGCGAGAGNTAGAAGTCGCGGAAATANCGCCCGGTGCCAAGCCGGTCGAGAAACTCTGCGATGGTNATCGACGGGTCACGCGACACCGCCAGCGCGTTCTTATTGAAATGCACGATATCGCGCAGCATCCGCAGGAANGGCGGGCTGAACATATTGCGTTTCTGGGCAAAGACCGCNTTGAAANTGGTCAGCGCATATTCCAGCCGCCCNCCNTCAATCGACGCGCCAAAGCTCATGTTCGACGGCACAACCGGCACGTCCAATTCCGCAAAGAGCGCGGCAAGATGCGGGTAGTTGGCATANTTGAACACGATAAACCCGGTATCGACCGGCTGATCGCCATTCTTGCCCGCGATCACCGTCCGCGCATGGCCGCCGATCTTGGCCCCTGCCTCATAGAGGGTGACGCGGTCCGCAGGCGCCAGCATATGCGCCGCCCCCATGCCGGAAATCCCACCGCCGATCACGGCGACACGCCGACCAAGCGGCTGTNGGGGNAGGGTACTGTCGTTCAGAGCTTCAAAAGGCATAGGGGTCCTGCTTTGGTCCGGAACTTTGGATATGGGGCACCCACGGGTAAAGGGGAGTTAAAGTTGCAGCGCCCGATAGATTTTCTTGGAAGAATTCACGCAGTTCCGNNANCGCGTGCNAAGCCCCTNGGAGGGGCGCTAGGACANNAGGCTGTCGAGCGCCGCTTGCCCGCGGCTNANCTGNCCCAGNTANNTNTCGGTNTCGATATTNGCCCCGCAGACNATCACCCCCACACGCCGCCCGGCCAGTTGCNCGCGCAGGGGCCCGAGCGCCCCGGCCATCGCAGCCCCGGCGGCAGGCTCCACCGCCANTTTCGCGGCCNGNTGCAGCACNACCATCCCGGCGCAGATCGCATCGTCGCTGACCGTCACNACNTCATCNACATAGACCGCACAAAGCGCATGGCCNAAGGGCAGCGCCATCGGCGGGCCAAGNCTGTCGGCGATGGTATTGACNTCNGGGATGGTNACGGGCGCGCCNGAGGCGAGGCTTNGNGACATGCTGTCNGCGCCNGTCGGGCTCCACNCCNTAGACCCGNCANGCGGGGTTGATCGCNTTGACCGCNGCNGCNACACCGCTNATCAGCCCGCCNCCGCCGACCGAGACGACGACCGCGTCCAAATCCGCCACCTGCGCCATCAGTTCCAGCCCCACCCCGGCGGTGCCGAGCGAGGTGTGCAGCCCCTCGAAAGGATGGATAAAGAACCGCCCCTCTTCGCGCACCAACCGCTCGGCCTCGGCAAAGGTCTCTTGCCCGGCGGGTTTCANNANGACCTCGGCCCCGGTGGCACGGGCAAGGGCGACGCGAAAGAGGTTGGCGTTGTCCTGCATCACCACCTTGGCGCTGATGCCGAGCTTGGCGGCGGCCCAGCCTGCTGCGATGGCGTGGTTGC
>NZSX01000064.1:24700-62388 GCA_002703405.1 Sulfitobacter sp. | reverse complement strand
CCTGCGCAAATCGCGGTGATCGTCAGCGCATTGGGCAGGAGCTGGATCAGCGCAAGGTCTGCGCCGGTCTTTTCAGAAGGGGGGCGCATGGAGGCTTTCCTAAACTGGGGCGGTGTCGATCACCGGTTGTTTCAACTCGGCCAGCACGGTTTCCCCGGCGACCATGGTCTGCCCAATGCGCACCATCGGGTCGACGCCTTCGGGCAAATAGACATCTAGCCGGGAGCCGAAGCGGATCAAGCCAAAGCGTTCGCCGGTTTCCAGCCCGTCGCCGGATTTGACGAAACAAACGATGCGCCGCGCCACAAGGCCCGCAATCTGCACCACGGCCAGATCACGCCCATCGTCCATACGGATGCACAGGCTGTTGCGCTCATTGTCGGCGCTGGCCTTGTCGAGCGATGCGTTGAAAAATTTGCCCGGGCGGTAGGCCACGGCCTGCACCTTGCCCGCAACGGGGGCGCGGTTGATGTGGCAGTTGAACACGCTCATGAAGACGCTGACGCGGGTCAGCGGCACATCCGGCATGCCCAGTTCGGCGGGCGGCACGGCAGGCTCGATGAGCGAGACGATGCCGTCGGCGGGGCTGACGATCAGATCGGGCCTATCCGGCGTGACGCGCTCTGGGTCGCGGAAAAAGTAGTAGCACCAGATGGTGAGACCGACGCCGATCCAGCCCAGCACCTCTTCGATGGCGAAGAGCACCAGTGTGACGGCGGCGAAGATCGCCACGAATTTGATGCCCTCGCGGTGCATCGGTTTGATGAATGTGTCGAGCAAGTTGACGGACATCGGACCCTCCCGTTCAGGCTGTCTTCCGTCATAGGTGCATGGCGGGTGAGTGCAAGGAGGTTTTGATCTTGGGGGCGGCATCGGCGGGTCGGTGCAGGGATCATGCTGAGGGTGTCGCCCTCCGGGGGAGGGAGAGCGATGCCCAGTGTGCCACCGGGCGGGAGAGTTCGAATAGATCGCGGCTCCAATCGGCGCCTTTAGAACTGGCGGGTCCCGCTCAAAACCACTGCCCCGGCTCCATCAGNCCNANATCCATNAGCTGCCGGGAATGCCACTCGAACGGCTCGGAATTCTGCCACTGGAATGTCGGAATACTATAGCGGCTGCCCGGATTGCTCTTCAGTGCCTTCGCCGTGCGGAAAGAGCAGACCGCCGCGGTGACATTGTGNTGCCACGCGCAGGCGTAGGTATTGTATTCCTCGTCGTTGAANGTGTGATCGCCGCGCAGCAGCAGCCCCGGTTTNGCGCGAAACAGCGGGATACGGTCGATCTTGCGGCTNTGCACGGGGACGTGCTCTTCNAACCGCCAACGCAGCCCGCCNAAGAAATCAAGCTGCCGTTCCTTGGGATGCCCCTGCCGCGANGGATCCTTGCGCGCCAGCGCGTAATAGCCCGACCGGTCCAGATGCGCCTGATCNAGTGAGACGGCATCGGGATGCCTTTGGAGGTCCAGCGCATAGAGGTCNACNACATAGGCCAGCATGGNATCGCGCCGCTCNTCTCCGTGAAAGGCCAGCAATTCCTTGACGTTGCGCGTCTCGCTGAAGGGGTGGAACAGATATTCGGCGTTGTAGCAGTAATAAAGCCATTGCCCCGGCACTGCGGCNATCATGCGGTTCACCGCCGCCTCCAGCGCGGCTTCGGCGGTGGTGTCATAGTCCACCCGCAGCACGCTGTCNTGNAAGTCGCGGGGCAGGTCAAAAGNGGGGGGNATCAGCGCCACCACACTNTCAAAGCCCGCTTGCTGGTGGTGGCGCAGGGTGGTGTCGACCTCGACCTCATCCTCGACCAAGATNATGGCGATGGGGCCNGCNTCCAGCGCCGGGCGGGCCTCTTTGATAAGATGATCNAGATCGCGATACCGCATAGGCCCCCGCTGGNATTTCCGTGCCGCAAGGTCGGTCAATTCCGGGTCCATTGCAAGACGCGGCCACCGCTGTTAGACGACGCCATCTGCCCGAAATCCGTCAAAACCCTTGGATGCCCGCCATGACACAACCGAAAAAGCTGTTCATCAAGACCTATGGTTGCCAGATGAACGTCTATGACAGCGAACGCATGGCCGAAAGCCTTGGCGGTCAGGGCTATGTCACGACCGACCGNGCNGATGANGCGGATATGATCCTGCTCAACACCTGCCACATCCGCGAAAAGGCCGCAGAGAAGGTCTATTCCGAACTGGGCCGCCTGAAGCCGNTGAAAGACGCGCGCCCCGATCTGAAGATCGGCGTGGCGGGCTGCGTTGCACAGGCCGAAGGCGAAGAGATCATGCGCCGCCAGCCGGCTGTCGATCTGGTGGTCGGCCCGCAAAGCTACCACCGTTTGCCAGAGATGGAGGCGAANGTGCNNANCGGNCANAGCGCGCTNGACACCGATTTCCCGGCAGAAGACAAATTCGACCACCTCAAGGGNCGCCCCAAGNNGAAACGCGCGCCCGCGGCCTTCCTCACCGTNCAAGAGGGCTGCGACAAGTTNTGCGCCTTCTGCGTGGTGCCCTATACNCGNGGNGCCGAAGTCTCTCGCCCNGCCGANAAGGTGCTGGANGANGCCCGCGATCTGGTCGAGCGCGGCGTGCGCGAAGTCACNCTGCTGGGCCAGAACGTAAACGCTTACCACGGCGGCATGACGCTGGCCGGTCTGATCCGCGCNCTNGCCAAGNTCGANGGGCTGGAGCGTATNCGCTACACNACCAGCCACCCNAACGACATGGGNGACGATCTGATNGCGGCNCANGGTGAGGTGCCTGAGNTGATGCCTTANCTGCACCTGCCNGTGCAGTCGGGCAGTGATCACATCCTGAAACGGATGAACCGCAGCCACACCGCCGAAAGCTATCTGAAGCTGCTCGAACGCATCCGCGAAGCGCGGCCTGATATTGTGCTGTCGGGCGATTTCATCGTCGGCTTCCCCGAGGAAAGCGATGCCGATTTCGAGGCNACGATGGAGCTNGTCCGGCAGGTGCGCTACGGCTATGCCTATTCGTTCAAATATTCCACCCGCCCCGGCACCCCGGCNGCNGAACGCCCGCTGNTCGATGCANCNGTGGCCGACGATCGNTTGCAGCGNCTGCAAGGGTTNATCACCCAGCACCAGCAAGAGATCCAGCAGTCGATGGTGGGGCGCGAGGTGTCGGTTCTGGTTGAGAAGAANGGNCGTTTGCCCGGTCAGATGCTTGGCAAGTCAGAGTATCTNCACGCGGTTCATATCGAGAACNGCACAGCGCAAATCGGTGACATCCAGCGCGTAAGGGTGACCGAAGCCAAGACGAACTCTTTGGCGGCTGTCTTAGTCTAACGGGNCGACGTTAGGACCGTTGCGGGTGCGCGTTGCCGCGCACCCTAAGCTTATCAGTAGTTGTGCTTGCGATGCGAAGCGGCATCCGCAAAGATCCGTTTCATCGTCGCTTTCAGCCCCTCAGGGTTGCCCACCAGCGTGTGATCCCGGCAGACACGCTCGGCCACGGCATGGGCGGTGGAGAAGTCATAGCCGACGGCCACGAGGCTATCCACGAAGACCGAGTTTGGCCGGTCCCAGATCACATCATTCCACGGGCCACGGTAGCAGCTGACGTGGATCACATTGCCCGTTGGGTGCGCCTTGCCTTGGTTGTGGTAGGCGTATTTCACACCCCCGGCAAAAGCNGGCATGGCAAGCAGGCCNGTGACGGCGGTGGCGAGTAGCATTTTCATCATGAGTTGGTCCCCCAGTTATCATTGCAGCAATCAAGATCGGCAAAGCCGCGCGAAGTCCCACCCTCGCGATCCGATGGATAGAGGTTTAGGTCTAAAGGTNCGTATTTCAAGAAGATTCGAAGGCACTGTCAGGGGGNTGAGAACAATCTCAAGGGCTTGCGGGGGATTGTCGCCANGGCATAGGCAATAGGGTAATTTCAGCCGTTCCGGCGAACAAAGAATGGCTGCCGCAGTCACTGGTTTCACCGTTATTGCGCGAAGGATTNGTTGTAATCNGNCAAGNCNCNGCCACAAAATGTTGATTTCACAGCTTCACAGCAGGGCAGTTTTTACCTAACCTAACCCTATACTAACAANGCGCGGGTCCGGGGAGGGGTCGCATTTGCCAAANATAAGAACCAATATTTAGAATAGGACAAAAGCTGTGGGACCCACTATTTCCAAAGCACNGCGCGCCATGGCCAGCCTGACGATGGCGGCGGCGCTGACTGTGGCCAGCACGTCGGCCGATGCGCAGACACCCTCGCAACAGGGCCGTGACAAGGGCGTNTACACNCCGACCATCTGGGTNGATCCCGATGGCTGTGAACATTGGGTCATGGATGACGGGGCCGAGGGTTATATGACCCCGCATACGACCCGTCAGGGCATCCCGGTNTGCCGCCGTGGCGATGTCTGCGGTGTGATGGAGGCGGACCAGTTCTTTGCCACCGANAAATACAACATCTCGGCCCAGGGTCGCGCGCGTCTGGCGAATTTCTTNCAGTCGACCGGNGCGGTGTCNTACATCATCACCGGCCATACCGACAGCCGTGCCTCNGATGCCTATAACATGCGTCTGTCCTACAACCGNGCAAACTCGGTGGCGCGTGTCGCCAACCAAGTCGGGGCCAAGATCGCNGATGTGCGTGGCTANGGCGAACGGATGCCTGCCGTGCCGAACAATTCCGCTGCGAACATGGCCAAAAACCGCCGTGTCGAAATTATCTGCATTCGCTGAAGGGACCGTAAAAGTGATTAAGACGAAACTTCTCATGGTCACCGCCTGTGCCGTCGGCCTNTCGGCCTGTACCGATTACGAAGGCGGNCTGGGCCGGGGGTATCCTTCGGACAAGACCGTTGACCGCGGCATCGACACAAAGCACCTNAGCACCCTTCAAGCGGGCATCTGGGTTGATCCNAACGGCTGCGACCACTGGATCATCGATGACGGGGTNGAGGGCTATCTCTCGGCGCGGCTTGATAAATTCGGCAAGCCGGTCTGCTCGGGCGTGGCGCCGCCGACACATACCGCGGGCCACTTCAAAGGTGGCTCCAAGATCAAAGACCCGAACTGACCTTNGCGGGCCATATCAAACACACCGGGCCGGAGCGCGTTGCGCTTCGGCCCTTTTTGTCGCTACGGGTTGGTAAATCCTGCTCGCCTGACTATCTCACCAATTAGTGCTTCACAAAGGATACGCGCATTGCCTTCAACTGATCTGATGACACCGGAAACCGCGGCCGAACGGGTGGTGGANTTTCCCGATAACCGCCTTTTGATCGACCTCTGCGGCGCCTATGACGCGCATCTGGCTGCCATCGAGAAATCGCTCGAGGTGCAGATCATCCGGCGCGGCAATCACCTGCAGATNTTNGGTGAGGGCGAGGCCGTCGANAAAGCAGAAAGCCTGCTNAACGCGCTTTATGTGCGGCTGGAAAGCGGGCGNTCGGTTGAGCCTGCGGATGTGGACGGNATGTTGCGNATGGGCAATTCCNGCGCGGGCACTGGCGTGCGTCAGGGCGATCANNTGGAAATGCCGATGGGCGACGCGATNGAAATCCAGACCCGCAAGAAACGGGTNGANCCGCGCACCGATGCGCAGAAGGCTTACGTGCAATCGCTGTTCGACAATGAACTGGCCTTTGGCATCGGTCCTGCGGGNACCGGCAAGACCTATCTGGCCGTNGCNGTGGGCGTGTCGATGTTCATCGGNGGCCATGTGGANCGGATNATNCTNNNNCGTCCTGCGGTCGAAGCGGGAGAGAAGCTGGGCTATCTGCCGGGTGACATGAAGGACAAGGTCGATCCNTACATGCAGCCGCTNTATGACGCGCTGAATGACTTCCTGCCGGGCAANCAANTGGCNAANCTGNTGGAAGAAAAGCGCATCGAGATCGCGCCGCTGGCCTTTATGCGGGGGCGNACNCTGTCGAATGCTTTTGTCGTGTTGGATGAGGCGCAGAACGCNACGTCGATGCAGATGAAGATGTTCCTGACACGTCTGGGGCAAAANTCCCGCATGGTNATNACCGGNGACCGCACNCAGATCGACNTGCCGCGNGGNGTGCANTCNGGGNTNCAGGATGCCGAGCGNNTGCTNAANACGATCCCGAGNATNAGCTTCAACTACTTCACCTCCAAGGACGTNGTGCGCCACCCGCTNGTNGCGGCNATTATNGAGGCTTATGAGGCGGATAGCGGTGCCGCTTGANGTNATNCTNGANGANTTCGANATCGTGATTGAGGACGACCGCTGGNANGCGGTCGACCTTGAGACGCTCGCCCATGCCGCAGCACGCGCCACTCTGGGGCAGNTCGGCCTCGACGCCGAGNCGNCAGANATGACCCTCCTGGCCTGCGATGACGCCCGCATTGCNGCGCTGAACGAAGACTTNCGCGGCAAGGCGCGNGCNACCAANGTGCTGAGCTGGCCCGCAGNNGANCGGGGTGCCGNCACNCCGGGCGGCGATCCGCTGCCCGTCGCCCCCGGCATTGACGGAATGCTTGAACTGGGCGACATCGCCATGGCTTATGAGACATGTGCCGCCGAGGCCAATGCGGCGGCCAAGCCTTTGAATGCGCATGTGACCCATCTCATCGTACATGGGCTGTTGCATCTTCTGGGCTATGACCATGAAAATGACCCCGACGCGACGTTGATGGAAGGGTTGGAGCGCGAAATACTTGGCAAAATGGGTTATGATGACCCATATAAGGAAAATGGGCCTTAAGGGGCTTTGCAACACAGACGGGACCCAATGGGCGATACAGACGGATCATCTGACGCGGCGCAGAGCGCGCTTGCGGATGAAGATAGACATGAGCTGCCGGACGATAGCGCAATGCGCACCGGCAATTTCTTTTCTCGGGTGTTCGAGGCGCTAAGCCCGTCGGACAGCGAAGATGACACCCCCGAGGCATCGGGAGAGGCCGAGCGGCCCACGGGCCACGGCATGATCAACCTGCGCCGGATGCGGGTCGATGACGTGGCCGTGCCTAAGGCGGATATTACCGCCGTGCCGGTTAGCGCCACGCTGGATGAGCTGGTGGCGGTATTCAAGGAAAGCGGCATGACTCGGCTGCCCGTCTATGACGGCACGCTGGATACGCCAGTGGGCATGGTCCATTTGAAAGACCTCGCGCTAAATCACGGGTTTAATGGCAAAAACACCAAGTTCGATCTGCGCGCCATGCTGCGCCCCTTGGTCTATGTGCCGCCGTCGATGACCATCGGCGTACTGCTGACCAAGATGCAGGCGGAGCGGCGCCATATGGCCTTGGTAATTGACGAATATGGCGGCGTTGACGGGTTGGTAACCATCGAAGACCTAATCGAACAGGTCATAGGCGAAATCGAAGACGAACACGATGTCGACGAGGGCACCTATTGGACGGTCGAAAAACCCGGCACCTATCTGGCACTCGCCAAGACTCCGCTGGGTGATTTTGAGGCTGAGATTGGCCATTCGCTGACCGACCATGAGACCGTCGACGAAGAAGAGATCGACACCCTCGGTGGGCTGGTGTTTATGCTGTCGGGTCGCGTACCCGCACGGGGCGAGGTTGTCTTGCACCCTGACGGCCCTGAGTTCGAAGTGATCGACGCCGATCCGCGTCGCATCAAACGCTTACGGGTCCGCACCCAAGGGGCCGGGGGATGATGCAGCAGCTGGCGATGCGGGGCCGGATGTTGCTGGCTCCGATCGCCGGCGCCATCGCAGCCTTCGGGCAAGCGCCCTATGAACTGCCGCTTTTGCTTTTTGCCGGGCTGCTGGTGGCGTTCTGGCTGTATCGTGCGCAATCGGCTGGTCCGTTTCGCGCGGCGCTTTTGGGCTGGGGCTTTGGCTTTGGCTATTTCCTGCACGCCCTGCAATGGATCGTGTCGCCGTTCTTGGTCGATGTGGCCCGTCACGGCTGGATGGCGCCCTTTGCGCTGATCTTGCTGGCGGCGGGCATGGCGCTGTTTTGGGGGCTGGCATTCGGTCTGGCCCGCTGGGGTGCGCCACGGCGTGGGCTGGCCTTGGCGCTGGCTTGGGCGGCGGTGGAACTGCTTCGCGCCTATATCTTCACCGGTTTCCCATGGGCCATGCCCGCGCAGGCGCTGGTCGGTGTGATGGCCGGGCAGGGGTTGGCTTGGGTCGGCCCCTATGCGCTGAACCTCTGGCTCTTTGCCATCGCCGCGATCTTGCTGCTGCGCGGCCCTGTAGCGCTGCGATTGGGGCAGGGGACGCTGGCGCTGTCGACCGTTCTGCTCTTGCTGCTGCCACCGCAAGCGCCGCCAGCGGTTCTGACTGATCATGTGGTGCGGTTGGTGCAGCCCAATGCGACCCAGCGAGAGAAGTGGAACGCCGACAAATTCGAATTCTTTTTCACACGGCAACTGGACTACACCGCCGCCGCCCCGCGAGACGGGGGGCAAGCGCCTGATCTGGTGATCTGGCCCGAAACTGCGATCCCTTGGGCGCTGGATATGGCGGGCAGCGCGCTGGCCGAGATTGGTGCCGCCTCTGACGTGCCGGTGGTTCTGGGTGTGCAGCGCCGGTCGAACATGCGCTATTACAATTCGCTGGTGGTGCTGGATGCCGATGGAGCGGTCGGACAGGTCTATGACAAACACCACCTTGTGCCCTTTGGCGAATATATGCCGCTAGGCGATCTGATGGCACGTTTCGGGCTCCACGGGCTCGCCGCGCAGGAGGGCAACGGCTTTTCCAGCGGGCCGGGCGCGCAGCTTTTGGAAATGGGGCCGCTCGGCGCGGCATTGCCGCTGATCTGCTATGAGGCCGTCTTTGCCCATGACGTGAACGCCGCCCCGGCGCGGCCCGCGTTTCTGATGCAGGTCACCAATGACGCTTGGTTCGGCAAGGCCGCAGGGCCGCGCCAACACCTTGCTCAAGCGCGGATGCGGGCGATTGAACAGGGGCTGCCGATGGCTCGTGCGGCCAACACTGGCATCTCGGCGATGATCGACCCGCGGGGGCGGGTGATCGCGTCACTGGCGCTGAACACCGCAGGGTTTATCGATGCGCCGCTGCCGGCACCATTGTCGCCCACACTCTATAGCCGCAGCGGAGATTTGCCGCTTTCTGTGCTCTTGGCGCTGTGCCTTGCGGGGCTTGCTGTGGCCCGCCGCCGCAGCCCCGGGAATGCCGATTGACCATCCACCAGCGGTTGTCTAAGCCGTTGACAGAGCATCACAACGGCTTCCTGACGTGGTGCGTAATTTTTATTGGAGCACTACATGTCCCGTCAGAACTATACTTTCACTTCGGAATCCGTTTCCGAGGGGCACCCGGATAAGGTCTGCGACCGGATTTCCGATGCGATCCTCGACGCTTTCATCAGCGAGGAACCCGAAGCACGGGTCGCCGCCGAGACCTTTGCCACCACCAACCGCGTCGTGATCGGCGGGGAGGTCGGTCTGGCCAACAAGACCAAGCTTGACGAATATCTTAGCAAGGTCGAAGACATCGCCCGCGCCTGCATCAAAGACATCGGTTATGAGCAGGAAGAGTTCCACCACGCGACATGTGAGATCACCAATCTACTGCACCCGCAGTCGGCGCATATCGCCCAAGGTGTCGACGCGGCTGACGGCAAGGAAGAGGGCGCAGGCGACCAAGGGATCATGTTTGGTTTTGCTACCGACGAGACGCCTGAGCTGATGCCCGCACCGATCCACTACGCCCATGCGATCCTGCGCCGTCTCGCCGAGGTTCGCAAGAATGGCACCGAGCCGACCCTGCGGCCCGACGCCAAGAGCCAGCTGTCGGTACGCTATGAGAACGGCAAACCCGTAGGGGTCAGTTCCATCGTGCTGTCGACCCAGCACGAAAGCGAGCGCCAGACCAGCGCCGACATTCGCGATATCGTTGAGCCCTACATCCGCGAAGTCCTACCTGAAGGGTGGATCGACGATGAGACCGTCTGGCATGTGAACCCGACCGGCGTTTTCGTCATCGGTGGACCGGATGGCGACGCAGGCCTCACGGGCCGTAAGATCATCGTCGACACCTATGGCGGCGCGGCCCCGCATGGCGGTGGTGCGTTCTCGGGCAAGGATCCGACCAAGGTGGACCGCTCAGCCGCTTATGTCGCGCGCTATTTGGCCAAGAACGTCGTGGCAGCGGGGATGGCCAAGAAATGCACCATCCAGCTTAGCTATGCGATTGGGGTGAGCGAGCCGCTGTCGATCTATTGCGACACCCATGGCACTGGCGACGTGCATGACGCGGCGATTGAAAAGGCGATCCGCCAGATCATCGACCTGACCCCGCGCGGCATTCGTGAGCATCTGCAGTTGAACAAGCCGATCTACCAGCGCACGGCGGCCTATGGGCACTTTGGCCGCGCGCCGGATGCGGATGGCGGTTTCAGCTGGGAGAGTCGCGATCTGGTTGATCAGCTTAAGGCGGCAGTATAGCGATATCGGGGTGGGCGGTCGCGCCCACCCTCTCGGCTGCGCGGCACTTAGCCCCGCCGGGCCTGTTTGGCCTCAATGAGAGCCACCGCGGCGGCGACCGCATCTTCAATCGCCATCTCAGTCGTGTCGATTTGCTTGGCATCGTCGGCCGGTTTCAGCGGCGCTTGGTCGCGGCTCATGTCGCGCAGGTCGCGCTGTTTGACGTCTTCCAACACGGTTTCATAGGTGATCGCGATACCTTTGCCCGCAAGTTCTGCAAAGCGGCGCTGCGCGCGCACTTCGGGGCTGGCGGTGATGAAGAGTTTCACTGGTGCGTCGGGGCAAATCACCGTGCCAATGTCGCGCCCGTCCAGTACGGCACCGCCCGCGCGGGTGGCAAAGCTGCGTTGAAACCGCACAAGGGCAGCCCGCACCGCGGGGATCACTGCCACTTTGCTGGCCTCTTGCGCCACGTCCGGGTCGCGCAGACTGGGGTCTTCAAGGTCAACAGGGGCGAGGGTTTGCGCGGCCTCTTCGGCGTCCATCCCGGTAAGGGTTTTCGCGGCCACCGCCCGGTACAAAAGCCCGGTGTCGAGATGCGCAAAGCCGAAATGCGCCGCGACGGCCTTGGCGACCGTGCCTTTGCCCGCCGCTGCGGGGCCGTCGATGGCGACGGTCATGCCGCCGCTGGTGTTTTTCGTCATTGCACTTTCCTTTCGTTGCGCGCCCGTAGGCCAAGCAGCAGGGCTGCTCCGAAACAGGCCGCCAGTATCATCCATTTCGCCTGCGTAAACAGGCTGGCGGTCGCGACCGCTTGTTCCGTCAGCCGTTCTGGTCCCAGTTCGGCCAGCCGGGCGATCAGCATGTTCTCGGCATAATCCGCCCCGAGGTAGAGCGCGACGGCCAGCGTCAGCGCCAGCCGAAGCCCGCCCGCCGACCAACGCCGAAACCACAGCAACAGTGCCAGCGCCAAAAGCGCGGGGAAGGCCGTGTCAGCCAACCGAAACTGGCCGAGGTAGAGGGCGGTCTGCCTCGGGCTGAGGGCGGCGAGATAGGCGCGTGCCTCGGCCAGGTCATAGCCCAGAAGCCGCCCATCCAAGACCCTCATGCCCTCCGCCCGCAGGTAGGTTTCGGCAAAGCCCGCGAGCGCGGCAAAGGCCAGTGCGGCGCAGAGGCTGAGCCAGATGAGCCGGTCGCCTATCACGCAGGCAGCCGTTCGACCTGCGCCCCCAAGGACGCCATCAACGGTTCGAAAATCGGGAAGGACGTGGCGATGGGGCCGCCGTCATCCACCTGCACCGGGTTTTGCGCGACCATGCCGAGTATCAGGAACGACATGGCGATGCGGTGATCAAGATGGCTTTGGCAGGTCGCGCCTCCGGGGATATTGCCGTGGCCCAACCCTTTGACGATCCACCAATCCGGCCCGTCTTCGACCTCAACCCCATTGGCGCGCAGCCCGCTGGCCATGGCCTCGATCCGGTCGCTTTCCTTGACGCGCAATTCTTTGACGCCGCGCATCACGGTTTCGCCCGTCGCACAGGCCGCCACGACCGAGAGCACGGGGTATTCGTCGATCATGCTGGCAGCCCGTTCGGGCGGCACTTCGATGCCTTTGAGGTTTGGTGAGAACTTCGCGCGCAGGTCGGCAACAGGCTCGCCGCCCTCGGTACGTTCGTTTTCGTAGGTCAGATCCGCGCCCATCTCGCGCAGGGTGGTGAACAGCCCCGCGCGGGTCGGGTTCAAGCCGATGCCCGGCACCAGCACGTCCGAGCCGGGCACGATCAGCGCGGCGCAAACGGGGAAAGCGGCGGAGGAGGGGTCGCGCGGCACGTCGATATGTTGCGGTTTCAACTCGGGCTGGCCGGTCAGGGTGATGACGCGGCCTTCGTCGGTATCCTCAACCGTGATCTCAGCGCCGAAGCCTGCCAGCATCCGCTCGGTATGATCGCGGGTGGCTTCGGCCTCNATNACNACGGTNNTGCCGGGGGCATTCANCCCNGCCAGCAGCACNGCGGATTTNACCTGNGCGGAAGGGACCGGGACNGTATAGCGCACCGGTACAGGCTCAGCCGCGCCCACNAGNGTCATCGGCANNCGGCCNCCGGCGCGGCCCACGGATTGCGTACCGAANAGCGCCAGCGGATCGGTCACCCGCGCCATCGGGCGGCTGTTNAGGCTGGCNTCNCCGGTGAAGGTGACAGAGATCGGGGAGGTTGCCATGGCCCCCATCAGCAGNCGCACGCCNGTGCCGGAATTNCCGCAGTCGATCACGTTGTCAGGCTCNGCAAAGCCGCCGACGCCGACGCCGTGAACGGAGTAAGAGCCGCCGCCGTGGTCAATCACCTCGGCCCCGAAAGCGCGCATGGCTTTNGCGGTGTCGAGCACGTCTTGNCCTTCCAAAAGCCCGGTGATCGTGGTNTCGCCCACGGCCATGGCGCCAAGGATCAGGCTGCGGTGNGAGATCGACTTGTCGCCGGGCACNTCGGCGGTGCCGCTAAGCGGCCCGCANGCGCGNGATGACATGGGAATGGGGCTGCCGTGACTGGACATGAGGTACCTCTNATCTGCTTGAGGCCCCTATTATCGCAGGCNNGCGGCAGCGTCCATCGCCGCGCGTGCAATGGNTTGTAANCNGGGTGGTNTCAGGCGCTNNGNCNTAGCGTTTGCGGAAGGTNAGGTAATGCGGGGTGCGCCCTTCGCGCAGNGCNTTNTGCTCGTAGCGGGTCGANATCCAATCNTCCCAAGGCGCNCGCCAGTCCTNCGGCCCTTCGGCCAGCCANTCAAACCCGTGCTGCGGCACCTGTTCAAGNGTCTGGCGNACGTAGTCTTCGATATCCGTCGCCACGCGGAANATCGCACCGGGTTTCANCACGCGNGCCAGNGGCTCCAGATGCTCGGGCGTGACNAAGCGGCGGCGGTGGTGGCGGGTTTTTGGCCAAGGGTCGGGATAGAGCAAAAACGCCCGGTCGATGGAGGCTTCGGGCAGCACNTCGAACATNTCGCGCACGTCACCGGGNTGGATGGCAAGGTTATCGACGCCCGCNCGCCGGATTTTGCCCAGCAGCATCGCAACACCGTTGATGTAAGGCTCGCAGCCNATGATGCCNACGNCNGGGTTTTGCCCCGCCTGATGCACCAGATGCTCNCCNCCNCCAAAGCCGATTTCCAGCCAGACCTTGCGCCCGTCAAANAGCGTGTCGAGGTCCAGCGGNGTGCGGTCGGGATTGNTCTCCCAATCGACGGCCCCCGGCGACAATGCGTCGAGATCCTCGTCGATATAGGTCTTTTGCGACTTCTTCAGGGATTTGCCTTTGAGGCGGCCATAGAAGTTGCGGCGGGGGCGTTCTGTTTCACTCATGGCGGCTCATGTAGCCGCCCCGCCGCGTCACCGCAACATTCCTCTGCAGGGGCGGTGGCGAATAGGTGGGGGTTAATCATTTGTTAGGCTCCCTGCGCCTAGATGTCGGGGCAATGCAGGGGGACAGCTGATGAGCGTGGCAAGGCATGAGGCCGGCGCGGGCGATACGGCAGGCGGTACGACTACACCGGGAACTGTGGCGCGTATCCTGATCGTGGATGATCAGCGGTTTGATCGCATGCGGATCAAACGGCTTTGCGGTGGGCTCGACTTTCCCATCCGAATGTCCGAGGCGGAGAGTATCGCCGCCCTTGCCCAGCAGTTGGATGAGGGGGAGTTTGACCTGATCTTGCTGGATTACAACCTGCCCGATGGGGACGGGTTGCGCGGGCTGCAGATGATCCGGGCACATCCGCAGAACGGTGCCGCGGCAACCGTGATGGTCACCGGGACGGATCAAACCGAGGTGGCGATCGAGGCGCTGCGCGGCGGGTGTAGCGATTACATCGCCAAGGATGAGCTTTCGCAAAGCACTTTGCGACGCTCGGCTTTCAACGCCCTGCAAAAGACAGCACTGCAACTGGGCATCACCACGCAGGAGCAGAAACGCTCTGAGGTTCAGAGTGTTCTGCGGCGCTTTGCCGGGGAATGTGCGCAGGAGATAAAGCCGATGGTCGGCGACGTGATGCGCGACCTGCGCGCGCTCGACCGGTCGAACCCGGCGCTGGTGGAGGAAGAGCTGGCAAAGGTCGATTATACCTTCCTGCGCCTGTGGGAGTTTGTAGAGGATCTGGCCAGCTTTCAAGGCAGCGAGCTTGCCGAAGGCGATCTTGCCGATCCGCCAAAACCGACACCGGGTCTGGGTGCCGGATGGGGTGGGGCAGTCGGGTGACGGGGCTGTCTACGGTGAGGCTGTTCGCGCAGGCGTCGTAGGGCGCGCTTGGTGGCGCGTTGGCGTCGCGGGCCCCGCCTGCCTTTTCCGCTCGCGTGGATCGTGCCGAGCATCCCTGATTTTTGCCACTCCTCGCAGCGCCTCCACCCGGCAGACCCCCGCATATCACCGGCCAAACGCATGCATAGCCCTTGCAGGAGCGGTAAAATTGGCCTATACGCGCCCTGTCTAAGGGGCGGTTACAGCTTCGGGCGCGATATAACGGGCAGGGTCGGTACCAACCGGCCCTCTTTTGTTTGCGTTCGGCTGCGGGTTTACCGCTGTGCCTTTGCTTCGGAGTTTCTCCGGCGTNATCTGCACGGTGCCACCACGACGACCAATTGCAACTCCAGACCGGCGGAGACAACCGCGCGGCCAGAAACATTTGATAAGGATACGAAAAGCTACATGACTAAAGCAATGGACGAATTCGAAGCGCTTCTGAACGAAAGCTTCGAAATGGACACGCCCCAAGAGGGCACAGTCGTCAAAGGCAAGGTGATCGCTGTCGAAGCGGGCCANGCCATCATCGACGTCGGCTACAAAATGGAAGGCCGCGTTGAGCTNAAAGAATTTGCTGATCCCGGCGAATCCCCCAAAATCGAAGTTGGCGACGAAGTCGAAGTTTTCCTTCGCCAAGTCGAAAACGCNCGTGGCGAAGCTGTCATCAGCCGCGAAATGGCCCGCCGTGAGGAAGCCTGGGATCGTCTGGAAAAAGCCTATGCNGCAGAAGAGCGTGTCGAAGGCGCGATCTTTGGCCGTGTCAAAGGTGGCTTCACCGTCGACCTCGGCGGCGCAGTTGCGTTCCTGCCCGGTTCGCAGGTNGATGTCCGCCCCGTGCGCGACGCGGGCCCGCTCATGGGTCTCAAGCAGCCGTTCCAAATCCTCAAGATGGACCGCCGTCGTGGCAACATCGTTGTATCGCGNCGTGCGATNCTCGAAGAGTCCCGCGCCGAACAGCGTGCCGAAGTCATTGGCAANCTGACCGAAGGTCAAACCGTCGATGGTGTGGTCAAGAACATCACCGAATACGGTGCGTTTGTTGACCTTGGCGGCGTTGANGGNCTGCTGCACGTCACCGACATGGCATGGCGNCGCGTGAACCACCCCTCNGAGATCCTGNCGATNGGCGAGACCATCAAGGTNCAGGTCATCAAGATCAACAAAGAGACNCACCGCATCAGCCTCGGCATGAAGCAGCTGCAAGAAGATCCNTGGGATCTGGTTGGCGCGAAATACCCGCTNTCCTCCGTGCACAGCGGTCGTGTGACCAACATCACCGATTACGGCGCATTTGTTGAGCTGGAGCCGGGCGTTGAAGGTCTGGTTCACGTGTCCGAGATGTCTTGGACCAAGAAGAACGTGCACCCCGGCAAGATCGTGTCCACTTCGCAAGAAGTCGAAGTCATGGTTCTGGAAATCGACAGCGCCAAGCGTCGTGTTTCNCTTGGTCTCAAGCAGACCATGCGCAACCCATGGGAAGTGTTCGCTGAAACACACCCCGAGGGCACCGAAGTCGAAGGCGAAGTCAAGAACATCACCGAATTCGGTCTGTTCGTCGGCCTGCCGGGCGACATCGACGGCATGGTTCACCTCTCCGACCTCAGCTGGGACCAGCGCGGCGAAGAAGCGATCCAAGACTACCGCAAAGGTGACGTGGTTCAGGCCGTCGTCTCCGAAGTCGACGTTGAGAAAGAGCGCATCTCGCTCTCNATCAANAACGTTGGCGGTGACAAGTTCGCCGAAGCCGTTGGCGGCGTAAAGCGCGGCTCGATCGTGACCGTGAACGTGACCTCCATCGAAGAAGGTGGCATCGAAGTCGAATACGAAGGCATGAAGAGCTTCATCCGTCGTTCCGACCTCAGCCGTGACCGTGCCGAACAGCGCCCTGAGCGTTTCTCGGTCGGTGACAAGGTTGACGTGCGCATCACCAATGTCGACGCGAAAGCACACCGTCTGGGCGTCTCCATCAAGGCGCGTGAGATCGCAGAAGAGAAAGAGGCGGTACAGCAGTACGGTTCCTCCGACTCCGGCGCGAGCTTGGGCGACATCCTTGGTGCGGCGCTGAANGGCGACGACGAGTAANCACATTCCACGTTGAATNTGTGNNNTTAGCGAAGGCCCCGNATGGNGACATGCGNGGCCTTTNTGCCTTCGCGCCCCGCAGTCGAATCGCAAAGCGGGATTAGNAATGTGCGCTCAATCCCTGTGCATCAGGGCCTTCGCGGGCAGTATGCGGCGGAAAAAAGCCGAAATAACAGGGGTTTCGCTGCGAAAAATCTATCGCAGNGCTGGTGGAACACCTTCCCGTGTGGGGCGTTATTTCCTATAGTCGGTTAAGACATCAATAAATTCTCGGGGGACGTGCCATGATCCGGTCGGAACTGATCCAGAAGATCGCTGACGACAATCCGCATCTTTATCAACGTGATGTTGAGCGGATCGTAAACACGGTCTTTGACGAGATCACGGGCGCCATGTCGCGTGGGGACCGGGTTGAACTGCGCGGCTTTGGCGCTTTTTCCGTCAAAAAGCGCGATGCCCGTGTGGGGCGCAACCCGCGCACCGGTGAGACAGTGAACGTCGAAGAAAAGCACGTGCCCTTCTTCAAGACCGGCAAGTTGCTGCGTGACCGGCTGAACGGGAAAAGCTGATGCGTTACATTCGTTATGCCTGCATCGCGCTGTTCGCGGTGGCGCTGGTTTCCGTTGCCTTGGCGAACCGAAATATCGTGACACTTCAGGTGCTTCCAACCGAGATTTCAGGTTGGTTTGCGGTGAACCCATCTGTGGAACTGCCGCTCTTTATCGTGATCCTTGGCGGGATTATCGTGGGTCTCTTGGTCGGTTTTGTCTGGGAATGGATCCGAGAGCACGGCCACCGGGCAGAACTGGCGCGACAGGCCCGCGAGCGGCGTCGCCTAGAGCGCGAAGTGATCCGCCTTAAGGAAGAGAAGCATCAGGGCAAGGATGAGGTGCTGGCGCTGCTGGACGAAGCAGGCTAAACCCCTCCCATGCCCGAGAATGTTAACGTAAAAATTTGCGGTTTGACCGACCCCGCGGATGTGCCCGCCGCCCTTTTGGCGGGCGCTCGGACGCTGGGCTTTGTCTTTTTCGAAAAATCCCCGCGCCATCTGTCGCTTGAGGCCGCAGCCCATATGACGGAAGCGGTGCCAGATGGCATTTGCAAAGTCGCACTGACCGTCAACGCGGATGATGCAGCGCTTGATGCGCTGCTCGCGGCGGTGCCGTTTCTCGACATGCTACAGCTTCACGGCAGCGAAAGCCCCGCGCGGGTGGCCGAGGTCAAGGCCCGCTATGGGCTGCCGGTGATGAAGGCCGTCGGNGTGGCGGACCGCGCTGATTTGGCGGTGCTGAACGACTATGTGACGGTCGCGGATCAGCTTTTGGTTGATGCCAAACCGCCGAAGGACGCGGTTCTGCCCGGTGGGAACGGTTTGGCNTTTGACTGGCGGCTGATCGCAGGGCGGCGCTGGCCGAAGCCTTGGATGCTCGCCGGTGGTTTGAATGCAGACAATGTCGGAGAGGCGATTGCCCTTACCGGGGCGCGGCAGGTCGATGTGTCCTCTAGCGTTGAAAGTGCGCCGGGTGTGAAGGATGCGGAGCGTATTCGCGCCTTTTGCGAAGCGGCACTAAAGTAAGCCCTTTCAGATCAAAAGAAAAAAGGCCCGGTGGCATTGCCCCGGGCCTTTCTTATTCAAGTCGCCGAAGGGCCGGATCAGATCGATTGATCGTAGTCGCCGACGCCCGGCTCGGTTCGGATCACTGCGTCGATATCGGCAAAGATGGCGCGCATTTCGGCTTCGGATTCGGGGCTTTCGCAAACCACGACAAGGTTCGGCGTGTTGGACGACGCCCGCACGAGGCCCCAGCCGCCGTTGTCGAGCATGACGCGCGCGCCGTTCACGGTGATCACCTCGGCAATAGCGCGCCCGCCAATCTTGTCTCCGGCCTCTGCTTTGGCGACCAGCTTTTCAACCAGACGCTCGAGGATGTCGTATTTCTCGGTGTCCGCGGCGTAGGGCGACATGGTCGGCGTGGCCCAAGTCTGGGGCAGGGCGCGGCGCAGGTCAGACATGGACATGTCCGGGTTGCGGTCCATCAGCTTGCAGATTTCCACGGCCACGCGCATGCCGCAGTCATAGCCCCGGCCAATCGGCTCGGCCAAGAAATAGTGGCCGGATTTCTCAAAGCCCGCCAGCGCGCCCAGTTCTTTGACGCGGCGCTTCATGTGGCTGTGGCCGGTTTTCCAGTAGTCGGCCTTGGCCCCGTGTTTCTGCAACTCAGGGTCAGAGGCAAAGAGCCCGGTGGATTTCACATCCGCGACGAAGGTGCTGTTGGGGTGAAGTTTCACCAGATCGCGGGCCATGATGACGCCCATTTTGTCGGCAAAGATCTCTTCGCCTTCATCGTCCACCACACCGCAGCGGTCGCCGTCACCGTCGAAACCAAGCGCGAAATCAGCACCGGAAGCGCGGACACTGTCGGCCATGTCATGCAGCATTTCCATGGCTTCGGGGTTCGGGTTGTAATGGGGGAAAGTGTAGTCCAGCGTGTTGTGGCTATCGACAACCTCGACCCCCAGCCGGCGGAACAGCTCAGGCGCGAAGGCCGAGGCGGTGCCGTTGCCAGTGGCGCAGACGACCTTGAGCTTGCGGGTCATCTTGAAATCCCCCACCAGATCGTCGAGGTAGGCTTCGCGCACNCCGTCGACGAANTCATAGGCNCCGCCCGGNCGCNNCTCGCCNCGGCCATTCAGGACGATGTCGCGCAGCTCGCCCATCTCATCGGGGCCGTGGGTCAGGGGGCGCTGGAAGCCCATTTTGACGCCGGTCCAGCCGTTCGGGTTGTGGCTGGCGGTGACCATGGCGACCGCCGGAGCNTCAAGGTGGAACTGCGCGAAATAGGCCATGGGGGAAAGGGCGGGGCCGATNTCCTTGACCGTGATCCCGGCCTGCATCAGCCCAAGCATCAGAGCATTTTTGATCGACAGCGAATAGTCGCGATAGTCATTGCCCACGGCGATGACAGGCTCGATCCCGCGCGCGTGCATNTGCGTGCCAAGGCCAAGGCCAAGCGCGGTGATGCCGGGCAGGTTGATGTCGTCNGGATATTTCCAACGCGCGTCATANTCGCGAAAGCCTGTCGGGGTGATCATCGCATCGCGGAGAAATTCCCAAGTGTTCGGGGTCACGGTGGAGGCCGGTTTACTCACGTCAAATACTCGCTTTTTGGGATAAATTTAGAAAGTCAGCGGATGGCTTTTTGCCAGCGCATCGAATTGCATCAGCAGATTGATCAGCCCCGGCATCTGGTCGAGGTAAATCATGTTGGGCCCATCGCTCGGCGCGCGATCGGGGTCTTCGTGCGTTTCCATAAAGATTGCGGCGACGCCGATGGATGCGGCGGCACGGGCCATGACGGGCGCAAATTCGCGCTGACCGCCCGAAGAGCCGCCCTTGCCACCCGGCTGCGCGACGGAATGTGTCGCGTCCATCACCACCGGATAGCCGGTTTGGGCCATCTGCGGCAGGCTGCGCATGTCGGCAACCAACGTGTTGTATCCAAAGGTCGTGCCGCGCTCGGTCAANAGGATATTCTTGTTGCCGGTGCTTTCGATCTTGTCGACGATNTTTTGCATTTCCCAAGGGGCGAGGAACTGGCCNTTCTTGACGTTCACGGCCTTGCCCGTCTCGCCNGCGGCCAGCAGNATATCGGTCTGGCGGCAGAGAAACGCAGGGATCTGCAGCACGTCGACCACTTCNCCAGCNTGGGNGCATTGCGCTTCGTTNTGCACATCCGTCAGCACAGGCACATCATTGGCGCGGGCCACGGATTGCAGGACTTGCAGACCCTTTTCGATGCCCAAACCGCGCTTGCCCGAGAGGGAGGTGCGGTTGGCCTTGTCATAGCTGGCCTTGAAGATGAACTGCGCNCCAGCCGCGTCACAGGCTTCTTTCAGGATGCCTGCGATCATCTGCGCGTGGTCTTCGCTCTCCAACTGGCAGGGGCCAGCGATCACGGTNAGGGGACGGTCGTTGCCGACGGTCAGGTTGCCAATGCGCAGCTGGGTCATGAAGTTACCTGTTCTCTTAGAATGGANGCTGTCAGGGACAACATCAGGTAGATGCCTGCAAAGATAAGGAAAGCCAATATCGTGTTTTCGAACTTGCGGGGGTAGGTCGCCTCGTCCGGGGCCACGGGNTTTACGGCCACGGTGAGGTAGCGNACCTGCCGCCCGGCNTCGGTTCGGGCTTGCTCCATTGCGGTTTGCGCGCTTTGCAGCACCATGTCGGCGGCGGCCAGATCGGCCTGCGCAAGCTGCGCCGCGACCGCCTGTTGCGCCAGCGAGTTTTCGCCTTCGTTGGCGGCGGTCATGCGTTCGCGCAGTTTGGTCANCTGTTCGCGAAGCCGCCGCACATCGCCGCGCGCGCCGTCGACCTTGGCTTGGTTCGGGCGNTGGTTGTCGAGCANNGCGGCGAGTTCGAGTTCTTTCTCAATCAACAGGGTTTCGTAATTGGTGATCTGGGTCCGGATCGAGGCGATCATNGCTTCGGGATCGACGTTGTTGTCGACCTGCAGTTTGATCAGCGCTTCTTGCNCCGCGCGGCGGTTTGTCTGNGCGGTCTCATAGCCTTCGAGCGCGTCACGCATGCCGTCTTCGCGNTTTTGCTTNCTCAGNTCGTTGACCCGCTCTTCGGCATAGGTGAGCAGGCGTTNCGAGAATTCTTCCGACACCTCTGGATCGGCGGCGATGACCTCCATCCGGATCACGCCTTCGGTCGGNTCATAGCCNATTTTGACGTTCTTTTTGTAGGTCTTGTAGGATTCCTCATTGGTGGGGNTTTCCGAAAGCCGNTGGATCGCGTCGATCTGCGGGTCTGCGAANTGNGTGCGAAAGCCTGCGTCCTCNTCAAGGCGNAGCATNGCGTCTTTCGATTGCAGATAGGCCTGCGTGGCGATGCTGTCNGCGCTATTGGCGAATTGCGTGGGCAGNANCCCGCCAAAGGGGCTGGTGCCGCCGCCNCCTTCGTTCTGNATGATCAGAAACTGGCTTTCAGTGGCATACATCGGCGTGGCGATTTTGTAGAAATAATAGCCCGCCGCAAAGGTCGGCAGCATNACAAAGAAAGCNAGCCGCACCATCAGCATAGCCGCTTTACGGCGACGGCGGCGGGTGATGTCGCGCTGAATATCCGAAATCTCGCGCTGGCGGCGNTCTGCGGGGCTCACATCGGTCGANGGCAGGCCGCGGGGGCCGCGCGGGGTGGTCTGCGGCAGCTGCACCTTTGCGTCGCCGGGCTGCCCACGGGTGGCGGGCAGAGCGTTGCCGCCCTGATCGCCNGATTGCGGCACCACGAGTTCCAGCATGTTGGACCGCTGAAACGGGTCGATCCCCTTGGCNCGCAAAAGGCGNACGGCGTCGAAATCCGAGGTCGGTGCCAGCCCGTGTTTCTGCGCNACGCGGCGCGCCATGCGCAATTGGCGGCCCGTCAGCCCTTCGCGGCGGATCGCGTCGATATCCTGCTCGGCCGACACTTCCTTGGCCGANGANACCTCTCCGCTGCGGGGGCTTTCAGGNTCNGAGGTTTTGCCGCTGCGCGCGGCATGTTCCAAGGCTTCCTTGCTGTACGACGGNTCTACCTGCGTTGCATCGGCCACGGCGCGCAGCTTGGCCGTTCTCTCGGCCTTTTCGGCATCGGTCTGCGNTGCCTGCGCTTTCGCNGCACTGCTCGGCNANGCNCCGGANGCCGCGGGCGGCGGTGCCTTGCGGATGCGGAATTTCCTAGCCTTGGGTTTCGTAGTCATAGAGCTGTTTCGCTTCTTCCAAGGTGTCGAACATATGTAATTTACCATCCAAAAGGACAGCGGCGGAGCGGGCGAACTTTTCAAGCGTATGGGCCTGATGCGAAACGATGATNATCGTCGTGGTTTGCAGCCGTTCTTTCAGAATGTCGCCCGCNTTGCGGTTGAACTCTACGTCTGTCGTGCCGGGCATGCCTTCGTCAATCAGATAGATNTCAAAATCCAGCGCCANCATCAGCGCGAAAGAGAACCGCGCCCGCATCCCCGCGGAATAGGTGCCAANCGGTTGGTCGAAATANTCGCCCAAGCCGCANAGCCANCGGCANAANCTNTCGACGTANTCCGGGTCAAGCCCATAGAGCCGCGCGATATAGCGGGCGTTTTCCATGGCNGAGACTTTGTTGACGACGCCGCCCATAAAACCCAATGGAAACGAGATGTTACAGCTGCGCCTGATCTCACCATCATCCGGTTTCTCAAGCCCGGCCATCATGTTGATCAGGGTGGTTTTGCCGGTGCCGTTGGGGGCCAGAATGCCCAAGGANTTNCCAAGTTCCACGCGAAAAGACACCNGGTCNAGGATGACCTTGTGCTGCGATCCCGTCCAAAAGGACTTGGACACATTTTCAAATTCCAGCATTCCCTGCTCCGGTTGGTGCTGAGCGCGGCCTCTCGGCGCNTCTTGTATCAGAGGTACCTTAACCGTTTATTNACCGAATTTGACCACAATATGTCGAAATGCNGGCGNTGGCCGCCGCAAGTCGCNGTGCGGGCAGGGCNCGNNCAGNGCTGCGGNNGCTNAAACCGCCGCCTGTAGCGCGGTCGCTGGGCAAGCCGCCGGGGCGATGTCGGCTTGCTCATCGGCGCAGCACTCGGTGCGCTGGTCAATGCAGCGTGTGGGTGCTTTCGGTCGGGGTCATCTCGCCGATGTAGCTGACGTTCATCAAGGCCGCCTGCGTACGGTCACCGTCGATGTTTTGCACAGGGCCTACAGGCACGGCGCTCATCAGGCCAAGCCGGGTCATCCACCGGCTAAAGGTGGCAGGCACGATGCCCAAAACGTGGCTTGCGCCCATGGCATAGGCGGCACCGGCCATTTGGTTCATGAGCATACGTTGCACGACAATGCGGCGCTGCGCGGGGACCGCGCTGGTCAGGAAAAGGCGGGTCGCTTCCCAAATGTCATCGCGGACGGGCGCTTTGAAAAACAGCACGTCCTGCGGAATGTCCGGCAGCATCCCGAGCTGCGCATCGCGCAGCATGTAGCTGTACTGCGCGCAGGTCGAGGTGGTGGGCATCAGACGCACACCGCCCATGACCTCTCCATACTCGTGCAGAACGATCCAGCGCGCGCGGGGCGTGTCGTATTGGTCAAACTCCATCCCATCAACCTGAGGGAGATCCCATTGCTTGTCATCGATAAAGATTCGGCGTCGGGCCCGGAGGAAATTGACGAATAATTCACCGTGCTGATGCATGTTCAAAAACGACAAAGTTGTGGCGCGCATGTACGGATTGGCCCGGGCGAGGGCCTCTGGGCTGTAGGGATCAGGTTCAGCCGCTTTGGGGCCAAGGAGTTTACGGGGGAAGCGATTATTTTTAATTTCCAACGCTTTAGCGTCTTGTGGCGTCAGTTCGGGAAGAACATCCTGCCAAGATTTCCCACTGAAGCTCCGTCCTTGCAGACTCATGTTTGACCTCGAAAATTCGCTGTAAAAATAACTCTTATCAAGAGGCTAACCTCTAGTTGCATGAAATGGCCATACTTATGTCCCATTTCCGGGTGTAGAAGTGGGGAAGATCGCGTCTAACATGTGCGAAGATGCCGAAATGCAACATGTTAAGGGCGTTTGTCGGCAGAATGCTGACATTCGAGCAGCCGACCGAAGAAAACGAGAGCGATGTCGCAGGAAAAAGTAACATACGGGCCGATTCATACGCCGCATCTCGCTGACGCGACTAAGGTGCAGCAGATGCGGGATTATTCCCAAGTCGGCGTTAACCTGTTCTGGCAGCGGCAAATGATTTTTGCGGCGGCCATTTGCCTGTCCGCTTTCTACTACGAACTTTGGCTGTCGATCACGACGTTGATCTTTATCGCGATTTCCGAGACCTTTGACTACCTTCTCTTCTTGCGCATCACCCGGTGGCGCGGGCGCAGCCCCCGTTTGGCGCGGTTGTTCATGAACCGCATCTACCTCGGGACGGTGCTAAGCGCCGGGGTGATCAGCTATTTCGCGCTTGGGATTGCGCTTCAGCAGGGGGCGACGACCCATTTCCTGCCGCTGTTCTTCCTATTCGCGGCAGCGCTTTTTGCGTCGATGAACAACCATCATATCCTGCCAGTGTTGATGCTGCGGCTTGCGATCTATGGGGCGACATTCCTGTTCATTCCAATCTGGGACATCGTCCGCACCGGAGCGAGCATAGAGTCCGAGCTCTGGACCCAGTTGTTCACCGTGGTCTTCGTGCTTTATTTCATCGTCGATTGCTCGCGTATCTTCATGAAAATGTACCGCACCAACCTGCGCCAGTTGGAAGAGTTGAAAGCAGAGCATGAGAAAACCAAGATCGCGTTTAAGGTAAAAACCGAATTCGTTTCGACCATTAGCCACGAGCTGCGCACGCCGATGACATCGATCAAAGGGTCGCTCGATATGGCCTGCGCCGGGGTTCTGGGTGAAATGACCCCGCAGATGGAGAAGGTCTTGAAGATCGCGCAGCGCAATTCGGCGCGGCTCACGTCGATCATTAACGAGATTCTCGACCTGCAAAAGTTCGAGGCGGGCAAGGTGAGCTTTGATATCGAACCGCTTGAAGTGCAAACGATTATCGAAGACGCGATTGAGCTTAATCAGGCCTTTGCAGGCAACTTGGGCGTGACGCTGCGCTATGCCAAGCCTTCGGATGCGGCGGGAATTGCCACCGATGAAAAACGCCTGCAGCAGGTGATGTCCAACCTTCTGTCCAATGCGGCCAAATTCTCGCCCGCGGGGTCGACGGTGAAGGTCACCTCCGTCAAGCACGAGGATAAGGTGCGGATCAGCGTGATTGATGAGGGGATCGGCCTTGCGGAATCCAAGCGGGAGAAGGTCTTTGACGAATTCTCGCAGATCGACTCGTCTGACCAGCGCGCCGTGGGTGGCACCGGTCTGGGCATGAACATCTCCAAGCGGATCATCGAAGCCTTGGGCGGTCAGATCGACTACTTCAAAAACGCGGGCCCCGGCACGACGTTCTATATCGATATGCCGTTGGGCAATGGGTCCGGGCGCGAGCTGGCGCATGGGATACATGTCAAAGATATGGTCAACGGGGACGGGCCGATCGGCGATGAAGAGCCCCAGAAACCCTCCGGGGATCGGGCCGCGGCCTAGGTTCGCGGCGGCCCGGCCCGTCTTTAGTGACCGATGACCTTCGCTTCCGCGCAGCACTGCTGTGCGTTTTCCATTTCCAGCGTGCTGTGGTGCAGGTGGTAGCGTTCTGCCAGCGCCGCTTTGATCTGGTCCCGAATCCCGGCAGGCGTAGCTTGGGTTTCTGCCGTCAGCACCACATGGGCATCCACCGCCGCGGCATGTTCATCCATCATCCAAAGATGTAGGTGGTGAACAGAGGCGACGCCGGGAATGTCTTTGATCGTGGCGATCACCGCATGGGCATCGATGTCAGGCGGGCTGCCCAGCATCAGGATACGCACAACGCCCGGCATTTCGGTGAAGGATTGCCAGAGGATATAGCCCGCGATGAGCAAGGTGGCTGCCGGATCAACCCAATGCCAGCCAAAGAGAATCACGGCGCTGCCAGCCACGATCACGGCGACTGAGCCGAGCGCATCGGCCAGATTGTGCAAAAAGGCGGCCCGGATGTTCACGCTGGACTTCGACAGGCGGTAGGTCAGCGCCGCCGTGCCCAGGTCGACCAGCAGCGCGATGCCTGCGACTATGACAATGATCCACCCGGCGACGGGGGAGGGATCATAGAACCGCAGCACAGCTTCGTAGACAAGATAGAGACCGATCACGATCAGGGTCGTGTAATTGACCAATGCGGCCACCGCCTCAATCCTGCCATAGCCAAAGGTCATTTGCGCATCTGCCGGGCGGCGAGCGATCTTGCGCGCGGCAAAGGCGATGATCAACGCTATGGCATCGCTGAAATTATGCAGGGCATCAGCAATGAGCGACAGGCTGCCCGCCACGATCCCGCCGATGACTTGGGCCACCGTCAGGACGATGTTGATCCCGACCGCGGCGGCGACCTTGCCGTCGCCGCTTTCGGGATCAACGTGGTGATGATGTCCGTGCCCCATTATGCCACCCATTGCCAAGCCATGCCCGCGAAGATGGCGCCAACAAAGGCAAAGGCAAGGTAGGCGGCAAAGACATGCGGTTTGACCAGCGCCCAGACTGCGATGGCCGCCGGAATGCAGCTTACCCCGCCTGCGATGACAAAGGACATGGCCGCGCCTTGGGTCATGCCTTGGGCCAGCAGCGCGTCGATCAGTGGCACGGCGGCATAGCCGTTGAGATAGGCCGGTGCCCCCACCAAAGCGCCGAGGATAATGGGCATGATCCCGGTGCCGCCCAAGANNTTGGCGATCCATTCTGCGGGCACNTAGGTCAGCATCAAGGCTTCGACCACATAGGCGAGNGTNAGCCATTTCACGAGGAANANCGCGTTGGTCAGNGCCGTGTCGNTNAANCTNGCNCGGCGNTCGGNNTCTTGCCANAACTTCCANACCGGNGCGCCGGANAAGGGTTTGGCCGANGAACAGCAGCTGCTTTTCGCNGGCTGGGCGCGCAGCGGATCATTAAAGAGCGGGGTCCGCGATAGAGCCAATACGGTGAAGCCNCCGANCATGCCNACGCCNAGTGCTGCGATGGTTTTCGCCACGGCGAAATCNAANCCNAGCGTGCCNGAGGTNATCGCGAACATNGCCGGNTCCATCANNGGGGAGGCNAGCCANAAGGCCATNACCGCACCCAGCGGGGCNCCNACNGCGAGNAGGGCNGCNATAAAGGGGATCACNTCGCAGCTGCAAAAGGGNGACAGNCCGCCAAGGGCGGCNGCCATGACCACCATCCGGGCCGGATTGCCCTCAAATGCGCGGGCGAGCAGGCTCTCGGCGCCGCTGGCTTTGAGGTAGGCCACGGCCAGCACGGCGAAGGCGATGAAAGGGGCGGTGCCCAAAAGCGCNTCGGCGGTNAAGATAACGGTCGGCACGACTTGTGGGGNATCCAGCAAGGCGATGAGNGCAAGAAGAGCCAAGGTGATGCCCCAAGCGCCTTTCAAGAANGCCAGTCGATGGAGCACGGGAGGGGATTGCGTGGTTTCAGCCATGATCANGCTCCGTACATTCGTTGATNGCGTCNGCGCAGCATTCGGTGAGCAGGAAATTCGCCAGCGCCCGCACTTCTTCATAGGCGACGGCGGCGCAAATTGTGCTGCGGCCTTGNTTTTCNTGTTTCACCANTCCGGCAGAGGCCAAGAGTTTCAGGTGATGNGTCAGGGTCGAGCCGGTCACCCCGGTGCGTTCGCCCAGCGTGCCGATGCTCANCCCCGCNGATCCGGCGCGCACCANNGTGCGCAGNANCAAGAGNCGNTGTTCCGATCCAAGTGCTGCAAAGCTGCTGGCGGCNAGGGTGAGGGCGGGGGNNGCGGATTCTTGTTTCATGATTCTAGAAATATCGAAATNTNAGCNTANCGCAAGCTTTATTTCGATGTTTGTCGAAGTGATCTGTTGCGGCCCTTTATCTTTCGGCCCTACCGCTTATCTCCTCCTCATGAAGGATATCCGAGATGATCTGGCGGCCTGCCGCCTTTGTGCCGAGCGGTTTGCCGTAACGGCGACACAGCATCGCCCACGGCCCATCGTCTGGTTCAAACCCGGCGCGCGGCTGCTGATCGCCAGCCAAGCGCCCGGCAAACGGGTGCATGAGGCGGGGAAGCCGTTTTGGGACATGTCAGGCACCCGTCTGCGCGACTGGTTGGGCTTGGACGAAGCGACATTCTATGACCGCAACCGTGTGGCCATCGTGCCGATGGGCTTTTGCTTTCCGGGCTATGACGCCAAGGGCAGTGACCTGCCGCCGCCGCGTATCTGTGCGCAGACATGGCGCAAACCGGTGCTTGAGATGCTGCCCGACCTGCGTCTGACGGTGCTGATCGGGGCCTATGCGATGAAGTATCACCTCCCCGGATTTCGCAATGTGACCGAGGCCGTGGCGGGGTGGCGCGATCATCCGCCGGGGGTCTTTGCCTTGCCTCATCCGTCTTGGCGCAATACCGGATGGTTGAACAAGAATCCCTGGTTCGCGGAAGAGGTCTTGCCCCGTCTGCGCGCCGCTGTGTCCGAGGTGATGAATGACCGAGCCCCAAACTGACCCCAAGACAGCCCGGCTGATTGAGCCGACCCCGCTGGACCAAGCCCATGCCGCGATGACGGCCGCCCCCGAGGATGACGCCGCCCGCCTCCGCTTTTACGAGCGTATCGCCGATGTTGAGCTTTTCATGTTGTTGGAGGATGAACCGCAGGGCGATCAGATCAGCCCGGTGCTGCTCGACGATAGCTATGTCATGGTCTTCGACCGCGCCGCGCGGCTCTCGGCTCATGTGGGGGAGGCGTCTCCCTATGTGGCGCTTTCGGGCCGGGCGATTGCTGCAATGTTGGAGGGCCAGCCGCTTGGCATGGCGGTGAACATCGGTGTGGCTCCGTCCGAAATCCTGTTGCCTGCCGAGGCGATGGACTGGCTGCGCAGCACCTTGGCCCATGCGCCGGGCGAAGTGGAGGCGGGCATCGATCAGGTGTTCCCCCCGCAGGGGCTGCCAGAGACGCTGATCGCCGCGATTGACGCCAAGCTGGCAACAGCGACCGGGATGGCGGCAGGCGCGTTCCTCGTTGGGGTCGAATACACCGGCGGCGGGCGCGGGCATCTTTTGGCCTTCGTCGGGGCGATCCCCCGCGCGCAGGATGCGCTTGTGCGGGCGGCGTCCGAGGCGTTGACCTTCTCGGGCATTGAGGCAGGCGCGATGGACGTGGGCTTTTTCGGCCCCAATGATGCGGTGGTGGAGAAACTTGCCCGCGTCGGTCTGCGCTTTGACCTGCCTCAGATGGAGCCCTTGCAGAATACGCCGCGTATGGCACCGGGGAGCGATCCGGCGAAACCGCCGAAACTGCGTTGATCTTTTCAGTGGGCAAAGAAAAAGGCGGGCGGGGTTTTCACACCCACCCGCCTTTTATCATTTCAAGAAGCCGGTCTTAGCGGCGGCGGTCGCGCCGCGCGCTCATCGGCTGGAACGCTACGCCGACATGGGCTTCGCAATAGGGTTTGCCCTGCTGCACGGGCAGACCACAGAACCAGAAATCATCTGTCGCCGGGTCACCCACGGGCCATTTGCAGGTCCGCTCGGTCAGTTCCATCAGGCCGATCTTCTTAGCCTTTTTTTCGACTTCGCTGACTTTAGCCAGCGCTTCGGGGCTGATCTCATTGGCGGAAGGCTGCGGCGGCAGTGGCTGGCCTGCGGGGATGATCTGCTTGCGCGCGGGCAGGTTGGGCTTGGGCGCCGGGGCTGCGGCGGGCTCTTCTGCTTCGGGGGCAGCCTCAGGCTCAGGCGCGGCTTTGGCAGCGGGCTTTGGCTTGGCCTCGGCCTTGGGGGCCGCAGGCTTGGCCTTAGACTCCGGCTTTGCCGTTGCAGCAGCAGCGGGCGCACCGGCGGTGCGGTTCGACAGGCCCAGACGGTGCACCTTGCCGATCACGGCGTTGCGCGTCACCCCGCCCAGCTCTTTCGCGATCTGGCTGGCGGACTGGCCTTCGCCCCACATCTTTTTAAGTGTCTCTACGCGCTCATCAGTCCAGGACATACGGGGTTCCCCAGTTAAAAAGCGGCCCCATAGCCCGGACCGCTTTGTCAGTGTATCGGCCCCCATTTTATCTTCTGGGGCCGCAGGTGCAAGCGCCGATCCCGAAAGCGGGCGGCGCGCTGCGATTGGGGCTTTACGTGGGGGATGAAGGGCGGCTATGCAAGGGCCATGATCAAATGTGCCACATATTCCATCCGACGACGCTTCGTTCGATAAGCCCGCAGCCCTTTAGGGGGCGGCGTGATGGCCTGATCTGGCAGCAGACATGCTGCACCCTTTCAAAAACAACCAAATCCCATTGACCCTGCGCCAGCCCCATGCCCTTTTACCGGCGTGACGCGGCCCTCTTTCAAGGACAAACAGATGATCCCTTCCGTTCTGCCAACCTACAATCGCGCCCCTTTGACCTTTGTCAAAGGCGAAGGCACATGGCTGATCGAGGCGGATGGGCGACGTTTTCTCGACCTTGGCGCGGGGATCGCGGTGAACGCGCTCGGCCATGCGTATCCAGCGCTGGTGAAGGCGCTGACGGATCAGGCGCAGGCGCTGTGGCATACGTCGAACCTCTACCATATCCCGCAGCAAGAAGCGCTGGCGGATCGGTTGGTGGCCGAAACCTTTGCCGACACGGCGTTTTTCTGCAATTCGGGCACTGAGGCTTGCGAGTTGGCCGTGAAGATGGCGCGCAAGTATTTCTATGAAGCTGGCCAGCCCGAGCGGGTTGAGATCATCACTTTCAGCGGGTCGTTCCACGGCCGTTCCTCTGCCGGGATCGCCGCAGCGGGGTCTGAGAAAATGACCAAAGGCTTCGGCCCGCTGCTGCCGGGATTCGTGCATCTCGACCTAGGCGACAGCGAAGCGCTTAAGGCCGCCATCACCGACAAGACCGCCGCCATCATGGTCGAGCCGGTGCAGGGCGAGGGCGGCATCCGCGCCGTGCCTGACGCCGAGTTGCAGCAGATGCGCGCGCTTTGTGACCAACATGGGCTGTTGCTGATAATGGACGAGGTGCAGTGCGGCGTTGGCCGGACCGGACGGCTCTTTGCCCATGAATGGGCCGGGGTGACGCCCGATATCATGATGGTCGCCAAGGGCATTGGCGGGGGCTTCCCGCTGGGTGCTGTGTTGGCGACTGAGAAGGCCGCTTCAGGCATGACCGCAGGCACCCACGGATCGACCTATGGCGGCAACCCGCTGGGCTGTGCCGTGGGCTGCGCCGTGCTGGATGTGGTCGCCGATGAGGCGTTTTTGGCAGAAGTGAACCGCAAGGCCGGGCTGATGCGTCAGCGCCTTGAGGGGCTGGTGGCCGAGCATCCGGGTGTCTTTGAAGAGGTCCGTGGCGCGGGGCTGATGCTGGGGCTGAAATGCAAAGTCACGAACGCGGATGTGGTCGCTGCGGGCTATGCCAATGAGTTGATCACCGTGCCCGCCGCCGACAATGTGATCCGCCTTCTGCCGCCGCTGACCATTTCCGACGATGAGATCGCCGAGGCCGTGACCCGCCTTGACGCCATCGCGCGCGCGCTGACCCCGGCCTGAACGCCATTCACCTAAAATATTCCTCGGGCACCGGAGGCCGTGGCCTTAAACCCGCAAGACAGAGACGACAGATGAACCATTTTCTTGATATCCACCAAACCGACCCCGCCGATTTGCGGCAGATCATCGACAATGCCGCCGCTATGAAGGCTGCGCGCCAAGGCCGCCCGCGCGGCGCGCCGGATGAAGATCAGCCGCTGAAAGACCACATGGTTGCGCTGATCTTTGAAAAACCTTCGACCCGGACGCGCGTGTCCTTTGATGTGGGCGTGCGTCAGATGGGCGGGCAGACCATGGTCCTTTCGGGAGCCGACATGCAGCTTGGCCATGGCGAGACCATCGCCGACACCGCCCGCGTGCTGTCACGTTATGTCGATATGATCATGATCCGCACCTTTGAAGAGCAGACCCTGCTGGAAATGGCCGAATACGCCAGCGTGCCGGTGATTAACGGGCTAACTAACCGCACGCACCCTTGTCAGATCATGGCCGATATTCAGACTTTTGAGGAACATCGCGGACCGATCAAAGGGCGCAAGGTGGTCTGGTCAGGCGACGGCAACAACGTCTTCGCGAGCTTTGCCCATGCGGCCAAACAGTTCGACTTCGAGCTGGTCTTTACCGGGCCGCAGACATTGGACCCCGAACAGGCACTTGACGGTCTGTATTCCATTGAACGCGACCCACAGAAGGCTGTGGAGGGCGCCGATCTGGTGGTGACCGACACATGGGTCAGCATGCATGATCCGCAATCGGCCCGCGAACGGAGGCACAACCAGTTGCGTGGCTATCAGGTGAACGACGCGCTGATGGCGCTGGCGAAACCTGACGCGCTCTTTATGCATTGCCTGCCTGCGCACCGCGACGACGAGGCGACAAGCTCGGTCATGGACGGGCCGCATTCGGTGATCTTTGATGAGGCCGAAAACCGTCTGCACGCTCAGAAAGCTGTCATGCGCTGGTGTCTGGGCGCATGAGCGACGGCCCCCGCATCGTTGTCGCGGGCGCGGGGGCGATCGGCTGTTTCATCGGTGGATTGTTGGCCGGGGCGGGGCATTCTGTAACCTTGCTGGCGCGGCCCCGAATTCAGGCCGAGATCCGCACTCACGGGCTCACCCTGACGGACTTTGGCGGCATGGCCCGCAACCTGTCGCCGGATGACCTGACCCTAGCGAGTGATGAGACCTGCCTGCGCGATGCCGATATCGTACTGGTCACGGTCAAATCGCGCGATACCGAAAACATGGCCCGGCTTATCGCCCGCCACACGGCACAGGGCGTGCAGGTCATTAGCCTGCAAAACGGCATGGGCAACCGCGCGATCCTCGCCCAGCACCTGCCGCAGCATGATCTGCGGGCGGGGTTGGTGCCTTTCAACGTCGTGGCGATGGGGCAGGGGTGCTACCACAGGGCAAGCTCGGGCGATCTGGTGATCGAAAGCGGGCCGGCTGATCTGGCGGCGCGGCTCTCGCTCCCCGAGCTGAAGATGACCGAACACGCGGATATTACGGCCCTGCAGTGGGGCAAGTTCCTGATGAACCTCAACAACGCGCTGAATGCGCTAAGCGGATTGCCGTTGCAGGCCCAGTTGCAGGATCGGGCGTGGCGACGTCTGATGGCCGATCAATGGGCCGAGGCGCTTGCCATACTGCGGGCCGAGAAAATCCGTCCCGCCATGACCACGCCGATCCCTGCGCGGCTGGTTCCGGCGCTGTTGCGCCTTCCGACGCCGCTGTTCACGCGCATTGCCTCGGCCATGTTGCAGATCGACCCGCAGGCGCGGACCTCCATGGCGCAAGACCTTGCCGCGCGCCGCCCGACCGAGATCGACGCGCTGCAAGGCGAGGTACAACGGCGCGGGCAGGCGCTTGGCCGGGCGACACCAGTGACGGATATGGTGCTGCGGGTGATGGGCTGGGCTGACCTTGCGGGCGAAGGGCTGCCGCATTTGCCGGTCACCGCCCTGCGGGCCGAGATGGCAGCAGGGCAGGACCAGCGGAAAGGGTGAGGCGCAGGCGCGCCTGACCTTAGTTCACGAGGGTATTCAAGATCCAAAAGACGATGCCAGACAGCAGCGCCGCTGCAGGCACGGTAATCACCCAAGCGGCGACGATGGTCATGAAATGCGACCGGCGCACCAGCTTGCGGCGGCGGCGCTCTTCCTTGGCGATGCGTTTCACTTCGCTGGTTTGGCCGCCGATCCGGCGCAGGCGCCGCTCCATATGCCATTCGCGGTAAAAGCCCACGCCAAATACCCCGCCCACAGCGATATGGGTGGAGGACACGGGCAGGCCCAGCCAGCTAGCCACGATCACGGTGATCGCCGCCGAAAGGGCCACGCAATAGGCGCGCATCGGGTTCAGTTTGGTGATCTGGCTGCCGACCATACGGATCAGTTTCGGCCCGAACAGGAACAGACCAAAGGAGATGCCGAAGGCGCCGATGATCATCACCCATGTCGGGATGCTGACCTTATCCTCAAAGCCGCCGAACTCTGTCGCATGGACGATCGCCGCCAGCGGGCCAACCGCATTGGCCACGTCATTAGCACCATGGGCAAAGCTGAGAAGCGCTGCCGAGAGCACCAGCGGTAGACCGAAGAGCGTTTTGACCGAGCGGTTGCGGTTCTCCATCCCTTCCGAGGCACGGCGGATCAGCGGCGCGGAGATGGCATAGACCACCAGCCCCGTCACCAGCCCGATGATCAAGGCCATCGGCATGTCGATGCTGATGATTTTCTTTAGGCCCTTCAGCGCTAAATAGGCCGCAAAGACCCCGGCCATCAGACCCACGAGCACCGGCACCCATGTGCGTGCGGCGGCGATTTTGTCGTCTTGGTACAGGATCCGTGCCTTGATGAACGCAAGGAACATCGCCGCCACGGCACCGCCCAACACGGGAGAGATCACCCAGCTTGCGGCGATCATGCTCATCGAGCTCCAGTTGACCGCGCCAAGGCCCGCAGCTGCGATGCCCGCGCCCATGACACCGCCCACGACCGAATGGGTCGTCGACACCGGCGCGCCGACCCATGTGGCAAGGTTTACCCAAAGCGCGGAAGACACCAGCGCTGCCATCATCGCCCAGACAAAGATGCGCGTGTCGGCCACGCTGGCCGGGTCGATGATGCCCTTGGAGATGGTCGAGACAACATCGCCCCCCGCCAGCAAGGCACCGGCGGATTCGCACAAGGCCGCAATCACGATCGCCCCGCCCATGGTCAGCGCATTGGCCCCCACGGCGGGGCCCATGTTGTTGGCCACGTCGTTCGCGCCGATGTTCACTGCCATATAAGCGCCGAAGATCGCCGCCGCGATCACGACAAAGCTCGAGGGCTGATGCCCGAAGAAGACCGCCGCGACAGCACCTGCCACCACGATAAAGGCCAGCGCAATGCCCGGCGCCACGAGGGGGCGGGCGACATAGGTCGCGGCCAGTTCGACTTGCGAAATGCGGTTGAGGTCCTTGTCCAGCGTCTTCCACTGGCTGCCCTGCGGTTCCGTTGCCATTCCTGTATGATCTCCCAACGATCCTAACGTTCAGCGGGGGGTGACATAAGGCTATCGAGGGCGCAAGTCACCCTGTCACAAAATTGTAACATCCGGCGAGCGGCGGCATTGGCTGTTGGGGAAGGGCAATGGGGCACCGGGCCGAGACCCGATGCCATTCGGCTTTAGTGAAAGGCAGATAAGATTGCTTTAAGATCAGGCTCATCCACCAGTTCCGCCGCCTCTTGGGGCGTGAACCACGCGCGCTTGCGCATGCCCGCTTCGGGGTATTCCTCGCTCAGATCGCGCACGCGAGTGAGATAGACCTGTGTGGTCACGGGCACGGTCAAGCCTTCGCCGAGACCCTTGTCATAGTCGAAAATGCCCATCGGATCGGATTCGATGTCGGCTTTTGTCACCCCGGCCTCTTCCCATGCTTCTTGCAAGGCGGCTCCGGCACCGTCCAACCCGTCGATCGGCCAGCCCTTGGGCAAAATCCAGCGGCCCGTGTCACGGCTGGTGATCAGCAGCACCTTTTTGCCTGCCTCGGACTCGCGGTAGCAAAGGGCCGCCACCTGCACGCGGCGGGGACGTTTGAAAATAGGAAGGACCATATCCTCCCAAGCGCGTCTAAATACTTGTGTCATTACAGAACTATGCCTCGGTCGGGTGTTTTTCTTGTTATCCCCGCATTATATAGTGTTCCCGAACGCAAATCAAACTGCGGCGCGCCGGATCGGCGGGCTTGGCAGTATGACCGGCTAGAAATGAGGCATGATCGTTATGGCAACTGGCACGCAGGCGGACGGGGGCGCGGCACGGAGGGCAGGCGCCGATATCGGGGTATACGGGCTGGGCACCATGGGCTCTGCTCTGGCGCTCAACTTGGCCGACAACGGCTTTACCGTGGCGGTGAGCAATCGTGAGGCAGAGTGGATCGCGCCTTTCCTTGACGAAGCCGGCCCGCTGGCCGAGCGCCTGATCGGGACCGAGCGACTAGAAGATTTCGTCGCCGCCATCGCCCGCCCGCGCAGCATCTTGTTCATGATCCCCTCTGGCGCGCCGGTCGATGCGATGATCGAGACGATCAAACCGCTGCTGGATGATGGCGACACCTTGATCGACGGCGGCAACGCCGATTTCCACGACACCCGCCGCCGCAGTGCCGCATTGGACGGCACCGGTCTGCATTTCGTCGGCATGGGCGTGTCGGGCGGAGAGGCCGGGGCGCGCAATGGCCCGTCGATGATGGTGGGCGGCAGCGAACATTCGTGGACCCAGTTCAAACCGATGGCCGAAACGATTGCCGCCCATTTCGAAGGCTCCCCCTGCGTGGCGCATCTGGGTCCGGACGGGGCGGGGCATTTCGTCAAGACGGTGCATAACGGTATCGAATATGCCGACATGCAGATGATCGCCGAAGTCTACGGCCTGCTGCGGGATGCAGGCGGGCAGGGCGCGGTAGAGATCGGCAACCTTTTCGCCGACTGGCGCAAGGGGCCGCTGAACTCCTATCTGATCGAAGTTTCGGCAGCGGCGCTTTTGTCGGTCGATGCCCAAAGCGGCACGCCAATGGTCGACGTGATCCGCGATCAAGCGGGGCAAAAGGGTACTGGGCGCTGGACCTTGATCGAAGCGCTCAAGATGGGGCAATCGGCCAATACCATCGAAGCCGCCGTCGGCGCGCGTGGCTGGTCGAGCGAGAAGGCCGTGCGCGAGAAGGCTGAACCGCTGCTGCCCGAGGGCGTGCAAGACGCGCCACTGCCTGAGGTGGACGATCTGGAAATGGCGCTTTTGGCGGGGCGGATCATCGGCCACGCGCAGGGCTTTCGCATTCTTTCTGCGGCCTCGGAGGAGTTCGACTGGTCCCTCGACATGGCGCGGATTTCCGAGATTTGGCGGGCGGGCTGCATCATCCGCTCGGCGCTGTTGGACGAGTTTGCCGACGCCTTCCGGGGTGAGTTGCCGGGCGGGCATCTGATCCTTGCCCCCGCCATGCGCAAACGGCTGGAAGAGAGCGTTCCCGCGTTGCGGCGTGTGGTGGCGGCGGGTGCATTGTTGGGCGTGGCGCTGCCTGCACTCTCGGCGGCTTTGGCGTGGTATGACAGCATGCGCCGGGCGCGNGGNACGGCNAATATGATCCAAGCGCAGCGCGATTTCTTTGGNGCNCATGGGTTCGAGCGGANCGAAGCGNAGAGGGCAAGTTCCACGGCACNTGGANNCCNCTGCCGTNAGNGNGCTNNCNGGTCCGGAANCAAGCCGAAGGCGCCGGACCATCGCCNGCCCGCCCGGNCGGGGAGGCGATTTNGCNAC
>NZSX01000064.1:0-24695 GCA_002703405.1 Sulfitobacter sp. | reverse complement strand
GNACGANNNNGANAAGNCNNCCCANGGTNGCNCCATAAAGTGGCATGAANTNAGCGTNTGNATCGCCACCCCGNGGGCAGNCGATGGTCCTCGTCANNCNTTNGCGAANGGGTCCACCGGATAGCTCACATGCGCCAGATAAAGCCCCTGCGGCGGNCAGACCGGNCCNCAGGCNGCACGGTCCNTTGCCGCAAGCGCCGNNCCCATATCCGCCACGCTCCAAGAGCCNGCNCCGACACGCTCCAGCGNGCCGACNAANCTGCGCACCTGATTGTGCAGGAANGACCGCGCNCGNACGTCGAAATGATANTCNGTNCCNGCCANCGGTCTCGACCTNNGNNACNTNCANNCGGTCNANNGTNTTCACCGGGCTNTNCGCCTGACAGANGGTNGAGCGGAAGGTGGTNAANTCATGNTTNCCNACNANNAGATCNGCNGCNGCCTGCATNGCCTCNACATCCAAGCNGATGTTTGATCTGCCANACCAGCCCCGCCTGATGCACCGCNGGGGCNCGGCGGCTNAGGATNCGNAAGTGATANCGCCGNTCNAGCGCNGAGAAACGGGCGTGNAAATCATCGGGNGCCNGCACNCANTCGGTGATNGCNATNGGCTGNGGTTTCAGATGNTAATTNAGCGCTTCGCCNANNCGAAAGGGCNNCCANTCNCGNNCCATNTCGCAATGGGCNACNTGNCCCAGNCCNTGCACNCCGGTNTCGGTNCGCCCNGCGGCGGCGATGGTATGCGCNCNCGGCTCCAACNNNGCCANNGCGGCCTCNATNNNNCCTTGNACCGTGGGNNGGTCNACCTGNCGNTGCCANCCNTTNAANGGCGCNCCGTGGTATTCGATTTTCANNGCATATCTGGGCATGGACGGGGCNTTAGCGCGGGCGGGCGCTTCTGGCAATCCCCGGCTGCCGACCCTATGTTAACGGCAAAGACAANGGGACGGGCGCAGCTTTGGGTATCACAGGCATTGCCGACGGCATTTGGCGGCAGTTTGAGAATGTCACCGACACGGTGGGAGAGACGTTTTTCGAGCCGGTGATCCGGCTNGGNGTCACNGGNCTTGCGCGCTCGGGCAAGACGGTTTTCATCACCTCGCTGGTGGCGAACCTGCTGGANCGGGGGCGGATGCCGGGGCTNCTNGCGGCCTCCGAAGGGCGGATNGAGGCGGCGTTTTTGCAGCCNCAGCCCGACGATACCGTGCCGCGTTTTGACTATGAGAACCACCTCGCCGCGNTGACCGGCAAGACGCCGCATTGGCCNGAAAGCACGCGGGCGATCTCGGAATTGCGGCTGTCGCTCAAGGTGCGGCCCAATGGGNTGCTGGCGGGGCTTCAGGGGCCGCGNACGCTGCATCTGGATATCGTGGATTACCCCGGCGAATGGCTNCTTGATCTGGCGCTGATGGATGTCNCCTACGCCGAATGGTCNGCGCAGGTGATTGAGCGTATCGCNNNNCGNGAGGAGGCGGCGNGCTACCGCGCNNTGGCCGNGCAGACCGACCCCCATGCCGAGTTGGAAGAAACCACCGCCCGCAGGCTTGCCGACAGCTTTGCCGACTANCTGCAAACNGCCCGCGCCAATGGCTATTCCGANTGCACGCCGGGGCGGTTTCTGNTGCCCGGTGACCTTGCAGGCTCACCGGTGTTGACCTTCGCGCCGCTGCCNGGCTCNGACGGGGCACCGCGTAAATCGCTGATCCGCGAGATGGCGCGGCGGTTCGAGGCCTANAAGAAACAGGTGGTGCANCCCTTCTTNCGNGATCATTTTTCNNGGATCGACNGNCAGGTNGTGCTGGTCGACGCGCTTGGNGCGATCCACCAAGGGCCGCGCGCGGTCGAAGATCTGCGNGGCGCGATGGCNGATATTCTGGGCGCCTTCCGTCCGGGGACAAACAACTTCCTGACCAGCNTGCTNCGNGGCAANCGGGTTGAGAAAATNCTNTTTGCNGCNACCAANGCCGACCACCTGCANCACAGCCAGCANCCNCGNNTGAGCGGCATCATGCAGGCGCTGATCCGCGACGCGCGGGACCGGGCGCAATANGCGGGCGCGGGCACGCGGGCGATGGCCATTGCCAGCCTGCGGGCCACGACCGAAGACGTNATGACCCATNGTGGAGAGCAACTTGACGTGGTGCGCGGCACGCTGCTGAACGATGATGAAACGCGCGGGCGGCAGGCGGCTTTTTACCCCGGTGAACTGCCCGAAGACCCGGCGCATTTGCTNACCCCCGCCCGGCAGGGCGCGCAGGAATGGCTGGGGGCGGATTACCAGATCATGCGTTTTGCGCCGGCGGTGTTGGACCTGCGCCCCGGCGACGGNCCGCCCCATATCCGGCTCGACCGCGCGGCGGAGTTTCTGATCGGNGACNGNCTATGANCGNNGTGNTGACNCGCCCCNCCACNCTGCGNCCNGCGCANCCCNTNGACGCNGGNGCNGTNGGNGGNATCATGAGCGATTTTGCCCGNGATACTAAATGGTTGCCGCGCATTCATACGGCGGCTGAGGATATCGCCCACGCTGACGCAATGATCGCCCGCGGCTGGGTCACGGTGGCNGANCAGTCAGGCCGGATNGCCGGTTTCGCGGCCTGTGAGGGCGGGGAGTTGGATGCACTTTATGTNTCGCAGGCGGCGCGGGGACGGGGCATNGGCTCGGCCTTGTTGCGAAGGTTAAAGACGCGCCATAAGACACTGACTTGCTGGACATTTCAGGCCAATGCAAAGGCCATCNCTTTCTACCGCCANCACGGGTTTGCCGAAACCGCCCGTGGCNATGGCAGCGCCAATGACGAAGGGCTGCCCGATCTNACATTGCACTGGCAAAGGGAGGCCGCCTGATGGCCCGGGGACCGATCCTGTTCGACCTAGAAGAAGACGCCAAGCCCCAGCCCTCGGTCGCCGACGCGCCNGCCGTGCCGGANTTGGACGTNGAAGCGCCGCCGCCCAAGGGNCAAGCGATGCAGATCGCNGCACGGCTCGCCGCGCGCAAACCCTCGCGGCTGGTGCGGATGTTCTGGGCGCTGGCCGGGGCGCTGGTGACGGCGCTGGTGTCGATCGCGGCTTGGACCTTNGTGANCGACCTGATGGCGCGCTACCCGCTGCTGGGCTGGGCGATGACGCTGCTGATNGGGGCGTTCTTGCTGGTGCTACTGCTGCTGTCCCTGCGCGAAATGGCNGCCTTTGGGCGNCTGGCGCGGCTGGACGGGCTGCGCCANGACGCGGGCGAGGCNCTGGCNCAGGGGGATTTGGCCGCCGCACGCAGCGTGACGGATCGGCTGGAAACGCTTTACAAACACCGTGAAGACACCCGCTGGGGCCGCGACCGGCTNACCGAACTGCGCGGCGATCAATTCGATGCCGANGCGCTNNTGGGGCTGGCNGAGNGNGAGGTTCTGGCCCCNCTAGACCGNGCCGCCACCCGCGAGGTCGAGGCCGCCGCCCGGCAGGTCGCCGCCGTCACCGCGCTGGTCCCCTTGGCGCTGGCTGATGTGGCNGCGGCGCTCAGCAGCAACNTGCGGATGATCCGCCGCATTGCCGAGATCTATGGCGGGCGTTCGGGCTTTTTCGGCTCGTGGCGGCTGACCCGCGCAGTGCTGTCGCATNTGGTCGCCACCGGGGCCGTGGCGGTGGGCGACGACCTGATCGAGCCGCTTTTGGGGGGCTCCATCGTGGCCAAGCTGAGCCGACGTTTTGGCGAAGGGCTGGTNAATGGCGCGCTGACAGCTCGGGTCGGGGTGGCCGCNATCGAGGTCTGCCGCCCGCTGCCCTTTGCCCGCGAAAAACGCCCCGGCGTGCGNGGCATCGTCAAACGNGCGCTGACCGGGGTGTTNGGCAACGGCTANCGGATCAGGCCGCTGCGACCGCNTCCCGCACGGCGCGCAGCGGGTGNTGGATNAGGCCGGGCCAAGGTGAGACCTGCAACCCGGGGGCATAGCCCCACCGCGCGGCNTCCTNCGCCTGTNCNGCCNTCATCTGCGGGACCCCGNTATAGCTTTGNTTGCCATCCGCGATNCCTTCGGGCAGCNCCGCTTCGGANAGGTCNATGAAACGCGCGATCCGGCGCAGGGCGCGGGGGGCGTCGGCGANGATATCCTCGTAGCGCAGCACCATCACCGCATGGAGATAGGGCAGGTCGCCCAACATCTGCGCCTGCGCCGCGATCCAGTGATCGATCAACGCNTGTGGCGGGGCATCGACCCATGCGGCNACGGAGGCCGCGACCGCTTCNGGGTGGCGCAGGACCACGATGAATTGCGACATNGGAAAGAGGTGCTGCATCAACCGCATGCGNGTCAGGTTCACCGGCGATTTCTCNACCCGCCAGCGCAGGTNGGGGGCGAACCACGGCGCCCAGTCCTGCGTCAGCCGGGTCTTTGTCTCCAAAGTGTTGAGCGGGTGGGCCTCGGTCAGATGTTCCTGTGGATTGGTGGCGAAATGCATGGGCCGNCCNGATTGCGCCGTATGGGGGATGGCNCCTTGCAGGTAGACGCCTTCATTCTCGGGCGCTGCCGATCCGGTGATGCCGNCCGCGCCGGGCAGGGCATTGGCCAGCCGATTGACCAACGACGTGCCAGAGCGGTGNAGCCCGCCGATGAACAGATAGCGCGGAGGGGTCTGGGNAGGCATTGGCNGGCTCTGATTGGGGNTGGGCAGGGTACNGTGGCNAGAAGCTAGGACCGNCATGCCCNTCGTCGAGAAATGTTTGCATTAACATTTGTTATCGGAACGGAGGGGGCGCNAGGGGGGTCACCTCTCCATAAGGAGACCCGCTCATGTTCATTTGCCACATTGCCCTCGGGGGCTGCCTCACNNCGCCGNCTGTCAACTATGGCGTGACCGAAGATACCGGNGGTCACATNGCCTATATCTTGGGGGCCGCNCGCGCGCAGGCGNCACGGGGTGATGTGGATGCAGTGCAGATCGTGACCCGTGCTTTCGATGAGCCGGCGCTCGGGGCGGTTCACGCCCAGGCCGAGCAGCAGGTCAGCCGCANCCTGTCGATCCGGCGGCTTTGGACCGCGCAGCGGGGGTATCTNAGCAAAGAAAACCTNGCCGCNGAAATTCCCGCACTGGTGGATGCTTTTCTAGAGGNTTTGGCGCAGGCGCAGCGGTTGCCGGATGTGATCCACGCGCATTTTGCCGATGCGGCGCAATTGGCACTGGCGGCGCGCGCTCGGTTCGGCATCCCGGTGATCTATACCCCGCATTCGCTGGCGCTGAGCAAATCGGGGTCTGCAGTAGATACCGACCGGNTCGCGGCGGAACGGCGCGCGCTGCTAGAGGCGGATGCGGTGGTGCTGTCTTCGCGCGATGAGGCAGAGGTGCAGGTCGCCGCCTATGGGGCGGATGCGCAGGCGCGGGTGCACCGCGTCTCTCCGGGTGTGTCGCTGCGCCGNCCGGCNGAGGNCGGGGCAGGCCGTGCCTTGCTGGCCGAAATGCTGAGCGATCCCGACCGCCCGACGNTGCTGGCCGTGGCGCGCCCCGTNGCCCGCAAGAACCTTGCNACCTTGGCGCGGGTCTATGCGGGCAGCCCTGCGCTACAGGCGCGGGCGAANCTTGTGATCCTCGCNGGGCAGCACGGCGATGCGCTGCGGGCGAATGCAGAGGCCCATGCGGAACTGCTCGGCCTGCGCGANACGCTCGAGGTGCCNGCGTTGCGGGGCAAAGTGGCATTGCCGCCGAGCCATACACAGGGCGATGTGGCCGCACTTTATGACCGCGCGGCGCAAACGGGCGGGGTTTTCGTGAACCTCGCGCTGCATGAACCCTTTGGCCTGACNATGTTGGAGGCGGCCTCNCATGGATTGCCGGTGGTGGCGACGCAAGAGGGCGGGCCTGCNGATATCGTGGCGGACCTTGGCCATGGCATCTGTGTGCCGCCCCGCGATGTGGAGGCGATAGAGGCGGCGCTGTTGAAGCTTTTGGACGAGCCTGCGTTCTGGGCCGAGGCTGCACGAGCCGGGCGCGCCCATGTCGGGCGNTACGATTGGTCGAAATGGGCCGAAGAGGTNCANCATATCTGCGAGGATNTTTGCAACCCCGCGCCAGTGACGGCGCAAGCGTCGGTCATGCTGGCCAGCGACATCGACAANACGCTGACCGGCTGCGCGCCTTCTGCTGCTTTNTTCAACGCATGGATCGCCCGCGACCGTCCGATGTTTGCCGTGGCCACGGGCCGCAGCCTGCCGGAGGCCCGCCGCATCCTGCGCGATTGGAACCTGCCNAGCCCGCGTGTTTTCATCACNTCTGTCGGCACTGAGGTCTATCTGCCNGATGCGGAAGGACGGCTTTGTCTGGATGAGCGTTTCGCNCAAAAACTCGACGCCGGATGGCAGCGCGACCGGGTGGAGCGCGCGCTNAAGGAGTTCGGCTTTAACTGGCAGGCACGGGTCGAACAGCGGCGCTGGAAGCTCAGCGGTTTCGGCGACATGCGCACCGCGCGCCGGTTGGAACGNCATCTGGCACGGNGCGGCGTGGCGGCGCANATCGTGGCCTCCCACGGGCGGCTGATNGATGTCTTGCCTCTGGCCGCNGGCAANGGCCCTGCGGTCTGTGCCGCGGCGCGGCGGTTGGGCATGCCAATGGACCGGGTCGTGGTGGCCGGGGACAGTGGCAATGATTTCGATATGTTGCAGGCCGTGGAGGATGGGCCGGGCCGTGGCATCTTGGTCGGCAATGCAATGGACGGGCTGCGCGAACGTCTGAGCGGTAGGCGGCTCTACCATGCCCGCGCGGCCCATGCGGCGGGGGTNTTGGAGGGGCTTGANACCTTNGGNTTNGCCCTCAACGCGATGGAGCCGCCGGTCAAGATGGTGGCGCAATGACCCGGCCCATCGGTTACTTCGTCCACCATCAGGGCCGGGGCCATGCGGAACGTTGCGCCGCAGTGGTCAACGCGCTGCCGGAGAGCCAGCCGGTGACCGTCTTTTGCGCCAAGCCCGATATCTTTCCCGCCTTCACCCGGCAGGTTGAGGTTATTGCCCTGCCGTCGCTCTTTGAGCCCACAGGAAACGAAGACATCAACGATACCACCAACGCGCCGGANACGGTGCATTGCGCGCCGCTCGGCTGGCCGGGNATTCGGCAGGCCATGGCGCAACTGGCCTCTTGGTTCGCCAGNGCCAACCCGGTGCTGATGATCAGCGATGTCTCGGCNGAAGTGGCCCAANTGGCACGGATCTGTTCGGTGNCNCATGTNAAAGTNNTGCANCACGGNCNGCGCNNCGATCCGGGGCATCAGGCGGCCTATGACGGGGCAGTCGGACTGCTGTGNCCTGCCGCAAAGGCGCTGGCGCAGCCTGATTGGCCCGCACGGCATATGGCAAAGACGCATTTCGCAGNGGGCTTGGGGGTCGACGTGAAACGCCCCGATCCGGCGCGGCGCNCNATGTTGCGCGANNANCTTGGCATCGCNCCGGATCAGCGCATGGTGGTTGTCATGTCAGGCGGGGGCGGNANCGGATTTGCTTCGGCGCCCTTTGGCATCGCGGCGCGGGCGCTGCCTGAGACGGCATTTGTCACCATCGGTCGGATGGCGCGGGATTGGCACGCGACCGAACCTGCGAACCTGCACCATCACGGNTGGGTCGATAACGCGGCGGATTATCTGGNGNCGGCNGATATGGTCGTGGCCTCGACAGGNAATACCACCTGTCANCAGATCCTCGCNGCCGAGACGCCGTGGTTGGCCGTGCCGGAGTGGCGCTATTTNGANGAACAGNTNGAAAAGGCCGNGGCGCTGCACCGCGCNGGGGCGGCGCATCATCTGNCGCANTTCCCATCCTCTGCCGNGGCATGGCGCNCGGCGATCCAACGCACGTTCGATACACATNACCCGGCCCTGCAGCGCGGCNTGGTCGATGAAGNTGCCGCNNCTNAGACCGCCCGTTGGCTGACCGGNCTGACCGATCAGTTGCTNTCNNAAACATCCAANGAAACCGGAGATTTACATGACNTCGTTCACCNCATCCGTGCCTGAAANCACCACAGTCAGCGCGCTGACGCTTGCGCGGGGGCGGGCGGCGCATCTGCGCAATGTGATCCTTGGCCTGACCCGTCAGACCCGNCAGCCGGATGAACTGNTNATCGGGGTCATGCAAGACACGCTTTATGACGATCTGCCGCAGACCGATTTCCCGATCCGACAAGTGCAGGTCACGGGCCGCGAATTGCCGCTGTCACGCGCGCGNAATACCGTCGCGGCAGAGGCCATGGGCGATTGCCTTGTCTTTCTCGACGTGGATTGCATTCCGGCNCCAGAGCTGATCGCCGACTATATGGGCTATGCGGTGCCGGGNAACGGGCTNATCATGGGCGAGGTCAATTACCTCCCCGCGGGCACGGCGACCGAGGGATGGAGCTATGACACGCTCAAAGCCGTNGCNGTGCGCCATTCCGACCGCCAAGGNCCGCCCGNNGAAGGGCTGAAGCGCTGCAANGATTACCGCTGNTTCTGGTCGCTGAACTTTGCCATTCACCGCGNNGATTGGGACCGCTCCGGCGGGTTNGACGAACGTTTCACCGGCTACGGGGGCGAGGATACCGACTTTGGCCGCGANTTGGANGAACGCGGCGTGCCGATCCANTGGGCNAAGGGGGCGAAGGTNTTTCACCAGCATCACCCGCATTGCATGCCGCCGATCCACCACATCCCGTCGATCCTGCGCAATACCGAGATCTTTGCNGACAAATGGGGTCACCGCACCATGAACCACTGGCTCACCGCTTTTCGCCTGATGGGNNTGGTGGGGGCTGATGGNGATGCGCTGGTGCAGCTGCGCGAACCGGATGCGGATGATTTTNCNCTTTGTGANCAGCAGTCAGACCAGCCCTATGCNAATACCGCGCGTGTGNTNCGCNANCTNCGGGGCGAAGAGCGGATCGCGGCGGAATGACCCTGCGCATCGCCATCGTCGGCCATATTCGGCACCCCATTGCCCCGCCGTTCAAGGGCGGGATGGAGGCTTTTACCCATAGCCTTGCCCGTATGCTGGCCGCGCGGGGCCATGACGTGACCCTGTTGGCCAGTGGGGATAGTGCAACGGGCTTGCCGCCGGGGGTCAAACTGCTGCCGATTTGCAAAACGCATTACGACGCACGCTTTCCGTGGCATGAGTTTCACGGCACCGAAGCGCTGAACGACCACCTCGATGCCTGCTATTCCCGCGCCGCGCGGCTGCTGCTGGAGGGGCGCTTTGACGTGGTGCACAACAACGCGCTGCACCGCTATTTGCCGCGGCTCTCGCGGGCNGAGCGGNTGCCGATGGTCACTTCATTGCATATTCCGCCCTTNAANGTGCTGCGCGGCGCGNTGATGGATGGNGCGGCGCCATGGCATCTGTCNTCTGTGGTGTCGGCCCGGCAGCGCGGCATCTGGTGGCCCGAGGGCGCGCCGGAAACGGCGCATGTGGTNCACAACGGNATCNANCTTTCCGAATGGCCCCAAGGCGGGCCGGGCGANGGCAGCGCTGTCTGGGCNGGGCGNATNACCCCGACCAAGGGCANCCATCTGGCGGCAGAGGCGGCGCNNATCGCCGGGGTGCCGNTGCGNATCTACGGCGTGGTGGAGCATCAGGACTACTTTAACGANATGGTAAGACCGCATCTTTATGACGATGTGGCCTATGTTGGGCATNTGNATACANAGGCCCTTGGGCGGGCNTATGGCAGGGCGTCGGTGGCGCTTTTCACCCCGCAGTGGGAGGAACCNTTTGGCCTCGCGGCGGTAGAGGCGATGGCGACGGGCCTGCCAGTGGCCGCNACGCCGCATGGGGCGGTTGAAGAAGTGTTGGGCGAGGCGGGCGTTATTGCTGTGGATGACAGCCCCGTGGCCTTGGCTGAGGCACTGCGACAGGCGNTCGNGATCCCCGCCGAGGTGCCGCGCGCNCGTGTGNCGCGGCTGTTTGATGCGCAGGCGATGGTGACAAAGTTCGAGCGGCTTTATCACGCGGCCCTAGCGCANGGCGACGCGNNNNTGCCGCACAGAACATATCCGGCGATNGCCNTGCATGTGGAGGGTGCGGNTCNGCCNTTGGCNGANGCNGGTTAAAGGGCCGCTTCGGACTGCGGCATATAGAGGTANGCAGGCTCGAACTGGCCGACCTTATGCAGCCCCGCGCGGTCATGGATCAGCAGTTTGCCGCCCGTNACNGCACAGCANCCGTGTTCGCGCAATTCGCGCAATGTNCGGCTGACATGCACCGAGGTGAGGCCGGTNGCATCGGCGATGTCGGTCTGGCGCAGGCNGAAGGGCAGGCTTTGACGCTCCATACCGTAGGCGGCGGACATGCGGGCATCAAATTCGCTCAGGAAATTCGCGACCCGNGCGAGCGCGCGCATGGCGCTGTTGCGCATCACCCAATGGCGGTGGATGGAGGCATCGACCAANGTCATNAGCCAGAGNTTCCGGGCCATTTCNACATCGCCATTCANCAATTCGCGCAGCGGCTCATGCGCGATCATGGCGACCCGCGTATCGGTCAGCGAAATGACATCATGGTCTAGCCGTTTGAGCGGGAAGGCATGGAGATCGACAAACTCTCCNGGGAACTGCAGGGCGACGAACGTGCTCCGNGCGCGCTGCCCGCGGGGCACGCTGCGGGCGATGAGCCCATCCAGCAGCAGCAGGCTATAATCCAAGAAATCACCCCTGCGGCTGATCACGGCGCCCGGNGTNAATTGNTTGTGCTGGGTCAACAGCGGCGCAAGCCTAGCCCATTGCGCACCGTCTAGATGGTCCACCATGCCNNAGGGCTTNACNGACATATCGTTGTAAAAGGNGTCNTTGATCGTCACACGTANGTCTTTCGCCCANTNAAAATNACGCGGGTCCTTAAANGCAGGGTCCGCGGGCNATATNTTTTANCGAAAGGNTTATGATGCTGATTTTGCCGAAAAATTCAAGGGAAGGCCGGGGATCATAAAAAATGTTAAGTTTGGNGGGCGGCGCATGTGGCGGGNTTTTCAGCACGGATTGTTGCGCTTCTTCCGGGGCTTGTCGGGGCAGGGGGGGCTGTTTATAAGCGCCNCTATGACACGCCTCACCGCGATCATTATTCGAATTATATCCCCGGCGCTCTGAGCAATTGAGACGCCGGGCCGAGGTGCTTGAGCCATTCGCACCGACCGAGATTGAATAACCCCCANATGCCTAAAGGACGCTCCCCATGTGCGCCGAGACCCCCGACTACAAAGCCACGCTGAACCTGCCCAANACNGATTTCCCCATGCGCGCCGGACTGCCCAAGCGCGAGCCCGGCTGGCTGGAGCGNTGGGAGAAGATCGGCGTCTATGACCGNNTGCGNGAGAANGAGNGGCGTCAGCCCTTCACGCTGCATGACGGCCCNCCCTANGCCAACGGNNANNTGCACATCGGTCACGCGNTGAACAAGACGATCAAGGACATGATNGTGCGCAGCCANCAGATGATGGGCTATGANGCGCGCTANATCCCNGGCTGGGANTGCCACGGCCTGCCGATNGANTGGAAGATCGAAGAGCAGTACCGCAAGAAGGGCCGCGACAAGGATCAGGTGCCGATCAANGAATTCCGCGCCGAATGNCGNGAGTTCGCNCGNGGNTGGGTNGACGTGCAGCGCGANGANTTCAAGCGNCTGGGCATNACCGGCAATTGGGAAAACCCNTANCTNACNATGGATTTCCATGCNGAGCGTGTCATCGCCGAGGAATTCATGAAGTTCCTGATGAACGGNACGCTNTATCAAGGCTCCAANCCNGTGATGTGGTCGCCGGTNGANAANACCGCGCTGGCCGAGGCNGAGGTNGAGTATCACGACAAGGAAAGCCACACCGTTTGGGTGAAGTTCAANGTNGTCGGNACCGANGGCGATCTGGACGGNGCGCAGGTGGTGATCTGGACCACNACGCCTTGGACCATGCCCTCGAACAAGGCCGTGGTGTACGGCGAGGGCATTTCCTATGGCCTTTACGAAGTGACCGGCACACCAGATGAATGCTGGGCCAATGTGGGCGAGCGTTTCCTGCTGGCCGATGATCTGGCGACGGATGTCTTTGCCCGTGCCCGTCTGGAAGATGGCATGTGGAACCGTGTGCGCGGTGTCGAGAATGACGAATTGGCCAAGATTTCGCTTTTGCACCCGCTGGCCGGCGCCGAAGGGGCAGAGGGCGAGTGGGATGATCCGCGCGATTTCCGTGCCGCCGATTTCGTGACCTCGGACGAGGGGACAGGCTTCGTGCATTGCGCGCCGAGCCACGGTCTGGAGGAATACGAGCTTTACCGTGACATCGGCATGCTCCCGCAGGTCATCACCTATAACGTCATGGAAGACGGCCGTTTCCGCGACGATCTGCCGTTCTTTGGCGGCAAGGCGATCCTCAAGCCGAACGGCAAAGAGGGCAACGCCAACAGCGCGATCATCGACAAGCTGGTTGAGGTCGGCGGGCTGCTGGCGCGGGGCAAGATCAAGCACAGCTACCCGCACAGCTGGCGCTCCAAGGCGCCGGTGATCTACCGCAACACGCCGCAGTGGTTTGCCGCCATCGACAAGGAGGTCGGCGACGGGCTGGACCAGAACGGCAAAACCATCCGCGAGCGCGCGCTGACGTGTATCGACAAGGTCAATTGGGTGCCGAAATCGGGCCGCAACCGCCTGCATTCGATGATGGAGGCACGGCCCGACTGGGTGCTCAGCCGCCAGCGCGCCTGGGGCGTGCCGTTGACCTGCTTCGTGCGCAAGGGTGTGGCGCCGACAGATGAGAACTTCCTGCTGCGCAACCCTGAAGTGAACCAGCGCATCGTCGAGGCCTTTGAGGCCGAAGGCGCGGATGCGTGGTATGCCGACGGGGCCAAAGAGCGCTTCCTTGAGGGTATCGTCGATCCGGCGGAATTCGATCAGGTGACTGACATTCTCGACGTCTGGTTCGATAGCGGCTCAACCCATGCTTTCACCCTGCGCGACCGTGAAGACGGGACCGAGGACGGCATCGCAGACGTTTACATGGAAGGCACCGACCAGCACCGCGGGTGGTTCCACTCCTCGCTGCTGCAATCGGTTGGCACTACGGGTCGCGCGCCTTACCGCAACGTGGTGACACACGGTTTCACGCTGGACGCGAAGGGCATGAAGATGTCCAAGTCCATCGGCAACACCATCGTGCCTGAGAAGATCGTGCAGCAATATGGCGCCGATATCCTGCGTCTCTGGGTGGCGCAGACCGATTACACCGCCGACCAGCGCATCGGAGATGAAATCCTTAAAGGCGTGGCCGACAGCTATCGCCGCTTGCGCAACACCATGCGCTATATGCTCGGCGCGTTGAATGATTTCAGCGAGGCAGACCGCGTCGATCCTGCGGACATGCCAGAGCTGGAGCGGTGGGTGCTGCACCGGGTGGCGGAACTTGACAAGGTCGTGCGCGACGGCTTTGCGCGCTTTGATTTTCAGGGCGTGTTTCAGGCGGTGTTCACCTTTGCGACGGTCGATCTCTCGGCGTTCTACTTCGATATCCGCAAGGATGCGCTCTATTGTGATGGCGATACTTTGCGCCGCCGTGCCGCGCGCACGGTGCTGGATATCCTGTTCCACCGTCTGACCACATGGCTTGCACCTGTGCTGGTCTTCACGATGGAGGAAGTCTGGCTGGAGCGTTTCCCCGGTGAGGAATCCTCGGTGCATCTGGTGGATATGCCCGAAACGCCCGAGGCATGGCTGAATCCGGAGCTGGCCGCGAAATGGGCCAAGGTTCGCGCGGCGCGGCGTGTGGTAACGGCAGCTCTTGAGGTGCAGCGGACCGAGAAGGTGATCGGTGCCTCGCTCGAAGCGGCCCCTGTGGTGCATGTTGACGACGCGGCGCAGCGTGAGGCGTTGGAGAGCGTGTCCTTTGAGGACGTAGCCATCACCTCTGACATCACCGTAACCGGCGATGCAGCCCCGGCTGAGGCCTTCCGCATGCCCGAGACGCAAGGCGTGGCGGTGGTATTCGAAAAGGCCGAGGGTGCCAAATGCGAGCGCTGCTGGAAGGTGCTGCCGGATGTCGGCACGCATGAGCATCCCGGCGTTTGCGGGCGCTGTGATGAGGCGGTGCGTGAGGCTTTGGCGGACGCCTGAGGCAGCAATAGAACTAAAAGTGGCGGGCGGCGGTTTATCTGTCGCCCGTTTTTCTTTGCGCGACCCTGATCATATGTCCTGCCCGGTGGCACACCCACTGGAGAGCAATTTTGCAGCGTTTCCACAGATCGCACCTTTAGCGACTCTCGGGCGCCCATGCCCGCCGGAAAGGTGTGAACGCCCCCTCTAGGGAAGGTGATGCCCTCAGCGCTCTTTTGCACCTGTGATTTCTGGCGCAGAGTGGCGCGATGAAACACGCCTCCCTCACCACGCCCTTCGGCGGTCTGATCTTGACCGAAGAAGACGGCGCAATCACCGCGCTTGGCTGGGGGCAGGCGACACGGCAGGACTGCTCGGATCTGCTCGATACCGCGCTGAGCCAGCTTAACGAATACGCGACAGGGAAGCGTCAGTGCTTCGACCTGCCATTGCGCATCAAAGGGAGCGACTTCCAGCGCGCGGTCTGCACCGCGATGCTTTCGATTCCCTTTGGCCACACCCGCACCTACGGAGAGATTGCCCGCGACCTCGGCGTGCCTGCGCAAGCGGTGGGCGGGGCCTGTGGCGGCAATCCGATCCCGATCATTATCCCATGCCATCGGGTAATGGGGGCGAAGGGTCTGACTGGCTTTAGCGGGGCAGGCGGGGTCAAAACCAAGGTCGCATTGCTGCGCCATGAGGGCGCGGCGGGGCTGCTGATCTAACCCCGCGAGGCAGACTCAGTCTTCGGCGAGGGGGATCAACTGCTGCGCAGCACCAGCGCAGATGAGGTAGATTGAGGTGATCACCAGCCCCCAGTGGGCCCAGCTTTCGGGGTGAAAATTCACCCAAGCCGACCAGCCTGCGAAGAAGGTCCATGCCAGCGCCATAGGCAATGTCACGGGGCGCCAACGCTCAGTCCGGACGGGGTGCACGAACTTGATTGGCAGAAACATCGCTGCGGCAAGGATCGTGACCACGATTAGGCTGACCCACCACTGGGGCTGCAAAGCAAAGAGCACCAGCACCAGCATGTTCCAGCAGCCGGGAAAACCTTTAAAGGAATTGTCCTTTGTTTTCATGCGGGTGTCGGAGAAATACATGACGCTGGCAAAGGTGATGATAATGATCATCGCCCAACCGCTCCAGCCATCCATCAGCCCCGAGGTGAACAGCGCGAAGGCCGGGATGAAGACATAAGTGAGATAGTCGATGATGAGGTCCATCAAGACGCCATCGAATTCGGGGGCGTTGGTCTTCACATCGTATTTGCGCGCCAGCGGGCCGTCGATACCATCGACGAAGAAGGCGATCACCAGCCAAAGGAACATGAGGTCCCATTTCTCTTCCACGGCGGCGAGCATGGCCNGCATNGCCAGCACCGCACCGGTGGCAGTGAAAAGGTGAACGAANAGNGCNCGCATCTGTATGGTCATGNGTCTGCATCGCAAATCCGCCGGGGGGATGCAAAGGAAACTCTGGCGCGGGCGGCAAAAACCAGCGTAGCAANGGNGGGTCAGCNGGGGCGCAGTTGACGGGGCCGGGCNTTGCGCAGGAAATATGCCCAAGTCCCGCGCTTNGGGTTGACGGCTACCGCGATTCCCCTTAAAGCCAGCGAACCAATTCAGGGTCGGCTCTGCGCGGCCCCCACGTTATGTGTTTTTCCGGATCGCTGGAAGGACACAACAGCAAAAGGATGAACCCATGTCGCGCCGTTGCGAATTGACCGGAAAAGGCCCGATGACGGGCAACAACGTAAGCCACGCCAACAACCGTACACGCCGTCGGTTCCTGCCGAACCTCAACGACGTGTCGTTGCAGTCCGAAGCACTGGGCCGCGCGTTCAAGCTGCGCATCTCTGCNGCAGCTCTGCGCAGCGTCGACCACCGCGGTGGTCTGGACAAGTTCCTNGCGAAAGCCAAGGACGTTGAACTGTCCGACAANGCGTTGAANATCAAAAAGGCCATCGCGAAAACCAGCGCGACNGCCGATGTGCTGAGCTAAGGCTTACCACAGACCAGATTGGGGCCTCGATCCGAAAGGATCGGGGCCTTTTTCGTTTTGGGCTTAGGTCTTTNTTAAGGNTTTCNNGGCTATCAGGATGGCACCCCGCGCTGCNATTNGCGGTTTTGTTGCGCAGGGGTATGTTTTTATTCGGGAAACCNTGGAAATGCGCGCTAATTGATCCTCTGACATTTGTTGTTCTGGCCATGCTACCTGCCAAGCGGGGCTCAGACCGTGCATCAAGATCGGAGATTTCATGACTGACCCCACCCCCGGCACGCCAAANTCTAGCCCGCCCTCGGGCACGCCCGNCGACANGAATGAGATCGAGACTGATTTCGAGGTTGGCCAAGACAACATNGACGGGACATTGGGCCCGCTGGGCTTTGACATCCACAACCCGGTCTTCATGGTGTCCGGCCTGACGGCAGTGGCCTTTGTGCTGCTGACGATGCTTTTCCCGGATCAAGCCGGGGTGGTNTTCCTTGCTGTTCGGGATTTNGCCACNACCAAGCTGGANTGGCTGTTCATGATCATCGTGAACATCTTCGTTATCTTTTGTATCGTGCTGATTTTCTTGCCCATCTCCAAAGTCAGGCTTGGCGGGAAAGAGGCNGTGCCNGANTATTCCTACCTTGCTTGGTTCGCCATGCTTTTNGCNGCGGGCATGGGCATCGGGCTTTTGTTCTTTGGCGTGCTTGAGCCGGTGTATCATATGAACGTCTCTGGCCCNTTGGGGGTGCCCCTGCCGATTGCCGAAGATGGGTCGATCATACCTGAGAATGTCGAGGCCGCCCGCGCCATGGGGCTCGCGGCGACCTTTTACCACTGGGGGCTGCATGGCTGGGCGGTCTATGCGATCATGGCGCTGGCCTTGGCCCTGTTTACCTATAACAANGGGCTGCCNTTCTCGATCCGGTCCTGTTTNTATCCNCTTNTGGGCGATCGNGTNTGGGGCTGGCCGGGACATATCATTGATATNNTGGCNGTTTTNGCGACNCTNTTTGGTCTTGCCACATCGCTTGGCTTGGGCGCGCAGCAGGCCAACGCNGGNTTCAACTTTGCCTTCGGGCTTGAGATTTCGACCAACGTGCAGGTGGTCATTATCCTTTTGGTCACCGCCGTGGCGCTGGTGTCGGTNTGGCGCGGGTTGGACGGCGGGGTAAAGATCCTGTCGGAGGTGAACATGATCGTGGCGGTCCTGTTCTTCCTCTTTGTGCTCTTCGTTGGCCCGACGTTGGTGGGGCTGGATGGCTTTTGGACCGGTTTGGTGGCCTATACGCAAGAGATCATTCCNCTTTCCAACCCCTTTGGCCGCGATGACGACGCCTACCGCGAAGGGTGGACGGCGTTCTATTGGGCGTGGTGGGTATCTTGGGCGCCTTTCGTGGGGATGTTCATCGCGCGGGTCTCGCGCGGGCGCACGGTGCGGGAATTTATCATCTGNGTGCTGCTGATCCCCTCNNTNATCATCTTTATCTGGATGGGCGTCTTTGGCGGTATTGCGATTGATCAAATCCTGACCAGCCCCGAAACATCGTTGGTGAAGGCCAATGTGATCGACAGCTATTCGCCGGAACTGTCGCTTTTCGGNATGTTGAATGANCTGCCTTTCACCAAGGTGGCCTCGACCATCGCGATTCTNTTGGCGCTGGTGTTCTTTGTNACCTCGTCGGATTCNGGGTCGCTGGTTGTCGATACNATCACGGCGGGGGGCAANATCGACGCGCCGGTNCCGCAGCGTATCTTTTGGTGCATCGTCGAAGGGTTGATCGCCATCGTGCTGTTGATCGGCGGCGGGCTCTCGGCCCTNCAGGCCGGGGTCACGGCGACGGGTGTGCCCTTTGCNNTCTTGATGCTGGTNATGTGCTATACGGTCTACAAGGGTCTGCGCAGCGAACCGCGCTGAGGCTATCTGGCGCGCCGTGACTTAGCGGCGCGCCGCCAAAACCTCTGCCACCCATTCGGGCACCGTATGGCTAGCAGGCCCGATGCGATGTTCCGCGAACTGATTGCCCACGGCAGAGCGTTCGAGATTGAATTCAATCGTATGCGCCCCGGCGCGGCGGGCCTCGGCGACGAANCCGGCGGCGGGGTANACGTTGCCNGAGGTGCCAATCGCGGCAAAGACATCCGCCTCNNCCANATGATCAAANAGNGCGTCCATCTGATAAGGCATCTCGCCAAACCAGACGATATCGGGTCGCGCGGCGGGGGCGTTGCAGGCGGGGCAGGCATCGCCCGGTGCCATGACCATGGGCGCAGGCCAGCGGTGATCGCAGGCGGCGCAGAGCGCGCCTTTGAGGGCNCCATGCATGTGCATCACCTGTCGCGAGCCGCCCTGTTCGTGCAGATCATCGACATTCTGGGTGATGACGACCACCTCGCCGTCAAGCTCGGCCTCTAGCCGGGCGAGGGCGCGATGCGCGGCGTTGGGTGACACCTCGGCCGCCTGTGCGCGGCGGGCGTTGTAGAAATCGACCACCAGTTTTGGATTGCGGGCGAAGCCTTCGGGGGTGGCCACGTCTTCGACGCGGTGCTGCGCCCAAAGGCCATCGGAGGCGCGGAAGGTTTCGAGCCCGCTTTCGGCAGAAATCCCCGCGCCGGTAAGGATCACGATCTTGGTCATGGGGTATTATTCTCCGATCGGGTCTTCGGCTTCAAGCAGGTGAAACCCATCNGCCAGCCANGGCAGNTGCGCGATGGCAGGGGCGATCATATGCGTCTGCATCAACTGCCGCATGGTCTGGGCAATGTCGCGCGGCACCGGGCCGGACCATTCGGCCCCGGCNAAGAGCGAAATGGTTCGCGCGGGCAGCGGGGTGTTCAGNGGGGCGGGCAGGGGATGCGCGGCCAGNCGGTCGTGGAAACGGGCGGCGCGCATGTAGCCCAAGGGCGTCGTTATCGCCCAGCCAATGCCNCGTGCCACCATGGCCATCAGCGCCAGATGGCTGCCGATCTCGAACCGTGCGCGCAGGTTGTGGCCCTGCGCGGTAAGATGTGCCTCGATCTGTCGCGCGATNAACTGGTCGGCNGCGTAGCGCAAAAAGGGNAGNTCGGTGCTGCCGCNCAGCAGGGCCTCGGGGNCATAGGGCGCGCCCGCNGGGGTNACGAGGATGAAGGGGTCGCGGGCCAGTGGGTATTCNAAAACCCCGTCAATCGGTCCGTCGATCTGCGCCGAAAGCGCCATATGCAGGCTTTGATCGCGGAGCGCCTGGGCCAGTTCGTTGCTGCCTGCGGTGATCATGCGAAAGCGGCACCCGGTCAGGCTGTCGCCAAGGATNGTGGCAAGGCGCGGGGTCAGNTCATCGTCGAAATCATCNATNACACCGAGGTTCAGCGCCTCCAGATGGGCNAGATCCATCACCGTGACTTCGCTCTGCGCTTGGCGCAATTCGCTGAGCGCCTGTTCNGCNCGGCGCAGAAACATCTGCCCGGCTTGGGTCAATCGCATGGGGCGGCGNGTGTGATCGACCAGTTCCGCCCCGATGGCGGCTTCGAGGTTGCGCATCTGCTGGCTGACGGCGGGNTGGCTGAGCCCCGTGGCCTCTGCTGCCTGCGCCACCGATCCGCTGCGCGCGAGCGCCTCAAACACTTCGATGCCCCGAAGGGTGATGCCTTTGTTCAGCATGTGGTCCCAACTCTTTCGGANCTTGTGAAACCACGGGCGGCTCAGGTCAAGCATTTGCCCATGGAAGTGGCAGCATATCTGTCGCATCNGGAAAAGCGGCGGGAGNCGCTTTGGGCTCACGGGTCGCCCCCTTGAAGCCGCCGTCAAAGCTGCGCAGACTGCGGGCAAACANCCCTCAGGAGCCTCTCCGAATGAAAATCGCCACAGCCGCCTATCCGCTCGATGTTCTNACCTCATGGGCGCAGTACGAAGACAANNTGGCCCATTGGGTCGCCGAGGCCGCGGTGCAGGGGGCGGAACTGNTGGTCTTTCCCGAATATGCCGCGATGGAATTGGCCACGCTGGATGGGGCNGANGTGGCCGCCGATCTGGAGCGCTCGCTTTTCTCGGTCTCGGACAAGCTTGAGGAAGCCGACCGGCTGCANNTGAAGCTCGCCNCCGAGCACAATGTGCATATNGTGGCNGGCTCTGGCCCNGCGGCGACCGAGAGCCGTCCGGTCAACCGCGCGCGGCTGATNACGCCNNCGGGGCAGGTGGGGGTGCAGGACAAGCAGATCATGACCCGTTTNGAGCGTGAAGAGTGGNGCGTGATCGGAGGCAATGCGCTTCAGGTTTTCGAGACNGCGATTGGCAAGNTCGGGATTTTGATCTGTTATGACAGTGAGTTTCCCCTGCTGGGCCGGGCGCTGAGCGATTGCGATGTGATCTGCGTGCCCAGTGTCACCGAAACGCTNGCGGGCTATTGGCGGGTGCGCATCGGCTCCATGGCCCGCGCGTTGGAGAATCAGTGCATCACGGCGATGTCTTCGGTGGTGGGCGCGGCGGATTGGTCNGAGGCTTTGGGNCAATCTTTTGGCGCGGGGGGGATTTTCTGCCCGCCGGATCGCGGCTTCCCGCCGACGGGCATTTTGGGACTGCGCGAGGTGAANGCACCCGGCTGGACCATTGCAGAAGCCGATTTGGCGCAGGTCGCCGAGGTGCGCGCAGATGGCATCGTTTTGAACCGAAGGGACTGGCAAGACCAGATNGGCCGCGACGGAAAGGCGATAAACGTCGCTTTGCGCTGAATCCCCCTTGAAAAAGCGCAAAAATGCGCCCATTTAAGCCTGCGCCCTCAAATTGGAGGGTTTTGTGCTCAAGGAGAGACCATGGCCAAGGAAGATACGCTCGAATTTCCCGGTGTCGTGAAGGAACTCCTGCCTAACGCGACGTTTCGGGTCGAGCTGGAAAACGGCCATGAGATCATCGCGCATACGGCAGGCAAGATGCGGAAAAACCGCATCCGTGTTCTGGCTGGCGACAAGGTTCAGGTGGANATGACACCNTATGATTTGACNAAAGGTCGGATCAACTATCGCTTCAAGTAAGCGGCNCCGCGTTCGCGCGTTGCGCGGCGCAGGCGGGGCCGTGCGCGGCCCCGACCGGGCTGCCGGCCTCAGGCAAAGAGGCCCATAAGATGCAGTTNATTCTCGGATCAGGATCACCGCGCCGNTTGGAGCTTTTGGCCCAGATCGGCGTGGTCCCCGATGCCATCCGCGCCCCCGACATTGACGAGACNCCCNACAAGGCCGAANTNCCGCGCCCCTATTGCGCCCGCATGGCGCGTGAAAAGGTGGCGGCTGTNCCNGCTGGGGCGGATGACATCGTGCTCTGCGCNGACACCACTGTGGCGCTCGGGCGGCGCATCCTCGGCAANCCCGAGGATGAGGCNGAAGCCGAAGCTTTCCTGCGGTTGATGTCGGGCCGTCGGCATAGGGTGGTCACTGCCGTTGCCGTGAANCGGGGCGANAAGCTTTGGCAGCGCGATGTNCAAAGCAACGTGAAGATGAAATCTTTATCCGAGCCTGAGATTCGCCGCTACCTNGCCACCGGCGATTGGCGCGGCAAGGCGGGTGGATATGGCATCCAAGGCCCCGCCGGCGCGCNGATCCCATGGATCAGCGGCTCATTCACCGCAATCGTCGGCCTGCCATTGGCCGAGGCTGCGAACCTGCTGCAAGCGGCAGGCTACCCATTTGACGGAGGTGCCGCATGAAGGGCCGTACGATCATTCTTGACCATCTTGGNGATGTTGAAGCTGCAGCACTCATNGTNGATGGCAAGCTGGACGATTTTCTGGTCGACAGCGANGCGCCGCGCGTTGGCACCGTNTATCGCGCGATTGCCGACCGCCCGGTAAAGGGGCAGGGGGGGATGTTCCTNAAGACCCCCGATGGGGCNGCTTTTNTNCGTCAGATCAAAGGGCTGGCCCCCGGCCAGACGATCCTTGTGCAGGTCTCGGGCCATGCNGAGCCGGGNAAGGCGATNCCGGTGACCAATAAGCTGCTGTTCAAATCGCGNTATGCCATCGTGACGCCAGATGCGCCGGGGCTGAANATCTCGCGCTCTATCAAGGACGAAGAAGAACGTGACCGNCTGCTGGAAATCGCTCATGAGGNNGCNGGNGGTGCTGATCTGGGTCTGATCCTGCGGTCCTCNTGCGCCGGGGCCGATGGCGAGGATATTGCCGAGGATATCGCGAATATGNTGGCGCTTGCGGATACNGTGGCCAATGACGACGCGCAGGAGATGGAGGTGCTGAGCGAAGGCGATGGGCCGCATCTGCTCGCATGGCGNGATTGGACCGCGCCCGCCGAGGTGGTGACCGAAGCCGGGGGCTTTGCCGATCATGGGGTNTTGGAAGAGCTTGACCGCGTGTCCTCCTCCCAAGTGTCGNTNGGTGGCGGGGCGTCGATNTTTGTCGAGCCGACCCGCGCGTTGGTGGCCGTGGATGTGAACACGGGCAGNGACGCCTCGCTNGCGGCTGGGGTGAAAGCCAATATGGCCTGCGCNAAGGCGCTGCCCCGCGCGTTGCGNCTGCGCGGGCTGGGCGGGCAGATCACGCTCGATCTGGCCCCCATGCCCAAGAAAGACCGCCGCACCTTCGAAAGCGCGCTGCGTGCNGCCTTCCGCGCCGATGANGTGNACACGACGCTGGTCGGTTGGACGCCTTTGGGTCACTACGAATTGCAGCGTAAACGCGCCCGTCCGGTGCTGGCGGAGGTACTTGCNNGGGCAGGGCANTGAGCTGTCCGATCTGCAAAGCCGAAACCGTCAAGGCACACCGCCCCTTCTGCTCGCGCCGCTGCGCCGACATCGATCTGGGCCGCTGGTTCAGCGGAAGCTACGCCGTCCCCTCGCGCGATCCGGAAGACGTTGAAGCAGCCTTTGAGGCCGCCGAAGCAGCACAAGACCGCCCTGCAAAGCCTCATTAACGCTGGATAAATTGCCCTCCGCGAAAAGAAGTGAATTTCAGGGTAAAATGGGGCTGGACACCCCGCGCCACAGGTCCTAGAACCCGCTCACCCGACCTTGAAAGAGGTGACCCGTGCCCGGGTAGCTCAGGGGTAGAGCAGTGGATTGAAAATCCTCGTGTCGGTGGTTCGATTCCGCCCCCGGGCACCATTTGCCTTCTTCATATAGCACATGGTAACCAAAACTCCTTGATTTCATTGGGTTATTTTATTTCCTAACTGCACATACTGCACATCCTTACCACTGCATGTCAGATTTTTGTTGGTATCGTTGATGGTATTTTGCGGAATCGAGACCTAGTCTTTTAGAGGGCCGATACCAACAGTACCAACAATACCAACAAATTGGTCCTTCAGCTCTCGAATCTGACAAGGACAGAATCATGCCTCTCACAGCCACACAGACGAAGAACGCGCGTCCGCGCGACAAAGACTACAAACTCTCAGATGGCGGCGGCCTCTATCTTCTCGTGAAAAAGACCGGCGGCCGACTGTGGCGCCTGAACTACCGTTTCGACGGGAAGCAGAAGACCGCATCCTTCGGGCCCTTCCCGGAGGTCACGCTCGCTGAAGCCCGTGAAAAGCGTGACGCGGCCAAGAAGCTGCTGCGCGACGGGGTCGATCCGGTCGACCGCATCCGCACGACCCGCGAAGCTGAGAAAGCCGTGCTGGCCGCGCAAGCCGATGAGGGCGGCGATACCTTTGAGACACTCAGCCTGGAATATCGCGCCAAACGCACGCTGGAGGGCGCATCCCCCAAGACCCGCGAGAAATACGATTGGCTGCACCGTCTGGCCTGTTCCGAGATTGGCACTCTCGATCCGATGGAGATTGAACCGCGCAGCATCTTGCCGCTCCTGAAACGCCTAGAGCTAGAAGGAAAGCTCGACGCGGGCGCGCGGGTCCGGACTTATATTGGACAAGTGATGCGCCACGGCATCGCCAACGGACAGGCGCAGCGCGATCCATCGACGGACCTCAAGGGCGCGATTGCAGCGCCTAAAGCGAAATCCCACGCCGCCATCAAGGACCCGGAGGCCTTCGGGAAATTTCTATGCGATTGCGATAAATATACGGGCCACCCTGTCACGGTCATGTGCATGCAGCTTTCTGCCATCATCCCGCTGCGCTCCAGTGAGCTGCGCAAATCCACATGGGGGGAGTTCGACTTTGAGGAAAAGCTCTGGCGCGTCCCGCAGGATCGGATGAAGGGGGATCATCCGGGCGATCAGCTAGTGCCGCTCTCAACGCAAGCCATGGCGATCCTCACCCGGCTGCACGCCATCACCGGCCGGCGCCCGCATCTGTTCGAGACGATGAACACGCCGGGCACACCGCTGGCCGAAAACACGATCAACCAAGCCTTCCGTCGCATGGGCTATCTCAAGGATGTGGTGACCTATCATGGTTACCGAACGACCTTCTCGACACTGGCTAATGAGGCGATCAATGAGCAAGGCGACCGGATGTGGGACAAAGACTGGATCGAGCGTCAGCTGGCTCATATCGATGGCACGGTCCGCGGCGTTTATAATGCCGCTGAATATATCACCCCCCGCCGCCGCCTGCTGCAGTGGTGGGCTGATGAATGCGACCGGCTGCGCGGCTATAGCGTTGTTGAACTGGTGAAGATCCCCGAAGGCGGGTGGGAGCGCGCCGGTTAAGCCCCGCGAAATACTTTGACCTAAGATT
>NZSX01000063.1 GCA_002703405.1 Sulfitobacter sp. | reverse complement strand
GCTTGCCGAGCTTGATATAAAGCTTAACCGCGCGCAGTCGTTCTTCGTAGCTGTACATGGACTATCTCCAAGATAGTCCAACTTTTCGTCCGCACCCCCTTTCGGTCAGGAACAGTCGAAAATTCCCAATTCGGTTTTCTTGCCGAAACCCTTCTCCCTGACCGATCTGACCAATACGGTACATAACCAGTTACACTGAGCTGAGGGCAGGGCTAAGGGATTGACTCGTAAAGCTCGAATTCCGCCGCGAATTTTCGGCGAAAGCGTTTTTTAACGTTCGGGGAAAGCGCCAATTCCATCTTAGGCGATACATTCTCTTGTTCCAACGACAGAGTCACGTCGAGCCGCTCTTCTAGAAAACTACGGAGGCGGGCCTGATCTTCATAGCGGAAGTGGTGGGTGATGCCGGTGCCGTTCGGTTGGGTCTCCATAAACTTCAACTGGCTTCCAACATCGGCAAAACCCGGCTTGTCGCCTTTCATATAGGCGAGCACAAATTCGTCAAAAGTAACCCCAAAGGTGTTGTTGGGCTTACCCTCCATGAAAGGGCGCTGCCGATAGCGGTACCAACTGCCCAGCCAGGAAATCGGCTCACGCATGACGGCCATAAGTTCAAGCTCGACATCGCAGACCTTAAGGAACATGGGTCGAACAAATCGATTATACCGATAGACGGGCGCGTGTTTCAGCATAGGGGGATCGGAGATTACCATGTCTGCGCGGGGCGCGAGCGCCTTTTCATAGGCGGTGGTTCCGGTTTTGGGCACTGACAGAAAGGCCAGCCGTTCTTTGAAAAAAACAATCACTCGCGTCTTATCCCAATCTGCACATGGTCCCATCTATGTCGGGTAAACCATTTCTTTACCATTCCCGAGAAAACTTAAAGGACAAACAAAATCATTGAAATGTTCTTCATTTACCCTCATATGGAACATTAGAAGAACATAAGCGACACAGCGTGCAGGCGATTGCCGCCGGTGCGCCACTGTGACACTAAGGGATGAACCTAATGGCAACGGCAGATCTTTTGACAATGGACAGCAAGAAAACCGCAGAAAAGCAAAAGGCGCTCGACAGCGCGCTGGCCCAGATCGAACGTCAGTTCGGCAAAGGGTCGATCATGAAGCTGGGCGCCGAAGGGGCGATCCAGGACATCAAAGCCAGCTCCACAGGCTCGCTGGGCCTTGATATCGCGCTTGGCATTGGCGGTCTGCCGATGGGGCGTATCATTGAAATTTATGGCCCGGAATCCTCGGGTAAGACAACTTTGACCCTGCACTGCGTCGCGGAGCAGCAGAAAGCTGGTGGCGTCTGCGCCTTTGTCGATGCGGAACACGCGCTTGATCCGCAGTATGCGAAAAAGCTTGGCGTGGACATTGACGAGCTGCTTATTTCGCAGCCCGACACGGGCGAACAAGCCTTGGAAATCACCGACACTCTTGTGCGATCTGGCGCGGTCAACATGGTTATCGTCGACTCAGTCGCGGCTCTGACGCCGAAGTCCGAGCTTGAAGGTGAGATGGGCGACAGCAGCGTCGGGGTTCAGGCCCGTTTGATGTCTCAAGCCATGCGTAAGCTGACGGGCTCGATCAGCCGGTCGAACTGTATGGTCATTTTCATTAACCAAATTCGGATGAAGATCGGCGTCATGTTCGGGTCACCCGAGACGACAACGGGCGGTAACGCGCTGAAATTCTACTCCTCTGTCCGGCTCGACATCCGCCGCATCGGCGCGCTGAAAGACCGTGATGAGGTTGTCGGCAACGCGACAAAGGTCAAGATCGTCAAAAACAAAGTCGCGCCGCCGTTCAAGCAGGTCGAGTTCGACATCATGTATGGCGAAGGCATCTCCAAGATGGGCGAGTTGCTTGATCTTGGCGTAAAAGCTGGCGTGGTCGATAAATCGGGCTCATGGTTCAGCTATGGGGATGAGCGGATCGGGCAAGGGCGCGAGAACGCGAAAACCTTCCTAAAGCAAAACACGGCCATGGCGTCGGAGATTGAGGATAAGATCCGCGCAGCCCATGGATTGGACTTCGAAGGGTCCGGCGGCGATGACGCGGATATTCTCGAAGCGTAAATGCGCTTTGGGTATTAAGACACTGCAACAGGGGTGTGGCCATGGGCTGCGCCCCTTTTTCGTGGGCAGGAACGGTGGACAGCGCCGAGGCTGAGGGGTATTTGGGATCGATCAAATCTGCCCCGGAAGGCCTCGCCCATGAAGACGCTGAATGAAATTCGCTCAACTTTTCTGAATTATTTCGATGCGCAGGGGCATCAGATCGTGCCCTCCAGCCCGCTGGTGCCGCGCAACGACCCGACACTGATGTTCACCGCCGCCGGTATGGTGCAGTTTAAGAACCTTTTTACCGGGGTGGAAACACGCGATTACAGCCGCGCTACGTCGGCACAGAAATGTGTGCGGGCGGGCGGCAAGCACAATGACCTCGACAACGTGGGCTATACCGCGCGGCACCACACGTTTTTCGAGATGCTGGGCAACTTCAGCTTTGGTGACTACTTTAAGGCCGAGGCGATCCCCTTTGCTTGGGACCTGTTGACCAAGGAATTCGGCATCGACCCGAACCGGCTTTTGGTCACAGTGTACCATACGGATGAAGAAGCGGTTAAAATTTGGAAGGCGCACACAGGCCTGCCGGACGAACGCATCATTCGGATCGCGACGGATGATAACTTCTGGTCCGCTGGTCCAACGGGCCCCTGCGGGCCCTGTACCGAGATTTTCTACGATCACGGTGACCACATCTGGGGTGGCCCTCCGGGATCGCCCGAAGAAGACGGGGACCGTTTCGTTGAGATCTGGAACCTTGTTTTCATGCAATACGAGCAGTTCGAAGATGGGACGCGCCAGCCGCTGCCTAATCAGTCGATCGATACCGGGATGGGGATCGAACGGGTGGCGGCGCTGTTGCAGGGCACGAATGACAACTACGCCACTGATCTGATGCGGAACCTGATCGAGGCCAGCGCCCATGCGTCTTCGACCGATCCCGACGGACCGGGCAAGACCCATCACCGGGTAATCGCGGATCACCTGCGGTCGACCTCCTTCCTGATTGCCGATGGGGTGATGCCTTCCAACGAAGGCCGCGGATATGTGCTGCGCCGGATCATGCGGCGCGCGATGCGTCACGCGCATTTGCTCGGCGTTAAGGACCCTCTAATGCATCAGCTGGTACCATCCTTGGTGCAGCAGATGGGCGCGGCTTACCCTGAGTTGGAGCAGGCGCAATCGCTTATCCGTGAGACCCTGTTGTTGGAGGAAACCCGTTTCCGCCAGACCTTGGATCGCGGTNTNAAGNTGCTGGANGATGANTTGAGCGGTTTGCCCGAGGGGGCCACNCTGCCGGGGGAGGCGGCGTTTAANCTTTATGATACNTANGGNTTCCCGCTTGATCTNACGCAGGATGCGCTGCGCGAAAAAGGGCGCGCGGTGGATACCGACGGGTTCGACACCGCAATGGCGGCGCAGAAAGCGAAAGCNCGNGCGGCTTGGGCTGGGTCGGGNGAGGCTGCGGATGCCACCGTCTGGTTCGACGTGGCCGACAAAAGCGGCGTGACCGAGTTTTTGGGCTATGACACCGAAAGCGCCGAAGGGCAGATCGTGGCCTTGGTGCAAGGCAGTGATCNGNTGGATGCTGCCGCTGTGGGCAGTGATGTNCAGGTCGCGCTGAANCAGACNCCNTNTTATGCGGAAAGCGGCGGNCAGGTCGGNGACACCGGNGTGATCCGCACGCAAACCGGTATCGTGAATGTGACCGACACACGCAAATCTGCAGGTGTCTTCGTGCATTTCGGNCATGTGGTCGAAGGCGAGGTGAAACCGGGTCAAACGGCTGTTCTTGAGGTCGATCGTCTGCGGCGCAGTGCCATNCGNGCCAANCATTCGGCCACGCACTTGCTGCATGAGGCNCTGCGCAACGCGCTTGGGGATCATGTNTCGCAGCGNGGNTCGCTNAANGCGCATGACCGTCTGCGGTTTGATTTCTCGCATGCCAAGGGGCTGTCGCAGGAGGAATTGACCCAAGTCGAGNGCGAGGTGAATGACTATATCCGCCANAACACGCCGGTGGAGACGCGGATCATGACGCCGGANGANGCGCGNGCCATGGGGGCGCAGGCGCTTTTTGGTGAGAAATATGGTGATGAGGTGCGTGTCGTCTCGATGGGTCAATTGGANGGTTCCGGCAANGGCANNGACAAATCGACCTATTCGNTNGAGCTTTGCGGCGGNACNCATGTGCGNCAGACNGGNGATATNGGCGCNTTNGTNCTNNTNGGNGACAGTGCCAGCAGCGCGGGGGTGCGCCGGATNGAGGCGCTGACCGGGACCGAAGCTNTGGCNTGGCTGCGGGAGCANGAAGCGNCGCTGAGCCGGGTTGCGGCAGAGTTGAAAACAGCGACCAGCGACGTGCCCGAACGGGTNCGCGCCCTGCTTGACGAACGCCGGAGCCTGTCCAACGAAGTGGCGCAGCTGCGNCGCGAATTGGCGATGTCGGGCGGCGGTGCGGCCGCACCCGAAGCGCGTGAGGTGAATGGCGTCAAATTCNTNGGCCAAGTNCTCAGNGGTATCACAGGCAAAGACCTNCCCGGTCTGGTGGANGAGCATAANGCCAAGCTGGGCTCTGGCGCGGTNCTGCTGATCGCCGANACNGGNGGCAAGGCNGCNGTCGCGGGCGGNGTGACNNAGGATTTGACAGATCGCGTTTCGGCAGTCGACATGGTCAAAGCGGCGGTGGCCGAATTGGGCGGTAAGGGCGGCGGTGGTCGGCCCGACATGGCTCAGGGCGGTGGTGCCTCGGCAGAGAATGCAGAAGCGGCGATTGCCGCGGCTGAAAACATCTTGAAAGGATAAGGCCCATGGGCGCACTCTGGATTGCACATGTCACCGTCACCGACGAAGAGGCATATAAGAAATACGCCGCCGGCGCCACAGAGGCCATTGCAGCGCATGGTGGCAAGTTCATCGCGCGGGGCGGGCGTTTCGTTCAGCTTGAGGGCAAGGAACGGCCGCGCAATGTCGTGGCGCGTTTCCCCGATGTTGAAACAGCGGAAAAATGTTACCATTCCGATGCTTATCAAGCTGCGTTGAGCCATGCGCGCGGCGCGTCCGAACGCGAATTGATGATCGTCGAAACCGAGGAATGATTGTAAAGCGCCCCGCCTGAATAGTAGGTGGGGCGTCTTGCGTTGATGGGGGAACCTTCGCCCCGAAAGGCGGTTGACCCATATGAACCTCAACCGACTATCCGCTTTCGCCCAATGGTGCCGCCGCCACGTGGAGGTGACCACTTTGGCCCTCATGGGCCTTTCCGTCATCGCCGTTTGGACCTTGGCCGAACTCACCGAAGAGGTCGTGGCAGGCAGCACCAGCAATCTTGACCGTGACATCCTATTGTTCCTGCGCACGCCGGGCGATCTATCGGATCCCATTGGCCCGTGGTGGGTGGAAGAGATCGGGCGTGACCTGACAGCCTTGGGCGGTGTTGCAGTGTTGGTGCTGACGACCGTTGTGGTCTCGCTCTTTTTCTTGTTGCAACGGCGGTGGTCTACCGCGCTCTACATCTTTGCGACTGTTGGCGGGGGGATCGTCTTGAGCAGTATCGCCAAGGAGTTCTTTGACCGGCCGCGCCCCGACCTTGTGCCGCATGGGTCATTGGTTCACACGGCGAGCTTTCCTTCGGGGCATTCGATGATGGCGGCGGTCGCTTACCTCACACTAGGGGCGATGGTGGCGCGGGCGCAGACGCGCCGGGCGCTCAAGGTCTATACGCTGGCGGTTGCCGTCTTGCTCACGCTGCTCGTTGGGGTCAGCCGTGTCTATATGGGGGTGCATTGGCCGACGGATGTGGCGGCAGGCTGGCTTGGGGGTGGTGCCTGGGCCATCCTTTGCCTGTTGGCCGCGCTTAGTCTGGCGAAACGCGGGCATATCGACAAAGAGGAAAGCGATCGGTAAGGCCTGCGGCTTTTCCGGCGTCAGATGTGAAAACGGCAGCGCATCCTGGGATGCGCTGCCGTTTTTATTTTGTAAAAGTCGTGGCTTAGCTGGCTTTCGCCATGCGCTTGCGCTCATGCGGGTCGAGGTAACGCTTGCGCAGGCGGACCGCGTTCGGTGTCACTTCAACAAGCTCATCGTCGTCGATATAGGCGATGGCTTCTTCAAGGCTTAGCGTCATTGGCGTGGTCAAGCGCACCGCTTCGTCGGTGCCCGAGGCGCGCACGTTGGTCAGCTTTTTGCCCTTCAGTGGGTTCACTTCAAGATCGTTTTCGCGGCTGTGCTCACCGATGATCATGCCGGTGTAAACGTCAGCCTGTGCGCCGATCATCATCTTGCCACGCTCTTCGAGGTTCCACAGGGCGAAAGCGACCGAGGAGCCGTTTTCCATGGAGATCAGAACGCCCGCGCGACGGCCCGGAATCGTGCCTTTGTGCGGTGCCCAAGAGTGGAAGACGCGGTTGATGACGCCCGTGCCGCGCGTGTCGGTCAGGAATTCGCCGTGGTAGCCGATCAGCCCGCGCGAGGGGACATGGGCGATGATGCGGGTCTTGCCCGCACCGGCTGGTTTCATCTCGACCAGTTCACCCTTGCGGGTGCCGGTGATCTTTTCGATGACCGCGCCGGAGTATTCGTCATCCACGTCGATGGTGGCTTCTTCGATGGGCTCATGGCGGACGCCGTCGATCTCTTGGAAGAGAACCTGCGGGCGAGAGATCGAAAGCTCAAAACCNTCNCGGCGCATGTTNTCNATCAGAACGCCCATCTGCAATTCGCCACGACCGGCCACTTCGAANGCGTCGCCGCCCGGTGTGTCGGAGATTTTGATCGCGACGTTNGATTCGGCTTCCTTCATCAGGCGCTCNCGGATCACGCGNGACTGNNCTTTNTTGCCGTCACGNCCNGCNAGNGGGCTGTCGTTGATGCCNAAGGTCACNGTNATGGTCGGCGGNTCGATCGGCTGGGCCGGGATCGCNTCNTTNACNGANGCATCGGCCAGCGTGTCGGCCACGGTCGCCTTGGTCATGCCCGCGATGGAGACGATGTCACCGGCTTCGGCCACGTCGATGGCGGTCTGCTCCAGCCCGCGGAAGGCGAGGATTTTGGTGCAGCGGAAGTTCTCGATCAGGGTGCCGTCGCGCGACATGGCTTTGAGTGTCTGACCTGCCTTCAGGGTGCCGGTTTCCACACGGCCGGTCAGCAAACGGCCCAGGAAGGGGTCACCGCCAAGCGTGGTGGCCAGCATGGTGAAGGGCTTATCGGCATTCTCGATCTGCTTGGGGGCAGGGACATGCTCAAGGATCAGATCAAACAGCGCGTTCAGGTCTTTGCGCGGCCCGTCGAGTTCGGCATCCGCCCAGCCGGAACGGCCCGAGGCATACATATGCGGGAATTCAAGCTGCTCGTCTGTGGCATCCAAGCTGGCGAAAAGGTCAAAGCATTCGTCGAGCGCGCGGTCGGGCTCGGCATCTGGCTTGTCGACCTTGTTCAGCACGACGATCGGACGCAGGCCCAGCTTCAGAGCTTTGGAGGTCACGAATTTGGTCTGTGGCATNGGGCCTTCGGCGGCGTCGACCAGCAGGACCACACCGTCAACCATCGACAGGATGCGCTCAACTTCGCCGCCAAAGTCGGCGTGGCCGGGGGTGTCGACGATGTTGATGCGGGTGTTGTTCCACACGACCGAGGTCGGCTTGGCGAAAATGGTGATGCCGCGCTCGCGTTCCAGATCGTTGCTGTCCATGGCACGCTCAGTCGTGGCCTGGTTTTCACGATAGGTGCCGGATTGTTTCAGAAGCTCGTCCACCAGCGTCGTTTTGCCGTGGTCGACGTGAGCGATGATTGCGATGTTGCGCAGGTCCATTAAGTCAGCCTTTGGATAGGGGAGGGACGCGCCAACCTGAAGCCGCGCGTATAATTGCGCCGCCCATACCGCGCTCCGGCTACAATTGCTAGCCCTAATGCCGTGACGCACCCCTTACTGCGCGAACCTGTGCCGCCGCCACGGCCTTAATGGGTGGCGCTGTTCGAGAAGAGATGGATGACCAGAATGCCGCTAATGATCAGCAAAAGGCCAAGGACAGCAGGCAGGTCCAGCCGTTGGCCGAATAGCACGAAGCCGATCAGCGCGATCAGCACGATCCCGAGGCCCGCCCAAAAGGCATAGACGATTCCGACCGGCATGACCTTTAGTGCCAGCGACATGCAGTAGAAAGAGATCATGTAGAAAACCACCACCGCCACCGAGGGCCAGAGCCGGGTGAATTGATGCGAGGCCTGCACCGCGGTCGTGCCAAGGGTTTCCGCCACCACGGCGATGATGAGCCACAGATAATGCATGGGGGCGCGCCTTCTTCAAAGGGGGAGTTCGGTGGTTTCTTTAATCTCCTCCATCACGAAACTGGCCGAAACATCCGACAGCGGCACCCGGCGGATCAGGTCCTGATAAAGGCGATCATACCCCGCCATATCCCGAACCCGCGCGCGGATCAAATAGTCCAGATCACCGGTCATCCGGTAAACGCCGAGAATTTCGGGCATGGCCTGCGTGGCCTTTGAGAACTTGTCCAACCAATCGGGCGCATGGGCGTTGGTGCGCACCTGAATGAAGACGCTGAGGCCGAGGTCAAGTTTCGCGGCATCCAAGAGCGTGACGCGGTTTTTGATCACGCCTGCCTTCTCAAGCGTGCGGATGCGGCGCCAGCAGGCGTTGCGCGAAAGGTGGACAGCGGACCCAAGCGCTTCGAGCGATTGGCTGGCGTCGCGTTGCAGTTCGACCAATATGCGGCGGTCAATGTCATCAAGTGTCGTCATTGTGGGAGTTTGGTGGGAAATCCTCTCAGCGGCAAGGGGTTGCGGGGTGGGATTTGAGAAAACGTCACAAAGGGGTTGGGTTAAGGTGCTGCAAAGGCAAAGACAGGAGTTTCCCATGATCGCACGCATTTTTCTCGACCACCCCGCAAAGGTGGAGGAGACGTTTTTCGAGCATATGGCCTTCGCGCTGAGGTTCTCGGGCCTGCTGTTCGCGGCGGCGGGGGCGGCGCTGGTGCATGCGCTGATCCCCTGCCTGTTCGAGAAGACGGCGAGCGGGATTATCGCNAAGCTTTANGCNCGGACGCACAACCGGGGGCAGTAGGGGGCTGAGNGCCANCGNCTGCCCNNGGGTCGNCGATCANATGGTGCCTCGTGCNACNTTATGGCTCAGNCGTGATGTGCTTCCNCGAGGTCNCACCCAGCCTTNCNAAATCGCCTTTCCGGTCGCATCAAAGTGCGCCCATATATAGCGGCACGCCTCCGCAGTGACGGGCGGGCAGGCGATGGCCCGTTGCCTTCGGCTTGATTCCGGGCCGGGGNGGCAAGCGCANNCGGAAAAAATAGAAAAGGGCCGCATCGCTGCGGCCCGTCGCATTCGGCGCAAATCCAGTTAACTCAGCCAGCCAACGCCTTGTTCAGGTTCTCGTCTACCTTCTCCAAGAAGCCCATGGTCGTTAGCCAGCCCTGATCCGGCCCCACCAGCAGCGCAAGGTCTTTGGTCATGAAACCCGATTCCACCGTATCGACGACAACCTTCTCAAGTGTCTCGGCGAAATTGATCAGCGCCGTGTTATCGTCCAGCTTGCCGCGGTGCTTCAANCCGCCCGTCCANGCGTAGATCGAGGCGATAGAGTTGGTCGAAGTCTCTTCGCCCTTCTGGTGCTGACGGTAGTGGCGCGTCACGGTGCCATGCGCGGCTTCGGCCTCCACGATTTTGCCATCCGGGGTCATCAACTGNGAGGTCATCAGCCCGAGCGAGCCAAAGCCNTGCGCCACGGTGTCGGATTGCACNTCGCCGTCGTAGTTCTTGCAGGCCCAGACATAGCCGCCCGACCATTTCATCGCCGAGGCGACCATGTCGTCGATNAGGCGGTGTTCGTACCAGATGTTCTTTTTCTTGAAGTCCTCGGCGAANTCTTCGTCNAANATCTCTTGGAACAGGTCCTTGAAGCGNCCGTCATAGGCTTTGAGGATNGTGTTNTTGGTCGANAGATACACCGGCCAGCCGCGGTTCAGACCGTAGTTGAAAGANGCNCGNGCNAANTCACGNATCGAATCGTCGAGGTTGTACATCGCCATGGTGACACCGGCGGANGGCGCGTCGAAGACTTCNTTNTCGATNGTCTCNCCATCGTCACCGACGAANTTGATCGTCAGCTTGCCCTTTCCGGGAAANCGGAAATCAGTGGCGCGGTANTGGTCGCCAAAGGCATGNCGACCNACGACGATCGGCTGGGTCCANCCCGGCACGAGGCGCGGCACGTTGCGGCAGATGATCGGCTCGCGAAAGATGACGCCGCCCAGAATGTTGCGGATGGTGCCGTTGGGGCTGCGGTACATGCGCTTGAGGCCAAANTCTTCGACNCGCGCCTCATCGGGGGTGATGGTGGCGCATTTCACGCCGACGCCATGCTCGCGNATNGCATGGGCCGCGTCGACGGTGATCTGGTCGTCGGTCTCGTCCCGCACNTCCATGCCNAGGTCGTAATACTTCAGGTCAACGTCAAGATAGGGGGTAATCAGCTTTTTCTTAATGAAATCCCAGATGATCCGGGTCATCTCATCGCCGTCGAGTTCGACGATGGGGTTTTCTACCTTAATCTTCGACATGACGAATTCCTTTGGTTGAGGATNTGTTTATCCGTGCTTTAGCCTATCGGNGGCCAAAGAGAAAGATCGTATACCATGGTATGCCGAAGCTCGCGNTCAGGCGCCNACCCCGGCGAAAAAGCTGCTGATACGGGCNCGGGCGTAGGACCAAAGCGCNGGGGCGCCGATGGCGATTTTACGGCCNACCTTCTCTTCGATCTGCGCTTCCGANACATTGTAATCGGTCCAGCTGCCCCCGCCCGAGGCGAGGTTTTGCATCGGGGGCTGGAACCGGTCGAGCGATTTGGCAAAGCGGGCCGAAGGGCTCTCGGCGGCTTCGAACTCTTCCCAGATGCNGCGCAATGCNNCCCGCAGATCGGCGGGCAGCAGGCCAAAGATGCGGTCGGCGGCGATTTGTTCCTGNGCTTCCATNTCAGCGGCGTCATAGTCGCCGAAGATCGGATTGTCGCCCGCGTCGATCTCAACAAGATCGTGCAGNATCAGCATCTTGATGACGCGNTTGATGTCCACCTCTGGACCGGCCTGATCGGCCAGAACCAGCGCGTAGAGCGTCAAATGCCATGAATGTTCGGCNGANTTNTCCGCCCGGCTNGCATCGCACAGNGTGGTGCCGCGNAGGATNGTCTTNAGCTTNTCGGCCTCNTTNAGAAAGGCGATCTGCTGGTCNAGCCGCTCGGTCATGNNCCNGCCTTGCCNCGATGNTCGCGNAGTTTGCGNGCNAGAAANCCGCGNGCCTTGTCATTGGCCATCCGCGTNCGGATNGCCGTCAAAAAGGCNTCTTCGAGCGTTTGNGACGAGGCGCCAAGCACCTCGCCNACTTCNATAAACAGCCGNTCNTCACCGGTCTCGGCCTGCACGGCGAGACATTCCTCGGCAAGCTTGTTGGCCAGTTNGANNACGACCGCNTCCGCCATNAGCGNGTGGATTCCGTCAGNCGGCGTTTCACATAGTCNCTGGTCGAGGTGATCANCGTGTCCATATGCGGCTCTTCAAAGAAGTGNCCNGCGCCTTCGANCTCCTGATGGGTGATCGTNATGCCNTTTTGCTCATGCAGCTTGNTGACCAGATTGGTCGTGTCNGCAGGNGGCGCCACGCGGTCGGCNGTGCCGTTGATGACCAGACCNGAGGCCGGGCAGGGCGCGAGNAACGAAAAGTCATACATATTCGCGGGCGGCGAGACCGAGATGAAGCCGGTGATCTCTGGCCGGCGCATCAGCAGTTGCATGCCGATCCACGCACCAAACGAGAAACCCGCAACCCAGCAATGTTTGGAGTTGTTGTTCATCGATTGNAGGTAATCAAGCGCCGAGGCCGCGTCGGACAATTCGCCGATGCCTTGGTCGTATTCACCCTGGCTGCGGCCCACGCCGCGGAAGTTAAAGCGCAACACGGTGAAACCCATGTTGTAGAACGCATAGTGCAGGTTATAGACGACCTTGTGATTCATCGTNCCGCCGAACTGNGGATGCGGATGCAGCACGATGGCAATCGGGGCGTCACGTTCTTTTTGGGGGTGGTAGCGGCCTTCAAGGCGGCCTTCGGGTCCGGGAAAAATAACCTCGGGCATGGGTGTCCCTGTCTGGGGGTTCAAAGATCGCCGCGAATAGTTGACGAATTCGCTAGGCCACCTTAGAACGGTTCTAATCTGGTTCCGCGCAGTNTCGCGTGGATCAGTCTTTGGACTTAGGCATTTAAGCCGCCCACGTCAATCAAATGGCACGGCGAGTGAGGGTAAGACGATGAAGCTATCCACCAAAGGGCGCTANGCNATGGTCGCTTTGGCCGATATTGCCCTGCAGCCTGNGGGGACGCTGGTGTCACTGGGTGACATTGCCGAGCGACAGTCGGTGTCTTTGCCCTATCTCGAACAGTTGTTCGTCAANNTGCGGCGGGCCGAGCTGGTAACCTCTGTCCGGGGGCCGGGCGGGGGCTACCGTTTGGNNCGTCCGGCTACGGATATNCGCGTGGTCGATGTGCTTGCCGCGGTGGATGAGACGGTGGANGCGATGCACAAGGGGGCAGGNGCCTCGGGCGGGCTTTCGGGCAGCCGAGCGCAATCGCTGACCAACCGGCTTTGGCAGGGNNTGAGCGCGCATGTCTATGTCTTCTTNCACCAGACCCGCCTGTCGGATGTGGTGGATAACGAACTGGCCCCCTGTCCGGCGGTGCCGACCCTCTTTGCCGTGGTGGATGANACGTGAGGGTGGTTTTGGGCAGCNNNCGCGCTTNGGCNGCTGNGGNCTGCGCGGGTGGCGATGTGGGATTTNGGGGGCGCTGCCCCCGGACCCCCGCGGTATTTGGAAAAGGATGAAGGATGCGGGTCTACCTNGANCATAACGCGACCACNCCGCTGCGGGCGGAGGCGCGCNCGGCGATGATCGCGGCGATGGATCTGCCCGGCAACCCGTCCTCGGTCCATGCNGAGGGCCGTGCGGCCAAGGCTGTGGTTGAACGCGCGCGGGTGCAGGTGGCGGGGCTTGTGGGNTGCGATCCTGTCGATGTGATTTTTACCTCCGGTGCAACAGAGGCGGCGGCGCTTGCGGCGGCGATGGGCGCGCGGATGGTGACATCCGCCGTGGAACATGACGCGGTGCTCTCATGGGGGCAGGCGGATCGTTTGGGCGTCGACGTGCATGGTGTTTGGGACGGTGATCTGACCGCTGCGGCGGGCGCTGATCTGGTCGCCCTTCAGGCCGCCAACAGCGAAACCGGCGTGCTGCAACAAACCATGCCCTTGGCCCAGCAATGCTGGGCGATGGAGAGCAGCCCCTATGTGTTGGTCGATGCGGTGCAGGCCCTTGGCAAAACGCGGTTCAAAATGGCCACGTCGGGGGCGGATTTCATTCTCATCTCGGCGCATAAGCTGGGCGGGCCTAAGGGCATCGGCGCGTTGATCGTCAAGCGCGGCATCGATCTGGCCGAACACGCGCTTTTGCGCGGCGGCGGGCAAGAAATGGGGCGCCGCTCAGGGACCGAAAATATCCCCGCCATCGCAGGTTTTGGCGCAGCGGCGAAAGCGGCGGCGGCAGATGTCTCTGCGGGGCGGTGGGAAGAGGTGGCCGAACAGCGTGATTTGTTGGAAGCGACCCTTGCGGATGCCACAAGTCTGACTATTTTTGTAGGGAAAGGCGCTGCGCGCCTGCCCAACACTTCATGCATCATTACGCCCGGCTGGAAGGGCGAGACCCAGGTGATGCAGATGGACCTCGCTGGTTTTGCCATTTCGGCGGGATCGGCCTGTTCCAGCGGCAAGGTCCGCGCCAGTGCCGTGTTGCGCGCCATGGGCTTTGATGAAACACAGGCCGCCAGCGCGATCCGGGTGTCGCTGGGCCTGAACACCACCCGGGAAGATATCCTGCGGTTCGCCACAAGCTGGACCGCCAAACTGAAAAAGCACGAAACGCGGGCCGCCTGAGCGCCGCCACGGAAAGGAACTGAAACCTTGGAAAATATGACCCTGAAAGAGAATGATGGCGTCAAGGAAGGCGTCGACCAGGAAACCGTGGATGCCGTGCGCGAAGTCGGCGGCAAATACAAATACGGCTGGTCCACGGACATTGAGATGGAATACGCCCCCAAGGGGCTGACGCCGGACATCGTGCGGCTGATCTCGGAAAAGAACGAAGAGCCCGAGTGGATGCTTGAATGGCGCCTTGCGGCTTATGATCGTTGGTTGACCAAGAAAGAGCCCGACTGGGCGATGGTCGATTACCCAGAGATCGACTTTCAGGACCAGTATTACTACGCCCGTCCGAAAAGCATGGCCGAAAAGCCCAAGTCGCTTGATGACGTGGACCCCAAGCTGCTGGAAACCTACAAGAAACTGGGCATCCCGCTGAAAGAGCAGATGATCCTTGCCGGTGTCGAAGGGGCCGAAGATGCTCCCGCCGAGGGCCGCAAAGTGGCTGTCGACGCGGTCTTTGACTCCGTTTCCGTCGGGACGACTTTCCAAGAGGAACTGAAAAAGGCTGGCGTGATCTTTTGTTCGATCTCCGAAGCGATCCGCGAGCATCCCGAACTGGTCAAAAAATACCTCGGCTCGGTTGTGCCCGTATCGGACAACTTCTACGCCACGCTGAACTCTGCTGTCTTTTCTGATGGTTCCTTTGTCTACGTGCCGCCGGGCGTGCGCTGCCCGATGGAACTGTCGACCTACTTCCGCATCAACGCGGAAAACACCGGCCAGTTCGAGCGAACGCTGATCATCGCCGACAAGGGGTCTTACGTGTCCTACCTTGAAGGTTGCACCGCGCCCCAGCGTGACGAGTCGCAGCTTCACGCGGCAGTCGTTGAGATCATCATCGAAGAAGACGCCGAGGTGAAATACTCCACCGTTCAGAACTGGTATCCCGGCGATGAAAACGGCAAGGGTGGCATCTATAACTTCGTGACCAAACGCGCCGACTGCCGCGGCGACCGTGCCAAGGTGATGTGGACGCAGGTCGAGACCGGCTCTGCCGTGACGTGGAAATACCCCTCCTGCATCCTGCGCGGCGACGACAGCCAAGGCGAGTTCTACTCCATCGCCATCGCCAACAACATGCAGCAGGCCGACACNGGCACCAAGATGATCCANCTCGGCAAGCGCACCAAGTCGCGCATCGTGTCCAAGGGCATCTCGGCGGGCAAGGCGCAGAACACCTACCGTGGCCTCGTGTCGATGCACCCCAAGGCCAAGGAATCGCGCAACTATACCCAGTGTGACAGCTTGTTGATCGGCTCGGAATGCGGGGCGCACACGGTGCCTTACATCGAGGTGAAGAATAACAGCAGTCGCGTGGAGCATGAGGCGACGACGTCGAAGGTGGACGACGACCAGATGTTCTACTGCCGCTCGCGCGGGATGGACGAGGAAGAGGCCGTGGCGCTGGTTGTGAACGGGTTCTGCAAGGACGTGCTGCAAGCCCTGCCGATGGAGTTCGCCATGGAAGCGCAAGCGCTGGTGGCTATTTCGCTGGAAGGCTCCGTCGGCTGATGAGCCTTGCTGCGGTGCATACCCCCCTCCGCCTGCATTGGTGGAAGGCGCAGCCGAATTTCGGCGATGCGCTGAGCCCGCTGATCCTGAGCCATGTCTCGGGGCGGCGGGTGGTCCATGCGTCGGTGGACGAGGCGGATATCTTTGGCCTTGGCTCGCTTTTGCAAATCGTGCGGCGCAATTTCGACACGCCGCGCGACGGGGCCAAGCCGGTGATCTGGGGCAGCGGTCTGCTGCGTCCCGCAGGGGGCCGTGCGTTCTTGAAAAACATCGAGATCGCATTGCTGCGCGGTCCGGTGACCGCGGCGCTTTTGGGGGTAGAGACTGACGCTTTCGGCGATCCCGGGCTTCTGGTGAACGAGGTTCTGCCAAGCGATGCACCGCGCGGCGACAAGATCGGCATCGTGCCGCATCATACGCTCGCCGATGCTCCCGAACTGCTGGACCTCGTGGCCTCCGACAGCGCCTATGTGCTGATCGATCCGCGCGATCCGGTAGAGCATGTCTGTGCCGCGATCGCATCCTGCGCCCATGTCTTTGCCTCATCCCTCCACGGGCTGATCACGGCGGATGCCTACGGCGTGGCAAACACTTGGGTCGCACCCGAAGGGCAGGGACGGCTCAAGTTCCACGACTACGCCGCCTCGGTGGGCCGTGACATGCGCGTGCCGATCGCCTTGGCCGATATTCCGGCGGCCCGCAAACCCGATGCGCCGCTGGCCTATTACGACGGCATTGCTGCCTGCCGCGCGGCGCTGATCGAACACTTTCCCGCCGCGCTCTGTGCCCATGAGGGGGCGGCATGAACTTTAACACGCAGGGGCAAGCCCCTGAGATAAAACTGAAATAGCATGAATTGCGGCGCAAAGCGCGCCAGAAGGAGACCGAAATGCTGAGCATCAAGAACCTGCAGGTGAAACTGGAAGAAGAGGACAAGCAGATCCTCAAAGGCGTCGATCTGGAAGTCGAAGCTGGCAAAGTACACGCCATCATGGGGCCTAACGGCTCGGGTAAGTCGACGTTGAGCTACGTGCTCTCGGGCAAGGATGGCTACGAGGTCACTGAAGGCTCCGCCACGCTCGAAGGCGAAGACCTGCTGGACTTGGAGCCCGAAGAGCGCGCCGCGGCGGGCCTTTTCCTTGCTTTCCAATACCCCGTTGAAATTCCAGGCGTCGGCAACATGACCTTCCTGCGCACCGCGGTGAACGCACAGCGCAAAGCGCGCGGCGAAGAGGAAATGTCGGCGGCAGACTTCCTCAAGGAAATCCGCGCTAAGGCGAAGGATCTGAAGATCGACGCTGACATGCTGAAGCGGCCTGTGAACATGGGCTTCTCGGGTGGTGAGAAAAAACGCAATGAAATCCTGCAGATGGCCATGCTTGAGCCAAAGATGTGCATCCTCGATGAGACCGACTCGGGTCTTGACGTCGACGCCATGAAACTCGTCGCCGAAGGTGTGAACGCCCTGCGTACCGAAGGCCGTGGTTTCCTTGTCATCACCCACTACCAGCGTCTTTTGGACCACATCAAACCCGATGTTGTGCACATCATGCACGACGGTCGCATCATCAAGACCGGTGGCCCCGAGCTTGCCCTTGAGGTCGAGAACAACGGCTACGCAGATATTCTCGCTGAGGTGGCATAATGGCCGAAGCGAAACTGCAAGAAACCCCGACCGAGGCGATGATCGCACGGCTCAGCATGCCGCAGGGTGGCTGGGCCCANGCGGCGCGCGAGGACGCGCTGGCGCGGCTCCGTGCCATGGGCNTGCCGCAACGCCGGGATGAATATTGGAAGTTCACCCGCCCCGACACGCTGACGCAACCCGAGGCGCAGCCTGCCGCGATTTTCGATCACGGCGAGGCNCCGCTTTTCNACGATACCGACCGTCTGCGTATCGTCTTTGTCGACGGTGAATTCGACGCCGAAGCCTCCGACGATCTGTCGCTAGAAGGCGTCAGCATCGAACGGCTCGCGGCGGCGGACAGTGATCTGCATTGGGCGCGTGANCTCTATGGTGCGCTGGAAAAGAACGGCCAGACGCCAGTTCAACGCCCACTGGCCGCGCTGAATACAGCCTTCGCGAGTGACGGGGTGCTGATCCATGTCACCGGNCAAGTGAGCAAGCCGATNAATCTGGTTTATACCCATANATCAGAGACTTCGGATGCGATGTTGCACCACGTCGTGAAGCTCGAAAAAGNCGCCGAAGTGACGCTTTTGGAGAACGGCCCCGCCGCNGCGCGCTTCAATACCGTGATGGAGGTTGAAGTGGCCGACANCGCGCGCTTCCACCATGTCCGNGCACAGGGCCGCGATCATGAGCGCCGGGCNGCAACACATGTCTTCACCCGTCTNGGCAGCGAGTCGCTGTTCAAGAGCTTCACCGTTACCGTGAACGGCGCGCTGACNCGCAACGAATGNGTGATCGAGCTCACCGGCGATGATGCCTCGGCCCATGTGGCNGGTGCCTGCGTCGGCGATGGTGACTTCCATCATGACGACACGGTTTTCNTCACCCATGACGCGGTGAATTGCGAAAGCCGTCAGGTCTTTAAGAAGGTGCTGCGCAACGGTGCGACAGGCGTGTTCCAAGGCAAGATCCTCGTTAAGGAAGGCGCGCAGAAGACCGATGGCTANCAGATCAGNCAGTCGCTTTTGCTGGACGGCGACAGCCAGTTCCTCGCCAAGCCTGAGCTTGAGATCTACGCTGATGACGTGGCCTGTTCGCATGGCTCGACCTCTGGTGCGATCGACGAAGANGCGCTGTTCTACCTCCGNGCCCGCGGCGTGTCTCATGCCGAGGCGACCGACCTTCTGACACTGGCCTTCCTTGCCGAAGCGGTNGAAGAGATCGAAGCCGANGNNCTGCGCGANGANATCAACGGGCGTCTCAGCNCGTGGTTGGAGCGTCGTAGCNNCTGATGGCTGTCACCAGCGATATCGTTGCGACCTATCGCGGCCCCGGCAAAGTGATGTCGGGGCTGTTGGCGCAGGGCCGTAACGAGGTGCGCGTTCTGATGTTCGCGCTCATGGCGGGGCTGCTGATTTTCGTGGCCCTGTCCCCTTATCAAGCCCGCGCGGCGCATCTTGACCCCGAAGGACCGCTGGCCGTGCGGCAGTATTGGAGCGCGTTTTTCTGGATCTTCGTGATGCCGATGCTGCTCTATGGTCTGGCGGCGATGGTCTGGGCGATCAGCCGCNTCGCGGGGCAGCGGCTCACTGGCTACGCGGTGCGNTTGACCTTGGTTTGGTCACTGCTCGCTTCCGCGCCNATCCTGTTGTTGCTGGGCCTCGCGCTTGGCTTTATCGGGCCGGGCGTGCAGGCNCAGATNGTNGGCGTGCTCTGGTTGGCCGTGTTCTTCTGGTTCTGGATCNCNGGCNTGCTTGCGGCACAGCGGGGCTGAGATGGACAGCGCCGCCCTGATCCAACTCGCGCAAACCACATTGCGTAGCCCCCGCGCCGCAGCGCGGATGATCGCGGCCCTGCCTTTGGGCCGCGAGGTGATATGGACATCGCTCGCCTTGGTCGCGGCGCTGAACGCACTGGTGATCTCGGCGATGTTCGTGATCGCGCCGCCCGCCATGGCGTTGCCGAGTTATTTCCAATCGCCGCTGGTGCTTTTTGCGCTGCTGGCCGGTTTGATGGTGCTCTATGTTCATGCGCTGTCTTGGGTTGGCCGGGTCTTGGGCGGGCAGGGCGCGGCGGCCCCGCTTCTGGCGGCCGTGGTCTGGTTGCAGGCGCTCCGGCTCTGCGCGCAATTGGGAATCCTGCTGTTGACCATGGCTCTGCCGCCGGTGGCGTTGCTGGCTTCTTTCGTCGTTACTTTTTGGGGTCTTTGGATCCTGCTGAATTTCGTGGCCGAACTGCTGCATCTGCCGGGGCTCTTCCATGCCGCCGCTGTGCTGGCAGGGGCCGCGCTTGGGGTCTTGCTGGGTCTGGGCCTCCTGCTGTCTTTGATCGGGCTGACCGCCCAAGGAGTTTGAAACATGTTCAACGTTGACGCCGTCCGGGCGCAGTTTCCGATCCTCGACCGCGAGGTGAACGGCAAGCCGCTGGTCTATCTCGACAATGGTGCATCAGCGCAGAAGCCGCAGGTGGTGATCGATGCGATCACCCAAGCCTACGCGAATGAATACTCTAATGTTCACCGTGGCTTGCACTACCTTTCTAATCTGGCGACCGACAAATATGAAAGCGTGCGCGGGACTGTTGCACGGTTTCTCAATGCCGGATCAGAAGATGAGATCGTGCTCAACACCGGTGCTACTATGGGGATCAACACCGTGGCCTATGGCTGGGCCATGCCGCGGATGCAGGCCGGTGATGAGATCGTCCTGTCGGTGATGGAGCATCACGCGAATATCGTGCCATGGCATTTCCTGCGCGAGCGGCAGGGCGTGGTGCTGAAATGGGTCGACGTAGACGCCACCGGCGCGCTGGACCCGCAGGCGGTGATCGATGCCATCGGGCCAAAGACCAAGCTGGTTGCGATATCGCATCTTTCCAATGTTTTGGGGACCAAAGTTGATGTGAAGTCCATCACCGCAGCGGCGCATGAAAAAGGCGTTCCGGTGCTGGTCGATGGCTCGCAGGGGGCGGTGCATATGCCGGTGGATGTCCAAGACATCGGCTGTGATTTCTATGCCGTCACGGGGCACAAACTCTATGGCCCCTCGGGCTCAGGGGCGATCTACATCAAGTCCGAGCGGATGGCCGGAATGCGTCCGTTCATCGGGGGCGGCGACATGATCCGCGAAGTCAGCAAAGACGCGGTGAGCTACAACGACCCGCCGATGATGTTCGAGGCGGGCACCCCCGGCATTGTGGCCACCATCGGCTTGGGCGTGGCGCTGGATTTCATGATGGACCTGGGAATGGAAAATATCGCCGCCCATGAAGATGATCTGCGCGACTACGCCGTGTCCCGTCTCAGTGGGCTGAACTGGCTTAACCTTCAGGGTACGACACCGGATAAGGCGGCCATCTTTAGCTTCACCTTGGATGGCGCGGCCCATGCCCATGACATTTCAACCGTGCTCGACAAGAAGGGCGTGGCGGTGCGGGCCGGGCACCATTGCGCGGCACCTTTGATGGCGCATCTGGGGGTTTCTGCCACCTGCCGCGCGTCCTTTGGCATGTATAACACCCGCGCCGAGGTCGACACATTGGTTGACGCACTTGAATTGGCGCATGATCTTTTCGCCTAAGCTCAATTTCGCCGCCCTAGCCCCCGGATTTCCCATTGCAGGGGCGGCACGCTCTGGCTATACCGCCCCTCAGTGGACCCTTAGCTCAGCTGGATAGAGCGCTGCCCTCCGAAGGCGAATTGCTAAGGTTGCAACGCGTTGAAAGGTAAGATATAAATTAGAGCGTCGAATCTGGTTTCGCACAGAAATTGCACAGAAACGTTCTGTAAAGATGGTCCCATAGCTCAGCTGGATAGAGTGCTCGCCTCCGAAGCGAGAGGTCGCTGGTTCGAATCCAGCTGGGACCACCATCCTTTTTACAACTTTATCAAAACCTATTTTTTGCGATCGACCGTGCGCAATCGCCAGGCCAGCAGTCGCAGGCAAAATGCAGATCACTGCACGCAAAGCCCTTTACGAGCTGCGACTGCACGGCATCAGGGCATGCGCATTTAGGATATCCTTTGGGTTGGCCTTAACGTCTCCGGGGCGGACCAGGATATTTCCTTTTGCGCATTCTCAACCCTATCGTCAACGGAGTGACTGCCCTTAGCATCGAGCGCAGTTGGCCCCTTCATCCCAAGATAAGCTTACTCGGACTGGCGAAACTGGTTTCTTCGGACGGAATCTCGGAATCGCTAAACTCGCAAATCGGAGAAGACGGTTGAGGACGATATTTCAATGATCCGGAGTCCGTTCGATACCCCAGGTGCCGCCACCTGGTTCATAGCAGACGAAAATCTGTTGTGGGTGATTTGTTGATTGCGGGGAAGCTGTCTTGCTTGGCTTATGGCGCAAGCTGAGGCCAAATGAGCCAAAGTCGAAGGCGATTTCGAAGCGGGCCGCACCGGCCCCGACGGGAGTGTCATAAACTTTGTGTATCTGGTCGTCCCGGTCCCGCGGCACAGCGATAGGCAGTTCGCCGTCTTGCCCCTTCAATTTCTTAGCAGATGAGCGGTTGCGACGGTTGGCCTGATCTGGCGGGGCATCCTTTCCGTCTTCATAGCCCAGCTGTGCCGTCAGCTCAGCCCCGAGCATCCGTTCCATAAGCTTGGTCTTGAGCTCATTCATTAGCCCGGCATCGCCAAGCAGATCTTCAGTCTGCTCGCAGGGTCATCGCTCGCGATCACGGTCCATTTCGATGAGCTCTTGCAGGTTTTCGATCCCGATTGGAGTGAATGCGATGACACCGTCGTCGCTGGGACCGTAG
>NZSX01000062.1 GCA_002703405.1 Sulfitobacter sp. | reverse complement strand
ACGTTTAAGCGGTGAGTATGCTGCGCGATGCACGAATGGCTGGTTCGACGAGCCGCAGCGCAGCATGTCTGCTAAAGGGTGAAAGGCGGCAATGGGCCGTTCTTGTCGAACCAGTATTTTCTGCAACTGTTAATACCTCCGCCAGTCACTCGGTTACTTTGGCTTTGAACTGCCGATCGCGGCATCGAGAAGGAACCACCAGTTTTGCTTAACGTGGGATTTAGTACTGAGCCGGGGCAGACCCCATGATCAGGAGAGCTGACGCACAACCACCCGACCGGTTCGGGGCACTTCGATCCTGAGGTGCTGCGCCTGCGCCACATTCTGGATAAGGGGCGGGCGAAAGCAGACCCAGTTTTCATGTCCGGGGTGACGCACGCTTTCATAGCGGATACCGGCGCGCGTGCTTTCAGCCCGGACGCGTCCTCCGAAAGCCTGCGCTGCAGGGTAACTCGTATCGTCGGGATTATGATATTTCGGATGCGCTCCGAAAATGTCGACGTAGTCTCCATCAAGGTCCGCCTTATATTGGCGATACGTCTCGGATTTCTGCGTCAACGCGCTTAGCGCGATCTCCTTGCGCAGCCCATTGGCAACCTCCAGAAGCGCGGTGTTGGGATGGGTCGAGCCATACCACGCCCCGAGGCTCGCATCAGAAAACCGCAGACCGCCGGGCGATCCGTGCAGAAACGCCGCCATGACGACGCTGGCATTCGGGACGCCATACACCCATTCCGCGCGGGGCAAACGCGCGAGCCGTGGGCTTACGAGGCGGTCGTTTGTCCAGCCTTCCAGTTCCATGACAGCCTCGAGGTCGTCGGGGGTGGCGACCGCGTCAAAGGTGGGGATCGGCGGAAACCGTGAGGGGATAAGGCGTGTTGTGCCCGCAGGTGCGGAAGATGTCGCGTAGTCTGAAATCTTCATGCAAGGACAAGATCGTCTTCGGTGACCGCCTCAAAGCTGCCCTCCGGTGCCCCAAGCCCCATATTGCCGCCGCGCCAGGCGTCAAGATACCGGCGCACGGTCATGAGACCGTCGTGCCCGCCTTCCAGCATATAGGCCATAGGCGAAGCGCCGGCGAAGAGGGTGCCCTGATGGGGCCCCTTCAGCCAGACCAACGCCTGGTTCTCATCTTCAAAGAGAATGGTCAGCGCCTTGTAGATACCAAGTATAGCCGAAATCCGTAACAGCGTATCAAGAGGCAGGGTCAGCGGCTGCTGTTCACGCGCCTTCTTCATCCATTGATGATAGGTGGAGCGGCCCGGATCACCCAGGATGGCAATACGATCCGCTTCGCTCATTTCGAACCGATGAGCGATTTCCCGGAAGGCGCGCAAGCCCGGCGCGCTTGTCCGCTCGCGATCTCCTCGGGAGATGGTACGAAATTGCACGGCCTCGGGGGAAACCGAAGTGTTCGAAAAACTTGCAATCTGCATATCGAGCCTCTTTTGTCTATTTATGGACATATAGTCCATATGTGGACAAATCAATGGCAGGGGAGTTTTGCATCCTTTGTGATGATCGCCTCGACCGCTCGACACGCGATGTGCGGAACCTCGTGCATTAAATGGACGCCATCGGGGCAACACTGCGTATTTTTGAACCGGAAGTCACCACGGCGGGTAATATGACTCGCATGGTTATCACCGTTCTCGGCGTGGTGGCCGATATGGAGCTGGAATTCATCCGCGATCGCCAGCGCGCGGGTAACGAGGCAGTCAAAGTCAAAGGTGTCTACGAGGGGCGGCAGAAGAGGGTAAACGATGTGGAATTTCGCAGACTCGCAGCCAAGGGCGTTGCAAAGGCCCAGATCGCCCGCGATCTCGGCGTGTCCCGCATGACCGCTTACCGAGCGCTGGAGAGCCGAGACACCTAAGCAGACATACAACTCAAATAAGGCCAGCGAACGACATGCGGACACAGCAGGCTTTCGAGTTTCGCCAAGCATAGATTTGCCGGGCCCAGTTCAGCTTCTGTCGCGCTCGGCCCAGACTGCTTCGCTGCAGGAATTTAGGCGTGCGACCTCAAGCACTGGCTTCCGCGGGACAGAACTGCTGGACCAGAAAGATGGTAGTCGCAGGAATCACCGCTGCGTCCAGTCCATTGCCGCGCCAAAAAAAGACCAGATCAAGCTGGCCGCAATCAGGCCAAGAAGAAAAAGTGAGCCTTGTCGAAGCTTTTGGTTTCCTAATCAACCACGCGCAGACAAACTGCTCGGTGACAACGCAAAGTAGAGCCACCCGACCCCAAGCATCATGGCAAAGCAGGCTGCCTCCTCAGACTGCGCTGAGATGGACAACGCTTGCGACTCCGGAGGCAAGCGCGATGGCTTCAAAGCAAAGCGACAGATTAGCGGCGACGATAAGGGGATCGAACGAGCGTCGACAATTTCCCAAGAACGCCATCGCAAGTGCTGCGACCCCGGCGCCAAGATAAAACCGATGTGCGATGTCGAGCCCAAACCCGGCCTGAGTATGAAAAGACGATAAGAGGGGCGAACTCCGCCAAGAGCAGGGGCCAGTCAATAGATTTTGAACGGTCTACTATCATTTCGGTAGTAGACCACGGATCTCGCCGCAGGCAAAGACATTGCGATATGTCTGGTTTGGGCTCGAAACCTCTGATGGTGGCAACAAGTACTGAGATCTGATGAGCGGAAAGAACTGACGTTCGCTGCAAGCGCCCAATTTCTCCTGGGTTTGCCAATACCTCCGGGATGAGGGGCGGATTGCGGTCATTCGCTGCGTTGCGCATTAAGGTTCGCACTGCGGACCTTTCTGCCGTTCATAGTCCAGCTCACAGTGACCGCTTACCAGTCCTAAGAAGTCGTTCAGGATTGCTCAAATTGAGCTTTTGCACGGAATCGTCCGCCGAGCGACATAGGCATCGTGATGATGACAAGGCATCCGACAACCAAGACCACGCCAATCCATCCGAGGTTCGGCAAACGCTCTCCGACGATGAGGACAGCCAGAACCGCCGCGACGACAGGCTCCAGCAGCGTGATGACCGTTGCCATACTCGCCTCCACACGGGCCAGACCAAATCCAAAGCTAAGGTAGCCTAAGAACATAGGCACGGCTGCCATGTAGATCCCTACGGCTGCGTTTGTCCAAGATGCAAGAAACGGCCCTCCCGTCGCGATCAGCACCGGCATCAGCAGCAGACCGCCAAGGCCAAACGTGGCCCCCATCGCAACTGACGACCTCGTGCCTCGCAGCATCATTTTCCGCGCGCTCCAGGAATATAGGGCATAGGTTAGTCCGCCAGTCAGCCCCAAAAGCACACCCAAAGGCACGGAGTCGCCACCAACAACTTCGCCGTGGGAGAGATTTTCTGCAACGCAGATCAGCACCATGCCGACCAGCCCGACAAGCGCCCCGACGGACCACCGTAAAGTCAGATTTCTTCGGTCCAGCAGATATTCGATAAGCGCCGAGAGCAGTGGAGCAGACCCGATCGTAATGACGGTTCCGACAGTCACGCCAGCCAGTCGCATCGCGCCATAGAAAGCCAGAGGATAAATCGCAACCGAAAGCGCACCAATCACCAGAAGCCGACGCTGATCCCAAAGGGCAGTTCGAGATCGCGCGATGCCGCGTGCGGCCACTAACGCTTGTGCGATGCCACCGACCCCCATTGCGGCAGCACCAATCGCGGCAGCACTGACATCGGGCGCAAATGTTGCTGCCGTTCCGGTCGTGCCCCAGACGACAGCCGCAAACAGTATTGCGACCACGCCCCAAGCTTGTCCCTGCATCATTTCAAAGCGCCTTCAACATGTCGTCGACCATCGCTCGTGCTGTGATCACCCGCGCGCTGCTGCCCTCCAGTCCCGCCCGTGCCATCGCGCCTTCCAGCAGAAAGGCAATCTGTGCGGCCAAAGCCGCCACACGATCGGGTGCTTCGGGCAGCAGTTCCGAGAGATGCTGCGCAAAAATGCTTTCGACTTGTTCCTTGTGACGCCTAACAGCGGTCCGCCCAACATCGTCGGCCTCAAGTTCAGCCGCCGCGTTCAACAAACCGCAACCGCGAAACCCCCGCTCGTAAGCAAATTCGGCGTGATCCTGATAGGCATCGAACACCGCAAGGATACGTTGATCGGGCTCTTTTGCCGTTGCCACACGCCTATCATAGAGCGCTAACCATTCTGCATGCCGTGCTTCGAGATACTGGTTCACCAGATCAGCCTTGGAGGCAAAGTTGTTGTAGAGGCTCTTTTTCGCCACGCCTGCGCGTTCCACAATGGCATCTATGCCAGTTCCGTTGATGCCGTGGTTGTAGAAAAGGATCATGGCGGCTTGCATGAGGCGATCATGTGCAGAACCTTTTGGTGTCTTACTTGGCAGGGCCATGTCGAATCTCCCGATTATAGGTAGGTCGGTATACCTACAGTCGAGGAGCCGCAAGGGGCAAAGCAATGCTGGCGACCGTTTTCGAAGTTCCGCTTAGCGGCCATTGGCCGCGTAGCAGCATCACGTAACTTTGGGCTCAAAGCCGTCATCCGCTGCAGACATCACCAAGGTCGGTTAAGGGCCGTAATCGCCGCCTGCCCTAAACGAATGTAATTGTAAACATAAAACGAGGAGCCGATTGGGGCGGTGCGAAAGGGTCCGGTTCAATGTCATGGGCAATGGGCATGGAGTGTTTGAAGGCTAATTGGAATATTCACTCGGATTTGAAGGGGGAGGTGGCAAGCCTGGCGCGATCCTATAAGCCATCCATATTTGAGTGAATCAAATAAGTTATTGAATTAACATGATTTCCGAATATTTGGCTGCATCTGCGACGCGCAAACTTATGCGCGCCACGCAATTTTATATGCTTCCCTACACCCCTTTAAAAATCCAGGTTCTCGACGCTCAGCGCGTTTTGCTGAATGAACTCGCGCCGTGGCTCGACCACATCCCCCATCAGCTTGGTAAAGAGATCATCCGCTTCGGCCATGTCCTCTACGCGGACCTGCAGCAGCGTGCGTGCATCGGGGTCGAGGGTGGTTTCCCACAGCTGATCCGGGTTCATCTCGCCCAGACCTTTGTAGCGCTGCAACGACAGGCCCTTTTCGCCTTCGGCGAGGATCGCGCCGAGCAGGTCCATAGGGCCATAGATCATCTGGCTGCGGTCCTTGCGGATCAGCTTGGCGGGCTGGTCATAGACATCTTGCAGGTGCTGGGTGAAGCTGCCGGATTTCTTCGCCTCGCCCGACCGCATCATGCGGCCGTCCAGCGTGCGCACCTCTTCGACGCCGCGCAGAATGCGGGCGAGGCGGATGCCGTGGTCTTGGGTGATGCGGCCCTGCCAGCCACGCTCGTATTCCAGCGCGATCAGATTCAGACGGTCGGCGACCTTGTCGGCCACGCCTTGCAGGTCGCTGTCCACCGCGCCATCGACAAAGGCCCCGGCGATGGCGGCTTGTTCGAGGATGTGGCGCGGATAATGGGTCGGGAAGGCTTCCAACACGCGGCGCAACTGGCGGGCCATGTCGACCACACGGGTCAGGTCTTGGCCGCTGATTTCTTCGCCATTGCCCTGACGCAGCATGGCACCGTCGACGCCCTGCTGGATCAGGTAATCTTCCATCGCCGCTTGGTCTTTGAGGTAAACCTCGGACTTGCCACGCGACACTTTGTAGAGCGGCGGCTGCGCGATGTAGAGGTGACCGTTNTCGATNAGNTCNGGCATCTGGCGGTAGAAGAAGGTCAGCANNAGCGTNCGGATNTGCGCNCCGTCGACGTCGGCGTCGGTCATGATGACNATCTTGTGGTAGCGCAGNTTGGAGAGGTTGAACTCATCCCGCCCNATGCCAGTGCCNAGCGCCATGACAAGGTTGCCGATCTCTTGGCTNCCNAGCATCCGGTCNAACCGNGCGCGCTCAACGTTGAGGATTTTACCTTTGAGCGGCAGGATCGCTTGNGTNTGNCGGTCGCGNCCGGTCTGGGCNGAGCCNCCGGCGCTGTCCCCCTCGACGAGGAAGACTTCGGTNTTGGAGGGGTCTTTNTCCGAGCAGTCCTTGAGCTTNCCNGCGAGGAAGTTCACATCCATCGCNGNNTTGCGNCGNGTCANCTCGCGCGCCTTGCGNGCNGCTTCGCGGGCCTGNGCGGCNTCGACGATCTTNCCNACGATCTGCTTGGCCTCNNTGGGGTTNTCTTCGAACCANTCNGCNAGCTTTTCGTTCACCAGACCTTCGACAGCCGGGCGCACTTCGGAAGACACCAGCTTGTCCTTGGTTTGCGAAGAGAACTTNGGGTCCGGCACTTTGACGGACAGCACGCAGGTCAGGCCCTCGCGGGCGTCGTCACCGGTGAAGTTAATCTTCTCCCGCTTGGCGATGCCGCTGGTCTGGGCGTAGCTATTGATCGTCCGCGTCAGCGCGCCGCGAAAGCCCGCCATATGGGTGCCGCCATCGCGCTGTGGAATGTTNTTGGTGAAGGGCAGTACGTTCTCATGGTAGCTGTCGTTCCACCACATCGCCACTTCGATGCCGATGTCGTCACGCTCACCGGTGATAAAGATTGGCTCGGGCATGACCGAAGACTTGTGACGGTCGAGGTATTTAACAAATTCTTTCACCCCGCCTTCGTAGAACAGCTCCGTCCGCAGCGGCTCGACAGGGCGTTCATCATTGAGGATGATNCGCACGCCGGAGTTCAGAAAGGCCAGTTCGCGCAGGCGTTTTTCCAGCGTTTCGAAACTGTATTCGAGGTTCGAGAAAGTCTCGGTCGAGGCCATGAAGCGGACCTCGGTGCCGGTGCGGTCCGTCTCGCCCACNACTTCGAGGTGCTTGGTGGTGAANCCGCCNTCAAANCGNGCGANATGNTCCTTGCCCTCNCGCCAAATGCGCAGTTCCAGCCAGTCCGACAGGGCGTTCACAACCGAAACGCCAACCCCGTGCAGACCGCCTGAGACCTTGTAGGAGTTGCTNTCGAATTTNCCGCCCGCGTGCAGCTGGGTCATGATGACCTCGGCNGCGGAAACGCCTTCTTCCTCGTGGATGCCCACCGGAATCCCGCGCCCGTTGTCGCTGACCGAAACGCTGGAATCCTCGTGAATTGTGACCGTTACCGCGTCGGCATGACCGGCCAGCGCNTCATCGATGCCGTTGTCCACGACCTCATANACCATGTGNTGCAGGCCCGAGCCGTCATCGGTGTCCCCGATATACATGCCGGGGCGTTTGCGAACAGCCTCCAACCCTTTGAGAACCTTAATGGAATCGGCGCCGTATTCCTGTGGTGTCTGCGCGGTATCGGACATGCGGAAATAACCCTTCTCGTTTGCCCGATTTATAGTGTTTTCGCCCGGCATTGTCACGCGAATGACACAAGATTTTGTGTCAGGTGAAGGGGATGATCAGCCCCACGAAAATGAGCATCCCGCCCGAGATCAGATTGATCCGCCGCAGNGTGCGCGGGGCGGTCAGAAAGCCGCGCAGGCGGCCCACNAGCAGCGCGATCACAAGGTTGCCNATAAGCGGCACGATGACCGAGGCGGCGAGGATCAGCCCGATGTCGGGGCCGGTGACTTGGCGCAGATCAAAGAAGCCGGGCAGCACGCCCATGTAGAACAGGACCGCCTTGGGGTTGCCAAGGATCGCCACCAGCCCCGCGACGAAACCGGACCACATCCCGGGCCGGGTGAGGCGGCTGTCGGTGCTGATCTGCGCACCTGCCTGNCGGATCAGGCCGANCCCCATGGCGATGAACACCAGCGCCGCGGTCCAGCGCAGCACCTCCATCACNGTGTCAAATGCCGANACGATCCATGTGATCCCCAGCACCGCCACCANNGGCCAAAGCATGTCACCAATCGCCACNCCNAGCGCCAGCGGCCATGCCGCCTGAAACCCGCCCGAAAGGGCACGGGCCATCATTGCCAGCCAAACCGGNCCGGGGGTGAGGAACAGGATCAAGAGCGCGCCGCAGTAAAGCAGCAGATCGGCGGGGGTAAGGGTCACGGTNGCCGCTCCACCTGCGAAAGGCCGTCCTCTTCGGTGACCTCAACATATTGCGCCCGCGCGCCAAGGCTTTCGAACAGTTCAGGGCCGGTGCCGGTCATCCATGCCTGCGCGCCAAGNGCGGTGATCTCGTCGTAAAGCGCCGCGCGGCGGCTCGCGTCGAGATGGGCGGCGACCTCGTCCAGCAGCAGCAGCGGCGGCGCGCCGAAGTCGGCGGCGATNGCGCGGGCATTGGCNAGGATGAGNGAGACCAGCAGCGCCTTCTGCTCTCCGGTGGAGCAGTCCCGCGCGGCGATGCCCTTNNCGGCATAGGTGCCCTCCAGATCGGCGCGGTGCGGGCCGATGAGNGTGCGCCCGGCGGCAAGGTCGCGCATGCGGTTGTCCGAGAGCGCNGCGCGCAGGGCATCNGCGCTNTCGGGCATGTCGTTNAGCAGCGACAGCGTNGCGATGGGGAAAGCNGTCTGGGCCTCTGCCTGCGNCGCCTCAAGGGCTGCCAGCGCCTGNAGGCGGTTGGCGTGAATCTGCGCCCCGGTTTCNGCCATGCGNGTCTCNAGCGCNGTGTACCACGCNGGCTCGCGCACCATGTCCTTGAGNAGCCGGTTNCGCTCGCGCATGGCTTTCTCGTAGCTNAGNGACAGGTCCGCATGATCGGGCAGCATCGAAAGCGTCACCCGGTCAAGAAAGCGCCGCCGCCCCTCGGCGCCTTCGATCCAAAGCCGGTCCATGGCGGGGATCAGCCAGAGCACNCGGGCAATGCGACCAAGCGCCGTTTGTGCGGACGCCTTGCCGTCGATCTTGGTCTGCCGTGCAGCGCCCGCTTCGGACCAGATGTCGACCTCATGCAGCACCGTGGGGCCGTGCAGCAGCCCGGTCACCTTCCAGCCCAAAGCCTCGGGCCGCCGTGCCATATCTTGCGCGCTGGTGCGGCGCAGCCCGCGACCCGGCGACAGCAGCGAGATCGCTTCGATGATATTNGTCTTGCCCGCGCCATTGGGGCCATAGAGCGCGACGGGGCGCGCATCCACGTCGATCACNGCCCGGCGGTGCGAGCGGAAATGCGAGAGGCCGAGGTTGGAAAGATACAGTTGCGCCATTCAGACCCCGTTTTCTTTGAAAGAAAACGGCGCGGGAATTTCAAAAATTCCCGCCCAACTCACACGCGCATCGGCATGACGACGTAAACCGCCGAAGTGTCATTGCCTTCGCGCATCAGGGTCGGGTCGCCAGAGGAGTTGAACAGGAAGACGGCGTTCTCGCGGTCCACTTGGCTTGCGATCTCAAGCAGGTATTTGGCGTTGAAACCAATCTCCAGCCGCTCGTCGGCATAGGCCACGGCCAGCTCTTCTTCGGCGGCGCCGCTGTCAGGCGCGTTGACGGACAGCACCAGACGGTCTTCGTCCAGTTGCAGTTTTACGGCGCGCGAACGCTCGGAGCTCACGGTTGCCACACGGTCCACCGCACGGGCGAAATCGGCAGCGTCGACTTCCATCTTGCGGGTGTTTCCCTGTGGGATCACGCGGGTGTAATCGGGGAAGGTGCCGTCGATGACCTTGGAGGTCAGGGTGATGGCGGGGGTGGCGAAACGGATCTTGGTCTCTGACACGGACACCGCGATTTCCATCTCGTCATCATCCAGCAGCTTGCGCAACTCGCCCACGGTCTTGCGCGGAACGATCACGCCGGGCATCTCGGCCGCACCCTCGGGCATCTCGGCGTCGATCCGGGCGAGGCGGTGACCATCGGTCGCCACGCAGCGCAGNGCCTTGCCGCCTTCGGCATCCGCGATATGCAGGTAGACACCGTTCAGGTAATAGCGCGTCTCTTCGGTGGAGATGGCAAATTTCGACTTGTCGAACAGGCGGCGCAGCACCGGGGCAGGGGCCGCGAAGTTCGAGGCATATTCCGAGGACGCCATCACGGGGAAGTCCTCACGCGGCAGGGTCGCCAGCGAGAAGTTCGAGCGGCCCGCTTCGACAGTCAGGCGGCCAGCGGCGGTATCGGCGGTCAGGCTGATCAACGCGCCATCGGGCAGTTTGCGCACGATTTCATGCAGCAGCGTGGCCGAAACGGTGGTGGCGCCAGCGCGCTCAACCTGCGCGGCGACCTTGTCGACCACTTCGATATCCAGATCGGTGGCGCGGAAGGAAACATCGCTGCCCTCGGCCTCNATCAGCACGTTGGCGAGGATCGGAATGGTGTTGCGGCGCTCGACCACGGATTGGGCTTGCGAAACGGCCTTGAGCAGTGCCGCGCGTTCGATGCTGAATTTCATATGCCTTCTCCCATACCGATTGCCGGGAGAGGCAAACTACCCGGTTCCCACGCTTACACAAGAACTTTTGTGGCTTTGTTTAAGTGAATGCAAGAGGGGCGCAAGCTGCGCCCCCGATCGCTGTTTAACCGTGTCCTGAGGACAACCCCTCAGGCCGCTCAGCTTAGGATTCGAGCGCCNGGCGCAGCAGTTCCAGATCCTCGGCGATCTGNCCGTCCGAGACCTTGAGNTCTTCGATGCGGCGCACCCCGTGCANGACGGTGGTGTGGTCGCGCCCGCCAAAGCGGCGGCCGATTTCGGGCAGGGAGCGGCTGGTCATCTGCTTGCACAGATACATCGCCACCTGACGCGGGCGGGCATAGCTGCGCAGACGCTTGGGGCCGATCATGTCGCTCAGGCGGATGTTGTAGTGATCCGAGACCTTACGCTGGATTTCCTCGACCGAGATCTTGCGCTCGGAGGCGCGCAGCACNTCGGCCAGACAGTCNTGCGTCAGGCCCATGTCGATCTCACGGCCCACGAGCGAGGCGAANGCNAANAGNCGGGTCAGCGCGCCTTCGAGNACNCGNACGTTCGAGGTGATGCGATGCGCCAGAAATTCCAGCACGCCATCGGCCACTTCGAGGTCCGGATAGGTCTTGCGCTGCACTTCGACCTTGCTTTGCAGAATGCCGAGGCGGAGTTCATAGTCCGTCGGGTGCAGGTCAACGATCAGGCCGCATTGCAGACGCGATTTGACGCGGTCTTCGAGGTCTTTGATCTCCCCCGGTGCGCGGTCGGCAGAGATGATGATCTGTTTGTGCTGGTCCACAAGCGCGTTGAACGTGTGAAAGAACTCTTCTTGTGTGGAATCTTTGCCCGCGATGAACTGCACGTCATCGACCATCAGTACGTCGACCGAACGGAAGATCTCTTTGAAGTCCATCATCTTGCGGTCGCGTAGCGCCTGAACGAAACGGTACATGAACTGCTCAGCCGAGAGGTAGAGCACATTCATCTCCGGCTTACGCGCGTGCAATTCGCGCGCGATGGCGTGCATGAGGTGCGTTTTACCCAAACCGACACCGCCATAAAGGAACAGCGGGTTGAAGGTGACTGGGCCGCCTTCGGCGACGCGGCGGGCGGCGGCGTGGGCCAGTTCGTTGGGCTTGCCGACGACGAAATTGTCAAAGCTGAAGCGCGGGTCAAGCGGGGCGGTGCTCAGCTGGGTGTTGGCGGCGGGTTTCACGGCAGCCGTGGTCTGACGCGCAGCCGGGGCAGGCTTTTCGGCGGCAGGGCTGGGTTGCTGATTCAAGGCAAAGTTCAAACGGGTGGCATCGGTGCCCGCCGTGTTGATCTCATGCAGGATCAGATCCGAGAAGTTCTGGCTGACGTAGTTCCCGAAGAAATTTGTCGGCACTTTGAGTGTCACGATTCCGTCTTCAACAGCGCCGGGCACAAGCGGTTCAATCCAAGTGGTGTAGTTGTTCTGCCCCACCGTCTTTAGAAGCCGCTCTTTGATCTCGCCCCAGTGATCTAATGTCATCGTGCCTTACGTCCCGCTTTGCTTTTCGCACAGAGGCCGAGTGGATCCCGGCCCTCAATATTGTTTCACCCGGCAACAGGTCATCCACCCGGTCCCACGCGGATGACCGACCTGTGTCCTTCGGACTTTAAAAGAATGGCAAGCCCATAAGCCTGATGCGCCGTAAACCGGCGCAAGAGGCGCTGAACGAACCGTTCGTGTTCTCATCGACAGGGTAAACGTGCTGGCAGCAGCATTCACGACAGTGCGCGGGGCCGTTTTTACACGGTCACTTGCACCCCCCTAAACTTGGCATTCTGCCAGTCGGCTGACACCTTGTTCAGGGCCTGTCCCCCCAAGCGAAATGAATCGCTGGACCTTTGGTAGCAAGTGTTTCCGGTCCGCTTCAACATATCTTCCATCTTGACTCAGAGATTGCCTGAAAAGAATCTCTGGCGTGTTTTTTTCGCTGCACCCGCACGAAAAAAGGCGCCGCAATGCGGCGCCTATTGTCTTTCAAAGGGTTGGCTGTGGAGCCGGATTAACCCAGTGCTTTGACCCGTGCGGCCAGACGCGACATTTTGCGCGAAGCGGTGTTTTTGTGGAAAACGCCTTTGGTGACGCCGCGCATCAGCTCGGGCTGGGCGGCTTTCAAAGCGGCGGTTGCGGCTTCTTTATCACCGGAGGTGATCGCCTCTTCGACTTTGCGCAGGTAGGTGCGGATGCGCGAACGGCGGGCTTTGTTGATCGCAAAACGTTTCTCGTTTTGACGTGCGCGCTTTGCGGATTGTGTTGTGTTTGCCATGAGTATCAGCCTTCGGGTTCATTTTGTTGCGTAGCAATGCGTGACGCCAACCCTACCGGAAATCCGGGCCCCAAAAGGGCAGGTGATTCTAGCCAGAGCGGGCTGCACGCGCATGTATTGGGGCTGCCTATAAGACAGCAGGCGCGGCAATGCAAGCCGCGCCACTGGAATCGCTTATTTGTCGCGGAACTGCGCTTCGCGCTTTTCAAGAAAGGCCGACATGCCTTCTTTCTGGTCTTCGGTGTTGAACAGCGAATGGAACATGCGGCGCTCGAACAACAGGCCTTCGCTCAGCGGCACCTCATAGGCACGGTTGACGCATTCCTTGACCACGGTGGCCGAGATCATCGATTTCTCGGCAATCTTGCCAGCGGCGGCCATGGCTTCTTCCATCAGCTTTTTGACCGGCACAACGCGCGACACAAGGCCCGAGCGTTCGGCTTCTTCGGCATCCATGAAGCGGCCCGTCAGGTTCATGTCCATCGCTTTGGACTTGCCCACAAGGCGCGTCAGACGCTGGGTGCCGCCGATGCCTGCTACGACACCA
>NZSX01000061.1 GCA_002703405.1 Sulfitobacter sp. | reverse complement strand
ACGTTTAAGCGGTGAGTATGCTGCGCGATGCACGAATGGCTGGTTCGACGAGCCGCAGCGCAGCATGTCTGCTAAAGGGTGAAAGGCGGCAATGGGCCGGTCTCTCTCGGCTGATTTTGCTGCGGCTGCGAAATGGTCGAGCTGCTTGTTCGTTTGAAGGGCTCGAAGTCGCCTTCCGCACCGCAGCACAAACACCAGTTCCGTGGCTGATTGAATGTCAGCTGCCCCCATCGACGCACGGCAACCTCGCATTTGCAGCGAATGCACACTTTCCGCCCCTTTTGGTGTCGATCGACGCGAACGGCCCTAACCGGACATTCGAACTTACTGACGCGCTGCATTGCAGCTTTTTTCGGACCCTTTATCAAAGACGTACTTCACGAAGAAATATTGAATGGCTATGTTGCATTTTGCAAACTTCTTGCAGAATTTTAAGGCGATATGCGGACCGAAAACGTCAGTTCGACCTGAGTACCGGGTGATACTCCTCCCTCGCAAAACCATCTCAAGCTGCCTCGATATCCCACTGCTGGGTTCTCGGGAAATACTAAGGTGCATTCGCTTCCATCGGCCATGGACACCGTTTGAGACATCACACGATCAAGGGCGGTATGCGGCGGGGTGACATCACTCACCTCAACATCTTCTACCGGGGATAATCCGGTATGTGTGAGCTTCAGGCGATACATTATCACATCCCCTGGTGCCGCGAAGTTTGCGCGCGTTTCCTCTGTGCCTTTGGTAAGGTTTTCGACCGTTTTTTCCAACACGATGCCACCATCCTGGCTCGCGATTAACACCACATCGGTGTTTCGAGCCACATGCTCGGCCCCACCGGAGAAACGCGTCAAAGCGACAACATCGAAAGTAACGCGCTGCCCCGGAGGCAAACCAGAAGATGTGCTCATCCGCGCACCGAAACATAAGCGTTCATCAGCGGTCGTAGCTATTAGGCCAAGGATCGGCGTTGTAAGCGTTCCGTTGCAATCTGGATCGCGGAACAGACTGACAGTGGCGATATCATCAGGCACGCCCTCTACAAAAAGCGTAACTTCGCTTGTCGCGCCAGCCACGTAATCGTGGAACAGAACCGCGACTTGGCCAGCTTCGACGAAGGCCTGTCCGTCATGATAGAGGCGCGGTTCCTCAATAAGACCGAAGGTAATGTCGGACATTGATTGAACATCGTCAGTGGAAAAGGAAATGCTCCCGTTCTCTGAGGGTGTCCCCGGTGATGCAGTGGGGGCACTTTGGGACACTGCCAGCATGCCTCCTTGCGGAATTATTCGGGCAATCAATGGACCTTCATAACTATCCGGAAGAGAAACAGCCCAATTCCCTAAGTCGTCAGTCTGTACCGATGAAAGAATTTGGCTGTCCGGGGTTTCAAGCAGTACGGTCACGCCCCCAATTCCTGTCTCTTCGCCGTTTAACTGCGCATCAAGGGCCACCCCGTCACCGCTGCCGTTATCTTCGATCACCTGACCCCGCAGCTGGGATACATCACCGGTCTTGATTGCGACCTGGATGTCTTCCACCTCTCCGTCCGCCGCGGCACTTACAGGGTCCAGCCCAGTCTGCGTTGACCAGCGGAACCGGGCGAAACTGTTACCCGGTCGGGCACTGTCGGGAACCGTCACTGAAAGATTCAGAACGCCCCCGCCCGGTAGGGTGAGGTCTTTGGCAATACGTTCATCCTCCGTGAAGCGTCCATCGCCGTTCCAATCGATCCAGCCCTGTAAAAAGCCACTTTGGCCACCGCTCTCATGGAGGGTGATCCCGATCTCGGTTACGCTACCCGTCTTCAGTGTCGAAACCTCGACGCCGTCTTCATCGTCACTGCCCGTTTCATCATCGCCAGTCGCGTCCGCGTTGGCACGAGGGGCGGTGTCTTCATCCGGTGGCGAAAAACCCATGAAAAGCGTATCATAGATTAAATGCGTCGGGCTCCCATAGGCGGCGTTATTCGTGCCATCGGGCGCAAGTCCTGAAATCGGGCAATCAGATCTCTCAACACAGATGGAAGTGACCCCACTAATAGAGGCTTCGGCCTCGCCGATTCCAACTCCGAAGAAACCAAGAAGTGGGTCGACTGTGAGATCGAGCACAGGCGATACCGCATCTACCAGCAACCCGCCGACGAGATCGCCGACTACCGGCTCGATCACCGTATCGACCAATGGGGCCAGCGGCAGGCTGAGGCTGTCTTCAATTTGGATGTCGAGGTTCCGAGCTAATGTTCCGATCAGCTCACTAAAGGAGGATGCGCCGTCACCAAAAGACTGCCGCTGCGGGTAAGGCGGAGAAAAAAATAGCGTCTTGGACGTACCAGGAGCGCTCTGTGCAAAAGATTTGACGCCGATCCCTAATGTCTCGCTGACGAGCCCCCCGAGGGTGGAAACTTTGATCTGTCCAACTTGACCGTAATCCACGTCAGACTGCAAAATGGCGCGTTCACGGTTGAAAAAGATAGCATCGTCTATACTGCCAAGAAATAAGTCGACGGCACTGGGTAAAAGGATCACACTTGCAGTTTTAGTTTCGGGATCTGCGCTAACAACTTTGCCGTCAACACGGCCAAATTCAAAATAGATATCGAAATTGCCAAGCGTAATGTCGGTGCGAATTAACCCACCGACCAGCGGCCCCAGCAGGCTATCGAGTACTGCCGTATCAAGCGCCATATTGGCGAGATTGAGAGACAGCTTTGCCCGTACTGTCGAGGTGTGGAACTTGGCCCCGGCACCGCCACACTCGAAATGTGGCGGTTCAACTACCTGAAGCAAAAGCTCCGCTCCGCCGATGCCAAGTTGCTGTAAAAGCGGGCTATCCAGCGCGATGGGCTGGGTTGTCGTCGCAATGTTTTCGTAATTATAGAGCTGGATTGCCCCGCCGATCAGGTCAAGGGCGCTGAGCTCGATATCGGCCAGTGCACCCTCGGGTAGGCCGAGTGTTATCAGGTCTGCAAGCCGGATCGTCCCCTGCAATTCACCAATAGGTAGGCGCAGAGCGTTTAAGGCGGAAACGGCGGCAGTGTTGTTGTCAGCTTCTGCGGCGTCGATCGAAGCCTCAACAAGTTCCAACAGCGTAACATCTACGTCTACCAGTTGCCCTGGATTGGACACCGACAAATCGCCCGTGCCAAGCACGTCGAGCAGTCCCACGTTGGCGCCAGCGATGGCGTTCCAGTCTAATACGCTGACGTCGACATCCGTACCAAGCAGACCGCTGAGGAGCGGTCCGAGCAGTTCCGATTCACTCGTTTCCACACTCGCCATGCGAGGACCAGCGAAAACACAGGCAGCGCCGCAGTCCTCGCTTGAGCGGGCTTCACCCATCGCTCCGACGAAAAACACCCCCACGCATATTAAGCGCAGAAGAAAATATCCAAGTCTGGAGGTCATTTTGTAGGACATGATTAACCACGGTGAAAATGTAGGGCGTAAATTGAAGCTAACAGGATAAGGCGTTCGAAACGTGAACCACGGATTATAAATGGACGCAGCTCAATAAGAGGCTGCTACTCGCCTTTGAGTATAGCTTCGCGCTTTCGAATTTGCTGCGCCGCGAAAGTCTACCTTTTGGGGCAAGCGAGCATTCCAGCTATACGAAATATCTTGTTTTTGATTATCTATTAGTAAGCCGAGCCTACTAAATACCGCCGTGCCCAAACGAACTTATTCGTGTGATCGTAGGCCGGTAGAACGGCCGCGGTCAGGATCAAAGCTACCGAGCACCACCGACAAGTCACTTCATACGCGGCGGCGAATGCAACTACGGCGAATAAGCAGCCTCAGCAAAAACCGACGTGCTTTGTCGCACTCGCAGCGAATGTCGGCTCTCCGCCCCTTCTGCAGATATGTAGCGCCTCTACTGGCCCCAAACGCCTGAAAAAAATCGACGCCTGAGCCTAAGTCGAACAATCTTTTCAGATCGATATGATTGGAGCCGTCGCACTTATAATAACGCCCTATTGACCCCGAAGGTAGAGAACTCTCATTTCGAAAAACACATCATCAGCACTTCGTAGATGGGCCCTCGGGAAATACCTACGTCTGCATGTCACCTTGATCGGCAGCCATTGTTTAAGAAGCCGAAACCACAACGTGATCAGCTTTGCTTCATATAATCAAACACTATGAGTATCTCTTTTCGCCTCATGGCCTGTAGGAAAGGCGTTGGAAAGCGGGGTGTTCTCCAGCCCAATAGGCCGTAACTCAAATTTTTTTTGCCTATCACCTTATTCCGGCGGAGCTGATGGGTTCACCCCTGCTGTACGCCAATTCTGGAATTGGTTCCTGTCGAGACAATCAACTAAAGGTTGCTTTCTCATCTCATCACAGGGAACCCGGTTGCGAAAACCACAAACTTGAATGACCCCAAATAGCCAGCGATGTATCAGGCAACCAATTCATATTCTTCTCTCGGCACTTACGCGATTGATATGAAGTAGAATGAAAAGGAAATCAGTCACCTGGAGGATTTTTTTTGCCACTGACGAACAAACCTACAAAATTAAAATTAAATGATAATTCAACTATCTTTGATATTTTTCGCCACTATACGGTGCCACTATCCTACTTCGCGGACCATGCCAACTTATCGCAGTAGTCTGGAGGCGGTTGGTTCTGCATTTCAGCACTGTAACCGTGATGATCTATGCCGCGAAGGCTCCCTGTCGCACTGAATAGTGCAAGCACCTGGCGGGTACCGTCGCGCAGGTCAACATCGACCTGGACTCTGCCACGATGCACAGGGACGATCGCAAATTGGTGGGCTGACGCCGAAGTTGTGGTAAGTTCACCCCAGACATTCATGGAGGGTTACGTTCGCATACTGCCAATAAGTCTGCTTACGAGTGCCGGTCGTTTGATATTGAGGCAGTTGAGGACGCGGACAGCTGGCATCTCAACGCTTTGGTCGATGAAAAGCCGAAAAAAGTGTACCGGGGGACGTGAGCCATTAAGTCCAGCAAGACGCTTACCTATTATAAAATCGGTAAACTGCGTAGGATCAGCGCCGCCCTAATCAAGCAGACGTCATCTTTGGAATCACGCACGCCAATATGTCGAAGTGCCCGCCCGTAAGGTTATAGATTGCCGATAGCTGGCGTGAGGTATTGCGCCGAGGGACCCGCCGCCCCTTATTCTGAAAGCGCGTCTCGTCCGGCTCGGTCATACCAAACCCGCGCTGTGCATTCGGGTCCTGCGTCCCGCCAAACGCTGCGCAAAACAGGTGTTCAGCAAGGTCGCAGTTCGGGTTGCTGGCAGTACGGACGACGCCCCGAGACCGTAGCTCCTCACCTATTTAGAAGTGGATGGCGCAGGCACGCATGTCGCAGCTGCGACCTTACCCTCGTCGGTAATACCTACCACGAGCCGAAGACATAATAGAACTCTCCAGGATTTCCGACGCCATCTCCATCTTTGAAAATAGCGATTTTGACATCGGCGATTTTTAGGTCCTCAATGAGCTTGGTCATGAGATCGACTGAGCTTCCCCAGCTTTCTGGCAACACCAAAACGGTCTTGGAATGCTCCCGGGCGGCCAGCGCCGCCATTCCAAGCGTTTCAAGCAAGTATCGCTGGTGTCTTTTCTGACGATATGATTTCACTTCAATGGCAGCAATCGGCTTACCGTTCCGTAACACAGCAAAATCAACTGGTACTCTGGAGCTTCGGGTTCCTTCGGTAATACTGATGCCACTTCCAAGCTCCAAGACATCAGGGTTGTTATTCAGGAACGCCGCCACGGCGGCTTCAAAGGCCACCGCCTGTTTCACACGCTCATGGGCCAATATTCCGCGACCGCCTTTTTTCTCCCTAATACCTTTCAGAGCCTCTCGGATCTGTGTTCGAGAGAGTTCACCGCCAAAAAATTTCGTGGCGAGGCTGGCAGCTAACTTATTGTCATAAAATGATATTTGAGAAAGCAGCAACACGCCGGTCATGGCAATACCGTCGTTTTCTGCTTCCAGTGCTTCCGGCGCATGCGTTTTCATCCAACTTACTGCTGCAAGAGGATTGCGAAGGCTCGATGCATCAACGCCGCGGAGGAGAGCTACAGCCGCGAGCAACTGGTTACCGTCGACGAAATTGTATGCCTCGGGTGTCTCCAAAGCCGACATCAGCGCTTTGGCAAACGACATCCAATTTGGATCTGAAGCAAAGGCTTCAAGCTTAGTGGGAGCGTTCATGGAAACATTATATCAAGAAATGACTCTCAAAACAGAGCAAAATAGTTTAGTACTACTAACGACTCAGGGGAACAGCAATGAGAGTTGACTTCAAATCAGCGCCGACGGCACGCAGAATTCAAAAGCGCGGGCAGCAAAAGAAAGCTCACTATACTACACCGGGCGCTACCGGGCGCTTGATGCAGCTTGAAAGCCGGTTGGAAGCAAGCGCTGCGATTGTTATGGGTCTTGATCCGAGGGTCGCGGATATTCGGTCTCAGCCGGTCTGTTTCGACTTGGCGACAGGACGCGCCTATCCGTCCAAAGAGCACCTTCGCTTAGCAGCCGCCGAAAACGGCAACCGCCCGGTCGAATACACACCAGATTTCAAAGCAAGCCTTCCCAAAGGCCCGGTCTTTATCGAAGTGAAGCATTCCGCCCTAATCGAAATGAACCCTAAGATTTTGGGCTACCCTGGTGTCTTGGCCCGCTACGGTCACCGCCTCATAATAATAGATGACTCATGCCTGCCGGAAACATTTGTCCGGAATATGCGGCTTTTGAACATCTCAAAGTCAGCTGTGCCAAAGGGTCCTGATACAGCAAAACTTCGCAAAGATACCGATACAGGCGCGAATATCACTGATTTGGTAAAAAAGGGGCATTCTCAACGGAACATCCTCGCAGCGCTGGCTCATGGTGAAGTAACCTGTGATGTACAGGACGAACGCATCTCCCAGCAGACAGTGATCCGCAGTTCAACAGGGTTGCCCAGGCACCTCATGGAGCTACCCCTTGGCCTACAATAATATTTTAGCCGAGTTGGGCATCCGAAATGGCAGTTCCGAGAAGCTCGAATGCATTGCTGAAAGGGACCAATCTGTGGTCCTACGAAAGAGCTGCGGTGAATTATGCGAGGTTGGAAAAGAAGAGTATCGTCGCCTCATCGCGGGTGGGCATGCCTCCCCCCTGAACATAGAACCAACCGCAGGCTTTATTCCGGATGAACATGCACGCGTCGCTCAAAGTATGAAACTTTATGCGATCCGGCGAGACGACGAGCTACGTCGTGCCGGAAACTCGGCTAACAAGTCAGCCGAGATCATCGGTACTGAACTTCGTGAAGATCCACGGTTCATTCGATATGTTCCAGCGCAGTTCGGTCTCAGAACATTACAACACTGGAAGCAGTGCAAATCCAAGGACGGTAGGTCGGCGCTTCTACCGAAGACTCACCTTAAAGGGAATCGTGGAGAACGGTACGATGAACTGTACGAGGAAATCGCAATGGCGGCCCTCGAAGAAATCTATCTGAAAAACGATAGAATTTCTACAGGAAAACTCTCAGACTTGGTTGCATATCGCTATGAACAAGCTTGGTACGAAAAGCATAAGGCCGACACCCAAAAGCAGCTCAACCCTCATGGTAAGCGCAGCCTTGAAGCGGTTCTCAGAAAACTGCGGGTCGATGACGTCATTTCCTACCGGCACGATTCTGAAACGGCAAAGAAGCTGAAATTGCAGGCTCAGTTCTTTCATAGAGTTCAGATGCCGTTCGATCTTGTTGAAGTGGACTGCACAACAGGAAACATCCATCTGATGGGAATTGATCGAACCTGTATTGGCCGACCGACGTTCAGCATAGCAGTCGATGCGGTGACAGGTTTTCCCGTCGGCCTGCGCATCAGCCTTTCGGCACCGCGGGAAGAATTGACGGTCCAGACTATCAAAGATGTTATGACCGACCGCGGTGATGCCTTTTTCGAAAAGTATAACATTGAAAACCGCTTCGAGATGACCGGGGTGCCTCAAATAATTAGTTCTGACCAAGGCTCAGAAAACAGTGGTGGGCACCTTTCCAGGCTCATTGAGCAATCCGGTGCAGAATGGGGAAAGAACGCTCCAGGCTGCCTTGAGAAAAAGCCTTTCGTCGAAAGGTTCAATCGAGAACTGAGCGAGTATCTCCAAACACTTGCGGGCTCGACCCACACCAAAGAACTTCCCGACAAGGAACGAACTGAGAAAGGAATGCTGGAAGCATGCCTAACAATCGAACAGTTGGAAGCCCTCGTCATGAAATGGCTTTACGATGTGTATGCCACAAAAGTCCGCCGCAAAATCCAGTCGCCGTTACGCGTCGCCGAATCCCCCATGCAAAGTTGGAAACGCCTACAAAGCCAAGCGGTCTTACCTCCAGTACCAGAAGATATCACTGAATGGTTCATGGTCGAAAAGACAGTTCGGAAGGTGTGGCACTATGGGATTGAAGTGGAAGGTGTGCTTTTTCACTCACCAGAGCTCGGCGAGCTGATTAAACATATCGGTGTCCGGCGATCGCTTGATGTCAGGTACGATCCCACCGATTGCCGCGAAATCGCGGTGATACATGAAAGCTTGGCTGTTCCGCTGATTGTACCTGCAAAATCCGATGATGTTGCCGCAGTCAGCTTTGCCGATGCAAAGCGCATGCGGACGGTAAGTCAAGAGACCAAGAAGGCAGACCTAAAAGCACGATCAACGGCAATGGAATTGGCTTTGGAGGCACAAACGCGAGCCGAAGAAATTGGGCGCGGGAAAGTTCAATCCTTGAAATCTGCACGTGCCAAAGAAGCCATGCGACGCAAACACCAGCAAATTTTGGACAATTCCAAAGTCCCGCCACGCAGCCAGACTTCCGCTGTCGAGAGAGCGAACCAACCTACTCCAAAGGCCCCAGTCAGACGCAGGTCCGAGCGTCCGACAATCGAGCAAATGGAGTAGATCATGTCGAAAGCCACACTTCCACTTTTTAGCCACCGCATCATTCATGATGCGCTCAGCACTACAGCTCAGACGGTTGAAGACCTTCTCGCTGCGAAGGACCCCAAAGCCGGATGTATTATACCCCTCTTGGGACCCACACGGGTCGGCAAATCAGCAGTCGTGGACCGACTGGTCGAAAGGTCCGGTAATGCTTGTGCGCTGTTTCCTATGAAGGAGGTTGTTCGTGCAAGCCTACCCGCCCAAGTAAGCGGCCGCGAGATCTATGCGGCTGGTTTGCAGGCCATGGGTTTCCGCACTCGGGAGGCGGACAAGACCAAGCTTTTGCGGGATCGGCTGTTTCGCGCAATCAAAGAGCGCGAAATGAAGGTCATCGTTTTCGACGAAGCCAATCACTTCATTGAACGCGGTGCTAATCTCTCGCCTCGTGCAGCGGCAGACCACCTCAAATATCTTGTCGACGAGACCGGCGTGAGTTTGATCCTGAGCGGTCTCCCGCGTTTCCAGCAAATCATCGACCAGAATGAACAGCTTCGCGATAGAGCGAACAGCACAGTTCTGTTCAAACCATACGATTGGCAGGACGAAGACGATCGTGACGGATTCGCAGGCGCGGTCGACGCTGCAATCGGAAGCCTTGAACACTCAGGGTTCTTTCTGGTGCCGGAGTTCGACGACATTGTGCGGCGCCTGTACGGGGCTTCCGGTGGTCGCGTGCCGATGATGCTGCGGTTGTTCAAGTCATGCGCTATAGCAGAACGTGAATCGAAACAATTGACGCTTGCCACTTTTGTGAAAGCGGCAAGCAATATGCAGCAATCCGGCATTCCTGTTTCCTCTTTCTTTTACGACGAAGAACCGGATGAAGTTGAGCTCCATCGCTCATTCGCGAGCGTCATGAGCGAGGCCGGCCTCGATTTCCCAATTCAATCTATCGCCGGTTTGGAGGCATCCTGGGCAGAGGGTGCGATGATATGAGCATTCTGGTTCAACCTGACCAATCCGAGAGCTTGGAAGGCTATCTGCGCCGCTTTGCTGAAGCGGAAATGTGGCCTGACGTATCTGACTTCCTCGGCTCCTTTGGTTTGCGTTACGGTCGACCGCTCATCGAGGACGCCCTGGAAGTAGAAGGGCTGCTCGAACTCCCGAAGGGTACTCTCGGAGATATTCTTCCTTCCGCAACACCGTCAATCCCAACCCGAAACTGGAGATTCGAACGCCACCATAGCGCACCCATATGTCCGGATTGCATCTCGGAAGGTAGGCCGCATCATCATTCATGGCGACATAGTTTTGTGACGGCCTGCTCTGAGCATAGTTTGAGGCTCGCCGATGAATGCCCGATGTGTGGTGAGAACTTCATGCCGGGACGCGGCGGGTACGATACCTGCCATTGCGGCTGTCCGCTCGACCGCTTGCCTCGGAACAAAGCGCTGGAAGCGGAGGTCGCTTTGTCAGCGCTAATCTCCGGCGACATGCACCCGTCTCGATCTATGCTGCCTCCTGCTTTGGCGTTTCGCACGCCGGAAGACATTGGGGAATTCGTATACTTTTTGGCAAGCGCCGAAGTCGAAACCGAGACCGGCAAACAGGGAAAGACGCCACTCCCTAAAAATTTGGCGGAGGCTACTCTCTTTCTCGAACCAGTATTCTCTACCTTTTGTGACTGGCCGACAAAGTTCGAGTGTGCAGTATCGGCACGGTTGTCAAACTCCGGTGCCCCAACCGCACCCATGCGGCTTGGTAAGTGGTACCAACGGCTGAACTCATTCGACGGTCAAGCATACACTGACTTTCATGCTACCCTCGGAAAGGTCGTCCAACGTGAGTTTGATGGTGCCTATGCAGGGGGAGCCGGCGCCCCTTCTGATATGCGGAATTGGGTCAGTGCTGCAGAGGCAGCAAAAATTTTGCACATCCGTGCAGACCGTCTTGTGGATGCGGTGGCAAAACAACGCATCCCCGGGAAGAAATATGCATCCGGCTTCGGGCACCGACACACGATGATCCATCGCGATACCGTAGCTGAGATTGCGCAAGACAGGCAGCGTTTCATCGACAAAACCACAGCAAGGGAGGTCCTTGGCATATCGCGCAAACAATACGACCTTCTTGCTGAAGCAGGGCTCATAGCACGGTTCATTCCTGAGACTTTGCCACCGTTGATGGATGGCCAATACGATAGTGTTGCAATCAAACGGTTCGTCGACGATATCTCCTCGACTGCAGTTGAGGTTGATGGCGCAACCGTTTCCCTCAAAGAATTGAACCTTCGTTTCATCACAGATGCGGCTGCATTAAAGGAAGTATTTTGCCGTATCTCAGACGGCGGCCTTCGCCCCACAATGGGCTCCACGGATAGATGCTTCGCTGGACTTCGGTTCTCCAGCAAAGAGATCGACGCAATCATCGCTGACGTGCGCCATGGGTCAGGTCTCACCATTCAAAAGGTTGCCCAGCTGACAGGCTGGAAGGACCAATGTGTCGCGCAATGGTGCAAACAAGGCCTGATCCAGCACGAAGAGTTTCCCCATGCTGGCAAGGTCGGCCGTAGCATCAGCCACGAAGCCCTGTGCATTTTCCAGATGGAATATGTGCCTGTCTCAACACTTGCGGGCCAGCTTGACACATCCGCCCGCCATCTTATGGTCAAACTGTCAGATATCGGCATTGAAACCATGGGAGCTTTTCAGGATGGCACAGCTTGGCGTGGTCACCTCCTCAAACTCTCCGACTTGGCTTCAGCGCTAAAGGCCGTGACATGACATTTGACTTCATGACATTTTCAAACTTGCCACAGTCGATCTTACGCCCCCTCAATATAGATGAAATCGCCGCGATTGTTGAAGGGGATCGCAAGGTTGTACTCCAGATGATCAAGGAGGGTGGTCTTCCCAAGTCTGTACTTTCCAGATCCAAGAAGGCTGCTATTGGTTCCCAACCACTGCTCAAGCCAATCGCACGCCCAATTGGACATTTTGAACTGGCGGGCGGATACCTTCTTAGTCGTCGGCTCCGCCGTTAATTGCTAAGAGAAATGGGCGATGTAGCGAAAGGCTCTTCGAAGTAAGATGTAATCAAGTAAGGCATATTGCGAATTGATTTGCCTGAATCGGTCGCGAAGGCAGTTGCCAGAATGGCTTAATTGGCAAGGGCCGAGGCCGCAGTCCAATTCGATGCTGAAATCAGCGGTAGGATACCGGTCATGCGCGGAAAGCGGATTCGGGTTTACGAATTAGCGGATCTCTGCAGGTTTGAAACGGTTCACTACATTTTGGAGAATTTTCCAAGCTTGACGGCAGAGCACATTGAACAGGCAAGCCTATATGCAAGGGCTAATCCCCTCAGGAATACCCCAGGATGAGTTTCCTCTCTCTGCCAACCTGGAAAGGGCCACCGAAACCGCTGCTGCAGCCTGCACCTTCAGCGAACCATTATGCCATTGGCTCGAAGCGGCCCATCAAAGAAGTAGCTTCTTCTGCCTTGCCCCCCATGGAAATTGAAACGACCAATTGGTGCGAGCCTCATTTTTTTTGCGACCGATGCGAGTTTCCTATGCTCATAGCTTTGCAAGGGATGCTCGAAGGACAATTATCAAACTCTCCGAACTGCGAACCATTTCTGTAGTTCAAGTCTAATCATTAGAAAGCGCACCTTCACTACAGATTGACACGCAGAGCAGCGTGTGCAGCATCGAGCCATACTTATTAAGAGTTGCATTATGTCAGAAATCATTGATCCAATAACCACAGCTGAGGAAGATCAGAACCTCACGGTAACTTTCTCTACGGCGGAGAAAATCAATTTCTCCTCCGCCCAAAACGGCGTTTCGATTCTTCGCAAGGTTAAGTTGATCAATAGGACAGATGCGCCACTGGAGAACCTTTCTATTACGATTGAGAGCACGCCTTCTGTCATCAAGCCGAAAACCTGGACGCTGGATCGGCTTGGCTTAGGCGAAGAACGGAAGCTGTCTGATCTCGAAACGCCCTTAAATGACTCGCTCCTATCAGGGCTGAACGAGGCAGAGTTTGGCCAATTGAAATTGACGGTATCCGCCGATGACACGGAACTGTTTCGCGAAGACCGTCGAATCGAAATGCTGGCTCGGGACGAATGGGGCGGCATCGGAGATATGGCCCATCTGCTGGCTGCTTATGTCTCGCCCAACGATGCGGTGGTGGCAACCATCCTGAAGGAGGCCGGTCGGCTGCTGGAGCGTGGCGGACAAAGCGGCGCAATTGACGGCTACCAGTCGAAAGACCCAGGCCGTGTGTGGATGCTTGCGGGAGCAATCTGGTCCGCGACCACCGCGCTTGGATTGACCTATGCCTATCCTCCAGCATCTTTCGAGACACGTGGCCAGAAGGTTCGCAGCCCTGCGCGCGTTAAATCTGAAGGGCTTGCAACCTGCTTGGACAGTTCCTTGTTGCTTGCTGCGTGCTTCGAAGCGGCTGGGTTGAACTCAGTGGTTCTATTTTCTGAGGGTCACGCTTGGGCAGGTGTTTGGCTAACCGAACGCGATTTCGGTCAGGTGACGGAACCTGATGTGATGACTGTGCGCAAGGCCATTGACGCCCGCGAATTTATCACCATGGAGACGACACTTCTAACAAAGCGACCAACTATCGGTTTGGAGCAGGCGGTCAGCGCCGGGCGTGATCTGACGGCTGAACGCAATGAGCATACCTTCCAATTGGCTGTTGATGTTCGGCGGGCCCGCGTCGCGCGCATCCGGCCTCTTGCCTCTCACTGCACCGAGACAAACCCAGAAGCTGAACAGATCGAAGCTGCGCCCCCAGCCTTACCAAAGCCGCTGGCGTTCGATTTCCTGCCAGGTGATCTCGTAGATGAAGAGCCGAAGACGCCACAAGATCGGATTTCCCGTTGGCAACGTAAGCTGCTGGATCTGTCCCTGCGCAACCGCTTGCTGAATTTTCGCGATACCAAGCAAACTATCCCCTTTGTCTGTCCAGACGTTTCGAGTCTTGAAGACCAACTGGCCGACGGAAAGAAATTCAAAGCTCTTGCTCTCAAGGACGAAGACCCAGTCGGACAGCGTGACCTGCTAAACAAGGAAGAACCTAAGCTGCTCGAAGAAGTCGCGCGCGATGCCTTTGCCAAAGGACAACTGGCTGTCCCATTAACAGGAAAAGATACAAACAACCGCCTTCTCGGCCTTTTTCGCAAGGCCAAGAGCGACATGCAGGAAGGCGGGACTAATACATTGTTTCTCGCCGCAGGCTTCCTGCGCTGGAAAAAGACTGACACCGATACACGCAGCTACCGTGCACCATTACTGCTTATCCCCGTGAAGGTATCGCGTCGCTCTGCCCAATCCGAGTTCATCATCGAGCACCACGAGGATGATGTCCGCCTGAACGCGACTCTCCTCGAGTTTCTCAAGCGCGACTTCGACCTTCATATCCCAGAACTCGAGGGGGAGTTGCCGCGTGATGAGAGCGGCTACGACCTGCCGCTGATATTCGAAATCATGCGGCGCAAAGTGCGCGACGTCGCGGGGTTCGAGGTGGTGGAAGAGCTGGCTATGTCAACCTTCTCCTTTGCCAAGTTCCTGATGTGGAAAGACCTGGTAGAGCGGACGGATAGCCTGCGCAACAATGCATTGGTACAGCATCTCGTCGACAATCCAACCGAGCCATTCCTTGCCGAAGGTGCGGCCGCACTTCCCTCAGCAGTTGATGTGGATCGACGGGTCGCACCACGAGATATGTTCACGCCGTTGCCTGCGGATTCTTCACAGTTGTCGGCCGTCCTTGCTGCAGAGGACGGGCATAATTTTGTCCTCATCGGCCCTCCAGGAACCGGCAAAAGCCAGACTATCGCTAACATCATTTCGCAGTGTCTCGCTGTTGGAAAGACCGTTCTTTTCGTTGCCGAGAAGTCCGCGGCGCTGGACGTCGTACATCGTCGCTTATCGGCGCATGGGCTTGGCGACGCGGTCTTGGAACTCCATTCCAACAAGGCAGACCGAAAGTCTGTGCTCAATCAACTGGGGCGTAGCTGGGATCGACAGGGCGAAGTGTCAGAGGCCGAATGGATCCGAGTGACTGATGACCTTTCGATCAAACGCACTCAGTTGAATGAGTACGTTGCGGCCCTTCATCGCAAGGGTACGCAGGGCTTCAGTGTCTATGAAGCGGTGGGCCATGCTGCGCGCGCGGAGGTTTCTTTTGAGCTATCCTTTGACAACAAGGATGCCCACGATGCCGAGAGCTATGCGCATTTAAGTACCTTGGCCGAGGCGGTCGGGCGCTGTCACCAAATTGTTCAGGACCGCCCAGCTTTGCCACTGGTCGGTGCCGAAGAGTGGTCTTTCGGCTGGCAAACTGAGCTTTTGTCGCGCTCGGAGAACCTGCGAAAGGCCACTCGTGAGGTGGCAGAGCACGCGACCGCCTTAACTGCTTTGTGTGGGTTAACTGAAGATGCTCTGAACAAGGACCGGCTTGAAGAATTGGTGGCGCTTTCTGGATGGCCGGCCAACGGTTCCGATGTAAGCTGGGGCTTGGAGGCGGACCTGTCGAATGCGGTCCAGGAAAGTGAACGACTTGCCCCAATGTTGGACGCGTATCGCACCGCGTCCGAGGCACTATCGGCAAGTTATCCTTTGGATCGACTGAGCACGATTCCGCTCGACCAGATGGATGCTGACTGGCGGCGTGCCCAAACCAAGTTCTGGCCATTCACAACCTTCGCCAAATCCGCAGTGCGAAAGCTGCTGCAGACCTACGCTACAGGTGGCAAGGCTGATCCGAGTAACGACATTGCCGGTCTCGACGCCTTGCGGCGGATCAACGGCGACATCGAGACCATTGCATTGTCCAGCTGTCCCGCTTTCGAAGAGGCCGCAACCGACGCCACCCGTTTGGCCCAGTTGATTGGTGAGGCGCAGCAATTCAGAGCGGTGACCGACCCGCTGTCGTCAAAGGTCTCGGATCACTCACGATGGGCTCAGGTCAAACTCACACTGGCACGCCGCGAGACTGGCGACCTACGGACCGCCCTGGATGGCTTCAGTAGGCTTCATAAGCATTGGATCGCTCAGGCGGATGCCTTCCAGCAAGTAGCAGGCACCGACCCGACAACGCATTCATTTGATGACCTCACCCAGCTGCTTGATCAAACGTTGAAGAACCGCGAGGCGTTGGAGGACTGGACGCGTTGGATCAACGTCCGCAATCAAGCTTGCGGTGCAGGATTGACCTCTCTGGTCGAAACTGTTGAAGCCCGAACTTTGACTGGTGCCGTCGAAGAAGCTTTCACTACGGCCTACGCCCAGTGGTGGCTGCCGCAAGCCATGGACGCAGAAGCAGTGCTGCGGGGCTTTTCCCATTGGTCCCATGAGGACGCAATCAACAAGTTCCGCGCCCTCGACGATCGTGCTACTGAGATGGCAGCAGGGCAAGTCCTTCACCGCATCCGGCATGGTTTACCCGCTCGCGATGGCGTGGCTCGTAAATCCGAGCTGGGGACCCTGCGCCACCAGCTCGGCCTGCAACGCCCCAGTATGCCGATCCGATCCTTGGTTTCAGAAATGCCTGATACCTTCACCAAACTCGCACCATGTGTGTTGATGTCGCCGTTGTCTGTCGCGCAATACCTGCCTGCGGGGCAAGCTGCCTTTGACGTCGTAATCTTCGACGAAGCGTCTCAGATCACAACTTGGGACGCGATTGGCGCCATAGCACGAGGCCGGCAAGCCATTATCGTTGGCGACCCCAAGCAGCTGCCCCCCACCAACTTCTTTGGTCGCAACGATGACCCCGAAGAGGATCTGCCAGAAAGCGAAAAAGACCTCGCTTCGATTCTTGACGAGGTGTCGGCTGCGGGTATCCCGACCCAGCAACTTGACTGGCACTACAGGAGCAGGGATGAATCACTGATCGCATTCTCCAACTGGCATTACTATGGCGGGAGACTGGTGACATTTCCGTCACCAGCCACGGAATCCCAAGCAGTAAAGCTGCACCAGATAAATGGCACTTATGCCCGTGGCATGGGACGCACTAACGAGGACGAGGCCCGAGCCATATCCCGTATGGTTGTGCGCCGGTTGACAGAATGGCTCATGTTGCCTGAAGAAGAGCGCCTCACGCTTGGCGTCATCACCTTTAACGGTGAGCAACAAGGGCTGATCCTCGACCTGCTGGATGAGGAGCGCCGCAAGAACCCCGAACTGGAATGGTTCTTTGAAGACGATCGCGAAGAACCCGTCATCATTAAAAATCTGGAAAACATCCAAGGGGACGAACGCGACATCATGCTGTTCTCGATCACCTTCGGTCCGGATCACGCAGGTAAGCTTTCGATGGCATTTGGTGCTCTCAATAGCGATGGTGGGGAGAAGCGGCTGAACGTAGCTATTACCCGCGCCCGGCAGGAGTTGCACATCTTTGCCTCGGTTCGTGCGGATCAGATCGATTTGACCCGCACAAAGGCCCTTGGCGTAAAGCACCTTAAGGGTTTCCTGGACTTCGCGGCGCGTGGGCCAGTTGCACTTCCTTCGCAAGACGATGGTTCGCTCGGCCCTGTGGAGAACGTCTTTGAGGCGGCAATCAAAGCGGCCATCGAGGCGAAAGGTTGGGAACTACGACCGCAAATTGGGGTCTCCGGCTTCCGTATCGACTTGGGCGTCGTGCATCCTGATCATGCGGGCGTCTACCTTGCAGGGGTCGAATGCGATGGGGCGACCTATCACGGGTCTGCCACGGCCAGAGACCGGGATAAAGTACGACAAGCCGTTCTGGAAAACCTCGGCTGGACGATTTTGCGTATCTGGTCGACTGATTGGTTCAAGAACCCAAAGGCCGTTGTGGAGCGTATCCATGACGCGCTTACGACCCATCTGGACGACGACCGGGCAAGGCGGGCGGAAGAAGATGCCACCCGAGTTACTTCATTTGGTGAGGAACTGCCGACCGACGACATCGAAACTGTCGAACAAAATAATGCAACTGAAACCGTGACAGCTCCGGTGAAACTGGAGCAAGTGCCTGATCCAATAACGGATCTACTTGAACCTCGCGAAGAGCCTCTTGTTGCAGACGTTAACCAGCCAGAACATGTTTCAATAGAAGCTGTCGCTACCGAAGAAGTCGGAGATCCAACCCCCGATCCGGAGCAATTCTACGATGTGGCCTACATCCCGCGCCTTGCACGTCTCATAGAAGATGTCGTCGAAAAGGAAGGACCACTTCCAGTGACTCTCCTTTCCCGGCGCGTCGCTCAAAAACATGGATGGCAACGCACCGGGCGACGTATCGTTGAGCAGGTGCGCGCGGCCTTGGCGCGCATCGATGTCCACAATGCGGATGGCATCGATTTCGCATGGAGCAAGGGAAGTCACTCAAATCGTGTGCCGTTCCAGACTGACCTCAATCGCAATATCCGCGACATCTCGCGCGCAGAATTTGCCTGGCTTTATGATGCCAATGCAACGACGCTTGAACAAAGCGACGACCCCGCTCGCGATTTATCGCGTCTGGCAGGCTTGCAGCGTTTGACAGCCGACAGTCGAAGCTATCTTGAAGCCTGCCTCGAATGGCGGAAGGAATCTACTTCGAAGCCAGTCGCGGACGCTCCACAGGAAAATCGAGATTGCGATCCGTAGTTCTTCAGAGCGGAGGCATTCAAGAGGTACAGTCAATTGCAAGGTTATGCCGGACGCATGAGCGACAGAGACCTCCCACTGTCCCTTGCGGCGCTTAATGTGATCGCTGCTCCTGCGTAGTTACAGACAATTTTTCGGATTTGTCTGTAACTGAAACTGCGCGTCAAATGTCCGCCAAGCATAGTTTCTTGAAATACGACCTGATGGCTTGCATATGCGATATCTTCAGTATTTCGCCCGATATACCGGTATAGTGGGTAAAATAACGTCGCTATACCGACAAAAAAGGAAGCACAATGCTCAGCCTCGATGCCGTCTTACCTCAGGGCCAGCACCTACATTAGCACCAGATATGCGCGCATAGTTATGCGCTCAAACGGCGCAAAGATATGTGCTCAATTTCATGGCTAAGTCATTGATATATGGTGATCGACGCGCAAAGATACGCGCGCCCCTACAGGGGTGAAGGACGGAAGGCAGGCTATCGCGCTGATCGCCTGTGGATGCCTTGGACACATAGGATGGCGTTAATCCGAGCGGTAGGTGAGGTTCGATCGCAAAGGCACGCGCATCGTTAAGCCAGCTTTCGAAATATTGAAATTCGGAATGATGGCGGCGCGACCTTTGGGTGAACTGCAGCTTACCGACTGGCAAGAGTGCGCTTCCAAGGCAGACATGGGTAACCTTCTGTCCCGGGGTGCCCGGGGCCATCAGAAGCCTACGCCTTCATCATCATCACCGTCAGCCTTATGGCGGCTATCCGGAGCTCGTGCGCCGCTGCGCTTTACATAGGATATGCCCCGCTTAGGAATTGCGTCGAGTGCGAGGGACAGGCCCACGGTATCCTCTTCTATTCGCAGTATCTTCGCGAGAGCATCGGGCTCGCCGAGCGCCGCAAGCACCCCGGCCAGCTTCCCGATGCCCACGCCAGCATCGCCTCGCTCCAGACGCTGGATCGTCTTTTCTGACACGCCTGCGCGTTCGGCGAGATCGATCATGGCAAGACGCCGCGTGAGGCGCGCCTGTTTGATGTTACGGCCAAGGTTTAGCAAAGCCCTCTGGGCGCGAAGGTTCGACATTAATGGTCTTATATGGCTTATTAAATATGATTACAAGTCATATATGACCTACGAACGATTGGTCAAGACTGTTACTCTGAGCGGGTATCGCGGTGAAAAGTAGTCACACAGAAGATTGCAGGCGAAACTGGCGTCGATCACGGGGTTGGATTTAACAATCCAATGGCAAAAAAAAAATCTTCGCGGGCGCGTCCCTGCATCCGCCCGTATAAATCGCTATGTCTCGGGTTTTTGGAAAAAAGGGCGATGGACAAGATTGCCGGCCCAACGCCAAAGATCTAACCCTGAGGAATCGTGCAAAGTTGGGGAAACCATTAGGCCCAGGTTATGCCCGACGCGGACTTGGACAGCATGACCATCATGATGGAAGCGAGCCATAAACCTGTGATTGGACAGTTTTTGCGGTTGGACTTCTTTATGAGTCGACAGAAACCGGTTTGATCCCTACCTTTAAGTTAGGAGCCAGCGCTTTGCGTCTGCTGGCCTATTGCGCAAGATATCAGGCTAAACGCGCGAACCTTTAGGCAAAGGTCTCGCAAACTATTAGGCGTGGATAGTAGAATTTTCTAAATGGAAATGAAGGCACCGCGCAAGATTACGCGGCATCCTACAAGGGGTGTAGGCAGGCGCAAAGACGCGCTTTCGCTCTGCTCAAATTCTTGAAACGGATATCCGCCGCGTAGCTCAGGCAGCTACGCGGCGGATTTGTTTATATCAGGCTAGTTACCCGATGATGCCATTCAGCGTTTCGGAGGGGCGCATCACGCGGGCGGTCTTCTCTGCGTCTGTGTGATAGTAGCCACCAAGATCGACAGCAGCACCTTGGGCCGCNGCAAGCTCGGACAGGATGTCAGCTTCCTTGGCGGCAAGCTCTTTGGCGATGGGNGCGAACTCTGNGGCGAGNNCNGCNTCATCACCCTGCGCGGCCACCGCTTCNGCCCANTAGCGCGCGAACCAATAGTGGCTGTCGCGGTTGTCGGGCTCACCCACCTTGCGCGAAGGAGAACGACCGTGGTCGAGGATGCCCTGCGTCGCGGTCTCGACCGCTTTGCCCAACACGCGCGCCTTCTCGTTGCCGCGTGCGTCGGCGAGGAACATCANGCTTTCNCCAAGCGCGCAGAACTCGCCAAGGCTATCCCACCGCAGGTGATTTTCNTCNACCAACTGCTGCACGTGTTTGGGGGCCGAACCNCCCGCGCCNGTNTCAAACANACCGCCGCCGTTCATCAGCTTCACGATCGACAGCATCTTGGCAGAGGTCGCCAATTCCAAGATCGGGAAGAGGTCGGTCAGGTAATCGCGCAGCACGTTGCCGGTGATGGCAATCGTGTTCTCGCCTTTGGTGATGGTCTCAAGCGAGGCGCGGGTGGCTTCGCGNGGGGCCATGATCTCGAACTTATCGGCNACNCCTTGGGCCTCAAGGATCGGCTTCACGTAGGAGATCAGTTCGGCGTCATGGGCGCGGCTTTCGTCCAGCCAGAAGATCGCCCGGCAGCCTTCGGCCTTTTGACGCGAGATGGCGAGGTTNACCCAATCCTCAATCGGNGCCTTGCGNGCGGAGGAAGAGCGCCANATATCACCGGCNTCGACCTTGTGCTGGTGCAGCACAGTGCCATCGTCGAGGATCATCTTGACGGTGCCNGCCTCGGCCAGTTCAAACGTGGTGGGGTGNGAGCCGTATTCCTCGGCCTTTTGCGCCATCAGGCCGATGTTCTGNACCGTGCCTGCGGTTGCCGGATCAAGCTTGCCGTTCTCTTTGAAGAAGTTGATCGCCTNGTCGTANACCGGCGCATAGGAGTTGTCGGGGATCACGCAGTTGGCGTCGTGTTCCTTGCCGTCNGGNCCCCAGCCTTTGCCGCCAGCGCGGATCAGCGCGGGCATNGAGGCGTCGATGATNACATCNGACGACACATGCAGNTTGGTGATGCCNTTGTCGGAATCGACCATATACATCGGCGGACGGTCNTCCATGCAGGCGTCGATNTCGGCCATGATCTCGCTCTCGCCTTTCACGCGCTCCAGCAGGTCGCCNAGGCCGGANTTGGGGTTCACACCNAGTTCCTTGAGCTTTTGCCCNTGCTTTTCAAACACCGGTGCAAGNTAGGCTTTGACCGCGTGGCCGAANAGGATCGGGTCAGAGACCTTCATCATCGTGGCCTTGAGGTGCAGCGAGAAGAGAATGCCGTCTTCTTTGGTTTTCTCGATCTGGGTGTTGAGGAAGTCCTTNAGNGCCGNGGCNCTCATGAAGGTCGCGTCAACNACGGTGCCCGCAGGATACTCAAGCCCGTCTTTCAGNACCNTCTCACCATCCGCNGTNNCNAGCACGATNTTNGCGCCNNNNGCNNNGTCGAGCGTGGCNGANACTTCGTTNGAGAAGAANTCATTGCCGGACATCGACGATACATGCGTCTTGCTGTCCGACTGCCAGTCGCCCATGCGGTGCGGGTTGGACTGGGCAAAGCTTTTGACNGCCTTGGCTGCGCGGCGGTCAGAGTTGCCTTCGCGCAGGACCGGGTTCACNGCNGACCCTTTNATGCCNTCATATTTNGCGCGCACGGCNTTTTCTTCGTCNGTGCTNGGCTCTTCNGGNTAGTCGGGCAGCGCNTAGCCTTGGGCCTGAAGCTCTTTGATCGCNGCGACCAGCTGCGGCACGGAGGCAGAGATGTTCGGCAGCTTGATGACATTNGCNTCGGGNGTNTTTACCANACGGCCCAGTTCNGCCAGATCGTCGGANTGNCGCTGNNCNTCGGTCAGATGCTCGGGGAAGGTCGCNAGGATNCGGCCCGCNAGGCTGATGTCTTTCGTGCCGACGCTCACACCNGCGGCTTCGGCGAATTTCTTGATGATNGGCAACAGCGACGCAGAGGCCAGCTCCGGCGCTTCGTCAACTTTGGTGTAGATGATATCGGACATGATTGCTCCAAATTGCTGCATTTGCTGCCCTGATAGCGGAAGAGGCGGCGAAGGTCGACGGTATACCGCAGTATGCGGTAGGGTCGTTTCGGGAAAATATGCGGAACTAGCGGATTTCAGCCTTTNNGCATGCTTCGATGGTGCGCATCCNNCCGNNNCCCGNGCGCTGCTGNCTTAGCGNNNCACGCTGCGCNNTTGCAGAATCTGCATCCCNATNGCCATGGCCGGACCGATGCCGACCGCGAAAAGCAGCGTGCCAAGGCCCAGCGTCCCGCCCAAGGCCCAGCCAATCGCCACGACCGANAATTCGATGCTCATNCGGACNAGNGCGATGGGCTTGCCCGTCACCCGCTGCAGCCCCGTCATCAGCCCNTCNCGCGGGCCGGGGCCGAGGTTNGCCACAAGATAGATCGCGCCGCCAAAGCCNGTCACGAAGACGCCGGTCAGCGCCAGCANNACATTGGCNAGATANCTGTCAAANCGNGGCAGGATCGGCAACGCATATTCCANCACCAGNGCNACGATCACCGCGTTCAGAATGGTGCCGATGCCCGGCGTCTGGCGCAGCGGNATCCAAAGCAGCAGCACCGTGGCGCTGATAAGGAACGTGGCNAGCCCAAGGCTCCAACCCGTGATGTTGGTCACCCCTTCGGCAAAGACNGTCCAAGGGCTGACACCGACGCCNGCNTTGACCAAAAGCGCNTCGCCCAAGCCGAACATGACCAGCCCGAGGATCAGAAACACCATCGAGGCAANGGGCGGCTTNAGGGTGAACGCCTTGGGCGAACTCCAGCGCAATGTCGGNACAGAGGTGACNGACAGGAAACTCACGGGCGGCGCGACCTTTGGCGATGCATTCAGGATGCATCCTTGTTCCAGTTTACGCCAAACCCGGCAAGGTCAATCCACCGCCANNTCANCGCCAGCGGGTGAAGCCGAANGTCATGTAATCTTTTTGATAGGCATCCGCCGTCAGCGCCTCGATCTCATCGTCATAGATATCGGCNAGCGTGAANGGACCGGGTTCCGCCGCCGCAGGCACGGCGGGGGTGGTCACATGGCCTNGGCCCGCGGCCAAAGCGGGCAGNTCACTGGCCANNTCCTCTTCGCGGATGATGCGATCCGGCANGCAGAACNCTCCGAACCCCGCGATGGCTTGGGCCTGAGAGCACCATGCCGCATCCACNCGGATNGANGTNTGNCCGGCCANATTGCCTTTGAGAAATTTCAGAAAGGCGACAAAGGCNGTGCGATGNGCATCNCGGTCATAGNNNGCATCGGGNCCNTNTTNCGGCAGCGGCATCTTGTANCGGCGCATCAGCGTGTTNCGCAATTGGCGATAGCTGCCCTCGCCCGTGGTCAGNATGTGGCGNCAAAAAGCATCATGCGCCCGTCGGGCGGGATGGCGCAGCACGGTNAAGCCACGATGCCCCGGNGTTTTGCGNTTCCACTGNCGCAGNTCTTTTTGCGACATCTTATCGCGCAGCGCCTCGCGCGGGACACCATCAAGGGCGGCAAGCCANTCCAGCACCTGATCCTGCGGCCCGGATTTGATCGGCAGATAGATCAANCCGCTGGTCGCCGCCGCCACGTAGGAGGGCACGTTCGGCCCGCGCCGNGGCTCGAAATTGGGGGTNCGNGTNAGGTCGAAACGNTCCAACCGCGCCAGCGCCTCNAGCATCTCNTCATAGTTGCTGACCTTGGCCGANATCGGGCTGGGGTTCTGTTTCTTGAGGTTCTTGTCCAGCGCCTCNAACTNCTCATCCACACCGAGGTAGCGTGCAAGGCCGTTCATCACCTCAACGCTTTGCAGGTCTTCGTAGGCTACATAAAACGCCGTCTGGCCCGAAGTCTGCAAGCGGTTCAGCAGGGTGATCTGAAAGCGCTGCAAGGCGTCCAAATGGGCGCTGAACTCATCGGCGTCAAAAACCGCCTGCGCCACCTTCTGCGCCTTCATATCGGTCAGCTTCCACTGCCCGGTCGCCTGCGCGATCTTCCAACTCACGTAGCTGTCGACCGGATTGCGGGTCAGCACGATTTTCGCGCAGCGCTGGTCTTTGATAATGGTATCAAAGACGCGCGGGTCATGATCGTGGAAATACCGAAAACCGCCCAAAGCATCCTGCTGCCCCCGGATCGCCGCCAGTAGCTTTTTGGGGTTTTCGTCCCGCGTGGCCTGATCGACGCCAAGGATCGGCTCGCTTTTGGGATAGCCCATGAAGAAAGGGTTAAAGGCCTCTCCATGACAAGCGATACCCGCAAAAGCATTCAGGTTCGCTTCCAGAAAGTTAGACCCGGTCCGCATCTCGGCGAAGACCACGAAACTGTCGAATTTGTCGTTCATGGGGTTATTTCACCAGATAGGGTTTGGGAGAGGGTTTGGCATCGCCAGTTACTCCGCGGGAGACGGGAAAATCCCCCACCAGATAGGGATGCATGCCTTGGTTCTTAAGGTTCTGCAGGAATTGGTCAAAGCCATTCAGGTCTACCATGCGCGGCGCCTCTGACAGGCGGCGCAGACGTGTACGGCCAATCTCGTCCAATATGCCCTGTAAAGGCTCCATCGGCGCTTCGATGAATTCAGACATCGTCCAGATCCGCACGCGCGCTTTGGCATGGGGTGAACGCAGCACATCCAAATGCGTGCTTTCCGTTTTTTGCAGCTTTGCAGCAAGACGTCGAATATCAGCAAAATCAAGGTTTGAGCGAAACAGTGGCACAGCCCAAGCACCTGTGATGACCGAAATCTGTGCGTTAGGGTCTCTGGCCATGCGCCAATTGATGTCTTGGTTGTCCATTGGGCCGAACTGAAAACACTGGCGTTCGCCACGGGTATTCCAGATCAGGTTGGTCAAAAACGCGCTGGCATTGTGATCGCGCAGCACCGGGTTGTCCGACAAGGCACCGTTCAGCGTGGTCTGGCCTTCAGCAAAATGCACACGGTCAGGGGCAAAGAGATGCCCATGCACGCGGGCCCTGCTGGCACGGCTCAGCCAATGTTCGAAATCCTCAAAGATCTCGGTGAAACCCTGAAATACCGAGTAAGGCGCGGCGGTGACACCATTCTCCCAATCCTTGTTGGGAAACCGGCTCTGCATATAAAGCCCGGCGCGGCCACGGGTGCGCCGCTCCACCGCCTTGGCAAAGATGCGGTCGATCTTGCCGGGGTTCGGCTCGGTCTTTTTCATCGCCCCTGCGGGGTCAGTCAGGAAGGCATCATAGAGCCTGTCCGCATGGGGCCAAATCTTGCGCGCGACAAAACAATCTGAGCGGCGCAAAAGCTGCAGGTGATCGTCGTAAAAGATATGCGGCTTGCCCTGAAAATCGAACTTGGACAAGGTCAGCGAGCGGCTTTCGATCTTGCTGGAATAGAGCCGTGCAAGGGTCTGGAAATAGCTTTCGTCCGGGATCCAGACGTGGCGAAAGAACTTGTCGTAGGTCGGCCTGTCGGGGTCTTGCAGGATCGCCGACAGGGTGCGCCGGGTCAGGCACCACCATTGCGAGCCCATATGCGGCACGATCCCGCGCGGCATCCGGCGTTTCAACCGTAATAGGCGCTGCACCTCGACCGCGCGATCGAACAGATAGCGGTTGCGCCGCCAAGAGAAGGGGAAACGCAGGGTAAACCGCTCTTCGTCCAGCCCGCCCACCGTCCAGGGCACATCCGCCGTGGTGGCGCTTTCGATGAAATCGGTCTGCGGGCGGTCCCCAAGATAGTCGATCAATTCCTGCACCGGGCGCAGCGGCAGGCAGGAACCCGAGGCCAGATAGACATGGCGCACCTTGGGAAAGCGCGACAGCATCAATTCCGCCGCCCCCTGAGAGGCGGCAACGATCCCCCAAGTGCCCCATTCGCAGCGTTTGCGGGGGCTGAAATGCACATCCTTCAGGTCAGAGAGTGCCGCCACGAAAGCATCGTGCGCCCGCCGGGCCACGGCCTTGTCGATATGGATCACCACCGGGCAGCCCGCAGCGGCCCAATGGCGCGCGACCTGCTCGGCCCGGTCAAAAGCGTTGTGCACCAGCATGACGATCCCGACGCTCATGCCCAGTTCCCTTTTGACATGAGGCCGAGGATCTCAAGCTGACGCCAGTTGATGTAGCGCTCCGACCACTTGCACCATAGCTGCGGGTCGTCCTTTAGCTGCGCGGCATAGGCTTTGTATTCGACCGAAGCCGCGTAATGCTCGTTGCGCTGCAACTCCTCCGCCGCCTTGGCGCCGAAGGTGTCGAGGAATTTGGCATGCAGCAGCACGCCCGAGGCTTTCTCTCCGCCCCATTCGTCATAGACCTGATTAAGCCCGCGCGGCAGCAGCGTATGGGTTGAGCTGACATAGGCATAGCGCCGGTCCCATTTGACCAGCGGCACCTTGTTCAACGCAGGGGCCTTGGCGGGTTCATCTGGGAAGAACACCCGCGCCCGTGGCCCGCCCTGAATCCAGAGGTTTCCAAACCGCCGATTGCGCGAAATGGTGTAGTTGCCGCTGTCGAACCACGACGCAATCTCAATCGGATTTTGGCCCGCTTGGTAAGGTTCTTCGTCCAGCCGCCCTTTAGGGTACATATCCAGCAACATCGCNGAAAAGCTNTTGATCGANGANGCATCNAGCCANTCNGTCANCGCCCGCAGGGGCCGCGTGTCGCANAAGGGNTAGACCAGAAATTCATCNGGATCGACCGTCAGCGCCCAATGGCCATGGGCGTATTTCATNTGCANCCAGTTCAGCCANTCGACNCCGAANCGNGNGCGCTTNTAGCTNGCCTTGGCGCTCCAGACCGANACATCNGGTTGCTCNGNAAGGTANTCNAGCGAGCCNTCCGTGCTGTCNTTATCGACGAANAAGAAATGCCCGACACCCATNTCNCGGTAGTATTTNAGGAAATAGGGNAGCCGNATGCGTTCGTTGCGCTGCGTGCAGAACACAAGGATATCGTCGCGTTTGATCTGNGCGGTNCGGTTCGCCACNNGGGTCANCTCNCGCCGNTTGCGGAAGGCGCGGATGCGCCAGCGCTTGCGTTGCAGCCGCAATCGATATGACTGAATTAAGCCCAAACCGCNCCTTACCTATCGGATCTGACCGCTTCTCTACCGCGCTATCACGTCGACTTTAACACGGTCTTGAAGTGTTCGGCCCATGTTGGCGCGATAAAAGTCGTCGCGGGGCGCGGGTCTGGCACAGATGCGGCCCATTCTTCGATTGTTCTNATCCATGAATAGGGCTCGCTCAGGGCCGCGTAAACGGCTTTGTCGCCTAGGACCTCGTGCAAGACTGGTAAATCGTTGCATAAAACACGCGATCCAAGGCTCAGCGCNTCGGCGGGCGGCAGGCCGAACCCCTCTGCGTGGCTGGGAAAAAGCATCCCCGCTGCACCCTGCACCAATGCGGCCAATCCGGCGTCGCTGAGGCTTGAGAACTCGCGCACAGNGCCGCCCGNAGGCAGCCGATCAAGTCGGTCAAAGACCGCGNTGTTGTTCCACCCCCGAGCGCCGCAGATCAGCAGCAGCGGCGCGTTAGGGCCCATCTGCTGCCATAGGTCCAGCAAGAAACCATGGTTCTTGCGCGGCTCNATGGTGCCTACAACGACNAAANAGGGAAGCTTTGGCGGCAGGCCCGCAGGCANTTCACCGCCATCGGGCGCNGGCAGNTCNAGACCCAGATGCGCGACAACGGCAGGGGGAATCCGNCCCCGNATCTGCGCCTCGCTNCGCNGNCGCGTGTCNTGCGAGTTGTAGATCACCAGATCGGCCTGCGCAGACACCCGGTCAATCTTGGCCCGAAACGGCGCGACCGTGCCGGGNCGNTGGTAGGCNGGATGGTCNANCGGNATCACGTCATGNATAAGAACCGNAATCCGNCCCTGCGCCTTTTTCACGNCGCCCAGAACCCGGTCCGTCAGGTTGCTGTGGCCAACATTGAGATAGGCAAAGCCCGGTGGCAGATGCCGCGCAAGCAGTGAGGGCAACCCGGCAGGCAGACACCGNCCCCTNGCCAAGCGCCTGAGGTCACTTTCCGCCCGCGTTAGAGCCACACTACGCCCCCGTGGCAAGCGCGACAGAAGGTCTNCCCGCCCCCAAGNNACGCGGCCNTCAAGNCGATCNTNAAANCCCTGCATCCCAGCACGGTCCAGCAAGACATAGCCCAANGCCGTNCGCGCCACTCCATAGAGCGGCGCGTCACCNGTCAGAAGATGTGNGAGATAGGCCAGTTCGACCCGATCAACCCCCGTCGCGACCCGCCCGACCCGTCGCAGACTGCGCGTCAGATCAAGAAGCCGTGCGGTGGGTTCAGCCATCGTAATGGCCGGTTTGGTGCCATTTCCAAGCGTCGGCAATCATCTTGTCCAAGGTCGAGCGCTTGGGCGNCCAGCCCAACTCCTCTTCCGCGCGGGAAGAGCCTGACACAAGTTTGGTACAATCCCCCGGACGGCGCGCGCCGATCTCATGGGGCACCGTTTGATTGGTCACAGCGCGGCTATGGTCGAGCACTTCNCGCACCGAAAAGCCACTNCCGGTGCCAAGGTTGAACACGCGGCTGCCCTTCCCNTCCTGAAGCCACTTCAGACCNAAAACATGGGCATCGACCAGATCGCANACATGCACATAGTCCCGAATACAGGTGCCGTCGGGGGTGTCATAGTCATCCCCGANAACAGTCAGCGCCGCGCGCTTCCCGGCAATCGCATCCAGCATCAGGGGGATCAGATGCGTCTCTGGCTGATGGAACTCNCCCACTTCGCCATCGGGATCCGCACCGGCCACGTTGAAATAGCGGAAGATGACATGCTGCAGCCCATGGGCGGCCTCAAAGTCGCGCAGGATGTCCTCGATCGCCCGTTTGGACGCCCCATAGGCATTGATCGGATATTGTGCGCTGTTTTCGTCCANTACCACGTTATCCTGATCGCCATAGGTCGCACAGGTCGACGAAAAGACGAATTGCTTGCAGCCCGCAGCGACCGCCGCCTCNATNAATGTGAGGGAGCCGTTCACGTTGTTGCGCCAGTAAAGCCCCGGCTCCGCCATNCTNTCCCCCACTTGGCTGAGGGCGGCGAAATGCATCACCGCAATGGGCTGATGTTTCGCAAAGACCTCATCCAGCCGCGCGCGGTCCAGCAGATCGCCTTGCTCAAAGGGGCCGAATTTCACGGCATCGCGCCAGCCTGTCACCAGATTATCNAATGTNACGGGGATAAAGCCCGCNGCTTTCANTGCCTTACAAGCGTGCGAGCCGATATAGCCCGCTCCGCCCGTTACCAATACCTTTTCCATTTTGCGTTTTCCCGACCTTACTGCGCGGCCCGGTCGATTTGGGAAATACTTTGCAGATAGGCCGAAAGNTCGTCGCGCAATTCNTCACGGGCGAGNCCAAAGGCCACGGTCGCTTGAAGAAAGCCCGCNTTGGAGCCGCAATCGAACCGCTGCCCGCGGAACCNGAAACCATAGACATCACGGCCTTGCTCGATCTCTTGGGCGATCGCATCGGTCAGCTGGATTTCACCACCCGATCCGGATTTCAGTTTGTTGAGGTTCTTCAAAACGTTCGGCGAGAGGATATAACGCCCAATCACCGCAAGGTTCGACGGCGCTTCGTCGACGGCGGGTTTNTCTACCATCGCTTTGACCTTCACCATATCGCCGCGNTCTTCGCTGGTGTCGAGAATGCCGTAGGAAGAGGCACGGGANGGCTCGACCTCCATNGCGGCGACCATGCTGCCGCCGGTTTCTTCATAGGCTTCGACCATCTGCTTCAGGCAAGGCTTTTCCGCCGCGATCACGTCGTCAGGCAGCATGACGGCAAAGGGTTCATTCCCGATCAAACGGCGGGCGCACCAGACCGCATGGCCAAGCCCAAGCGCCTTATGCTGGCGGATATAAGCAATCGCACCGCTGTCCATATTGGTGCTTTGAAGCGTCTCAAGAAGCTCTGTCTTGCCCTTTTTACGCAACTCCTGCTCAAGCTGCGGGGCGTGGTCGAAATANTCCTCCAACGCGCCTTTGCCGCGCGAAGTCACGAAGATGAACTCTTTGATCCCGGCCGCCCGCGCCTCATCGATTGCGTATTGAACCAAGGGGCGGTCAACGAGGGTCATAATCTCTTTGGGCACCGATTTGGTGGCGGGCAGAAAGCGTGTCCCCATACCTGCGACAGGGAAAACCGCCTTTGTTACCTTCTTGCGCATGTTAATCCTTACAACTTATTCGAAAAATACAGAACGCCACGGTAAATCCACCTGCGTCTTTTTAACGGCTACGATCATCGCTGAAACCGCGCTGTCTGGCAACTCGCTTAACTTCTCTTTTCAGCCGATCACACCGCCGCNTTAAGCGAAAAACCGCGTCATCCCGGGCGGATTTTCCGTATATTCCACCTGTTTGCAGCCAAATAGCGTGGGTCGGATCAANGGCAACGCGATGGTAGAGCGCCGTTGGCGAAAGGCTGATCAGGGTGACGATCTCTCCGGNTTGCGCCCNTTTTGCAGCTTTTGCCCGGTCTCGTGCCAGTTTTATGGGCCGGGTGAAGATCGCCACGCTGCGCCGCGGGCGGGCGGGAAAGGGGCGAAAGGGGCTGTTGGNNNNGCGCGGTACGNTGGTGCTGACGNTGGGGCGCTTNAGCCCCTNGGCGTGGCCTTCATCCAGTCTGCGCAGCAGACGGGGAACATCNCGTGGCTCTAACCCGCCGCTTATCAGATGGCGCAGCAACCGGCGGCGCTCTGCCGCGCGAAGGTNNGCCCATTGNGCGGCACGGTCCTGCNGGGNNAGATGTTTGCGATGGAACACGGCCCAGCTTGCCCCGATNTCGAAAAGATCACGCGGCACGCGGTTGGCGCTGCGCATCGCATTGGCGGCGAAACCGTGATGGACCTCGGCCAGCGGCACGATTGCGGTGGCATGGCCTGCCCGCGCCAGTCGCATGTTCAGGTCNGTTTCATCGAGNTAGTANTGAAAGGCCGGATCAAAACCGCCCATCTCCACCAAGNNATCGCGCCGAAAGGCCATATTGGTGCCTTCGGTTTTGATNGCCCCCCCGGNCGGNGGGTGCAGAATGCTGGGCGTTTCGGGGTCTACATCAAGGTTTTCCGGCTCTCCCAAAGCGTTCAGNTGGCGCGCGCGGTATTGGAACGAGATGCCGTTTCGCCCCCGGACGAAACCGGTCATCGCCGCGACNNCGGGCCGNTGCGCAGGTTCCAGCAGGTGGCGCAGCCACAGCGGCTCTGGCACGGCATCATCNTCGATAAAGGCCACGACCTCCCCCGCGGCCTCGGCGATNCCAAGGTTGCGCGCGGCAGAGATNTTCGGNCTGTCATNAGTGACCAGCTTTAGGGCCTCGGCAAAGNNCATGTCGCGGGCCACGGNGATCCCTGCGGGNTCGGCCACGANGATGACTTCGAAAGGGGCATATTGAAGCTGCCCCACCCCCGTCAGACAACGCCGCAATGCCTCGGGCCGGTCCCGGCTGACGATCACGACGCTGACAGGCACGCCGCTTTCCAGCGTGGCACTGACGGGGGTGGTGGTCATTCCAGACCCATTTTCGCCATCATAGCTTCGAGCTTCGGCACGTCTTCGGGGTTGTTCAATTCCCAGAACTCGCGGCCCTTGGCCTCAACCTCGGCGCAGGGCACCGGGCGGCCATTCTCAAGGAAACGGAGCTGTTCCAGCCCCTCCAACTGCTCCAAGGGGCCGACAGGCCAGCTGGGGTAGCGCGCCAGCGCGTCGGGCCGGTAGGCATAGACACCGACATGATGGAAAACCGGGGTCATATCAGTCTCTGTATAGGGCTTTCCGGTATAGGGAACGACCTCTTTCGAGAAATAGAGCGCCTGATTATCGGCCCCGAAAACCGCCGTCGTGCCCCCGACGCGGCCCGCCTTGCGGTCACCCAAAAGACTGTTCAGCGTGGCACCGTCGCAACGCAGCACCGGGGTGGCAATCTCGGCATTGGGATTGTCTTTCAACCCCTGCACCAGCCCTTCGACGAACCAATGCGGCGTTAGCGGTGCGTCGCCTTGCAGGTTGACCACGATGTCATAGCCCCCGCCCAGCGCGGCATGAGCTTCGGCGCAGCGTTCGGTGCCGTTGGCGCAGGCTTCCGAAGTCATCACGACCTCGGCGCCGAAACCTTCTGCGGCATGGCGAATGCGGTCGTCGTCGGTGGCCACCACCACACGATCAACGCCCGAAACCGCGCTGGCGGCACGCCAACTGCGCTCAATCAGGGACTGCTTTTGCCCCGTAGCCCCGGTGAGGGCCACAAGCGGTTTGCCGGGATAGCGGGTGGAGGCATAGCGGGCGGGGATGACGATCAGAACAGACATCAGCCCGCTTTCAACTCAACACCCGGGGCATGGGCGATGAAGAATGGGTTGGCGAAATCTTCCTTGCCGTAGGCCAGCGGGGTGAGGTCATCGAAGCGCACCACAGCGCCGCCGGCCCCGTTCAGCACCGCATGGCCTGCGGCGGTGTCCCATTCCATCGTGCGGCCCAAACGCGGGTAGAGATCGGCCTCTCCGGTCGCGACCAGACAGAACTTCAGCGAGGACCCTGCCGAGGTCATGTCCCGCACGCCGTATTTGCCGATGTAATCGTCGGTCGCCTGATCGCGGTGCGATTTGGAGGCAACAACCATCAGGGCCGTATTGTCTGGATTAGAGACAGAAATCGCCTTTGTCTCACCCACCTGCCCTTTGGCAAATGCGCCGGTTTCCTCGACCGATTGACCGTCGGCTTGGGTAAAGAACATCCGGGATTTGGCAGGGGCATAGACCACGCCGCGCGTCGGTACGCCGCCTTCGACCAGTGCGATGTTCACGGTGAAATCACCCCGGCGGTGGACGAATTCCTTGGTGCCATCCAGCGGGTCAACGATGAGAAATGTATCGCCTTTGGCGGTATGGGTCGCAGCCTGTTCTTCAGTGACCAGCAGGACATCGGGAAAGGCAGCGCGGAGCCCGTCGGAAATGATCGCATCGGCGGCTTCGTCGGCGGCGGTGACGGGGCTGTCGTCGGATTTCGATTTCACCTCAAAATCATCCTGACCGTAGATCTCCATGATCTTATCCCCGGCTTCCAATGCCAGCCGCCGCATTTCTACGACCAATTTCTCGTAATCCATTTTGCCTCCGGCCCTGCGGGCTGTCGTTGCTTCAATTAACCGTTTCCCTTATGCTGTGCAGCTAACGGAACAGCAAGAATTCCGTGCCACGTTAGGGCTTCGTCAAGGACGCGCGCATGTTCCAATCTTCCAGAAAGCCGAAATCCGGCTTTGGCTCGGCTCTCTCCATTGCAGAGTTGGTCTACCATTCCGTGGTGCGCAACGTGCGCAAACAGCACAACAACGCCTTCATCGCCATCGCGATGAACATGCTGCAAACGGTGATGTTCGTGCTGGCCTTCTATGTGATGTTCTCAATCCTCGGGATGCGCGGGTCAGCCGTACGCGGTGATTTTCTTGTCTATCTGATGTCTGGCATCTTTCTCTACCTCACCCATGTGAAGGCATTGGGCGCGGTCGCCGGGTCAGAGGGGCCGGCAAGCCCGATGATGCAGCACGCCCCGATGAATACGATCATCGCCATCGCTTCGGCGGCGGTCGGGTCGCTCTATATTCAGGTGCTGTCGCTCTTTGTGATCTTGTTTATTTACCATGTGGCGGTGACCCCGATCTCCATCGATCACCCCTTTGCCGCTTTCGGGATGATGCTCACCGCGTGGTTTACCGGCTGTGCGCTTGGGCTGGTGATGCTGGCGATCAAGCCGTGGTTTCCGTCCTTCGTGACGATTTTTTCGACCGTCTATCAACGTGCCAATATGATCGCCTCGGGTAAGATGTTCCTCGCCAACTCTCTGCCCGGCTATATGCTGGCGATGTTTGATTGGAACCCGCTGTTTCATAGCATCGATCAGGCGCGCGGCTTTGCCTTCATCAATTACAACCCGCGCTACAGCAGTTGGGAATACCCGCTCTGGGTTGGTCTGGTGCTTTTGATGATCGGGCTGATGGGCGAATTCTATACTCGCCGCCATGCGTCGATCAGTTGGAATGCCCGGCGGTGAGACTGCTGGCGGTCCTTCTCTGCCTCTGGGCACTGCCTGCCTTGGCAACGCAGGAGGCATGGCCCGCCCTGCATGACGTCAGCGGTGTCGCGGCGCATGACGTGTTGAACATTCGCCAAGCCCCGAGCGCCAGCGCCCCGATCATCGGCAGTTTTGAGCCTGATGCGCAGAATATCGAAGTGATCCGCCCCGACGACCATCACGGCTGGGGCTTGATCAATACGGGCGAAGGGGGCGGCTGGGTCTCTCTGCGTTTCCTCACCCGGCAACCGGGCCAATGGGCCGGTGCGATGCCACCCCTGGCCCATTGCGGCGGGACGGAGCCGTTTTGGTCTTTTGAGGTGACCGGCGAGACGCTGAGCTATGATGCCATGGCGGGCGGCGCACGCGATTACCGCATCACGCAGTCTGGCCCGGCGCAGGGGCGGCGCGACAGTTTTCACATGATCGCCGAGGGGCCGCAGGGCGCGGCCATTGCCGCGCTTACGGCGCGTGCCTGTAGCGATGGCATGTCTGACCGCGCCTATGGGCTTGCGGTCGACCTCCTTTTGCAAGGAAGGGACGGCTGGCAACACCAAACGGGATGCTGTTCGCTCAGCCGCTGAAACGACGGACTTTTTAAAAAAGTCCGTCTCCGTTTTCTTCAAAAGAAAACGTCACTCCACCACCCGAAGCGTCAGATTGATCCGCCCCCCTTTGGGCAGCAGCGTCGACGTGCCGGGCTTGATCCGGTCCACCCCGTGGTAGGTCAACCGTGCCTCACCACCCATCACCACCACATCGCCTGACTGCAGCCAGATCGATTCCGTCTTGCCGCCTCGGGTCAGGTTGCCGATCCGAAACAACCCGTCATCCCCCAAAGAGACCGAGACCACGGGCCACTGAAAATCGGCCTCATCCCGGTCTTGATGCAGCCCCATGCGCGCATCTGCGTCATAGTAGTTTATCAAACAACATTCGGGTCGCCGCTCTAGCCCGGTCAATTGATCCCAGATTGCCAGTATCGGCGCGGGGATCTCCGGCCAAGCCTGACCGTCCGGGTGTTCGGTAACATAGCGATAGCCGCGCCGGTCCGAAAACCAGCCATAGCGTCCTGCGGCGCTCATGCGCACTGACATACGCCCGCCGCGCGGCACCTCAGGGCGGAAGAACGGCGCTTGTCGCACCACGCCGCGCACCGCCTCCAGCACCTCCTGCTGGGCGGCCCTTCCCAGAAACTCCTTGTGAATATCAAAGCCGCGCAGGCGCAAAGCAGTCATTCTTCGTTCTTCCTCACTCGTTTGGCAAAAACATCACGGAATCGCGACCATCCTGACAAGCCAATGGTTGCAGGGTGCAAATACCCTCCCTATATACGCTCCGAACCGTCGAAGGCACGTGGTCTTCGATGTCAACAGATCGGGGCAGGATGCCAAAACGGGTCCGCGTCTCGTGTCATCGCCTTAGATTCAAAGAGGGATCGAAACATGTCCAAAGTAATCGGTATTGACCTTGGCACCACCAACAGCTGTATCGCCATCATGGATGGCAGCCAGCCGCGTGTGATTGAGAACGCTGAAGGCGCGCGCACAACGCCGTCGATCGTTGCTTTCACCGACGATGAGCGCCTTGTCGGCCAGCCGGCGAAACGCCAGGCGGTCACCAACCCAGAAAACACTGTCTTCGGCGTCAAGCGCCTGATCGGCCGCCGCAATGACGATGCGGATCTGGCCAAAGACAAAAAGAATATGCCGTTCAACGTCATCGATGGCGGCAACGGCGACGCATGGGTGCAAGCCCGTGGTGAGAAATACTCCCCCAGCCAAATCTCGGCCTTCATCCTTGGTAAGATGAAAGAAACCGCAGAGAGCTATCTGGGTGAGGAAGTCACGCAGGCGGTTATCACCGTGCCCGCTTACTTCAACGACGCCCAGCGTCAGGCAACCAAAGACGCCGGTAAAATTGCCGGTCTCGAAGTGCTGCGGATCATTAACGAGCCGACAGCAGCCGCGCTGGCCTACGGCCTCGACAAAGAGAACACGCAAACCATCGCGGTCTATGACCTTGGCGGCGGTACATTCGACGTGACCATCCTTGAGATCGACGACGGCCTGTTCGAAGTGAAATCCACCAACGGCGACACGTTCCTCGGCGGTGAAGACTTTGACATGCGCATCGTGAACTACCTTGCGGATGAGTTCAAAAAGGCCAACGGCGTTGACCTGACGCAAGACAAGATGGCGCTACAGCGTCTGAAAGAAGCGGCCGAGAAAGCGAAGATCGAGCTTTCCTCCTCCAGCCAGACCGAGATCAACCAGCCCTTCATCTCGATGGGCAAGGATGGCTCGCCGCTGCACATGGTCATGAAGCTGACCCGCGCCAAGCTGGAAAGCCTTGTGGGTGACCTGATCAAAGCCTCCATGAAGCCCTGCGCCGCAGCGCTGAAGGATGCGGGCCTCTCTGCTTCCGACATCGACGAAGTCGTGCTGGTCGGTGGTATGACCCGTATGCCGAAAGTCGCAGAAGAAGTGACGAAGTTCTTCGGTAAAGAGCCGCACAAGGGTGTGAACCCTGACGAAGTTGTGGCCCTTGGTGCTGCCATTCAGGCCGGTGTTCTGCAGGGCGACGTGAAAGACGTGGTTCTGCTGGACGTGACACCGCTGTCCTTGGGCATTGAGACCCTTGGTGGTGTCTTCACCCGCCTGATCGACCGTAACACCACGATCCCGACGAAAAAGTCTCAGGTCTTCTCGACCGCCGAAGACAACCAGAACGCTGTGACGATCCGGGTCTTCCAGGGTGAGCGTGAGATGGCTGCCGACAACAAGATGCTCGGTGCCTTCAACCTTGAGAACATCCCGCCTGCCCCGCGCGGCATGCCGCAGATCGAAGTAACCTTTGACATCGACGCCAACGGTATCGTGTCCGTGGGCGCGCTCGACAAAGGCACCGGCAAAGAGCAGAAGATCACGATCCAAGCCTCGGGCGGTCTGTCGGATGCGGATATCGACAAGATGGTGAAAGACGCCGAAGAAAATGCCGAGGCGGACAAGTCCCGTCGCGAGCTGATCGAAGCGAAGAACCAAGCGGAATCGCTGATCCACTCGACTGAAAAGTCGCTGGAAGAGCATTCCGACAAGGTTGACCCGACCACTGTCGAGGCGATTGAACTGGCCATTGCCGCGCTGAAAGACGAACTGGAAACCGACAATGCCGACAAGATCAAATCCGGCATCCAGAACGTCACCGAAGCGGCCATGAAACTGGGCGAAGCGATCTACAAGAACGCTCAGGAGGAAGGCAACGACGACACCGCGCAGCCTTCGGATGTTCAGCAATCGCAGGGTGGCGACGATGACATCCTCGACGCCGAGTTCGAAGATCTGGACGACGACAAGCGCGCGTAAGCGTGAAACGGAACCTGTGAAAGGGCCGGTCCGTCAGACGGGCCGGCCCATCACGTTCCAGCGCAGGAGCATGATAACCCATGGCAAAACGTGACTACTACGAGGTGCTTGGCGTTGCCAAAGGGGCCTCTGCCGACGAGATCAAGAAGGCCTACCGCAGCAAGGTCAAAGACCTTCACCCCGACCGCAACAAAGACAATCCAAACGCCGAAGCCCAGTTCAAAGAAGTGGGCGAAGCTTATGACGTGCTGAAAAGCGACGACAAGAAAGCGGCCTATGATCGCTACGGCCACGCCGCCTTTGAAGGTGGGATGGGCGGCGGGCGTCCCGGCGGCGGCATGGGCGGCGGTCAGGGCGATTTCTCTTCGGCCTTTTCCGATGTATTCGATGATCTTTTCGGTGACTTNATGGGNCANCGNGGGGGTGGCGGCGGCGGACGCCGTGCCGCACGCGGTGCCGANTTGCGCTACAACCTGCGCATCTCNCTCGAAGANGCCTTCTCGGGCATGCAAAAGTCGATCACCGTTCCGGCCTCTGTCCAGTGCGANTCNTGTGATGGCAGCGGTGCCGANGGCGGCGCAGAGCCTTCGACCTGNCCNACCTGTTCGGGCATGGGNAAGGTNCGCGCACAGCAGGGTTTCTTCACTGTTGANCGNACCTGCCCCACCTGTTCNGGCATGGGTCAGATCGTCAAGAATCCCTGCAAGAAATGCCGCGGNGCGGGCCGTGTTGAGAAAGAGCGCACGCTCTCGGTCAACATCCCCGCNGGNGTNGAAACNGGNACCCGTATCCGGCTNGCCGGTGAGGGCGANGCGGGCATGCGCGGGGGGCCGTCGGGTGACCTCTATATCTTTATCGANGTGGCCGATCATGAACTCTTTGANCGTGACGGGCCGAACCTNTTCTGCCGCGTTCCCGTATCGATGAGCACAGCCGCCTTGGGCGGCAATATCGAAGTGCCCACCATCGATGGTGGCCGTGGCCGCGTGCAGATCCCTGCAGGCAGCCAATCGGGNCGNCAGATGCGTCTGCGTGGCAAGGGCATGCCNCCGCTGCGGGGCGGTGGCGTCGGTGATATGATCATCGAACTGGCGGTTGAGACCCCGGTGAACCTGACCAACAGACAGAAAGAACTGCTGCGGGAGTTTGAGGGCGAAGCCCAGAACAATAACCCAGAAAGCAGCAATTTCTTCTCTTCTGTCAAATCCTTCTGGGATTCGATGAAGGGTTAAATTTGGCCGGGTGAGGCGTATCGCGCGCCTCACCCGCAACCCTAGGTGCACAAGGTAAATAGGACGTGAAAACCCTGTTAACCGAATCCTAACCACCTTAGCGCAAAACTCTGGTCATGACCCGTGCCCCGAGAACCTTGGCTGATCAGCCCCTNCCCTNNCTNNTGGACGAANCGCGNANNNCGCCGTCCAATACGGGCAANCAACCCTCTTATATCGCAGACCACCGCCAGCGCCTCCGCAGCCGTTTTGTCCATGGGGGCGCCGCCGCCATCCCGGATTATGAGATGCTTGAGCTTGTCCTTTTCCGCGCCATNCCCCGCCGTGATGTNAAACCGCTNGCNCGNGAANTNCTGGACCGNTTNGGNGANTTTAACCGCGTCATCACCGCCCCNGCCGCCCGNCTGCGNGATATCAANGGNNTTGGCGANGCNGTNATTGTNGANCTCAAGATCNTTGAGGCNGCGGCCCAGCGGCTNGCCCGGGCGAAGGTGCTACAGCGGCATATCGTGTCCTCTTGGGACGCTCTGCTGGACTATTGCCACACCACCATGGCCCATCTNGAGATGGANCAGTTTCGCGTTCTCTACCTCGACCGNAAGAACATCCTCATCGCGGATGAGGAACAGGCGAAAGGCACGGTCGATCATGTNCCGGTCTATCCNCGCGAGGTTGCNAAACGCGCGCTTGAANTGAANGCCAGCGCGATCATCCTTGTCCACAATCACCCCTCGGGCGACCCCAGCCCATCAAGATCGGACATCGACATGACNCGNCAAGTNGCTGCNGCCTGCGATGCCNTGGGGCTGACCCTNCATGACCACCTGATCATCGGCAAATCGCGNGAGCTGAGTTTTCGGAGCGAAGGACACCTNTAAGGCNCGGGCCNCTTAGCGCACCCAAACCTCNACCCGNCGGTTGGCCTGNCGGCCCCATTCGCTGTCATCGCAGGCAATCGGCATCGCCTCGCCAAAGGCATCCACCCGCAGATCAATCCGCGACAGGTTGGCGGTCACCGCAGCGGCGCTGACGGCACGTTGGACCGCCTCGGCCCGGCGCAGCGCGATCTCGCGGTTGGCCCTCGCTNCGCCCTCTCCATCGCTGAAGCCCACGAACATCAACCGCCGCGCGTCATATTGCCCCTGCTCCAGCGCCCGCGCCAATTGCTGAACGTTAGAGCGCGACTGCGCGTCAAGCCGGATCGAGCCNGCCTCGAACCGGAAAGAGGTCGTCAGCCGCGCCATCGGCACCAGCGTCGCCGTCATGCGCTGCAATTCTTCCAGCGGGGTTTCGATCCCCGCCGTGATAATGGCATTGGCAAAGCGGTTGCCCTGTTCCTCTACCGGGATTTCTTCGGGCGTTTGATCCACGAAACCGGCCCGACGGATCACGATCTGCGCCGAGGGGCCGCGGGTAAAGGCCAGAAACTCGCGCGTGATCAGCGGCAGCCGACGCGCCGGAAAATAGAGGAACATCGGCGCGGTCAGCGGGTAGTCTTCGGTTTTGATCGTGCGCCGCGCGGCATCNAGCGCAAAGCCNCAGTTACCGCCAAGGGTCAGCACCTCGGTCCCGCCCTGTTCGGCATAGCTGGTGATCCCAAGGGCAAAGACATCCCGCGCGACCGCCTCNGCCAGCGCGTCGGGCATGGTGTGGCGCGTNACATCGCCGCTCAGTTCCAGNCCGGCGGGCGTTAATACCTGATCCACAATGGCTTGGCTCAAGCCGCTGTCGGCGGTGGGCAGATGCAGTTCAATGGGCGCGTCCGGCCCNCCNAGGCGCTGCCAGTTCTTAATCTCACCGGAAAACACCCGGGCCAAGGTCAACGGCGAGATCTGTTTCACCGGATTGGACGGGGCAACNACAGGCACCACCGCATCAAGCGCCAGCACCCGGCTGCGATTGGCGCCGGTCANATCGCCCAGCCCCAACTCGCGGGCATTNATNCGCTCCTCGCGGCGCACTTCGCGCAGGGCCATCACCACATCGGCCTCATCCGCCAGAAGATCGGCAAAGCCTTCGTTGGTNTTGGTCGCCCGGAAATCAAATCGCGCAGCCAGTTTGCCNTCATCCTGACGCGAAAGCAGNAGNGCGAAACGNCCNCCTTCCCCGTCTTCGCGGTTGACCGTATAGCCCTGCCGCGCCGCGAAGGCTTCGATCAGCGCGGGCATCAGCACCGCCCCCATGGTCGCCGAGCCCGAGAACCGCACCTCGGCCACGAAATCNTCAAGGTTGGGGCAACCCGGCCCGGCGCANGACACGCCACTGCTGTCGACGGTCAGCTCGCCGTAGTCGGTTTCGACGCGATAGAATTCGCCGTCAAAGCCCAGCAAGGTGCCGCTGAGTTCAACGCTGCCATCGCGCGAGGTCAGCGCGATATCCTGCGCCGNGCCCGTAACCGCCGTAAAAAGCAAAAGTGCGGCGCTGATCGCCGCACGTTTCAACCCGTTCATCAAGACCTACCCGGTTGCGTCAGTTCTGCGCGACTTTCAGGTCTTGGAGCAAATTATTCAACACCAGAAAGTTGCCAACCGCATCACAGTCCGGCACNGCGAGGGTCAAGTTCTGGGTTTTCACCGGATCGTCGCCACGCAATTCCAGCGCCTGTGCTTCGATCTCAAGCCCGCAGTTGGCCTCGCTCACCTCTGCCTCGACACTGAGCGCGACATCGCCCTCCTGCGCCGCTTTGGCGACCGGGAAGCTATAGACTTCGGCCATCAACGGCTCAGCGGTGTCGGTGTCGCCATTGCGGGNCATGAAGCCGCCTTCGCCCAGCACGGCAGCGGTCATATCGCGCGGGGCGCCGGACCAGACATGGCCAGCATCNCCGTAATCCGCGCCGAACTCACGGGCGTGAAGCTCAAACCCCGCGGTGCCTTTCCATTGCAGCACGACNCGGTTGAAATCAGACAATTCGGGCACGGTNGTCTGCGCCACAGCGCCNTCACCATTGCCAAAGGCAAGGATGAANACAGCCTCNTCNGCGAGGGCCGGGACGGAGACGGACAACCGCCCTTTGTCATCGGTGACTTCGGTAAAGATCATGCCGTTGTGGTGCACGGTNAGCCGTTCATTCGGCAGACAGGCCGCNTCCAAGCTGAGNTTCACCATCGCGGCGGCCACGGCGTCTGCGGTGGCGATGATATCGCAGGTCGCGGGGATCGCGGTGCTGTGGCTCTCAGGTGCNGGCGGCAGGCTTTGAGGGGCTGCGGCTTTGACCACCCGGTCATCCAGCGTNGGCAACGCGATGGGACTGTCCANCGCGGCAGAGGTCAGGGTGATGCCCTCAACTTCAAGCAGCGCGCCATTGTCGGCCACCAGACGCTGCGCGTCAGCCGCGCCATAACGCTGCTGCGCNGTGTCAGAGCTTTGCATGACATAGCCGATGCCCACAGCACAGGTGAGAGNGCCGACAGCCGTCAGAATTTCTTTAGTGCGCCACATNACAAGTCTCCTTCAACGGATTCGTTGGAGACTTTATGAGCGGGGATCAGGGCCGGGGTATGGCCCTGAAACGCCAAGTTGTGGGCGAAAAGATGTCGCGGCTCAGGTGATCTGGCCGTGGCAGTGCTTGAACTTCTTGCCAGAACCNCAGGGGCAGNGATCGTTCCGCCCCGGGTTGCCCCATGTGGACGGATCGTTTTCNTCAAAGCCCGGTGCGGCGGCCTCGGCCTGNTCNGANGCCTCATCTGCNGCCTCNGTNGCAGCGGCCTGCATGGCGGCCTGACGGGNGGCCATTTCCTGCATCATCTCGCGACGCTGCTCTTCGCTCATCGGTTGGATTTGCCCCAGTTTCTGGGTCACGTCCTGCCGCAGACTGTCGAGCATCGTCTCAAACAGTTGGAANGCTTCGTTNTTNTACTCGTTCAGCGGNTCGCGCTGCGCGTAGCTGCGNAANCCCACGACCGANCGCAGATGNTCCAGCGTCAGCAGGTGGTCGCGCCATTTGGTGTCGATGGCCTGCAACAACAACTGTTTCTCGATGTTGCGCATATTCTCTTCGCCGAAAGCCTCGGCCTTTTTNGCCATCAGCTCATCCGTGGNCTGCATCAGACGTTCGCGGATNACCTCGTCATCCACGCCNTCTTCTTCNCACCATGCGATGATCGGCACATCNACGTTCANCTGTTCGATCACCGCGGCATAGAAACCTTGGGTGTCCCACTGATCGGCNTAGGTTTNGGGCGGCATATAGGTGTCGATCAGATCGTCGATCACCTGCTCGCGCATGTCGGTGACGATCTCATTGAGGTTGTCCGCCTCCATGATCTCGCGGCGCTGGCCAAAGATCACTTTACGCTGCTCGTTCATCACGTCGTCGAACTTCAAAAGCTGCTTNCGGATGTCAAAGTTGCGGCCCTCGACCTTCGCCTGCGCGCGCTCCAGCGATTTGTTCACCCAAGGGTGCACGATGGCTTCNCCTTCTTTNAGNCCCAGCGTGGTCAGNACCTTCTCCAGCCGTTCCGAGCCGAAGATGCGCATCAAGTCATCTTCGAGCGACAGGAAGAAAGAGGTGCGGCCCGGATCGCCCTGACGGCCCGAACGGCCCCGCAACTGGTTGTCGATGCGGCGGCTCTCGTGACGCTCGGACGCCAGAACATAAAGACCGCCGGCCTCCAGCACTTTTTGCTTTTCTTCGGCGTGCTGCGCTTCGATCTGGGCGCGGATATTGGCCGGATCGGCCTCCGGATCGGCATCCAGCGCGTCGAGCACTTTGAGCTCGACGTTGCCGCCCAGCTGAATGTCGGTGCCACGGCCCGCCATGTTGGTCGCGATGGTCACTGCGCCAAGCTTGCCNGCTTCGGCGATGATCTGCGCTTCCTGCTCGTGCTGGCGGGCGTTGAGCACGTTATGCTCGATCCCGTCGGCGGTCAGCATGGCGCTGAGCTGTTCAGACTTTTCGATCGAGGTGGTGCCGACAAGACAAGGCTGACCCTTGGCGTGGGCCTCCTTCACCTTTTCAATCATGGCCTCGTATTTTTCGCGCGCGGTGCGGTAAACGGCATCGTCTTCGTCGACACGGGCAATCGGCACGTTGGTCGGCACTTCGACAACGCCAAGGCCGTAAATCTCGGCGAACTCCTCGGCTTCGGTCAGGGCCGTGCCGGTCATGCCGCCCAGTTTGTTGTAAAGACGGAAGTAGTTCTGGAAGGTAACGCTTGCGAGGGTCACGTTCTCGGGCTGGATATCGACGCCCTCTTTGGCCTCGATCGCTTGGTGCAGCCCATCCGACAGGCGGCGGCCCGGCATCATGCGACCGGTGAATTCGTCGATCAGCGTCACCGCGCCATCGCGGACGATGTAATCTTTGTCGCGCTGGAACAGCTTGTGCGCGCGCAGACCTTGGTTGACGTGGTGCACGATGGTCGTGCTTTCGGGATCATAAAGGGTCATCCCCTCTTCGATCAGATCACGGGCGCGCAACTGCTCTTCGAGGAACTCATTGCCCTCGTCGGTGAAGGTCACGTTGCGGGTTTTCTCGTCNAGCTCGTAATGCTCATCNGTCAGCGAGGGGATCAGCGCGTCGATGATCTGNTACATCTCGGAACGGTCCTGCGAGGGGCCAGAGATGATCAGCGGCGTCCGCGCTTCGTCGATCAGAATACTGTCGACCTCGTCCACGATGGCAAAGTTATGCCCGCGCTGCAGCATGTCCGANAGGTTNGACTTCATGTTGTCGCGCAGNTANTCNAAGCCCAACTCGTTGTTNGTGGCATAAGTGATGTCGCAGGCATAGGCCGCGCGCTTCTGGTCTTCGGGCATGCCGGAATAGGCGACCCCGGTGGTCAAGCCCAACGCGCCNAAGACNTTGCTCATCCATTCGGCGTCACGTTTNGCGAGGTATTCGTTCACCGTCACCACATGCACGCCTTTATGCGTGAGCCCGTTGAGGTAGGCTGCAAAGGTCGCAGTCAGGGTCTTGCCCTCACCGGTCTTCTGCTCNGCGATATTGCCNTGATGCAGGAANATNCCGCCCAGAAGCTGAGTGTCGAAGGCGCGCAGGCCAAGGGTACGGCGCGCAGCCTCGCGGCAGTTGGCAAAGGCTTCGGGCAGCAGATCGTCAAGGTCCTCNCCCGCATCGGCCCGNTTGGCCAACTCTTCNGTGCGCAGCTTGATCTCGTCGTCGCTTAGCTTTTCGAACTCAGGCTCCAGCGCATTGATCCGTGCCACAAGCGGACGGGTCGCCTTGATCTTCCGGTCGTTTGGCGTGCCAAAGACCTTTTTGGCGATTGTTCCGATACCCAGCATGTAATCTCCCGCCGAAGTTATGATGTCTTGCGCCGATCTGGTTGCCGAGCGCCATGGCAGCCCATAGATAGTGGATGAGCCCGCGCCTCTCAGCGCCATAAGGCGATGTAAGGGGCGTGCCATACACTGTCAATGTAGCAGCCCTGCTACGAAGGAAGCGATTGGACCCAACCATGCAAAAACCCCTCACTTTTCTGTCGTCTTTGGCGCTTGCCGCCGCTGTGGCGCTGCCTGTNGCCGCCCAAGACGAACCGGGTGTCGACACGGTTGTTGCCACCGTCAACGACACTGAAATCACGCTTGGCCATATGCTCGTGGCGCGTGCCAGCCTGCCGCAGCAGTACCAGCAACTGCCCGATGACGTGCTGTTCAAAGGNATCCTNGACCAGCTTGTGCAGCAGACGGCCCTCGCCGACAGCTTTACCGGCGAATTGCCGCCGCGCGTGACCCTGTCGATCGAAAACGAGACNCGCTCGCTCACCGCGGGTGAGGCGATCGAAGGCGTCATGGCCGAAGATGTCAGCGACGAAGAACTGCAAGCCGCCTATGACGCGCAGTACAAAGACGCNGAGCCTGAGCANGAATTCAACGCCTCGCATATCCTTGTCGAAACCAAGGAAGAAGCCGACGCGATCAAGGCTGAACTCGACGGCGGCGCGGACTTTGCCGAAGTTGCCAAAGAGAAATCGACCGGCCCCTCCGGCCCCGGTGGCGGTTCCTTGGGTTGGTTCGGCCCCGGCATGATGGTNCCNGCCTTTGAAGAGGCCGTCGCTGGCATGGAAGCCGGCAGCGTGTCNGAACCGGTGGAAACCCAGTTCGGCTGGCATGTCATCAAGCTGAACGAGACNCGCACNGNCGAAGCNCCCGCNCTGGAAGANGTGCGNGAAGAGCTNGANACCCAANTNCGCCAGACCAANGTGCANGANGCCATCGAAAGCCTGACCGANNCCGCCGAGGTTGACCGCAGCGCNGCCGAAGGCNTCGACCCNNCNGTTCTNAAAAACATTGAATGGCTGAACTGACCCATGGGTAAATCACTGGCTGTCTCGCCGCTCGCCCCGGCCCGTTTTCCCGACCTTCCGGTTATCGACGGCGTGACATTCGCCACCATCGCCGCTGGCGTCCGCTATCAAGGGCGCACCGATGTGATGTTGGCGAAGCTGGCACCGGGCAGTGCTGTGGCGGGGGCGTTCACACGCTCTGCCACCCGCGCGGCCCCGGTGCTGGACTGCCAGGCAAAAATCGGCGGCGCCTCGGATGAGGGCGCCGCCATCGTCGTGAACTCNGGCAATGCCAACGCCTTTACCGGGCGCGGCGGCACCGACGCGGTCGAGGCNATNACCGCCGCCACCGCCGAAGCCTGCGGCGTGCCGCAATCGCGGGTTTTCACGTCGTCCACCGGCGTCATNGGCGAACCCCTGCCCCACGAACGGATCACCGCCGTGCTGGGCGANCTCCACGCNAAACTCGACCCTGCGGGCATCGAAGACGCCGCGCGGGCCATNATGACAACGGATACTTTCCCCAANGGNGCNAGCGCGNCCGTAGAGATCGACGGCAAAACCGTCTCTATCGCGGGGATCGCCAAAGGCTCGGGCATGATCGCGCCCGATATGGCCACCATGCTGGTCTATATCTTTACNGATGCGGNTATCGCGACAGATGCGCTGCAACACCGCCTCTCGACCCATACNGAGACGACATTCAACTGCATCACCGTCGACAGCGATACTTCCACCTCTGACGCGCTGATCATGGCCGCGACAGGGGCCTCAGGTGTCGATGTGTCGGATAACGAAGCCTTCGACNCGGCGCTGCGTGACGTGATGATGGACCTTGCACATCAGGTCGTCAAAGACGGCGAAGGCGCGCAGAAGTTCGTCGAAGTGGCCGTCACCGGTGCCTCCAACGATGACGAGGCCAAGGTCCACGCCATGGCCATCGCCAATTCGCCGCTGATCAAAACCGCCATCGCTGGGGAAGACCCCAACTGGGGCCGCGTCGTCATGGCCATCGGGAAATCAGGCGCTCCNGCAGACCGCGACCGCCTGTCGATCCGCTTTGGGGACATCGAAGTCGCCCGCGACGGCTGGCGCAGCCCCGACTATTCCGAAGAAGATGCCGCCGCCCATATGAAGGGCCAGAATGTCGTCATTGGCGTTGATCTGGGCCTCGGCGAAGGCCGCTGCACCGTCTGGACCTGTGACCTTACCCACGGCTACATCGACATCAACGCCGACTACCGGTCCTGACTCTATGAAAACAGTGCTCGTTTCCGCGGCGGCCTTGATCGATATCGATGGCCGCGTGCTTTTGGCACAGCGGCCCGAAGGTAAGCCAATGGCGGGCCTATGGGAGTTTCCCGGCGGCAAGATCGAACCCGGTGAAACGCCAGAGGCGGCGTTGATCCGGGAGTTGCACGAAGAGTTGGGGATCGAGACATGGGCATCCTGTCTCGCGCCGCTGACCTTTGCCAGCCACAGCTACAGTGATTTTCATCTGCTGATGCCGCTTTTTGCCTGTCGCAAATGGGGCGGCACCCCGGTTTCGCGCGAAGGGCAGACCCTGAAATGGGTACGTCCCAATGAAATGCGCGGCTATCCGATGCCCGAAGCAGACGTGCCGCTCATATCAATATTGCGTGATTGGCTCTAGCCTAGAGTGGCAGAATTGCACTAGTGATCCCCAATCACTCAGCATGTTGCGGATTTTTTAACCCAAAGCGCACCATCCTGAGGCAGAGTTGTAACATCTGTATGAAAGGGTGCCGACATGTTGAGAACCATCGCAATCGGAAGTTCCATTTACGTTCAGGGTATTTTTGTAAAAATGTTGGCGGGCGGTCGCATGGCCGTTCAAGTCGACGGTAAGATTTTCGAAGGCAAACCAGTCTGAAAAATCTGCGTGGAACGCCTATTTAGGTGAACAAATAGGCGTTCCACCGCGTTTCCCCTGAGCATTTGGCAGGGGATTTTATGTCATCGAAGCGCGCTATTGTCATCCTGAACCGCGGTTCGGGCCGTCAAAACGGTGACCAAGCCGAAAGCACTATCCGATCCGCCTTTGCGCGGCACGGGGTCACGGCGGAATTCATTCACATCGACAAACGGAACGATCCTGCCAGTGCAGCCCGGCAGGCTTTGTCTATGGCCGAAGGCATCATTGCCGTGGCCGGGGGGGATGGCACGATCTCTGGCGTGTCCTCGGCCATGAAGGATCAGGACCGCCCGCTTGGCATCATCCCGCAGGGCACCTTCAACTATTTCGCGCGGTCGATGGGCATCCCAGAAGACCTGCAAGAAGCGGTTGATGTCATCGCAGGCGGCGAGAGCCGCGCGGTGCATGTGGCGACGATCAACGGCGAGACCTTCTTGAACAATGCCAGCATCGGCGCCTACCCGGCGATCCTTAAGACCCGGGAGGGCATCTATCGCCGCTGGGGCCGCAGTCGGATCGCCGCCTATTGGTCGGTGATCAAAGCTCTGATAGATTTCCGCACCTCGCTCAAGCTAACCATCGTGGTCGACGGCAAAGAGACCGAGCTCCGGACCCCGCTTGTATTTGCCGTCAACAACGCCTTTCAATTGGATCAAATGGGGCTCGACGGGCAAGACTGTATCGCGCGCGGCGATATGGTGCTGCTGGTCGCCCCCGATACCTACCGCTTTGGCCTGCTGCGCCATGCGGTGGCGTTGGCCACGGGCATGGCGAAACATCATACCGATTATGAAATGCTCAAGTACCTTAAGGGCAAAACCAAGTTGAACAAGTGTCATGCTAAATGGAGTGAATTTATC
>NZSX01000060.1 GCA_002703405.1 Sulfitobacter sp. | reverse complement strand
ACCCGCCACGGCGGCATCATAACCGGTTTTGAAAGCATCCGCGACTGCTTTGAAATCGGTGTAGGTCCGCTTTAGGTCTACACCGCTGACGTCCATTGTTGTTGCTGCTACACCGGTGGCGTTACGGGTAATCCCGGTGACAACACTAAGGGAACGAGCCTGTTCGGTGGTGGTAGCCGCAGCAGAAATCGAGCCGTCACCTGCAACAGTTGTCCCAGTTGCGACGGTATTGCCCGAGCCGATCAGATCATCGCCGTTAAAAGTTGCTTGGCTGATGGAAGCGTCCATCTGCTTAACAATTTCATCAAGCTCATTCTTGACGTCTTCGATGCTGCCGCCGCCTTGAGCGAAGGCAACACGCTCCGAAAACTGGCGCGCGAGGTCCTTAAAGCTATCAGCTCCGACGTTGGCTGTCGCCAAAGAATTTTTGGTTAACGTCAAGCTTTCGTTGATCGATTTGGTCATACCGCTATCGCCCTTCATCGTTTCCGAGATGGCAAAATAAGCGGCGTTGTCGCCAGCGTTCGAAACTTTCAGACCGGTCGAGATACGGTCTTGGGTCTGATTCAGGCTCGAATTGACGCTCCGCAGAGTCGACAGAGCGTTCATGGCGGATGTGTTTGTGTTGATCGAAGACATATTCTTATTCCAGACTATTCTAGTTCGTTATGTCGTCTTTCTGACAACTGCGGGGCGAACCCGCTTGATTACGTTTTTACGCGAAAAACTGGCAACATTGAGGCAATTCAGAAACTTTTGTCCACGGTTGTCATCAGTGTTGCGCGGTTGTCACGTTTTGCACCGCTTCGGCCGTAAATGCCTGCAATGCTGTGCTTTTCCCGGATTTGGGAAACCTGTGAGATCATCTCTGACGTGGCTTGGCGGGCCAATTGCAGGTGGTGATGATCGCGCGCGATCAGATCTTTTAGATCGCGCAATTTATCTTTGCTGACCGCTTCGGGGTCGTGGCTGAGTTGCTCCTCCAGCACGGCGGTGAGTCGGGCCTTTTCGCTGGCGAATTCGACCAGTTGATTGAACGCCCCGCCCTCGACCGCGGCAATTTCGCGGCGCAGCAGATTGCCCAATGCGTCAACGGCGGCGAGTGCTTTGCGCGGATCGCTCATCGGTTGGCCCCCGTTTGATAGCGCTGCATGGCGGTCTCGATACTGCGGGCAATTCCGGTGCTGTTCTGCTCGGCGATGCTTTCGCCGATCGCGTTGGACAGAAAGCTGCGCCATGTCTCTTCGGCGTGGCCGCCGCCAAAGCTGCCGATGTCCACGGTCGAGAGCATTTCATCGACCATCTGGCCGAGGAACATCGCCTCGAACTCCTGCGCTTTTTCGCCAGTGACGGCATCGGCCTGGGTCACTGCGGGCTTGGCTGCCGGGGTCGGCGCGGGGATTGGGAAAGATGCGAATTCCATGACCTGCCCCTAGATGATCTCAAGGTCGGCATGCAGAGCGCCCGCCGCCTTGATGGCTTGAAGGATTGAAATCGTCTCGGTCGCGCCGACGCCAATGGCGTTCAGCCCGTCGACCAGCCGTTGCAGGCTGACCGACCCGTCGATGACGGCGAATTTCGCGTCTTTCTCTTCGACGCCGACCGAGGAGTTCGGCACCACCACGGTGGTCCCGCCAATCGACAGCGATTCAGGTTGGCTGACATTGAAATCATCGCGGACGGTGACGGTCAGGCCACCTTGGCTGACCGCGACGCGGTCGATACGGACATTCGCGCCGATGACGATGGTGCCAGAGCGCGCGTCGATCACCACTTTGGCGACTTGATCGGGCTGTACTTGCAGCGGCTCGATCAGGGCCATCGTCTCCATCAACGATCCTTTGCCGTAGGCGGATACGGTGATGGTACGCGAATCGATGGCGGTGGCGACCGGGCCCATGGCTTGGTTGATGGCCGCCTCGACCCGCTGCGCGGTGACGAAATCTGCGTTGCGCAGCGCGAGTTTGATGCTGGTCATCTCGCTGAAATCAAAGTCGACCTCACGCTCGACGATGGCGCCGTTGTCGATCCGCGCGCCGGTTGGCACGCCTTCGACGATGGAAGCATTGAGACCTTGAGCCGCGAAACCCGCGACGGCGATCGGGCCTTGGGCCACGGCGTAAATCTCACCATCGGCGGCGGTCAACGGCGTGACAATCAGCGTGCCGCCACGCAGCGAAGATGCATCGCCCAAGGAGGACACGACCACATCAATGGTGCTGCCCATCCGCGCGAAGGGCGGCAGGGATGCGGTGACCATGACCGCGGCAGTATTCGCCGTGCGCATCTGGTCCTCGGTCAGGTTGCCGATGCCGAGCCGTTCCAACATGCCCTCAATCGCGCGCTCGGTGAAGGGCGCGTTGCGCAGGCTGTCGCCCGTGCCGTTGAGGCCCACAACCAGACCGTAGCCGACCAATTGGTTCGACCGCACGCCTTCGACGGTGACGATATCCTTGATCCGCACCTGTGCAGCCACCGGCGCGGCTAGCGCGAAGGTGAGGCCGATCAGCAGGAGTTTAAACAGGGCGTTCATGGGCGGCGGTTCCGGTTAAAGGTAGTTCAAAAAGGACAGGCGCGAGAGGCGCGCGGTGACGGCAAAGCTGGAGTCGAGCTGGTTTTGCAATTGGGTCAGACGGGTGGCTGCGTCATATTGATCGACGCCCTCGAGGTTCATCACTTCGGCGTCGAGAAACAGCGCCCGGCTTTCCTGAGCCGAGATCGTATCGGCCAGTTGCGCCCGCTTCAGGCCGGTCTGGGTTTCCAGATCCGTCAGCCCTTCGAGCCCCGCGCCGATGGCGCTGCGGGCCTCGGTTAGCCACGCATCGCGGGCGGCCTCATCGGGAATATCGCTGGGGTTAAACGCGCTCAGCATGGCCAAACCGCGCATCAGATCACGGATCGCCGGGTCATTGGCCTGCGCGCCTTGGGTCAGCGTCTGGGTCTCAGAGGTGCGTGAGGTCAGGGGCGGGTTGCCTGTGGGCGCACCGTTATAGAAGGTGTTCTCGAAATTATGGTTTGGGAACACTGAACTATCGCTGAAGCCCGCCTTGAGGTCGCCGATGGCGCGCTGCACGTCGGCCATATCCGTCAGGGGGCCGCCGATCATATGATCCACCGCGATGGCCGGGGATTCCCCCGTGCGCGGGTTGATCTCGTCCCATGTCTGCAGCGGGTTCGTGTCAGTACGGGTGCCGGACATCAGGAAACCGGAACTGTCGCTGACCGCTGCACGTTCCAACACTTGGTCAAGCGCCGTGCGCGCCGCCTGCGACAGATAGGTCGCCGAAAGCCCGCCCGCGTTGTCGGTGGTGAAGGCTTGCTCAAGCACACTTTGACCGACATCGCGCATGGCGCCAAGCGAGGTTTCCACGGCGAGAAAGCGGCGGTCCAAGAGCGCATTGGAAGTCAGGAAACCATCGTTGCGGGTAAACTGCATCCGGATAGCGATGGCATCGGCAGAGCGGTGGCCCAGATCGTCGTAGGGGTTGGCCTTGAGCCCAGTCGTCACCTCTTTTGACACGTCCGAAATCTCGGCGGCGAGGCGGCTGGTCTGCTCGCGCTGGCGCAGGCTTTGCAGGGCGGTGGACACGGTGCGGGAAATCTCGGTCATTCTATCCTCACACGCTGGCCAAAAGGGTATCGAGCATGTCGCTCAGGCTGCTGAGCACCTGCGAATTGGCGCCGTAGGCCTGTTCGATTTCCAAGAGCTTTTGCAATTCGGTGTCGACGTTGACGCCTTCAATGCTGCTGCGGTTGTCCTCAAAGGTGATAAGCCGCACGCGGGCCGTCTCGGCCTGCGCGTCGGCGCTGACCCGCAGAACGTTCTGCTGGCTGACCAGATCAGCGGCGAAATCCCCCAGACGCGCATTGGCGCTCAGGCCGGTCGCCGCGTCGAAGGTCATCCCCGTTTCGAGGACATCGACGAAGGCGTTCAATTGNGTGGTGTCGCCCGGCTCTCCGGGGNTTGTGGCCCCGACGCCATCGCGNAGACGCCACAGCGCGCCGCCCTTGTCGGGCTGAACGCTGTTGTTGATCGAAAGCCGCCCGGCCAGCCCATCCAATTGCGCCGGGTCAAACGCGCCACCCGCGTCGGTGAACAGCCCCGGCTGCCCGGCCCCGACAGAGGNATCGGNGGCCTCNAAACTCTGCACCAGCCCGCGNGCGAGNTCATCCAGNTGCAGTTTCATCTGCGGNANNTCATTGGCGATCANCCCGCTCAGCCCCGCAAGGCGGCCNCTGTCGGACCCGCGCGCGGTGGGGCTGTTNGGCGTNATNTCGACATCCCCGGCCATCAGCCGNCCGGTATCGCGGTTGGCGCTCAGCTTGACGGCGGNCTCTCCATGGACCAGTTCCGTGCCGCCGGTGGTGTGTAGTGTCAGCGTTCCATCCGCTTCCCANCGGCCTTGAAAATCCATCTGCGTGCCCAANGCATCAAGGCGGCGNTTCATCTCATCCATCAGCCCGCTGGTGCCGGTGGGATCGGTCCCGGCAAGCGCCAGACGTTCGTTCANNNCGGCNATATCCGANAGCGCCGCNTTCACCTCGNCCACGCTCGACACAAGGCTATCGCCAGCCTGNCCGCGGCTGGCCTCAAGCTCAANGGCGGCTTTNTTGATGCTGTGCACCAAGNTCTCGCTCCGCGACAGCAGGTCGTTCTGCGCCGCAGGATCGGANGGGTTATTGGCCANAAGNTCGAGACCGGCCTGAAACTCCGCCAGACGGGCGGCGGGGGANACCTCNTCACCCGGCTCGCCCANNGTGATCAGGTAACTGCCGAGAATNTCNCTCGTGGCAGAGGCNTGGCCCAGTTCNGCCGAAGCNTTCCGCGACATGCCTGCAAGGCGTTCATCCACCTGCCGCGCGATGCGCAGCTCNACCGTTCCGCTTTGACCGTTGGTGGAGACCTGCGCCGCTTCACGGCGGACGTAACCTTCGGTTTGCGCATTGGCGATATTGCCCGCAACNAGGNTGGCGCGACCCTCTGTCGTGCTCAGCCCGCTGCGGGCAATGCTAAAGGCGGATGAGATGCTCATTCATGCACCGGGTTANCGTTTGATACTTAGCGTTTCACTCAGCATNTCGTCGCTGGTGGTGATGATCTTGGCGCTNGAGGAATAGGCCCGNTGNGTTTGGATCAGGTCGGTAAGCTCTTGGGCGATATCCACGTTGGAGCCTTCCAGCGCGCCGCTGTTGATGCTGCCCAGACCGTTCAGCATCGGATTGCCGATGCTCACCGCGCCGGAATCNCGGGTGGCGACATAGGCGTTGCCATCGACCGAGCGCATCTGGTCGGGGTTGGCAACATTGGCAAGCGGCACTTGGAACAGCGCACGGCGCTGACCATTGTCAAAAACCCCATAAAGGATGCCGCTGTCGCTCATCTCGGCCCGCTCGAGGCTGCCGGTCTCAGTGCCGTCATCCGCAAAAGCCGGAGGCGTGTAATCACCCGAGAACTGGGTCATCCCCTCAAAGGTGCCGGGCGCGCCGAAATCGATCTCAAGCGGCTGTGGGGTGCCGCCGTTGTTGATCTGCAGCGTCACAACACCGGTCGCGGGGTCAATCGGCAGGGTGCCGGGCGTGTAGCTCTCGGGGCTGCCCGCGTTGACGCCACTGTCGGTGAAGTTCACCCTCGCATCGCCATAGCTGTTGCCTGCCTCATCGCTGATGCTGACGGTCCATTCATTGGCCGTGGTGCCCGGAGCCCAAGACAGGGTCAGCGCGTCGCTGCCGCCCAGTTGATTGACGTAGCGCAGGGTGGATTCGAAGGCCGTGCCGGTGCTGCCGGCCCCGGTCTCTTGCGCAGGCACATTGCCCGACACGCCGACGCGCGCACTGGGCGTACCTTGAACCTGATAGCTGGCCACATTCACGGTGCTGAGGTCATTGTAGCTGGTGCTGCTGACACTGCCGGTGGCCCCGGCTGCATCGGTGGGAAAGCCCGACAGAAAATAACCCGCAGAGTTGCGCAGGTTGCCGTCCTGATCCGGGGTAAAGGAGCCCGCACGGGTCATGTAGTAGTTGGATTCGACAGGATCATTGGGGTTGCGCGACACGACGAAAAAGCCGTCGCCCTGCACCGCCAGATCCGTTGAGCGACCGGTGCCCATGATGTTGCCATTGGCCGAGATATCAGCCCGCACATCCGTCAGCACCCCCGCCTGCGTCGCCCCGGTATTCTGCGTCACGAATTCCGAGAAGGTCCGCCGATAGCCAACCGTATTGGCGTTGGCGATATTGCTAGAGATGTTTTGGACGCGGGAGGAGTTGGCCTGCAACCCGCTGACCCCGATCTGGAGGGCGCTTGTAATGCTCATGACTTGATCCTGCTCGTTCTTGTTATTCTTGACCTATACATGAGAAAGCCGATTCTTCATGACTAAAGCAAGAATAAATTTTGCATTTGATATTTATGTCACTGACTTTCCTTGACATCCGTCACTTTGGTCACGGCATCAAGGATACGGTCCGCGCTTTCCATGCTCAGCCGCATCACGTCTGATCCCAGCGGTCCCTCCCCTCGGGGCTGTGCGCCGAGCCCGGTGGCGAGGTCTGCCCAGCCGGGCAATTCGGCAAGCGCGGGAAAGGCCGCGGCGGCCCGGGCGACGGTCTCGCTGTCGCCCGCCTGATAGGCGGCAAGGGTCAGGCGCGTGGCATCGGCAAAGGCGAACTGCGGGGGATGGGCCTCCCACATTTCAAGAAAGGCCTGCCGGGCCGCGCTCCATTTGCCGGTCTCGTATAGGGCCACCGCACGGCTGCGGCGCAGGTCCATGTCTTGGGCGCGCAGGCGCAGGGCGGCCAACTCATCCGTGCGGCCCGCCTGTGCCAAGGCTTCGACCAAAAGGGCTTCGGCCTCGGCCCCCTGATCGTCGGCATAGCCGCTTAGTAAATCTACGGCCGCATCCGCCTGCCCGCCGGCCAAAAGCGCACGGGCCTCGCCGCGGCGCAGATCGGCCAAAAGGGCTGCGTCCGGGGCATTCGCCCCGACCCCTTCCAAGGTCTCAGCCATCTCACGCAGAGCGCGAAATTCCCGCGCGGCAAGGGCTGTCATACCCGTATCCAGCAAGCGCTGCGGCACGGCGACGGCATGTTCCACAAAACCCGGATCAAAGCGCCAGCGGGCGCTGATGCGGGCGTGCCCCTCAAGGAACGGCCCCAGATCAAGCTCACCTGCAGCGCCCGCGGCGTAGAATGCGCCGTAGATGTCCCGCGCCTGTGCGCGTAGCGCGTCGGCCTCATCATCAGGGGCGCTGCGCAGCAAATTATGCAAGGCCCAAAGAGCGGTATCGGTATCGCCCTGCTCTGTCGCGACCTCGGCCAGCAGCACCGCACCCTCGCGGCCAAGGTCATCCCCGCTCCACATCCAGCGGGCGGTTTTGAGCAGCGACAGCGCATCTTTCCCCGGCAAAGTCTCGGTTTCTCGCCCCATCCGAACCAGCGCGAGCCGCGCCCGTTGCGCATAGAGATCGCGGCCCTGCGCGGCTTGGACATACCCCTCAAAGGCCATCAAAAGATCGCCCGACACTTCTGACGCGCGGGCCAGCAGGTAGCGATAGGCGGGGCCATCGCGCAACTCTGCATGTTTGGGAAACTGCGCGGCCAGTGCCTGCGCCACATCCCAATTCCCGGCCTCCAAAGCCGCCTCAAGCAGGTCCGGCAGGACCGCGGCTTGGATCGCGGGTGACAGGGCGCCGAGGCTCTCCAACGTGCGCGGCATCAAACGCGCCGCCTCCTCCGCCGCCCCCAGCCGGGCAAAGGCCGCTGCCCGCAGAGCCTGCCCCTCGCTCCACCCGACGGACCAAGACACCGCCTGCCCCAAATCTCCGCCCGCGCCCGCGTCCTCTTCCAACAAAGCAAGGGCGAGGTTCAATGTTCGATGCCGCCGCGCTGCGTCACCTTTGAGGGTCTCGGCGTCGAGTGCCGCCAGAAAGCCTGCCGCCTCAGGGCGCATCATCCATGCAAGGTGCAATTCCGAAAGGTCCAGCAGCGCCGCGGCCCGCTGAGGGGCATCCGGATCGGTCGCGGCGAAAAGCTGCATCATCAGCGTCTCACGGGCGGCAAGGAAATCCTCTCGCCCATGTTCCACCAAGGACAGAGGCGCAAAGACAGACCCTTCCTCCCCCGCCACAGGCGCGGCCAAGATCAAAGAGAGACCAAGAACAATGTTGTGCAGATGCTTCATTCTATGAATAGATGCACTTTATTCTTGTAAAGATCCATTCTTTATTTCACACTGACCTTCAATAAAGTCACGCCATCCTTGCCCAAACTGAGGCCCGCCATGACGGAAACCAGCCATATCAGCATGTCGCTGGCGACTTCCCTNCAGCGCCAACTCGANATCACCGCCAACAACATCGCCAACGCCAGCACNGCNGGCTACAAGGGCGAGCATGTGGTGTTCGAAGCGCTGTTGCAGGACAACACCGCGCTNGGCGACGATCAGGCGGCTTTCGTCAGCGANACGGGCTCTTACATCGACACCCGCCCCGGCGCGCTGTCGCAGACCGGCAACCCGCTGGACGTGGCGCTGCATGGCGAGGGGTGGTTCAGCTATCAAACCGCNGANGGGCAGCAGGCCTTTGGCCGCGATGGCAGCTTTGTCCTCGACCCGGANNGCAATCTGACNNTGNTGTCGGGGGCCAAAGTGCTCGACGCGGGCGGTGCACCGATCCAACTGCCACCCGCAGGACTGGGCGACATCAACATTTCNGAAGANGGCACAATTTCGGGNAGNGAGACCGGCCCGCTGGGCCGTATCGGCGTTTTTAATATCCCNGAAATCCAAAGCTACAAGCGNCTTGGCGGCGGCATGTTGGTCGCCCCCGAGGGNGCTGCCAATCCCGCCGTNGCNGANNCNGTGCAGGTGCGCCAAGGCACGCTNGAGCTNAGCAACGTNAACCCGGTGCGCGAGATGACNCGNCTGATCGACGTGCANCGCGCNTATGAGCGCACCAATACCATGATGGGCAATGCGGACGACNTGCGCCGCGACTCGCTNAAACGGATCGNNCAGGCGGTCTGACCCNGACATCCGTNAAACGGAAGGAACGAGACAATGAAGGCACTTAGCATCGCCGCAACCGGCATGATGGCGCAGCAGACCAATGTCGATGTGATCTCGAACAACATCGCNAACGCGAACACCACCGGGTTTAAAGCCAGCCGCGCNGCCTTTCAGGATCTGATCTATCAATCCATGCAGCGCGAGGGCGCTGTNACTTCCGAGGCCGGATCGACCCGCCCCGTGGGCATCGANATCGGCATGGGCGTGCANACCGCAGGCACCGTGCGGTTGAATACNCAAGGCGGCATGGTCGCCACCGAGAACCAGNTNAANGTCGCCATCGACGGGCGNGGGTATTTCTCGGTCACGCTGCCCGATGGCGGCACCGCCTACACCCGCGACGGGTCGTTCCAGCTTTCCCCCGAGGGGGAGATCGTCACCATGCAGGGCTACCGCGTCGAGCCGGGCATGGTCGTGCCCGAAAACACCACGGCGGTTGAGATCAACGAACAGGGCGTCGTCATGGCCTATGTCGAAAACGATCCCGTGCCGGTGGAACTGGGCCAGTTCAGCCTGACCACCTTTGTCAACGAGCCGGGGATGCGCCCGGTGGGCAACAACTTCCTGCTGGCNACCGAAGCCTCGGGCGANGCGCAGGTGGTGAACCCNGGNGATCCGGGCGCGGGGATGATCCGTCAGGGCTATCTTGAGGCGTCNAACGTGAATGTCATCCANCAGATNACCGATCTGATCTCNGCGCAGCGCGCNTANGAGATGAACTCCAAATCAATCGAGACCGCAGACCAGATGCTCTCGGCTGCGAACCAAATCCGCTAATGAAACGGCTNGCCGCCCTCTTCCTNGGCCTGATGNTGCTGACNGGCCNTGCCCTNTCGGCCCCCATNGGNGTGTTGGTCGAGGAACGCGCGCGCACNGATTACGCCGACAGCCTGCCGCAAGACGGCGAGTTNGAGATCACNGTNAAGGACGCCCCNGNNGANGCNGTGNTGACNCTNGCNGAGTTCTGGATGGACCCGCGCAGCGGCAAGTTTCTGGCNAATGCGGTGCTTGAGACGGGCGAGGTNCAGCGCATCGGCGGCTATGCCCTTGTGACCATGNCGGTCCCTGTNCCCATCACGCGCCTGCTGCCCGATGACATCATCATGGAAGACGACCTGACCGTCATGCGCCTGCCCGTGGGCCGCATCGGCACCTATGTGATGACAGATATGGNAGAGGTTATCGGCAAGCAGGTCCGCCGCGTNNTGACGCCGGGCCGNCCGATCCAGATCCAGTCCATCATCCAGCCCTTGGTCATCAACCGGGGNGAGCGGGTGGANATCTATTTCAGCGACGGGCTTCTGGCCCTCTCCTCTCCGGGGCGCGCGCTTGATGACGCGCATGAGGGGCAGGAAATCCGTATCGTGAACCTTGTCAGCAACAAAACGGTCACCGGCNTCGCCACCGGCGAAGGGACCGTGGAGATCATTCGATGACCACCGCTTTNGCGCGCCCCTCTNTCTTGATGTTNGGCGCGGCCCTTGCCCTGACCGCCTGNGATACCGCNGATCACTTCGACCGCNATCCGCAGCCTTCGCCGATCGTGGTGGATGGNCAAACCATCCCCGAGGTGGCCCGCGTNCANGTNCCGATGCCCGCCGTCGCGATGGANCCGCCACGCCGCGGCAGCGCCAANGCCTCNCTCTTNTCGGCCCGCAGCNAANCGNTGTTTNCNGANCANCGNGCCGATGANATCGGNGATATCGTCACGGTCGTGATCTCAATCGACGACCGCGCGCAATTGCGCAANTCNACNGANCGNGANCGCGAGGGNGCAAGCTCNNTCGGNTTNCCGACATTCTTTGGCTATGGCGCGAAAATTGCCGCAATTCTGCCCGGAATCAGCGCNNCCGANCTNCCNAGNGGCGANNTNGTCGAGNTCGGCTCNGCCTCNGAGGCAAGCGGNTCTGGNGCCATNNCGCGCAACGANNNGATCGAGCTTAAAGGTNGCNGCNNTGGTCATCGACAANNTGCCCAACGGCNCNCTNGTGGTCGCGGGACGNCAAGAAATNNTGGTNAATCAAGAGCTGCGNGAGCTGCGCATGGCCGGGATNGTGCGCCCTGCCGACATCCGGGATGACAACACCATNTCTTATGACAAGATNGCCGAAGCCCGCATCGCCTATGGCGGTCGNGGNACGCTTTCGCGCGCCCAAGAGCGCAGTTACGGCGAAGATGCGATGGATGTGATCCTGCCCTATTAATTCGCGACTTGGTCACAAAGTGAGACCATTGCCGTCGCAATCGACCNTTAAACCTGACGAAAGCTCAGGAAAGGTCGAACATGAAAAAGGCAGCAATCGCATTCGTAGCACTCCCCTTGCTTTGCATGGGTGCAGGCTATGGCGCCGGTCTGGCCCTTGCCCCTGCCCCAGCTGAAGCGGCGGGAACAGAGATCGATGAAAACGCCCCCCATGGCGCGGATGAGGCGGCAAAAGACGCAGCCCATACCCCCGAGAAAGACGCCCATGGTGAGGCATCCGCCAAGGATGAGGCCCAAGCGCCGATGGACAGCTATGAACTGGCCAAGGACCGCACCGTGGTGCGGCTTGGTCAGATGACGATCCCGGTGGAGAAGACCAACAGCGTCTCTTATATCGTGGCGGATTTCGCGCTGAAGATGGGAACGCTGGAATTGGCCGAACGCTACCGCCGGGTCGAAGATGCGACGCGGATGCGCGATTCCCTTTTGCAGGCGATGAACCTCGCCGCCGAAAGCGCTGTGCTGCGCGGGGTGGCGATTGACAGCGAAGCCCTCTCGCGGCTGCTGCGCGATCTGATCAGCAAAGAGCATAAGGGCGTCGACGATGTGATGTTCGTATCGCTCTACAAACAGGATGTAGCCCGGCTCTGACCCGCGCCGCGCCGAAGGTTTACAGAACCGAACGCACCACGTTCGACAGCACGGATTCCCCGTTATCTAACTCCAACTCCGGCCCTAGGGCGGTGAAGTTCACCCGCGTCACCTCGGACCGGGTCAACGGGGTCACCCCTACGTCATTGCCAGCGGCATCCGTCGCCGTGATCTCAACCCGGAAAGTATCGGGCGGCACCGGCAGGCCCACTGAATCGAGGCGGTTCCAATCCACGTCGATCACCTCNCCCTCTGCGGTAGAGGGGCCGGGCATCTCGCGGATCAGGCTGCCGTCTTGGGAATAGATGCGGACGGTCACATCCTCCGCCCCGGCATTGAGTTGATAGCTCAGCGGGAATTCATCTTCGGTCATGCGCACTTGGGTCGAGGGGACAAGCACGTCGCGCCCGATCAATTGCAGGTCCGACATCGCGCCGACGGTGGAAAGCATCGTGCTGATCTGCTCAAGGCTCGCGTTGGTCGCGATGCTCTGCTCGACTTGGGTCAACTGCGCCAATTGCGAAACGAACTGCGTCGAATCCACCGGGTTCAGCGGGTCTTGGTTTGAGATCTGCGCCGTCAGCAGGGTCAGAAAGCTGTTGTAGCTTTCCTGAAGCTCAGCCGAAGAGGTCGCCGCCGCCGAGGTGTTGGCGGTGCTCAGGGTGCTTGCTGTGGTCGCGTCAATCATGGTCTCGCCTTTCAGGTGAGGATATCCAACTGCCCGGCGCTCAAGTTTGAGCTGGGGGGTTGCGCCAAGGGCTGGGCGTCACTGCCCGGCGCGTCATTGGCCTGCGCTGCTTTCTGGGTGAACTCTGGCCCCTGCTGCTGCCCGCCGTTGCGGCCCCGGTCGTCGAAGGTCTGGAAATCAAGGTCGGCATTATCGGCGCTGATGCCGCGCGANTGCAGCGCNTCCAGCAGTTGNTCGCGGTCTTGCCGCANCATGTTCAGCACCGAGGCGCTTTCGGTGGTCATGGCGATCTGCATNCGGCCCGTCTCGCTGCGCACGACTTCGATCTCGATCTCGCCCATNCCGTAGGGCGAGAGCGAGAAGCGCAGCTTGTTGTCGGCGGTGTCGAGGCCGCGGATCTGCTGGCTGACGTGCTGGCGCAGNTGCTCNTCCGGCGCGGCGGCGGGGTTCGGCGCGGGCGCGGGTGTCGGCTGCGGCGGGCTGAGGCGAAGCCCCTCACTCTGCGGGGCTTGCGGCGCGGTCAAAGCGGCGACTTCGCGCAGCGCGGCCTCGGCTGCCGGGGCGCTCGTGCCGGGCTGGGGCGCCTTGGCGGCATCGACAGAGGCGCTGAACCGGTCGGCGGCGGCGGTGATGCGGGGATCTGCGGCTTCCGCGCTCAAGTCCACCTGCGCGGCGGAAATTGTACTGGCCTCGGCAGCCGCAACGGGCGCGGCGGACGCAGCGCCCGCGGCGCCCATTTCTGTAGTCGGAGTGGGCGTCAACCGCAGGACCGACGTGTCGCCCGAGGATACCGGCTTGGCGGTGACTTGACCGACGATACCATCAATTTGCAAAGCCGGCGCTGCCCCTTCGGACATCCCTAAGGCCTGCCCCTTAACGATGGCGATCCGCCCGACGACCGGCACCACCGCCGACGCGATGCTAAGCTGGCTGGNCGGCGTCGGGATGCGCANGGCACGGCCAAGTTTTTCTTCCAGCGCGGCCTCAAGGCTGGGGTCGTCAAACTGGGCCACCGCTTCCAACGCGCCGACGCTGTCNGGCGGCGCCGCNCCCAAGGCTTCGGCAAATGCGGCGAGTGCGGCCTTTGGGGTGACNGGGTTGTTGGTCTCCTCCAGCCCCGCGATGGTGCGATCCATCANGGCCATCAGCCCCTCTGCCGTCTCAAGGNCNANCCCCTCGGGCAGCGCATCCTCGGNGGTGTCTGTTTCCGGCAAGGGGGNTTGCATGGCCTGAACTTGCGGCTCNGNCGNNGCCTCTTGGCCCGCCATGCCCTGCATCANCGNGGCAAAGCCTTCGACCGCCNCTTTTTGGGGCGGCTGCCCGAGACCTGCGNCTGTCTGCACCGCAGGTGCTGCCTGAAGCTGAGCAATCATTTCNCGTCCTCCAACTTGGGCCTCCGCANGGGAATCCGAAGGCCCTTTTGGGATCAGGAGATCCGCACGTTTCCGCGCTGATCTTCGAAGGCGCGGCGCGCGCTGCGNCCTTCAACAAGGGCTTTCAACCGCAAAGTCCACTGATTGAGGGTCACGGGAGTCTCCGTNCCGGTCAGGGCCCGCAGCGAAATCTGGGCGCTCTCGGCGGGCTGTGCTGCAAAGACCGAGTGACTGTCGACCGGACGGCCCCAGTACTGCCCCAGAACCGCGCTCANCCCCATNCGGAAGGCCGCAGGCTCAAGCCCCAGCTTGAGCAGCTCATCCGCCTCNGCCGCNTGATGATATGCNTGACCCAATGCNTGCAGAACGCTGTCTTCGTCCATCATCGGGAACAGTCCGCGCCCGATGATCCCGATCAAGACTTCGCCCACCAGCGCACCGGCGGCTTGGGAGATATTNGTGAAATTGTCGCTTTTGCGAATGACGACGAGCGAGCCATAAGGCACATCGGCGTCGAGTTCTTCGGCAAGGATATCGCCAAGGCAGATGCCCGGGATCGGTTCGATGCAATCNGGCATTGCCACCGGGTGACCGGCCCAATCNTGCATCTCNAAGACCGAAGCTTGAACCGGAATCAGCGCCCGGATCAGCATGTTGAAATGACGGCCATCGGCCGATGAATCCATGTGGCAGGCACCCTTCCAGATGCCACCTATANGTGAGTTTACCTGCATTTCCGCCTCGTTCAGGACGTTCTGTCCATGGTTTATCCGGGCGTTTTTTAAAAGTTTTTTAGGTGCCCGGTGCTCGTTTATTGCTTTAGGTCTAGATCGCAAGACCTTGACCGTCAACAATTTTTCAAGACCGGANATTATTTTTGGGAATCAGCGGCAGGGATGTCGCACTTTTGCCGANGCTTGAATTNCGCACAACCGNNCCGATAGAGCCTTGAAAACAAGGGCTACTCGGCCTGGTACACCAAGCGAATCGAGATGCGGCGATTTTCCGANGCCAAGGGATCGATTGTGTTGATCGGTTGTGTGTCGGCCACACCGGAAACCCGCATGAANCGCGCGCCNGCGATGCCNGCNGCCATCAGCGTGCGGCGCGTGGCNTTNGCNCGATCCGCCGACAATTCCCAATTCGTGTAGCCGTTGTTCGCGCCAAAGGCGGCGGCATCGGTATGGCCCACGATCTCAACCGGCTGGTTCTGATCGGCGATCACATCNCCGATGGCCAGCAGCAATTCGCGGGTCTTGGGGGTCACATCGGCNCTGCCCCGTGCAAAGAGCGACCGTTCGTCCTGATCCANCACCTGAACCGTCAGCGCCCCGTTNGATTTCTCCAACCGGACATTGCGCGCCAGATCATTCAGCGTGCTGTCCGANGTGATCCGCTCGGCGATATNTTCGGCCATNCGGTCNATCTCGGACTGGCGGCGCTCGGATTCCTCAATCGCGGCCAATGTGGCGGGATCGGCGGCTGCTGCGGGCTCGGGCGCTTCGGCATATTCCACGACCACTGCCGCCGGTTTGTCGCGCAGNCGGCTGTCGAANACCATCATCGGNTTGTCNCGGCCAAAGGTCGGCTTTTNCACATTGCCGGTGTTGTCGACCGCGCCGGTCATCACCCCNGCGGCCATCAGNGGACGCAGGTCCGCCGCNGCNTCNGANGAGGANCCNCCNTCCGACACCGTNGGNGTAAAGTAATTGGCCAGNCCGCGCAGCTTTTCCTCATCCGAGGCNGCGAGNATCCACAGCAGCAGGAAAAACGCCATCATNGCGGTCATGAAGTCCGCATAGGCCACCTTCCAACCGCCGCCGTGGTGGGCATGGCCGCCCTCCGCGTCGTAGCGCTTGATGATGATCATCGCGTTCTTTTTGTCAGCCATCACACGGCCTCCCGACTACGCAAGATCGGGCCCGGGGCCAGATCAGGAAAGCTCTGCGTTGTTGTCCGACTTGTCGCGGCTGTANTTGCCCAACCCGGCGCGTTTCGCGTATTCGGCCTTGCGCTTGGAATAGCTCGGNGCGACCAGCGGCGCGTCGGCGGGCAGGCTGAACATCACGCGGTATTCCGCTTCGGTCAGCCCATGTTCGGCCCCGAGGTGACGCTTNAGCATTTTGAACCCCTTGCCGCAGCACAGNCAAAAGATCGTGTCNTCGGTCATNGGNTGCTCACCCGGNGCGGCNGTCATGCCTTGGGCCTTGGGCGCGATGGGCGCGNCGGCGGCGGGGATNTTGGCCAATGCGGTGGCAGGGGCGTCAGCCGGGGTNGCACGCAGACGNTCGACCAANGTCAANATATCGTCGATCGTCACGTCNCTGCGGCTGGCGAAACCCGAAACGATGGTCGCAATCGCGGTATCGCTTAGATTCTGCTTGGNGGGTACATTAGGCATGAAGCAACTTCCTTGTTAAGTTAATCTTGCCTTCTGCAAGGTTCGCGAAGCATTNAAGAAGCGCTTCGCAAGGGNCGCAGCAAAGATAAATAATTCTTTGCNGTTTATTCTTATCANGATTCGAATTGTATTTGGAACCCGCGCAAGCATTGGCAAGCACTTTTCCGCCATATTGTGCAGAATGCATCACGGNTCCATCTGNGCGACGGTTTTNAAAATCGCGCTNTTCGGGGNCGGATCAGAAACCGCGTCATTCCCCGTCGTCTGCGCGATGATCGTGCTGAACAGACCGGTNACCCCCAGCCCTGCCACCGCGATCAGCGGGATATGCAGCGACTTCCACAGGCTCTTGCGCGGTGCGGGCGGCTGCGGTGCCAACGTCGCAGGGTCAAGCAACTCAGGCTCGGGTGCCGGAGGCACGTCAATCGGTGCGCCGAATTCGACAAAGATACCGCGGGGCATGACCGCGACCTTCACTTCGCGCCGCTCACAACTGTCGCTGAACCCGGCGGGGAAAAGCTCGGCCGGGATGTCGATCACCATNTTATCCTTGGGCCGCCACTCCGCCGCGAGCGTGTCNCGNGGGATATAGACTGATGCAAAATCGTCACGAAACGCAATGTCACGCACCAAGGTCGGCACCATGGGCAGCGGCTTTTCCGGGCTGGCCGCGATTCGCATCCGCCCCCCGGCGAGCCACATTTCAAGGCGCACATAGAAACACTCACCCGGCTGCACCTCGGCGGAGGGCATATAACCTTCNGGCGGGCCCGTGCGCAGCTTGCGGCGNTTGCGGGTGCCGATGGGAAAGATCTTGTTGGTGCTGACGCGCTGGAACTGCTCCAANTCAGGGCGCTGGCGCATCAACTCGTCGAAATCCAAGCCCTCTTCGCGGGCGAAGTTGTAGTTGATCAGGTAATCCGCCGCNGTCTCTTCCAGNGTTTTGCTTTCCTGAATTGCCTTCAACAGCGCGTTTTCCTCAGAAAACAACAACCTGCGGCAGGGATGCCCCTCAACTTCGGGGCTGACGGCAAAGCTGCCCACGGGACGATCAAGGATATCCGCAACCCGGTCGAAAACCGCGTGCTCTTCGTCATTGTGAAAGACCACGAACTCACAAAGNCCNCCCGCATCCATGCAAAGCAGCAGCCGCATCTCCTCGGGCCAGCCCTGCACNAGCACCGAAAGCTCGGAGGGATCGACGAAATAGGCGAAGGCGTCGGGCTCTTGCAGAGCGTCGACATCATTCCTCAACTCTTCTTTGACCGAAAAACCACTATTCATCATAGAAACCCAAGTTCTTTCCTAGATAATACTTGTATAGACCCATTCNCTCAAGGATAAAGTAAGAATAGTTTCTTTNTGGAGGCGTGTGCAGCAATGACACTCTTGCTTGGTCTTGTAATGGTCTTCGGTCTGGTCTTTGGCGGCTTCATGCTGTCNGGGGGCAATATGGACATCGTCCTGCACGCCCTNCCNTANGANGGCATGATGATCGGCGGCGCCTCTCTNGGNGCNTTCGTGATCGCCAACTCCTTNTCGGTGGTGAAGTCNTCGCTGGNCGGNGTGATGCGGGTGATCAAGGGGCCGCGNTGGAAGGCGGCGGATTACAACGATCTGNTGGCGCTGATGTTCGANCTNGCNCGTCTTTATAAGACCAAGGGCATCGTCGCGATGGACGAGCATATCGAAAACCCCGANGCNAGCCCGATCTTTCAACGCTACCCCAAGCTGATGAANGACCATTTNCTGACCGACCTCATCGCCGANAGCTTNCGCATGATGTCNATGCANTTCGACGACCGNTTNCANATGGAAGACGTGTTGAACCGCAAGATCAANAANCACCACCANGANNCNCTCGTNTCNGCCNGCGCGATCCAGAGCATGGCNGACGGNCTGCCCGCCATCGGCATCGTCGCGGCGGTNCTGGGGGTGATCAAAACCATGTCNTCNATCGACAAGCCGCCAGAGATCCTTGGCGCGATGATCGGCGGNGCNTTGGTNGGCACNTTCCTTGGGGTNTTCCTTGCCTANTGNATGGTNCAGCCCATCGCNGGCNGGTTGGANCAGATCGANGANGAAGACGGCGCGATCTATACCGTGATCCGCGACGTGATCGTGGCCATCGTGGCAGGCCACCCNCCCNGGCATCTGCATCGAATTGGGCCGCGGCAACATNCCCACGACGAAACAGCCGAACTTCTCCGCCGTGGAGGCCTCGCAGCGCGAACTGCCCGCGGTATGATGCGCCCCCTGCCCCTGCCCCTGATNGCGCTCGNCGCGCTTCTTGCCGGGCCGGGNCTGNCCGCCAGCACNGACGACGAAAANGGCGCAGAAAAGGTCGACAAGGCCGNCGAAGCAGAAGCCCGCCTGCCCAATTCCATGCGTCGGCACGGGGTNATCGGCCATGTTCCCCCGATGGCGGGNCTNCCGCTGCTTGATCCTGAGGTGCTGGANCGGATGCGCGAGCGGCTCATTGTNCTGTCGCAGGGCGCAAAGCCGTGAAACCGCGTCGCGGCGACGGGCTGGCTGTACTCTCNCGGCTCAAACGCTTTGAGATGGAGAATGTGGCGCTGGAGATGGCCGAGGTGAACCGCGCCCTGACCCAGATCGAAAACGAACGNCACAGCCTGATGGAGCANCTNAACGATCGTGGCGACCCCNATGCCGTGGAATCGACGCGCGTGGTCTCGGCCTTCATCCGCAACGTCTCGGAAACGATCCACCGNAAAGAGGCCGANGCCGAGCGGNTGCGCGCCGANAGCGCGGGCATCCACGACAGGCTGAACGGGCTCTTCGCCGAGGCCAAGCGCATTGACCTGATCCGCAACCGCCGCGCCGAGGCCCGCAAGCAGGCTTTGCAAGANGCCGAAACGGCTGCCCANGCCGAAGGNTTCCTGTCGATCTGGCTCGANGATCAGCGCTAGCGGGTCTACCCATTNACGGGAACTNTTTCCNAAAATTCCCNNAAATAGCGAATATCGGNCAAGAAAAAACCGCAATTCNATTCCATCAAANCCGCATTGTATATGCCGCCCNGGGGAGGGGCGCCGAGGCCGATGAGTTCGTATTTCGGCTTCNGTATAGTTTGAGAGGAATTNCGATGAAGCGAAGAGGATTTTTCACNGCCGCCGCTATCGGTGCTGCGTCATTGCGTGTCAGCCCGCTCTACGCGCAATCGGCGGAGGTGACCCTTGCCGAGGTGCAGGCCCTGTTCCANAGCCGCGATCTGGGCGCGCGCCGGATGGTGCAANACAGCCTCAAACACGAAGGCTANTACACGGGGGCNATCGACGGCGCATGGGGGCCGGGGACCGCAGAGGGCTTTCGCGCGCTCATGGCCTCCGACCGCTACCAGCGCCACGCGCCGACATGGACTTTCGCCCATGAGATACAGGTCAGCGAAACGATGTTNTTCCTGACCTCCGACGCCTATATGTGACCCCTGCCGGGGCCCTTTGGGGCCTCGGACTTAGCTGGCTTCCGCGACCGCCANTTCGGCCATGCGCAGCGCTGCCNCTCGGGTTGCCGCCACGGCGATGAAGCGCGCGTTNTGGCAGAATTTTGCCCCCGGCACGCCGCTTGCAGCCTCCAATTCGGCATCCGTTAGCCCGGCCCAAGCCTCGGGCAGATCGGCGCGGGCCTCGAANCTATCGCCGCTTTTGCGGATCGTGGTCAGGGCCCAATCGTCCCCGCGCGGGTGCACGACGAAAAGCAGATGATCCGCTCCGGCCTTTTCNACCGCCGAGCGGAAGGGCATGCCNGTCGGCAGTTCCAACACGCGCCNGCTGCCTGCCNCCTCAATNGCCTGCATCACNATCGACTCGGCCCGGCGTTTGGCGGCTTTGCCTTTGATNGCGGCTTCGACAAAGGCGCGGGCAACTGNCAAAGCGGCCATGAAAGCCCGGTCGTCGGCATCCTCGCCNCGTTCATCGAAAACCGGTTTTAGTGTCTCCAACAGCACNGGCAGGNTCATGCCCGCCAGCGGCCCCGCCACCGACGGNTCNAGCGCGCCATTGTCGATCAGGTCAACCGGCAGCACGAAACCTTGGTCGAAGCTGCGGTGAATATCCTCAAGGTCNGCNTCGGGCANNTCAAAGCTGCGCAGATAGTCGCGGCCATAGTGCTGCCAAATCAGCCCGAAAGAGCTGAAAGGCTGGCCANCTTCGCGCAGCGGGCCGGGGCGCTGGTGGTGGTCAAAGATCAACGCCTCGGCGTCNTAATCNCGGCCTACGTCATAGATGATCCGCCCNGCGCCCGGCGTNATCCACTGGGCGTCACGGCTGCGCAGCAGCGTCGCTTCCGGGTAGAGCCGCGTCAGAATGACGGAGGACAAAAGCTCATCCGCGTGAAAGCCGCCCGAATGGGTGACGAGATGGGTGATGGTCATGGGGCNGGCTCCGCTCGGGCTGGNNAAATCGGTCNNTNNTGGTGGCTCGCGCCCCCATACTGCGCGGCGCGGGCCAAGTGCAAGCCGCCCGCCTTAGCGCGACAGCGCGACCAGCGTGNCCGAGACGGGATCAAGGATGAAGGCACCGACCTGTGCCCGGGCCTCCGCCAGCCTATCGCGCCCTTCCGGCATCAACTGCACGAGAGACGCAAAGCGGTTGTGATGGGTGCCATCCACCGCGCCAATGGCCGAGATGTCGACCAGCAAAACACCATAGCGTTTGGCCAGCGCCTGCACCGCAGGCGTACTGGCGTTGGTCCGCCCGATCCGAGGACGCGCCCCGGCAAGACCCGCCGAGATGCGCAGCGCCCGATCATCCGGCGCGACGAGGATGGCCATGGGTGGATCAAGCGGCCCGATCACCTCAATCTGTTTGCGAAAGACATCCACGTCGATGTCGGGTGCCGCAAGCATGACATCGCTCAGCCGTGCGATCACCTCATCTTGCCCCGACAGGCGCAATTGCCGCAGCGCCTCGGCCACCAGCCAGCCGCCCATGCTGTGCCCGAAAAGCGTGATCTCCCCCACATCGGGATCGGCAGCGAGGGTACCGAGCATAGCGACCAGTTCATCGCGTGAATAGGCCGCAGCGTCTTTGTCGGCGACATAGCCCACCACGGTTCCGGCAGAGGGCCAAGCAAACAGGATCGGCTGTTCGGGCAGATGCCCGTCTGCCGCCACCTGCGCCAGACGGAACAGCGATTCCGGAAAGGTCTGGTTGTAGCCATGGACAAAGACCATCACATCCTGCCGCGCCCGCCCTGATCGGCGGATATCTAGCCCGCGCAGGGGATCACGCGCCGTCACCGCAAAGCTGCGGCTCGGGTCGGGGTCTTCGTCAGGCCATTCGATTTTGCTGGCCTCATGATTTGGCGGGATGGCGATGGTAAACCGCTCATAATTGAGCCCACGGGCGCGGGCATCGCTATAATGCCCCGACTGCGCGTCGCGGCCCCGGGTAGAGGCCACGGTGATCGCCAAAGACCGCGCGGAGCCGTCTGCCGGCACGACGGTCAAAGTCTCTCCGCCCGGGCGCGGCGCGCAGGCCGACAGCAGGACGACCAAAACCGCGCAGAGCGACTGCACCCCCCTGCCCCCGATGCTATGTCTTTGCATGTCGCGCCCCAGCCCCCATCGTTCCCGCATCGTTCGGTGCAGTTCTAGCCTGATCGCCCAAGGCATTCATAGATCAAAGGCCAGACGCCGCTCTGGACCTAGTTCTGGCCCAACTCTCCGTTCACCTCTGTCGCCAGCAGCTTGCGGCCCGTGTCGAGCACCCCGTCGACGATGTCATTGGCAATCGCCGCGCTCAGCGCCGCGCCATCGCGTGCGGAAAGTGCCGCCAACACCTCTTTATGTCGGTCGATCTGATAGTATTCCGCCACCTCAGTGATGACCTGCCGCTGAAAGGGGCCGAGTTGCAGCCAGATGCTTTCGATCATCGGCAAGGACGCCTGCGCCGGGTTCACNGAATACAGCATCCGGTGAAAGGCTTGATTCTGCAGCGTCAATTGGTCCGAGTCCCGCTCNGCCACAAACCGATCCATGCTGCCGTCAATCTCGGTCAGCCTGTCGATCACGATGTCCGAGATATAGGGCAAGGCGCGCAGGGCGGCGTGGGTCTCGACCGCGATGCGCAGGGCGACCATTTCCTCGAACCGGTCAGAGGTCATCAGCGGCACGGTCAGGCGGCGGTTGTCCTTGATCTGGATGGCATGTTCCGAACTCAGCCGCCGCACNGCCTCGCGCACCGGGGTCGGGCTGAGGCCAAGNCGCTCTGCAATGCCGCGCATGGTCAGCGAGGTGCCNGGCGTGATCGCGCCGAGCATGATCGCATTGCGCAGCCGCTCATAGACATATTCCTGCGTCGTCCCGCCCGGAATCTCAGGGATTTCGGGAATGTTGAGCGCGTCGTTTTCGGTGTCGATCATCGGGCCGCCTTTGGTCTTTCGCCGCTGACCATACGCTCCGGGGCGATTGACAGACAAGCGAATAGTGGTATGACGTTTCCCTAAATGGTATCACATTTTTAGGTTCGATATCGAAAGGAACCCCATGTCTCAGAGCAAAGCCGAAGCCTGGCTGGCGCAACATCCCGAAATCGAATCCATCTTTGCCTGTGTCTGCGACCTCAACGGCACCATGCGCGGCAAGCGGGTGCCAGCGGATCAAGTCTCCAAGGTTGTCGAAGGCGGGCTGCGCATGCCCCTGTCCATCGTTGGCATGGATATCTGGGGCGAAGATGTCGAAAACAGCGAACTGGTGTTTGAGACNGGGGANTCCGANGGNCTNTGNGATTTCACGGGCCGCCCCNTNATGCCCATNACATGGACTTCGCGCCCGACCGCGCTNGCGATGCTNTGGATGCGTCAGGAANACGGCGCCCCCTTCCCCGGCGATCCGCGCCGGGCGCTGGCCGAAGTGGCGGCCAAGTTCAAGGCACGTGGTCTNACCCCCGTGGTTGCGACCGAGTTGGAGTTCTANCTTGTNGANCCGTCCGAGGATCACCCGCAGGCGCCCTGCTCNCCNGTCACCGGCAAGCGGCTGGATTCCGACGGCGCACTGTCGCTGGACGAGTTGCAGCANTTCGATGAGTTCCTGAACGAGGTCTATGACGCCTGCGAATTGCAGGGCATCCCNGCNGATGCNGCGATNTCGGAAAANGGGGCGGGCCAGTTNGAGATCAACATGCGCCATGTNGATGACCCGCTGCGNGCNGCNGATGANGCGGTGCTGTTCAAANGGNTGGTGCGCGGCATCGCCCGCAAACATGGNTTNGCNGCNACCTTCATGGCCAAACCCTATGGCGATCTGGCNGGNAGCGGTTTTCACGTGCATTTCTCGCTGGTNGATGAAAACGGCGTNAACGTNTTNGACAATGGCGGGGATGAGGGCACNNCCCTGATGCTCAACGCCGTGGCCGGTCTGCTGGCNACNATGCAGCAAAACACGCTGACCTTCGCGCCNCATGAAAACTCCTATCGCCGCTTGCTGCCGGGNGCCCATGCGCCGACCAATGTCGCCTGGGGCTANGAGAACCGCACCGCCGCGATCCGCATCCCCGGCGGAGANGCCAAGGCCCGGCGCATCGANCACCGNGTNGCCGGGGCCGATGCNAACCCCTATCTGGTGCTGACCAGCATCTTAGGCGGCGCGCTTTTGGGNATCGAGCANGACATGCAGCCCGTCGCCCCGATCACNGGCGACGCCTATACGATGAAGCTCGACAACCTGCCGCTCGACTGGGCCACGGCNATNGANGCCTTCCGCAAAGGGCCGGATGTGCCCGGCATTTTCTCNTCGCGGTTGCAGACCATGATGGTNGAATGCAAGACCCANGANNTGCGCAAATTCGCNCGNCAAGTGACCCATTTCGAATATGATACCTATCTGGAGATNGTCTGATGTCTCGTCCCCCCTACGCCGGTGACGGCAGCCATACGTCAAGCTACTACGCGGCCTCGGCCAATCCCTCNCCTGAGCGCCCAGAATTGCAGGGNGATCACGAGATCGACGTTTGCATCGTCGGCGCGGGTTATAGCGGCCTGTCGACGGGTCTGCATCTGGCCGAAAAGGGCTATAAGGTCGCCATCATCGAAGGCGCGCGCGTGGGCTGGGGGGCCTCGGGNCGCAANGGCGGGCAGATCGTCAACGGGCTCAACGCCAGCCTGCAAACGATCAAGCGCCGCTATGGTCAGGACACNGCNACNTTCGTNGCNGGNNTNGTGCAAGAAGGTGGCGAGATCATCCGCGAGCGGGTCCGNACCTATGACATCAAATGCGACCTNAAGGANAAGAACATCTTCACCGGCCTCACGCCNGCGCATATGCGCGAGTTGGANGAGCGNCAGAAGCTCTGGCAAAGCTACGGCATCGACAANCAAGAGATGCTGGACAAGGANCAGTTGCGCGCCCACATCAATTCCGACCTCTANGAAGGCGGGCTGATCGACCANTCGGGCGGCCATATGCANCCGCTCAACCTNGCCCTNGGNGANGCNGCGGCGTTTGAGAAAAACGGCGGCACGATNTANGAGATGTCCCCCGTGACGGATGTCGATCACGANGCCCCACGCCCCGTGGTCAGAACCGCCAAGGGCACGATGACCTGCAAGACGCTGGTGCTCTGCGGCAANGCCTANCTNGGCCATGTGGTNCCCNCGCTGACCCCGCGCGTGATGCCCGTCTCGACCCAAGTCATGGCNACCGAACCGCTGAGCGANGCACAAGCCCACGCGCTGCTGCCCACCGATGCCTGCGTCGAAGANATCCGCTATATCCTCGATTATTACCGTCTGTCGGGCGACAAACGCATGCTTTTCGGGGGNGGCACCGTCTATGGCGGCGCNGACCCGCGCGACATCAAGGCCAAGCTCAAGCGCAACATGGACAAGGTCTTCCCCCAACTCAAAGANGTNAAGATCGACTATGCCTGGAGCGGCAACTTCGCCCTGTCCTTCAGCCGTGTTCCGCAGATGGGCCGGATCGGNGANAACACCTATTTCGCCCATGGCTACAGCGGCCATGGNGTGACCGGNTCGCATACCTTCGGACGCATCCTNTCNGAGGCGATCGACGGCGATCTGACCCGCTTTGANGTCTTCGCCAATGTGCCNTGGTTCCCCTTCCCCGGCGGGCGCATGTTGCGCGTGCCCTATTCGGTGATGGGNTCNTGGTGGTACGGGCTGCGCGACCGNTTGGGGGTCTGAAACCTTTTGACAGGGCTGGGGGTTTCTTCACAATGACCGGGCGCATCGCCCGCCGTGACAGGAAGGACCCCCATGCCCGATCAAAAGCCCGTCTCTACAATCGTCTTNGACGTGAACGAGACCCTGCTCGACATCACNACNCTGGAGCCNCTGTTCGCGCGNNTNTTCGGCGACGCCTCGGTCCTGCGCGAATGGTTNGCCGAGNTGATCCTCTATTCCCAGACCATNACCCTCTCGGGNCGCTATGCCCCCTTCGGTGCGCTGGCGGGGGGTGTCTTGNNGATGGTCGGCGCNAANAAGGGCGTNACGNTNANNGANGANGACGTGGCCGAGTTAAAATCNCTCATCGGCTCCATGCCCGCCCATCCGGATGTCNCCCCCGCCCTGCGCAAGCTGCGCGANGCAGGTTTCCGGCTGGTCACGCTGACCAANTCGCCCCCCTCTCCCGCGCCGACACCTTTGGAGAAAGCNGGCATCGCTGACTTCTTCGACCGCAGCTTTAGCGTTGATGAGGTGGCAAAGTTCAAACCNCATCCGGCGACCTACCAGATGGTGGCCGATGCGTTGGACCTACANACCGATGACCTTTGCATGGTGGCCTGCCATCTGTGGGACACCATCGGCGCGCAGGCGGCGGGCTGTNAGGGGGCNTTNCTGACCCGCCCCAACAACAACCTGATTAAGGCCGAAAACGTGCCGCAGCCGCNCTACCTCTCGGACGATCTGGTGGACTTGGCCNAGCAGATCATCGCCGCNAACGGGGGCTGAGCCTNAGCCGCCCATGCGCCGCGCCAGCCGCGTTTCAAGCTGCACCATNGCGTCATAGATCAGCACCGCNAANAGCCCNACCGCCAGCCCGCCTTGCACCACGAAAGCNGTGTTATTNGTCANNAGCCCCGCGATGATNACCTCACCCAAGGTCCGCGCCGCCACGGTCGAGCCGATGGTCGCCGTGCCAAGNGCGATGACCACCGACAGCCGGATGCCCGTCAGCGTCACCGGCAGGGCNANNGGCAGNTCCACCNGCCANAGCCGNTGCCAACGGCTNAGCCCNATGCCGCGCGCGGCCTCCATCGTNGCGGNCGGCAGNTTGGTNAGCCCCGTNACCGCNTTCTCNAAAATCGGCAGNAGNCCATAGAGNAANAGCGCCACCAGCGTTGGCCCGGCGCCAAAGCCCAAGGCGGGCACGGCCAGCGCCAGAACCGCGACAGGCGGAAAGGTCTGCCCCATGTTGGTGATGGTGCTAGACAGCGGGCGGAACGCCGCGCCCGCAGGCCGGGTCACAAGGATCGCCAACGTCACCGCCACCACCGTCGCCGCAGCCGAGGCCATCGCGACCAGCGCCAGATGGCTCAGCGAGAGCGACAGAAGAGAGGCGCGCGTGTAGATCACCGGACCATTGGCCGGGGCCAAGGGCGCAAGCAGCGGCGTGAACCACTCAGGCCGCAGGACCAAAGCCAGCAATACCGCCAGCAGAAGCGGCCGCAGGAACCAGCTGATCCTCATGCGTGCTGCCCGGCCCGGGCGCGGATTGCGTCGAGGGTCACCCGACCCATCGGCACCCCGTCTTTCGCCACCGGCACCGCCGCGCGCCCCGTCCATAGGCAGGCCGAGAGCGCGTCGCGTAGGCTGGCGTCGGCGGACAGCGGTATGCCCTCCGCGGTTCCTTCTTCGACCAAATCAGCCACGGGGATCAGAGAGAGCAGACGCAAGGGCCGCTCCACATCGCCGACCATATCCGCGACGAAATCCGTCGCAGGATCGGCGATGATCTCGGCGGGGGTGCCGTGCTGCACCAGATGCCCCCCGTCCATCACCGCCACGCGATCGCCGAGCCGGATCGCCTCTTCCATGTCGTGGGTCACCAGCATGATGGTCGAGCCAAGCCGCTGCTGGATGTGCCGCAGGTCTTCTTGCGCGCGGGTGCGGATGATCGGGTCCAACGCGCCAAAGGGTTCGTCCATCAACAGCAGATCAGGCCGCGAGGCCAAGGCCCGCGCCACGCCGACACGCTGTTGCTGCCCTCCCGACAATTCCGCCGGATAGCGGTCGCGGAATTGCGCAGGGTCCATCGAGAATAGCGCGAGCAGTTCATCCACCCGCGCCGCGATCTTGTCGCGCGGCCAGCCTAGCAGTTGCGGCACCGCGCCGATATTGCGCCCCACGGTGTGATGCGGAAACAGCCCGTGCCCTTGGATGGCATAGCCAATCCGCCGCCGCAGGATATGTGGCTTGACCGAAAGGGTGGAGTCGCCGTTGATCCGCACCTCCCCCGAGGTCGGCTCCTCTAGCCGGTTGATCATCCGCAAAAGCGTCGTTTTCCCTGACCCAGAGGTGCCGACGATCACCGTGATGGTTCCCGTCTCAACCGTCATCGACACGGAATCCACCGCCCGGATATCGCCATA
>NZSX01000059.1 GCA_002703405.1 Sulfitobacter sp. | reverse complement strand
AAAGAGCCTTTGTTGCCCGCCACCGTGGAAAAACGGGTGAAGGTCGGGGTCTTTTCACCGACGCGCTGGAAAATATCGGCGGCAGAGAGTTCGGGGATCGCTTCTTTGAGTTCGAAGTGCCCATGTACCCCGTAGCCGCGGGCGTGAACGACACGCTCTGGAATGCGCTCGTGATCGAAATGGAACATCTTTTCGCGGAAAACATGGTCTTCCATTAAAACCGGGCCGCGCGGGCCTGCTTTGAGCGAGTTCTGATCATCCGCGATCGGACCGCCCTGCGCAGTCGTCATCGTCATTTCGCGGTCCGTGGTTTGCTGGCGGGGTTCACCGCCTTTGCCAAGTTCTTTATCTGTCATGATCTTTCTCCACAGCGCCCCCGGAAATAATCGGGAGGATTTCTTGCTAATATGTGGCGGGCAAAAATGGCCGCTCCAGAGGGGGCGGCAATCGCCCGACCCTATGAAAGTTCAACCGCCCCGGCGGTGCGGGGTTCCGATGTTTCTGCGACTTGAGCGGGAAAGTTCTCGCCCCTCCAGCAATTGGCTGGCGCCTGAGCGGGCGACGCGGTAGCTTCCTCTCTCTCAGGCAGGTTTAGAAAGGCGCGCAGCTTCGCAATATGTGCAGGCAGTTCTCGGACCGGGACGCGCTGCGGTTGCGGCACCTGCGCGGGCCAGCACGCCAAAGTCCCGCGCTGCACCTGATCAAGAAGGGCCGCTGCATTCGGCAAACAGTCGTCGGCCAGATATTCCGTTCCGGCCAGCCGAATGCGCAGGGTATCCGCCATTCCGCCCGCCGCCCGTCCGACAAGCCTGCAAGAGGCTTCGACCCAGATGTCATCTGCGTGATGCACCCGAAGGCCCGCCGCCCGCGCGGCGCGGATGATCGCGCGGTCCTCGCCGCAGGGGATCGGGGCGAAGCCGCCGACGGCCTCATAGGCCGCGCGGGTAAAGCCAAGGCTGGCCCCCGGCGCTTCGCCGTGGCTGTCTTGCAGATCGGCGCAGTTGGGGGCGTGGCGGGCGTAGCACTCCAGCACCAAGCGGCGATAGGCAGTTTCGTGGGCCTCTAGGCTGGGATCTTGCCCCGCCAAACAGGCGGCTTCTTCGGGGTTCAGCGTCACTCTGCCACAAAGGGCATCGTAGCGGTGCAGGTGTTGAATGCTGCGAGCGACCCAATCGGGGCTGACGCGGCAATCGGCATCGGTGGTCAGGATCTGGCGCAGATGGGGCATCTGCTCCATGGCCACAGCGCAGCCCTTCCGCCGCGCCGCTCCGACCCCCATGCCGGGCGGAAAGGTGAGGTCGAGCACAGAAAGGTCGATGCCATGTCGCGCCGCCGCCAGGGTGGCAATCTTGGCGGTGTCGTCGTCGGTGTTGTTCACCACTAGGATCACGCGGATACGGTCATTGCACTGCGGGGCAAGGGCGCTCAGGCAGGCGCCAATCCGCTTCGCCTCATTCCGGGCGGGGATGATGATTGCGGTGTCTTTCCAGCGCTCGAAACTCATGCCCGCTCCCCCGGAAACGCGCGGTCGATGCGGTAGTTCTCGGTCCCACTCACGCAGGTGAATGCATGGGTGCTGAGCGCGTGTGCAAAGCCTTTGAGCGCCTCTTCTCCCTGAAGCGGGTTCCCAGTGTCGCCGCGCCAGGTCACACAGATGATCTCGGCCTGCGGCCAACGGGTCGCGATGTCGCTGGCCAGTTGCTCCAACCCCGGATGATCCAGAAAATAAAGCACCTCTGACAGGATCAGCAGATCAAAATCACCCTCGGGCAGCGGGCCGGGATAGAAGCCTTGAATGAACCGCCCCTCAGGCACCGCTTGCCGCGCGGCGATGAGGGCGCTGGCCACGGCGTCCATCCCGGTATAGCGCGCGCAAAGATCGATCAGATGCCGCGCTAATTGCCCATTGCCGCAGCCCAACTCAAAGGCCGAGCGGTAGCCATCTTGCGCAAGCGCCGCCCGTGTCGCCGCGAATTTGGCCTGCTCATAGGCGCTATGCTCAAACCCCCAAGGATCGCTCGTCTCGGCATAGAGACCTTGAAGGTGATCCAACCCCACGCCCATCACGGCATCCTCCAGAAAATCTCATCTTGCTGCGCGAAAAGGTCGATCATCGCATCCGGCAGGACAAAGCCTTGGGGGTCGTCTTGCACGACCTGCCCAAGCTGGCTGCGATGCGCGCGGATCGCGGCGGTTTTGGCCTCGCGGTAGGTGGCGGTGTCGAGGGTGAGGGGGGCGTAGCCTGCGGTNTTCGCTGCGAAGTTNGGATCGTCAAAACGGCTCCAGACCGGGTAGCTGTGGAAATGCAGATTGGGGCGCTGCGCCCGCAACGCCTCGGCCAGTTGTGCGGTTGTCTGATGATCGCAATGCTTGTCTTCGCGGGCGGGAACAAAGACGTGNCGCGCGGCTTGGCCGTCGATTGCCGCTGTCAGCGNGGGCAGGATGTCGGCAGCGGAAACCTCATGCAANCGGCTGTCNGGNTNGCCGAGCCACGTCAGGTCCGCCGCGCCNCCGCCGAGGATTTCNANCGCCTCAATCANCTCGCCACGGCGNNTTTCGGCCAATCGCNCCGGGGNCCANTCGCNAGAGGCGGGGTGGCTGGCGCTGCCATCGGTCACGCAGACAACATGCGCCCCGGCGCCTGCAAAGGCACGGGCCAAAAGGCCGCCGCAGCCNAGTGTTTCATCGTCCGGATGCGGTGCCAAGACCACGATCTTTTCNCGGCCCGACAGGGCATCGGCNAGAGGCGCGTTGCGGCTCATCCNAAGACACCCCAAGTCGCTTTTTCGCTGGAAAGTGCCTNGCNCGCGGCACGTTGCAGAAAGGCGTCCCGNGCCGCTTGGCGCAGGTAGACCGACAGGTCNCGCGCCATGCGGCCAGTCTCGGAAGAGGCNGNGAANTGCCGCAGGCCGAGGCTTTGCTCAACCGCTTTGATCGTGTCGAGGGCNACTTCCTCGGTGTAGANCCGNGCGGCGATGGAGGTGCTGACGATGGTCTCTTCNTCGTGGTCGCNCACGNTGGCCTNNCCTGCGCGTTCGACCAGTGCCATNCCGGCCCAGACCCGCATCAAGACCTGCATCAGCCGCGCCAATTGGGCTTCGGCTTCAAGTCGGTCCATATCGCGCAGGGTGCTGGCCGNCGCATCGATCAACCCCGCNGCCGCGCCAGCCTGNAGCGCCGCGATCCGCCAGACCCCGCCGATGAAATGNGGCTCTTTCNGNTANTCACCCGGGGCACCGATANGGNCGTCCTCGCCCAAGGGCAGCNCAGAGAAATCATACGTCCCCGAGGCCGTGGCCCGCATCCCNAGCATGTCCCATTNCGNNGCATCGCCCCGTTTCGGGNCGGTCACATCGATCAGCGCAAGCTGCACCTGCGCGCCGGAATTGAGCGNGATAAGCGCGTGCGTGACGGTNCCGAGACCAGAGGCGAAGATCTTCTCACCTTGCAACACNNCGNNCTCGGCCGTTGTAGGCGTGCCGCCATNGGCCCCCCANACCCCCANCAGTCCCCCGTCTTTGATCACCTGTTTNGCGTGTTCTGCCTGTGCCGGACTGCCGTANAGCCGGATCAGGCGCAGCGCGTTAACGTGGCCTTCCCACANGCGGCCCACGCTAAGATTGGCCGCGCCGATTTGCATCAGCGCATGGGCGGTGCGCAGGGGGGAGGCAGCACCGTCTTCGAGCATCAGACCCGCGTCGCGCAGAATGTCGATGGAGGCGCTGATCGGTGCCGTACCCGCCTCCTCATCCCGGGCCGCTTTGCGCAATGCGCTTCGAGCCGCTTGAGAAAGGACATTCGTNTGAGAACTGGGCGGAAAAGGATCGAAACGCGGCGCACTGTTCANGNCAGTTTCCGACAGCCGCTCNCGGGTATNATCACCAGATCAANCATCACGATAAAGCCCCCATTCATGAAACGGGCAGCCTGCGCGGTCGGNAGCACTGCCTNTGACAGTGCAACCGATCAACTTATGCCTTGGTTCCCCCTTACGTTGCAGCCGCGAGGGGGNAGCCGATTTCAGCCCTCAGGAATCTCGCCCATCACCTTGGGCACNTGGTATCCCTTTTGCACNNCNTCGCGCGCGCGCAGCCGNTGGTACCACGCCCGGACATTGGGGTAATCGGCAAGGTCGATCTGCTGCCATTCATAGCGCGANACCCAAGGCCAGCAGGCCATATCGGCNATGGAGTATTCGCCGCAGATGTGATCACGCCCCTCAAGCTGTTTGTCGAGCACGCNGTAGAGNCGTTTGACNTCGGCGCCGAAGCGTTCTTCGGCATAGGCGGCCTTGCCGGGATTGAAATGCANGAAATGATGCGCCTGCCCGGCCATGGGGCCAAAGCCGCCCATCTGCCACATCAACCATTGCATCACCTCGGCCCGCGCGGCCTGACCTTCGGGCAGAAAGCGGCCAAATTTCTCGGCGAGGTAGACCATGATCGCGCCGGATTCCATCAAGCTCACCCCGGTGTCATGGTCCACGATNGCNGGGATTTTGTTGTTGGGGCTGATTTTGAGGAAGTCGGGACTGTGCTGCTCATCNTTNCNGATGTTGATGGNATGNACGTTATAGTCGATCCCCAATTCTTCCAGCAGGATCGAGACCTTGCGGCCGTTCGGGGTGGTCCATGTGTAAAGGTCAATCATCGCTTTGGTCCCATATGCAGATGCGCGGTTTAATTTCTTGCAATGTTAAGCAGGCAGTTTGCGGNGGGTCAACGNANGGAACCGCNGNGGNGGCAGGNGGNTTGCTTNACAAGGNACNAATTTGCGGAGCGAAGATGCAGAAAAGTGATCCCCTATCGCAGCCCGACATCGCTGATCGCGCGCAATCCGTTTTGGAAAAGCTTTGCGCGCNGGACATCCATATCGCCACCGCCGAAAGCTGCACCGGCGGGCTGGTTGCCGCCCTTCTGACGGATATCGAAGGTTGCTCTCATGCNTTTGAGCGTGGTTTCNTCAGNTATACGGATCAGTCCAAACACNAGCTTTTNGGGGNCGACCGGGCGCTTTTGAACGCATGCGGCGCGGTCTCCCGCCCTGTGGCGATTGCGATGGCCGAAGGGGCAATGGCGCGCTCAGGTGCGCAGATNGCCGTCTCGACCACCGGATTTGCCGGACCGNGACGCCCCGANGACGAAGAGGGGCTTGTGCATTTTGCGCTTGCACGCGAGGGATGTAACACGGTTCATCGGGCCGAGTCCTTTGGGGCCATTGGCCGCGATGCGATCCGGCAGCGATGCCTTGANACGATNTTGGATATGTTNGAGGANANCCTGACGTGAGCANGANCCAAGCCGCCGCCTTTANCGCCTACCACCGTCANGGCTTTGTCCGGGTGGCGACCTGNACNCCCCATGTGCGGCCNGCTGATGTGGCCTTCAANCGCGATAGCCTGCTGGACGAAATGCGCCGCGCCGATGCGGCGCGTGTNGATCTGCTGGTCTGTCCCGAACTGTCGCTNTCGTCCTATGCCATTGACGATCTGCACATGCAGGATGCGCTGTTGAATGCGGTGGAAGAGGCGCTTGGCGTGCTTGTCGAAGCCAGTGCCGAGATGACCCCCGTGATCCTGCTNGGCGCGCCGCTGCGTCGGGAGGGGCGGCTNTANAACTGCGCTGTCGTGATCTCACGCGGGCAGGTGCTGGGCGNCGTNCCGAANTCNTACCTGCCNAATTACCGNGAGTTCTATGAGAAACGCTGGTTCGCCCATGGCCGTGACACCGGCGGAGAGATCACCGTCGCGGGCCGNCGCGNGCCCTTTGGNGATGATCTGATTTTCGAGGCGACGGATCTGCCCGGTATGATCTTCCACGCCGAGATCTGCGAAGACCTNTGGACGCCCGCGCCGCCCTCGTCGGAGGCCGCACTTGGGGGGGCGCTGATCCTNGCCAACCTTTCGGCCTCCAACATCGTGATCGGGAAATCCTCTGACCGCCATCTGCTGTGCCGGTCGCAATCCATGCGCGCCTTTGCGGCCTATGTCTATTCCGCCGCNGGACCGGGAGAAAGCACAACCGATCTGGCNTGGGACGGNCAGGGGATGATCCATGAGTTGGGCGACCTTTTGGCGGAATCCACCCGCTTCTCGCTTGAGCCGGAACTGACCATCGCTGATGTGGATTGCGGGCGCATCCAGTCCGAGCGGATGCGGACGGGCAGTTTNCACGACGCCGCGNGGCACCGCGCGCCAGAGTTTCGCCGGGTGACCTTCGCCCATCAACCGCANNANGAGAACGCCGGGNTGATCCGCCCGCTGCGCCGTTTTCCCTATGTGCCGAACCGCGAGAGCCACCTCGACCAAGACTGCTACGAGGCGTTCAACATTCAGGTCGAAGGGCTGCGCCGCCGGTTNGANGCGACCAAGGGCAAGACCATGGTGATCGGCATTTCCGGCGGGCTGGATTCGACCCATGCGCTGATCGTGGCGGCNAAAGCCTGTGACCGTATGGGCATCCCGCGCGACCGTATTCTTGGGTTCACCATGCCCGGCTTTGCCACCTCCGAAGGNACCAAGTCCAACGCTTGGAAGCTGATGCGCGCNATGGGCATCACTGCNGATGAGATCGACATCCGCCCCGCCGCGCGGCAGATGCTNGAGGATATGGATCACCCCTTNTCAGACGGGGANCCGGTCTATGACATCACCTTTGAAAACGTGCANGCCGGGCTGCGCACNGATTACCTTTTTCGGCTGGCCAACCAGCGGCAGGGCTTCGTCATCGGCACCGGCGATCTGAGCGAATTGGCGCTTGGCTGGTGCACNTATGGCGTCGGCGATCAGATGAGCCANTANGCNGTGAACACCGGCGTGCCGAAGACGNTGATCCANTATCTGATCCGTTGGGCCACCCGCTCGGGCCAGTTCGACGCAGAGACGGACGGGGTGCTGNAAGCCATTCTGGACACCGAAATNTCNCCCGAANTNGTGCCCGCAGGNGAAGATGAAGAGATCCAAAGCACNGAGGCGATGATCGGCCCCTATGAGNTGAACGACTTCTTTCTCTTTCACACCATGCGCTATGGGCTGGCACCGTCAAAGGTGGCCTTTCTGGCGTGGCANGCATGGCACGACATCGNAGAAGGGCGCTGGCCTGAAGGCTTTCCGCAGGCCAAGCGCAATGCCTATGACTTGGANACCATCCGCCATTGGCTCGAAAAATTTCTGCACCGCTTCTTTGCCACCAGCCAGTTCAAACGCTCGGCCTTGCCGAATGGGCCCAAGGTCAGCGCCGGGGGCGCGTTGTCGCCGCGCGGTGACTGGCGCGCGCCTTCGGATAGTGTNGCAACCCCGTGGTTGGAGGAGTTGCGCAGCAACGTGCCGGAAAGCTGGCCGAAAGGCTAAGCCGCGCTATTCCTCGCGGCTCAACTCGCCTTCGACAAAATTCGGGGTCAGCGGCGGTGCCGCGTGCCGCTCTTGGGTTTCGGGATCGCTGCGCAGGGTCATGCGCAGCAGCCCCCATGCCACGATGATAAGTTGAAAGCCGCCAAGCGCCAGCGGCAGGCCGCGCGGCCCCAGCGTATCCAGCAGCACACCCGCCAGCAGCGGGCCGATTGCCGCGCCAATCCCCTGCATCAGCACCAAACCGCCCGAAACCGCCACCACCGCCGAGCCGGGGGCGCGGTCGTTGACATGGGCGATCACGATGGACTGCGCAGGCAGGACCAGCCCGCCTATGGCGAACCCCAGAACCAGCAGCATCGTCCCCGTCGGCGCCGGGATCGGCAGGGTCAGCAACATCAAGGCGCTGCCTGCGGCGGCCAGCCCCACGCCAAGACCGCGGCGGCTCATCCGGTCGGACATCCAGCCCAGCGGGAACTGAAGCACCAAGCCGCCGATGGTAAAGGCCGCGATCAGCAGGGCGATGCGGGACTGCGTGTATCCCATTTCCTGAGCAAAGAGCGGTGCCAGCCCGTAGAATGTCCCGATGGAGGCCCCGACCAGTCCGGCGGCCACCGCGCCATAGGGCGACAGGCCCCAAAGGCGGCGCAGTGAAGGCGGCTCTTGCGCGCCCTCAGAGCGCGGCCCTTCCACGCGGCTTAGCGAAATTGGCACCAGCGACAGTGACATGACGATCGAGACGAGCACGAAGAGGATGAACTCAGCCGGATCCCCAAGGTTAAGGAGGAACTGCCCCGCCGCCCCCGATGCCATGCCGACCATGCCATAAACCGCCAGCAACTTGCCCCGCTGCGCGGAACTGACCGACGCATTGAGCCAGCTTTCCGTGACGATGATCAGCCCGGCAAAGGCGAAACCCGTCAGGCAGCGCACCGCGATCCAGACCCAAGGGTCGACAAAGGCCAAATGCATCAGCGCCGCCGCAGAGGCGACAGAGGCGAGCGCGGCAAAGGTGCGGATGTGCCCCACGCCGCTGATCAGCCGCGGCGCGACGAAAGACCCAATGCTCAGCCCCGCGAAAAAGCCCGACATGATCAGGCCGGTGGTCGCCCCGCCAAACCCCTCAAGCCCCGCGCGCACGGCCAAAAGCGTGCCTTGCAGCCCGTTGCTCATCTGCAAAAGCGAGAAGCCCAGTAGCAGTGTCGCCAGTGGTAGAACCGTCGCGCGCATGATGTCCCCTTTGGTCTTTTGTCTGGCCTTGGCCCCGGTGATTGCCTGGCCTTTGGGCCGGAATATGTGCGGCGGCAATCGAATTTCTAGTAATCAAGCCCCGCGCCCTTTCACCGGGCTGGGTTCCGCGCCATAGTGGTAGCAGCCAGCGGCCCCGTCAGGGAATGCCCGGCCATTGATCAAGCAGATTTGACGTGCCTTTTTCGGGGGGATGCTCAATTATGCGCCTTGTAAAACAATTTGAAAGCGCATCCCTGTGAAATCCCTGCGCCAATTTTTCGTATTTTTGCTGGTTCTCATTGCTGGTCTTTACATGATGTTGACCTTCGTCCCCGCCTCCCGCCCCTATGTGGCTGAGACGGGTCTGCTCGATCTTTTGGGGATCGAGGTCGCATCGCAAGAGCCGGGGTCGTCAGGCCGCGGTTGGGGTGGCGGCGGGCCCTCGCTGGTTGTCACGGCAGCGGTCAGCCAAGAGACCTTGGCCGACCGGATCACCGCCATCGGCGACGGGCGCGCGCGCCGCTCGGTCACGCTGCGCTCCAACGCCGTGGGGGTCATCACCGATCTCAACCTGCCCGCCGGACAGTTGATCGAGGCGGGCACCGTGGTCGCCCTGCTTGAGAATGAGGCCGAGCAGATCGCCCTGAAACAAGCCGAATTACAGCTTGAAAACGCCCGGACCGAGCAAGACCGGGTGAAGCGGTTGCAAAACACCGGTGCCGTCAGCGAAGTGCGCCTACGCGAGACGGAGTTGGCCCTGCAAAGCGCCGAACTTGCGCTCAGCCAAGCGCAGTTTGATCTGTCGCAACGCCGCATCCTCGCGCCGATCTCGGGCTGGGTGGGGATCACCGACATCGAAGTAGGCGACCGGGTGAATGCGCAGGATCAACTGGCCACCATCACCGACCGCAGCGAGATCCTGATCGATTTCCGCGTGCCCGAGCGGGTGGTGGGCAAGCTGGACCTTGGCAAAGANATCACGGTCACCCCGCTTGGGATGCGTGATNTGACGCTGACGGGCGAGGTCAGCGCCATCGACAGCGTGATCGACCGCGCCAGCCGCACGCTTTTGGTNCAAGGCCGGGTGCCGAACGCAGACGACCANTTGCGCGCGGGCATGGCNTTTTCGGTCAGCCTTACCTTTGTCGGCGACCCTTTCTTGGCGATNCCGCCGCTCGCGGTGCAATGGTCCTCGGACGGGCCATTTGTCTGGNCGGTGCGGGANGGCAAGGCGCATCAAGTCGCGGTCGAAATCGCGCAGCGCAACAGCAATTCCGTTCTTGTCCTGTCGGAGGGNCTGACCGCCGAAGATGTGGTNGTGACCGAAGGNGTGCAAACNCTGCGCGAAGGNGGAGAGGTGCGCGAGACAAACCGCTCGGGCCGTGCTCAATCGGGTGCCGCCATCTCTGAAAAGACAACCCTATGAGCGCCCCGCCCTCTGATGAAGGCGCCCCGCCGCCTGCCACCGCGTCGGGCACAGCGCTTTTCGTACGGCGGCCTATCCTCGCCTTTGTGCTGAACGCGCTGATCGTGCTGGCGGGCATCGCCGCGCTTTTTGGTGCCGAGGTGCGTGAGCTTCCCAATGTCGACCGGCCCGTCGTTACCGTCACCACGACATTCTCGGGCGCGTCCCCGGAATCCGTNGATCAGGAATTGACCGGTCGGATCGAAGGGGCCGTAGGCCGCGTCTCGGGTGTGCGGGCGATTTCNTCAAACTCNCGCTTTGGGCGCAGCCGGGTCACGCTTGAGTTCAACGACAGCACCGATATCGACGTGGCTGCGACCGATGTGCGCGACGCGGTGGCGCGGATCGTGAACCAACTGCCCGAGGGCGCCGAACAGCCGCAGATCGTCAAAGCCGACGCCAACGCCCAGCCGGTGATGCGTATCGCCGTGACCTCCATGGGCCGCTCGCCTCAAGAGTTGACCAAACTGGTGCAGGACCGCGTCGAAGACCGGCTGATCTCGGTCAACGGGGTGGCGGATTTGCAGGTCTANGGCGACCGNGANCCNTTTTTCCGCGTCGATATNGANCAGTTGGAACTGGCCAGCCGGGGCCTGACCNTNGGCGANNTCCAGCGCGCCNTGGCCGATGTNGCCTATGANGCGCCNGCNGGNGATCTGGCGGGCGACCGNCAGTCGATCAACGTGCGCACCACNGCCAGNGTNGNNACCACNCAGGCNTTNGAGGCGATGGAGATCAANNAGAANGTCCGGCTCGGCGATGTNGCCANCGTNACGCTCGGCCCCGCCGANGGNGAGACGATCCTGCGNGCCAATGGGCANTTGGGNCTCGGCATCGGCATCATCCGGCANGCNACNTCGAACACGCTTGAGATNTCGCGCGATGTGCGCGCCGTGGTGGCAGAGTTGAACGAGACNNTGCCCNNNGANGTGCGNATTTTCGTNACCTCTGATGATGCGACCTTTATCTCNGGNTCNATCCGCGAGGTGCTGTCGACGCTGGCCTTTGCCGTGGGCATCGTGGTGGCGGTGATCTTTATNTTNCTGCGCGANTTCCGCGCCACGCTGATCCCGGCGCTGACCCTGCCCGTGGCGNTGATCGGNACTTTGGCGGCGATCTATCTGGTCGGNTTTTCGATCAANATCCTNACCCTTTTGGCACTNGTNCTGGCCACTGGCATGGTCGTGGATGATGCGATTGTGGTNCTNGAGAACATCGTGCGCCANCGGGCGGCGGGGATGGGGCCACGGGCGGCGGCGGTGCTGGGCACTTCGCAGGTNTTCTTTGCCGTGGTCACCACCACGGCCACGCTGGCGGCGGTCTTTATCCCGCTGTCGTTCCTGCCCGGTCAGGCGGGCGGGCTGTTTCGGGAGTTTGGCTTTACCCTCGCCATCGCGGTGATGCTGTCCTCGGTGGTGGCGCTGAGCCTTTGTCCGGTGNTGGCCAGCCGTCTGCTNACCAAACCAGNGGNNGANAACCCGCGCGGCCCTGTCGTGGCGCTTGGCAATGCGTTGTTTCGGCTCTACGCCGCGACCCTCAAAGGGGCGCTGGCGATGCCCTATGTCGTGGTGCTGATCGCGGCCTTTGTGGCGTTGACGGCAGTGCTGGTGGCGGGCGAAATTCGCCAAGAGTTNACCCCGCGCGAAGATCGCGCCGTGGCGCTGCTCAGCGTGTCNGCNCCGCAGGGCGTCTCNCTNGATTATACCCAAGCCAAGATGCGCGAGATNGAAGACNTGATCACCCCNCTGCAAGAGGCGGGAGAGGTGACGAACATCTTCTCCATCACCGGGTTTGGCGCGGATAATCGCGGGTTCATGGTCTTCACCCTTGCCGGATGGGAAGACCGCGCNCGNAGCCAAGATGAGATCGTGGGGCAGATCAACGGCAAGCTGCGCGGCATCGTCGGCGTGCGGGCNTTTGCGATCCAGCCCAACTCCCTCGGTATTCGCGGNGCGGGGCGGGGGCTGTCTTTCGCGATCACGGGCAACAATTATGAGCAACTGTCGCAGGTCGCGCAGGCCATGGTGGACCGGCTGAGCACNNACCCCGCGATGGGCCAAGTGCGNCTGGAATATGAGCGCACGCANCCGCAGCTTTTCGTGCAGATCGACCGGACGCTCGCGGCTGATTTGGGCGTCGACATCACCGGGCTGGGCCAAGCCTTGCANGCCATGCTCGACGGGCGCGAGGTGGCATCGGTCTTTATCGACGACACCAGCTACGGCGTGCAGATGCTGTCGACCTCGGACCCGGTGAACGACCCGCGCGACCTTGAGAACGTCTTTGTTCAGTCGGGCAACNGGCAGATGATTTCGCTGGCNAGTTTTGTCACCCTCGAAGAGCGNGCCGTCGCCCCTGAGTTGGACCGGGAGGGGCAGAACCGCTCGGTCGAGATTTCCGCCGGGCTGACGCCNGGCCTGTCGCTGGGCGATGCGNTGGAACAAGTGCGCNCGGTCGGACAAGAGGTGTTGGACGACGAAAACCTGATCGTGCCNTTGGCCGAGGCCGCGGCGTTGGATCAAACCAGTTCCGGGCTTTTCGTGACCTTCGGCTTTGCGATCCTTGTGGTNTTCCTTGTCCTCGCNGCGCAGTTCGAGAGTTTCGTCTCTGCCATCGTGGTGATGGCCACGGTGCCNTTGGGCCTTGCCTGCGCNATNTTCGCGCTGCTGATGACGGGGCAAAGTCTGAACGTCTATAGCCAGATCGGGCTGGTCATGCTNATCGGGATCATGGCCAANAACGGGATTNTNATNGTCGAATTNGCCAACCAGCTGCGCGATCAGGGGGCGGATATTCACGATGCGATCTTCGGGGCCTCTACCATCCGNCTGCGCCCNGTGATGATGACGATGACCTCGACCGTGCTGGGGGGCGTGCCGCTGATCCTGTCCTCGGGCGCGGGGGCCGAGGCGCGCGAGGCGCTTGGCTGGGTGATTGTCGGCGGCTTGGGCATGGCCACGCTTTCGACGCTCTATCTCACGCCCGTCGCCTATTTCTTGCTGGCACGTTTCACCACGCCCAAAGCCGCCGAAGAAGCCCGNCTTCAGGCCGAATTGTCCGAAGCGCAATTGGTCTGAGCGGCCGTTGCCGNCGATATTTCTGCNNCCATGCAACTTCCCACCGCACTGGGCGTTTAGCCATGTAGGATCGAACCGAAAGGGACAGNNACGTGCGTGGCGATTTGGATTTNGCGAAGGCGGACCAGCAGCATCCGACTGACGCGGCAACGCGCCAGAGCCTGTTTACCGATAAGTCCACATGGCGCGTCGCGCGGGCNGAGCGNTTTGGCCTTGTGGTCGATGCGGCGGATTACTTCCGTGTCTTGCGCAANATCTTTCTCGGCGCGCGGCAGCAGTTGATGCTGATCGGCTGGGATTTCGACTTTGANCTTGAGATGCTGCCGGGCGAAAGCGATGAGGACGGCAATGCGCCGGATGGCTATCCCAATCAACTCGGCGCCTTCGTAGAGGCGGTGGTCGAGCGAACGCCGGAGTTGCATGTCTACCTGCTGAAATGGAACGGGGCCGTGCTGGCCGCGCCGGGGAGGCTGGTGCCTTCGCTGGCGCTGAGCTTGTTTGGCGGTGACCGGATCCATTTNGCNTTGGACGGGCACCACCCCTTTGGCGCCTGNCACCACCAAAAGATCGTCGTGGCCGATGATGCNNTGGCCTTTTGCGGCGGCATCGACGCGACCGANGACCGTTGGGACACGCCCGATCACCTGCCGCANGANCCGCGCCGGGTGCGCAAAGANGGCTCTCCCTCCGACCCNTGGCACGATGCCACCTCGGCGATGTCCGGCCCTGCCGCTGCGGCCTTGGGCGAACTGTCGCGCCGGCGTTGGTTGCGGGCCACGGGGGATGANATCGCGNAGCCNAANGGCGCGCCNANGTTCGAATGGCCCAAAGACCTGCCGGTGGATGCCGAAGACATTGATGTGGGGATCGCCCGTACCGAGCCGCCCTTCGACGAAGAGCCGCTGATCAATGAGATCGAACACCTCTACCTCACCGGGATCAGATCGGCCCGCGACTATATCTATATTGAATCGCAGTACCTCGCTGCAGACTCGGTCTGTGATGCGCTAAAGGCGCGTTTGGCCGAGGAGGACGGGCCCGAGATCGTTATCATCAACCCGCGCGATGCGGAATCGCAGCTGGAAGATGACGCCATGCATGTCCTGCGTGAACGTCTGGTCGAAGACTTAAAGCGGGCGGATCACCAAAACCGCTTCCGCATCTATTTCCCCGTCACCGACGAGGGGGAACCGATTTATGTGCATGCGAAGATCATGATCATCGACGACCATCTTCTGCGCCTCGGCTCCAGCAACCTCAACAACCGCTCCATGGGGTTTGACACCGAATGCGACGTGGCGATTGAGCGCCCCGCGCAGGTGATCGAAGGGTTCAGGACCCGCCTCATCGCCGAGCACTTGGGCCTGCCGCCCGCCCGTGTGGCCGAGGTGATGGCCGAAAAGGGGTCGATGATCGGAGCAATTGAAACCCTGAACCGCAAGAAAGGTCGCGGCCTGCGTGCCGTGTTCCGGGGCAGCGAGACGGTTGTCGGCGGCTTTCTGGCAAACACCCGGCTGCTTGACCCGCGCTATCATCCCGGAGAGGGCACCACGACCGGGCGCGGCATTCGCCCGCGTCACATGGCGTTGATCGCGGGAGGGCTGGGCCTTGCATGGCTGGCATGGCGCAAATGGGGCCGCCGCGATCCTGAGGTCTGATNNGACCTAAAGTCTGGGCTCGGCAGCAGGTGCCGCGAAACGCGCGTTATCTTGCACAGAGTTACGCTCTGCCGGTGCCGCTGGCGCGGTGAGCACGCGCCGCGATGTTTCAGCAGTCCAAGCGATCCCATAAAGGGCCGCCGTTCCCACCGCAGGCAGCACCCATGGCATCCAAGCCGCCTCGGGCCGTGCCATCATCACCGCCTGACAGACCAGTGCGAGCACCGTGCCGCTGGCAAAGATCAACAGCCCATGCCGACCAATCAGCCGGAAGGGGCTCGCCATCTGGTGTCCAGAGAGGCGGGTCACGCTTGGCAATTGCGACAGAAAATATCCCAAAGCCAGAATATGGATGAACCGCGGGGCGGAGAGATAGGTCTTGTCATGCGAGGTGATGTTGAAGGGCACCCCGGCTTCGCGCAGGTGATGCATCTGTAGGTTCAGGAATTTGCCCAAGCCCGGCACATAGCGCCATGCCAGCACCCCAAGCAACACCGCGACGGACAGCCAAAACAGCGCTTTCGACGCGGGAAAGAACCGATAGCCCTGCCGTTGGCTGAGCCCAACCAGCAGGCCGCAGACAAAGATCGCCTGCCACGCAAAAGGGTTAAAGAACCAGCCGCCCGGATTGGGGTAGTTCGGCAGGTTCAGTCGGAAAACGCCGGTCAGCAGCCAAAGGGTCAGCGACAGCGCCAAAAGCAGCCGCGGCCAGCGCAGCCCCAGCATGATCGCCGCAGGGGCACAGACCAGCAGAACCGAATAGGCAGGCAGGATGTTCACATAGCCAAACTGATGCGTCAAAAGCGGTATCCCGATCAGGGATTGGGTCGGGTTTTGAAAGACCTGCCGCATGTTGATCTTGGTCAGAAACTCGGCCTCTGTCGTGATCTGGAAAGCGGCGGCAAAGATGCCCAAAGCCACGGCCGAGAGCATGATCTGCACAAGATAGAGCGACCATGCCCGCTTCCACAGCGGCGCGACCGCGCGCCAAAGGCCGTGGCGCAGGCGGTCTTTCTCGATAAATCGGGGCGTATAGGCCAAGCCCGCCGCGATGCCCGACATCAAAAAGAACGCCTCTGCAGCGTCGGCAAAGCCTAGGTTGCGGATGGTCAGAGCTTCATAGGGGTTGCCGGGGACGTGGTTGATGAAAATCATCAGCAACGCCAAACCGCGAAACACATCGATGCGCGGGTCGCGGGCGGGCTTGGACACGGGGGCAGAGCCGAGGGGGGCAGAGCCGAGCGATCTCGCCGCAGGCGACAGCCCGGTGCTAGGCTGGGACATGGGTCAGATCCGCCGCTTTGGGTTTCGCCATCAGATGTTCGTCATTCCACGTCAGCCGCCAGACATCGCAGATACTGTCGTATTCCGCGACGACATCCAGCGGTGCCGCATCCTCCGGCACGGCAAAGAGCGTGCGAGGCAGGGGGCGGGAGGTCCATGCGATAAGCAGCGGGGCCAGCAGCATCGGAACCGCCACGGGCAGCAGCCAGATTGTCAGGTCAGGTGCGACCCATTGCACCGCCGCGATGATCGCCGCGCCGATGAAAACGATCCACCGGCCCGCCGCCCAGCCATCCGCCAAGCTCAACCGGCCTTCGTTGCGTTGGTTGGCAGGCCAGCCCCCGTCTTGGCCCGAGAGCACCTGCAACACCGCGCGGCTGTGATAGAGCAGCATCAAGGGGGCCAAAAGCGTGGTTAGCACGATCTCGGTCAGAACCGAGAGCGACATGCGCAGGCTGTGGCCAAAGTCGCGTGCGCGTTTGGTCAGGGTCGCGTGCAGCAGGATCAGCAGCTTCGGCACCACCAGCAGACCCAAAACGCCCAAGGCCAGCAGCGTGATCTCGCGCGTGCTGGTGTCGGGGAAGACGGGGAAAAGCTGATAGGGGCCGGGGAAATACTCNGGCGGCGGCGCGTAAAGCGTGCTGATGGCCGAGGTGATCAGAAANGCCGCCCANAGAAGNGAGACGACATAGGCGGTGACNTTCTGCAAAAAGACAAACCGGCTCCAGCCCGNCAGCCCGGGGGCAAAGATCAGCCGCGCNTGTTGCAGGTTGCCTTGGCACCAACGCCGCTCTCGCCGCGCAAAGGACAGGACATTCTCAGGNCCTTCTTCGAAAGAGCCGCCCAAGGTTTCATCNACCTCNACCTTCCAACCGGCGCGNGCAAGCAACGCCGCNTCGACATANTCGTGGCTGAGGATATGCCCGCCCAAGGGCGGGGGGCCGGAAAGCTCGGGCAGCCCACAGCTTTCGGCGAAGGCGNGGACGCGNATGATTGCGTTNTGGCCCCAGAACGGCCCCGTCGGGCCCTGCATACGGGCAAGGCCACGGGTGAAGATCGGGCCATGAAACCACGAAGCGAATTGCAGTGCCCGGCCAAAGAAAGACCGCGCGCCGATGATCTTGGGCAGGGTCTGTAGCAGCCCCAGTTGCGGATCGGCTTGCATCCGCGCGATCATGGCGCGGATCGTCTCGCCCTCCATCAGACTGTCGGCGTCAAGGATNANCGCAAGGTCATAGGCCCCGCCGGAGCTGCGAATGAACTCTTCGATATTGCCCGCCTTGCGGCCCGNATTGTCGCGCCGTCTGCGGTAGAAAATACGCCCTTNGCCATNNGTCTCGCGCAGCAATCGGGCAAAGGCGAATTGCTCTTTCCCGGCGAGTGCGTCATCGCGCGTGTCCGACAGAACGACGAAATCCGCCATCACACCGGCCCGGGTGACAGAACGGTCAATGGCGGCGATGCGGGCNAAAGTGGTCAGCGGGTCTTCGTTGCAGATGGGNACNGCGATCACGGTGCGCGGCTGCGGCGCGTCCAGCGCGGGNCGGGGNGNCGTTGATCTGCCGCCGAAAAGCCCGATCAGCGCCAATGACGCCCCCCAAGCCAGCCAAGCCGTGGTCGCGAAAACGAGCANGGCGCGGATGCCGTCCCACCCGCTGAACCCATCGCGCGCCGCNGCCTCGGCCAAAAGCATTGACGCAAGGGCCGCACANCCNAGAGACAAAAAGACGGCGACCGCCCGTGCAANACGGGTCGCCCCGTCCGCCGCAAGCTGCCTTTGCTGAAGTGTCATTGAANNTAGGCCTTGCGCCGCAGCAGGAACGCCCGCGCGACATCGGCCAGCCCGGCCAGATGGCCGCGCCGTTCCAAAGTCTGCCGTGGCATGGCAAGNGGGGCNGCGGGCGGCNTCCAGGTCTCGGCCTCAACCGTCATTGCGGAGTAGGGGGTCGTCGCGTCTTGAAGGGTCATGCGTTGATCCATTGGTACACCCATGTCTCTGTAAGATTGCGGTCATATCCCGATAGANCTGCCTTGATNTCGACGATGGCGTCAGGCGCTGCACGNAGTTCCAGCACCAGCCGCCATTCGTCTCTGCCATCTACCCGGCTCAGGATCGCCTCNACGATTTCGCCGTTCTGCGCGCTGGCGATCGGCTGCAACTCTGCGTCGCTTGGCATATCGCTCAGTTGTCCGCCGGCNAAGTCGATGACGAATTTGCGGGTCTCGGTATCTGCCTCAACACCCGCANCCCCGCCGTGGCCNGAGCGCAGCCGCACCACGCGGCCAAGGGTCTGCGGGGTCGCGCCCGGTGGGTTCATCCCCCAGTGCATGCGGTAGTCATAAGCCAATTCATCCCCGGNACGGGTTTCGCCCTCGGGAATCCAATAGGCGACGATGTTGTCATTGCCCTCCAGATCGGAGGGGATTTCGACCAGTCGCACCGTGCCCTTGCCCCAGTCGCCCATGGGTTCGATCATCAGCGAGGGGCGCCGTTCGTAATGGGCCTGCGCATCGAGGTAATGCTCAAAGTCNCGGTTGCGCTGTGCCAGCCCGAAGGAGCGCGGGCTCTGCGCCCCGAAATAGGAACTCGCCAAACGCGGCGGATTGTTCAGCGGGCGGCAGAGGGTCGCATCCTTGCCCGCGTTCAGCACCAAGACTTCGCTGTCGTGGACTGAGGGGCGGAAATCGTCAAAGCTGCCCTTGTCNGCGCCATTGTGCAGGAACATCGAAGTCAGCGGCGCGATGCCAAGCTGCTTGATGTCTTTGCGCAGGAACAGCCGCATGGTAACCTCGACGGTGGTGTCCTCGCCCGGTGTGATCACGAACCTATAGGCCCCGGTCACCGANGGGCTGTCGAGTGCGGCATAGANNGTGGCGCTGCTATCGCCCGGTTCGGGGCGGCGCAGCCAGACCTCGCTGAAACGGGGGAACTCNTCGCCTTCGGGCAGGCCGGTATTNACGGCAAGGCCNCGCGCGCTCAGNCCATAAAGCGTGTCTTTCCCCAGAGCGCGGAAATAGCTCGCGCCTTGGAAGACGATCAATTCATCGAAAATATCGGCGCGGTTGAGCGGGGTGTGCAGACGGAAACCGGCAACNCCCGGCATCTCGGCATTGGGGGGGATCGACTTGGCAAGCGCCGCGTCGTCATACTCAAAATCCGCNGTGGTAAAGCTCATGGGCTCNACCGTCTCGCCCCGGACCTCGTTGATCTTCACCGCTTCTTTNAACAGCCAGCCGGGGTGGAAGGCGTGCAACCTAAAGGTAACGCCCTTTTCCTGCCAGCGCGCCTGTTCGGGNCGNAANCGAATCCGTTGGTANGCGTCGTAATCAAGATCGGCGAGGAATCCTTTTACCGGCTTCGGGGNCNCATAGGACGACTGCGCCAAGTCCCGCATGTCGTTGACCAGATTGTCGAATGTNAAGGAGGCGGCAGGCACCTCTTGNGCGCGACNGCGCAGCGGCATNAGNGCNGCGGCAAAGGACGCGGCGGAGAGGGTCAGAAACTGACGCCNCTCTANGCCTTCGGTCCGNAATTTTTTCGATCGTGTAGTANAAGAATTTGGCAAAACANTACCCCGNGAGACACGTTAAGAGTGTGCAATTTTTTCCCTATCTAATNNTTTCNGCGGCGCTGNAAACTTGATTCAGNAACTTTCAGCNNAATGCTGCAGAGCAGCGCGGAAANTCGCCTATCCGGGCTTTNNTTGNCNGGGTCTGCACAAAATTTTGCCCAGNTTACCGNANCATCGCCGCTTTTTTGTGACATTTGATCGTGCGCAGCGGCGCGGTNGGATGAGGCTTTGGGGGCATGCCACGGCTCTCAACGCTCCANCCTCAGGCGGGGCCGNAGCGCGGGAGGGGGTCAAACTGCGTCGAGCCCGTTGGCCAACAGGCGCTCTAGGCTTTGCCTTTCCGCCTCCGTCAGGGGAATCCCNTTNGNNCGGGTTTCNGCGCGGGCCTTGAACCGGCGCTGCGAGGGCAGCCGCGCCCCTTGGCCCATGATCGCGGCAAAGAGCGTTTCCGCCCGCGCAAAGGGATCGCCGGGGCGGCCNGCGGCAAACTTTGCNGGGTCGAAGGCGATGATCAACTCACCATGCGCCGGCGCGAGGGTGAGAGAGCCCAAGGCGTCGCGCGCCTCTGGGCTGGTCAGGTCGCCGATCATCACCCCGGCNAGAAGTTCGATCATGGTGGANATGGCGGATCCCTTATGTCCGCCAAAGGGCAGCATGGCCCCGGCAAGGGCGGCTTCGGGATCGGTTGTGGGCGCGCCGTCGGGCGCGACGGCCCAGCCTTCGGGCAGGGGCGTGCCCGCGCGGCGGTGCAGTTCGATCTCTCCNCGNGCGGCGACGCTGGTGGCGAAGTCNAAGACGTAAGGGTNGCCCNCNGCNCGNGGCCAGCCAAAGGCGAANGGNTTGGTCCCCATCANNGGNTCGGTGCCGCCCGACGGGGCNACGCTGGCATANCTGGGGCACATNGCCATGGCNNCGAGGCCCATATCNGTCAGCGCCTCGATCTCNGGCCANAGGGCGGCGAAATGGGTGCANTCGTTGATCACCATNGCGGCGATCCCGGTNGNGCGNCANCGNTCNGCCAGCANCGGCGCGCCNGNGTCNAANGCAGCGTTGGANAANCCGCCNCCCGCNTTNACGCGNACNATGGCGCTNTCNTCNTGGNNCACCTGCGGCACNGCNTCNGGNNNNACTTTGCCCGCNTTGATCGTGCGCAGGCAGCCTTCGATCCGNTAGATGCCNTGNGATTTGCAAGCNTCGCCTTCGCCCGCCACGATCACCCGCGCNANGGCNGNNGCNTTNNGCGGNGANAGGCCCGCNCCTTNGAAAATCNGNATGACNATTNCNTTNAGNNCGTCGTGGGACAGGGTNGTATCGGTCATNTGGANCCTCGNNNNGNNTGGGTTGCAATCATGCATACATCATGTATGCAGTNNCGNANAGACGCAAGCTGACACCGGGCCGCGGCCCGCATGAAAGGATAAGACGATGGCCTTTACCCCCCATGGCAAACACCTGATCGCNGGCGAATGGATCGCCACNGANGNNNGNTTTAGCTCCAGNCCNGCNCATGGNNNNGCNCATGANTTCTCGGTCGGCACGGTGGAACTGGTCGACCAAGCCTGCNAAGCCGCCGAAGCNGCGTTNTGGGACTATGGCTATTCCAGCCGGGTGACCCGCGCGAAATTTCTGAACGCCATCGCCGATGAGCTCGACGCCCGCGGTGCCCAGATCACCGAGATCGGCAGCCAAGAAAGCGGCCTGCCCACAGCGCGTCTGGAAGGAGAGCGGGGCCGGACCGTCGGCCAGCTGCGCCTCTTTGCCGCGCATATCGAAAAGGGTGAGTATCTCGACCGCCGGTTTGATGGGGCGATGCCAGAGCGTCAGCCCGCCCCGCGCCCGGCGATCACCATGGTGCAACGCCCGATCGGCCCTGTCGCCGTCTTTGGCGCGTCGAATTTTCCGCTGGCATTCTCGGTTGCGGGTGGTGACACGGCGGCGGCGCTGGCGGCAGGCTGTCCGGTCGTGGTCAAAGGCCACTCCGCCCATCCCGGCACGGGTGAGATTGTTGCCGAAGCGATCCATGCGGCGGTTGAAAGCTGCGGCATGCCGCGCGGGGTGTTTTCGCTGATCCAAGGCGGCAACCGCGCGGTTGGTCAGGCCGTCGTGCAGCATCCGCTGATCAAAGCCGTTGGCTTTACCGGCTCTCTCGCCGGGGGGCGGGCGCTGTTTGATCTTTGCGCCGCGCGGCCAGAGCCGATCCCGTTCTTTGGGGAGTTGGGCTCGGTCAACCCGATGTTCATGCTGCCCGCCGCGATGGAGGCACGGGCCGAGGAACTGGGCAAAGGCTGGGCCGCGTCCCTGACCATGGGCGCAGGCCAGTTCTGCACCAATCCGGGCATTGCCGTGGTGGTCGACGGGGCAGGGGCAGACGCCTTCGTGCAAAGTGCCGCCACCGCACTGCAAGACGTGGCCGAACAGGTCATGCTGACCGACGGCATCGCCGAAGCCTTCTGTGCGGGTCGCGACAAGTTCAAATCCGCGCCAAGCCTGCGCCAAGTACATGTGGCCGACAGCACTGGCCGCAACGCCGCCCCGGCCCTGTTCGAGACCACGGGCGCAGAGTTCAAAGCCAACCCGGCGCTGCATGAAGAGGTCTTTGGTCCTCTGGGTTTGGTGGTGCGGGTCTCCTCGCTGGAAGAGATGCGCGCACTGGCGGTTGAGCTGGACGGGCAGTTGACCATCACCCTGCATATGGATGACGCGGATGTTAAGTCCGCGCGGGTCTTGATGCCGGTGCTGGAACGCAAAGCTGGGCGTCTGTTGGCAAACGGCTTCCCCACCGGCGTCGAAGTGGTGGATTCCATGGTGCACGGCGGACCCTATCCGGCCAGCACCAACTTTGGCGCGACCAGCGTAGGTACCCTGTCGATCCGGCGTTTCCTGCGGCCTGTTTTCTATCAGAACCTGCCGGAGGCGCTCCTGCCCGAAGACGCGGCGGAGTGACACCAGACCGAGAAAGCCGGGCCGCGTGTCTGGCTTTCTCATTTCAGCCTGAAAAAGGAGCGGCTGCGGCTCTATCCCATCCCCAAACAACGACGATAGCGTCTCAATAGTTCAAAAATATGTCGACACACCGATAAAAGNTAANAATACATNTTGTATTTTTANTGAGGACATNGTTCCTTCATACCACCCCGTACCCCGCCCAGAGAGAGTCGGGGGCGACCAACCCAAGAGGGAGATATCTATGAAATTCACGCAACTCGCCGGGAGCCTCGTGGCCGCCACTTTGATCGGCACCGCCGCTCAGGCTGACAAACTGGACGACATCATTTCTTCGGGCACGCTGCGCTGCGCCGTGGTGCTGGACTTCCCGCCCATGGGCTCGCGCGATGACANCAACACNCCCGTCGGCTTNGACGTGGACTANTGCAACGANCTGGCCGCNGCNCTTGGNGTCGANGCCGAGATCGTGGAGACGCCNTTCCCNGACCGTATNCCCGCCCTCGTNTCGGGCCGNGCGGATGTGGGNGTTGCCTCCACCTCNGACACGCTGGAGCGNGCNAAGACCGTNGGCTTCTCGGTNCCNTANTTCGCCTTCACCAACGTNGTGCTGACNCGCGAAGNCGCGGGCGTNGACAGCTTTGAAAGCCTNAAGGGCAANACCGTNGGCTCCGTCGCGGGNACNTTNGANGCCATCGCGCTNGAAGAGCAGGTCGACGCATGGGACGAGGGCAGCTTCCGNTCCTANCANAGCCAAGCNGATGTNTTCCTGTCGCTGNCCCAAGGCCAGATNGANGCGACNGTCGTGACCTCCACCGTGGCNTCCTCCATCGTNNACGAGCGGCAANTTCGANGGTCTGACCATCGCGGGCGATGCGCCCTTTGACGTGGACTATGTCGGTCTGATCGGCCTGCGTCAGGAATACGGNCTGCTGAACTANCTCGANCTCTTCGTGAACCAGCAGGTGCGCTCGGGCCGTTATCAGGAACTGTTCGACAAATGGGTCGGCGGCGANGCGCCNGACCTGACCATCGCCAAAGCCTATCGCTGATGNATGCGGGGGCCGCNNCCTGCGGCCCCCACTNCCGATAACNGCTGATCGGAGCAAGAGATGGGCAACTANACCTTTCAATGGCGACAGGCNTTTCGCGCNTTNCCAGANATGCTGGAAGGCGCGCTGGTCACGCTGCANATATCGATCCTGTCGATGCTCATCGGCNTNNCNATCGCCGTGCTGCTGGCCGTGGGCCGNGATGCCAANTCGCGCTTGGCTGCGGGCGCCNGCGACCGCATGGGTCGAAGTGGCNCGNAACACNCCNGCGCTNTTNCAGATTTACATGGCGCATTTCGGGCTTGNNTCTTTCGGGATNTANCTCAGCCCCTANGCCGCNCTGCTGGCNGGGATCGCCTTNAACAANGCGGGCTACCTNTGCGAGACGTTCCGCGGCGCGATGCGNGCCATTCCGGGNACGCANCTGCGNGCCGGGCGGTCNCTGGGCATGGGGCAGGCCAAGGCGTTTCGCCTGATNATCCTGCCGCAGATGTTCCGCATCTCNTTCCTGCCGACNACGAACCAGATGATCTGGGCGATCNTGATGACCTCNCTGGGGGTCACGGTGGGGCTGAATTCGGATCTCGCCGGGGTGACGCAAGACCTCAACGCGCGCAGCTTCCGAACCTTTGAATTCTTCGCATTGGCGGCGGTGATCTACTACGTGATCGCCAAGACCGTGATGCTTGGCGCACGGCTGCTTGCGGCCCGCCTGTTTCGCTACTGAAGGAAGAGAATAGATGTTTGATACGGCTCTGACCTTCAACGACCTGTTGTTCATGCTCAAAGGCGCAGGGGTGACGCTTTCGGTCACCGCCTTCGCGGTGGTGGGCGGCACGCTGCTGGGGGTGTTCTTCGGGGTGCTGCGCAGCCAGATCAGCCCATGGGCGGCGCTGCCGCTGACCTTCGTGCTGGATATCTTCCGCTCGGTTCCGCTGCTGATCCAGCTGATCCTCGCCAACGCTTTTCAGGCCATCGCGGGCTGGGGGATTTCCCCCTTCGTGACCTCCTGCATCGTGCTGGCGCTTTATACCTCGGCCTATTGCACCGAGATCGTGCGCGGCGCGATTGAGGCGGTGCCTTCGGTCACCCGCCGTGCGGCGCGNTCGCTNGGCATGACNTGGGGNCANGANCTNACGCAGATCGTCTTTCCCATGGCGCTGCGNGTGGGCCTGCCCAGTTGGATCGGCCTGACGCTTGGCGTGATGAAAGACAGCGCGCTGGTGATGTGGCTNGGCATCATCGAATTGCTGCGCGCCTCNCANATTCTGGTGACACGCCTGCAAGAGCCGATGTTCATCCTGCTCGTGACGGGTGCGATCTATTTCGCGCTCAGTTTCCCCATTGCCCGGCTTGGCAGCCGCTTGGAAAAAAGGTGGCAAGAAAATGATTGAGATTGAAAACGTCCACAAATCCTTTGGTGCGCTTCAGGTGCTCAAGGGCATCGACCTGACCGTGCAAAAAGGCGAGGTCGTCTCGGTGATCGGCGGCTCAGGTTCGGGCAAATCGACGCTTTTGACCTGCATCAACGGGNTNGAGCCGATCGACANNGGCCGCATCGTNGTCGACGGNACCGANGTNCACGCCCGCGACACCGACNTNAACAAGCTGCGCCGCAANATCGGCATCGTGTTCCAGCANTTCAACGCCTTCCCGCATCTGACGGTGCTGGAAAACGTCACGCTNGCCCCGCGCAANGTNAANGGNATGGGCCGCAANGAAGCCGAAGAGATCGCGGTGCAGCAGCTTTCGCANGTNGGNCTGGCNGACAAGNTGGGCGTCTACCCCAGCCGCCTGTCGGGCGGGCAGCAACAGCGGATGGCGATTGCGCGTGCATTGGCGATGTCGCCCGATTACATTCTCTTTGACGAGGTGACCTCNGCGCTCGATCCGCAATTGGTGGGCGAGGTGCTGGACACNCTCAAATTGCTGGCAGATGAGGGGATGACGATGATCTGTGTCACCCATGAGATGAGTTTCGCACGCGATGTGTCGGACCGNGTGGCGTTCTTTCACAAGGGCGTCATGGCCGAGATCGGCGCGCCGGATCANATCTTTGGNGATCCGCAGCAAGAAGANACCCGTCAATTCCTGTCGAGCGTCCGGTAATGANCCAANCCCCGGTGACGGTTGTCGGCGCNGGCGTGGTGGGCCTGNCCANCGCGCTGGCGCTTCAGGCGCGCGGGCTGCCCGTGCGGGTGATNGACCGNGANGGTCCNGCNGCGGGCGCNTCGGCGGGCAANGCGGGCGCCTTTGCCTTTACCGAGATCCTGCCGCTNGCNTCACCCCGGATGATCCGGCAGGCGCCGAAATGGCTGCTGGATCCGCTGGGGCCGCTGNCCGTGCCNCCGCGCTATGCCGCNAAGATNGCGCCGTGGATGTGGCGNTTNTGGAANGCNAGCTGGCCNNCNCAGGTGCGNGCNTCGACCGTGGCGCAGACGGCNCTGATGAAGCTCTCGCAGNCCGCNCTNGANCCGCATCTGGAGNTGAGCGGNCTGGCNCATATGCTGCGNCANGACGGNCAGTTGCAGGTCTATGAAANCGAGNCCGAGTTNCGCGCNTCNCTCCCCGGNTGGCAGGCCCGCGANGAGGCNGGGATCGCCTTCANNCANCTCANGGGCGANGAGATCGCGGCCTATCAGCCCGGTCTTGCGCCCAGCTTCACCNATGCGACCTTCACGCCTGAATGGCAGTCGATCTCGGACCCGCGCGACTATGTGTTGGCGATGGCCGAGCGTTTTCGCGCAGGGGGCGGTGAGATCACGATCACCCGCGCCGAACGTCTCGTCGCGGGCGGGGTCGAGACCTCAGATGGCTTCATACCGGGCCGCGTGGTGCTGGCCGCAGGGGCGCATTCGCATCACCTCGCGCGGACCGCTGGCGCGAAAATCCCGCTGGAGACCGAGCGCGGTTATAACACGACACTGCCCGCCGGGGCCTTCGACCTCAAACGACAGATCACCTTCGGCGGCCATGGCTTTGTCATCAGCAAAGTCGGCGACGGCCTGCGCGTCGGCGGGGCGGTGGAACTGGGCGGGCTAGACCTGCCGCCGAACTTTGCCCGCGCCGATGCGATGCTGAAAAAGGCCAAGCGCTTCCTGCCGGGGCTCGATACCTCGGGCGGCACGCAGTGGATGGGTTTCCGCCCCTCGCTCCCCGACAGCCTGCCTGCCATCGGGGCATTGCCAAACCGCCCGGATGTCTTCTGCGCCTTCGGCCACGGCCATCTCGGCCTCACGCAATCCGCGGGCACCGCCGCCATCATCGCGAACCTGTTGACCGGCCAAGACCCCAGCATCGACCTGACCCCATTCTCTCCTGCGCGCTTTTAGAGGCTGACATGACGCAACACACATTTCCTTGTATCGACGGCCATACCTGCGGCAATCCGGTACGGCTCGTCACCGGCGGCGCGCCACTGCTTAAGGGCGCGAACATGCTGGAAAAGCGCGCGCATTTTCTAGCGGAATACGACTGGATCCGCACCGGTCTGATGTTCGAGCCGCGCGGCCATGACCAGATGTCGGGCGCGATCCTTTATCCGCCGACACGGGATGATTGCGACATCGCCGTGCTCTTCATCGAAACCTCGGGCTGCCTGCCGATGTGCGGCCATGGCACCATCGGCACCGTCACCATCGCGCTGGAAAACGGGTTGGTCACGCCCGCCACCCCCGGACAGTTGCGCCTTGAGACCCCCGCCGGGCGGGTCGATGTGACCTACCGCCAAGAGGGGCGTTTCGTCGAAGAAGTACGGCTGACCAATGTGCCCGCCTTCCTCCATTCCGAAGGGCTGACGGCCGAGGTCGACGGATTGGGCGAAGTGGTGGTCGACGTGGCCTATGGCGGGAACTTCTATGCCATCGTCGAGCCGCAGAAGAATTTTCGCGACATGGCGGATTTTTCGGTTTCCGAGCTGGTCGGTCTCAGCCCCAAACTCCGCGCGGCACTCAATGCGAAATACGAATTCATCCACCCCGAACACCCGGCGATCAACGGGTTGAGCCACATCCTCTGGACCGGTGCCGCCCAAGCGCCCGAGGCCCACGCCCGCAACGCGGTCTTCTACGGCGACAAGGCGATCGACCGCTCCCCCTGCGGCACCGGCACCTCGGCGCGGATGGCCCAGCTTGCGGCCAAGGGGAAGCTGAAGGTGGGCGACGACTTCGTGCATGAATCCATCATCGGGTCGATGTTCAAGGGCCGCGTCGAAGCGGCGGCGGAGGTGGCGGGAAAGCCCGCGATCATCCCCTCTATCGCAGGTTGGGCGCGGGTCACCGGCTTTAACACCATCTTTATCGACGAGCGTGATCCCTTCGCGCATGGCTTTGTCGTCACCTGACTTGGAAAGGCTCCCCATGGCGCAAGTTATCGTTCCCGCCGAGGCCAAAGGCGCGGTGCTCGCATCCTCCGAGGGGCTGAGTTTCTGGGGTGGCGTCGATCCGGCCAGCGGCAA
>NZSX01000058.1 GCA_002703405.1 Sulfitobacter sp. | reverse complement strand
GCCTTCATCGTGGTCTATTTCCTGATCTTCGGGGCGGGCACGATCTATATCCTGCTGATGATGAACAAGGCCCCCAACACCGTGCGTATGGGTCTGCGTGACGGGCCGGTTCGGGCAGCGGGGATCACGCCGGGCACCCAGATGGAGCCTGACATGATGGGAAACCGCGCCGCTGGCGGCCCGCGCAGCGAAGAAGCCCATAGCGAGGCCACCACCGCCGATCCCCGCTACGCCGAGGACGAGGTGCCAGATCCGCCGCGCCGCCAGCCCGGCCATGACGACACCCCGAAAGGAGACCGCTGATGGACTGGCTGCCAGAGCTTTCCTTCATCTGGGCGGGGCTCATCGCCTTTGCCGTGCTCACCTATGTGGTGCTGGACGGGTTCGACCTTGGGCTCGGGATCCTGTTTCCCTTTGCCCGCTCCAACCGCGACCGCGACCTGATGATGAATTCGGTCGCGCCGGTCTGGGACGGCAACGAAACATGGCTGGTGCTGGGGGGCGGCGGTCTGTTCGCCGTGTTCCCGCTGGCCTATGCGGTGGTGCTGCCCGCGCTCTACATGCCGATCACGGTGATGCTGCTGGCGCTGGTGTTCCGTGGCGTGGCCTTTGAATACCGCTGGCGGGCAAAGCGCTGGCGCGGCGTGTGGGATTTCTCGTTCTTCGGCGGCTCGCTTCTGGCCACCTTCACCCAAGGCATCGCGCTTGGCGCGCTGGTGCAGGGGATCGAGGTCGAGAACCGCGCCTATGCGGGCGGCTGGTGGGATTGGCTCACGCCGTTCTCGATCCTGACCGGGGTGGCGGTGACTGTGGGCTACGCTTTGCTGGGCGCGACATGGCTCAACATGAAGCTTGAGGGCCGCATTCAGCGCCACATGCGCAGCCTTGCTTGGCCGCTGGCGGTGGCGACGCTGGTCTTCATGGGGTTGGTCAGCTTTTGGACACCGTTCAAGGATGGGGTTTATTTCGAGCGCTGGTTCGCGTGGCCCACGGCGCTGTTCAGCGGCGTGGTGCCGCTTTTGGTGGCGCTTGCGGCCTTTGGGATGCTGCGCGGCTTGCAACGCAAGGCGGACATTCAGCCGTTCCTCTGTGCGCAGGCGCTGTTCGTGTTGGGCTTCATCGGCATCGGGATCAGCTTTTACCCGCATATGGTGCCGCCAAGCCTAACCATCGCCGATGCCGCCGCCCCCGATGAAAGCCTGATGTTCGCGCTAGTCGGCACGTTGGTGCTGCTGCCGCTGATCCTCAGCTACACGGCCTATGCCTATTGGGTGTTCCGCGGCAAGATCGACCCCGAGGAGGGCTATCACTGATGGGAAAATGGCTGAAACGCAGCGGCTGGTTCGTGGCGCTTTGGCTGGCCAGCGTCGCCTTGCTGGCGGTGGTGGCCTATGGCATCCGGCTGGTGATCATGCCCGGCTGACGCAGCGGCGCGCGCCTCGGGCCTTGCCAACTGCGGCGGCTTCTGGCCTCTTCACGCTCAAAGCAGCACGAAAGGACAGCCCGATGCGCGCCATGCAAGTCACCGCCTATGACGAACCGCTCACTCTGCAAGAGCTTGAGATGCCGATGCCGGGGCAGGGCGAGGTGCTGATCCAAGTCGATACCTGCGGGCTGAACTTTGGCGATTTGCTGATCATCAAGGGCACCTATCAGGAAAAACCGCCGCTGCCCTTCACGCTGGGGATGGAGATGGCGGGTACGATTACCGCTCTGGGCGCGGGGGTCGAGAATTTGAAAGTCGGGCAGCGCGTGGCGGCCTATACCGGGTTCGACGGGCTGGCCGAATACGCCGCCATTCCCGCCGCAGTCTGCGTGCCGATCCCTGAAGAAATGAGTTCGGTCGACGCCGCCGCCTTTCTGATCGCCTATGGCACCAGCCATGTGGCCTTGGACTATAAGGCGCGGTTGCAGCCGGGCGAGCGTCTGCTGGTTTTGGGAGCATCGGGTGGCATCGGGCTGACGGCGGTGGAACTGGGCAAGCTGATGGGGGCCGAGGTGATTGCCGTGGCACGCGGCGCGGACAAGCTGGCGGTCTGCAAAGAGGCCGGGGCCGACCATTTGATCAATTCCGAGACCGACGACATCCGCGCCATCGTCAAGGAATTGGGCGGGGCCGATGTGGTCTATGACCCGGTGGGCGGCGACCAGTTCAAAGCCGCCATGCGCGCCTGCAATCCCGAAGCGCGGCTGATCCCGCTGGGTTTTGCCAGCGGCGAAGTCCCGCAGATTCCGGCCAATATCCTGCTGGTCAAGAACCTCACCGTCTTGGGGTTCTACTGGGGCGGCTACGCCAAGATCAAACCTTCGGTGCTGACTGACAGTTTCGCCGAGCTGATCAAATGGTATGTCGCGGGCAAGCTGAAACCCCATGTCAGCAACGTCATGCCGCTGGAGCAGGCGAATGAGGCGCTGGCGCTGCTGCGCGACGCAAGGCGACGGGCAAGGTGGTGGTTGAGGTGGCGCGCTAGGCCCGCCGCCCGCCCTGCAAACGGGTCACGCGCAGCGCCTTTTGGCGCTCGCGTAGATAAACGAACAGGCCCGAGGCGAGGATCAGCGCGATCCCGACCCAGACCTCCCAGACCGGGAGATCGCCGAAGATTACGAAACCCCAGAACACCGCCAGCGGCAGGCCGATGTATTCGAATGGGGCCACCGTGGCCGCATCGCCCAGCCGGTAGGCTTGGCTCAGGCAATAGCCGATCAGCGCGATGTTGAGGCCGATGCCGAGGAAGGTGAGGTAATCCTCCCGTGCGGGCCAAATCCATGCGCGCAGCAGGAATTGCAGCGAGGCATTGCTGCCTTCATCCACGAAACGCCCATCGCCTGCGATGACGAAGAACCCCAGCGACACGGCAACGAAGGCGGCCTGAATATAGACCATCAAGGCTGATGCTTTAGAGTTCACGCCCAGCTTACGGGTCATCAATTGGTTCAGCGCATAGGTCAGCGCCGCCAGTACCGGCAGCAGCAAGACCCAGCGGGAGACGTCGAGCGTCGCCGTCGAAGCCCATGGCCGCATCATGATGACCACGCCAACAAACCCCACGATTACGGCGCCAAGACGCAGCGGGCCGACCTTTTCGCCCAGAAGCGGGATCGACAGCAGGGTGATGAACAGGGGTGCGGCAAAGAACAGCGCCGTCGCTTCGGCCAAGGGCAGGACCGACAGCGCCAGAAAGAAGGACATGTTCGAGATCACGATCAGCAGCCCGCGCAGCAGATGCAGCCCCGGCTGGCGCGTCTTGAGCAGATGAAACCCGCCCTCAAGTTTGACCAGTACCAGCCCCAGAATGATCCCGATGGCCGAGCGCGTAAAAACGATCTGATGCAGCGGATAGCCGCCCGACAGACGTTTGATGAGCATGTCATTGACCGAAATCGCGGCCACGCCGAGAAGGATCAGACCGATCGCCAGACCGGCGCGGTTATGGGGAGTAGTTGTCATGGCAAAGACCTACCAGCCCGGCGCGGGAGGTCCAGCGCTTTGACGTTGGTTTGCGCAGAATTACCCGCTAGACTGGTGGGATACGCCAAAGGGAGAGCCAGCCATGCAGATGTCCGACACCCGTCAGATCGCCGCCACCCCAGCCGAGGTCTATGCCGCGCTGCTGGACCCTGAGATGCTGCAAACCTGTGTGCCCGGCGCGCAGGATGTAACCGGCTCGGTTGAAGAGGGGTATGACGCCACCGTTGTGCAAAAGGTCGGCCCGGTGAAGGCGACCTTTAAGGGGCACGTGAAGCTTTCTGATCTGGTGCCGAACGAAGCGCTGACGATCACGGGCGAGGGCAAGGGCGGCGCCGCTGGTTTCGCCAAAGGCGGCGCGGAAGTGCGGCTGGCCGAAAAAGACGGTGGCACCGAGCTCAGTTACGATGTGGAGGCGAAAGTCGGCGGCAAGCTGGCGCAGCTTGGCAGCCGGATCATCGACGGTTTCGCCAAGAAGATGGCGGACCAGTTTTTCGACAATCTGCAATCCTCGCTCGAAGGTCCGACAGAAGAGACGGGCGAAAGCGCGGAAGCTGATGAAGATGCCCCTGCCAAAAAGGGCTGGTTCAGCCGCGCCAAGACTTGAAGGCATCTGTTCACCGCCGCCAAAGCCAGTTAGGTTGCCCGCCTTACCAAAGCGGAGACGACCATGCCGACAATCGTGGATATTCAGAACCTGCGTAAATCCTACGCGGGCGGTTTCGAGGCGCTTAAAGGGGTCAACCTACAGATCGAACAGGGCGAGATCCTCGCACTTTTGGGCTCCAACGGGGCGGGCAAGACGACGCTGATCTCGACTATCTGTGGCATCACCACCGCGACCAGCGGCAAGGTGACCGTGGGCGGCCATGACATTAAGGACGATTTTCGCGCGGCACGTTCGATGATCGGACTGGTCCCGCAGGAGATTAATCTGGAGCCCTTTGAACGGGTGCTCAACACCGTGCGTTTCTCGCGCGGGCTATTTGGCCGGCCGGCGGATGAGGCGGTGCTGGAGAAAATCCTGCGTCAACTCTCGCTCTGGGACAAGAAAGACAGCCAGATCCGTGAGCTTTCGGGCGGGATGAAACGCCGCGTGCTGATCGCCAAGGCGCTGTCGCATGACCCGAAGGTGCTGTTCTTGGACGAGCCCACCGCGGGCGTTGATGTGGAGCTGCGCAAGGACATGTGGGAGATCGTGGCGGGGCTGAAAGCCTCTGGCGTAACGATCATCCTGACCACCCATTATATCGAAGAGGCCGAAGCCATCGCCGACCGCATCGGCGTAATCGCCAAGGGTGAATTGCTGCTGGTCGAAGAGAAAGACGCGCTGATGGCGCGGATGGGCAAAAAGCAACTCGAAGTGCAACTTACCGAGCCGATCACCGAAGTGCCGCTGGCGCTGCAGTCGCCCGATGTGGAGTTGTCCGCCGATGGGCGGTCCCTGATCTATACCTATGACACCAACGCCGAGCGGACCGGCATCACCAAACTGCTCTCCAAAGTGGCCGAAAGCGGTCTGGTGCTGCAAGACGTGGCGACACGGCAAAGCAGTCTGGAAGATATCTTTGTCGATCTGCTCAAGGAGGATGCGGCATGAACTGGACCGCGATCAAAGCCATCTACGCGTTCGAGATGGCACGGTTTTTCCGAACCATCACACAAAGCATCATCTCGCCGGTGCTCTCGACCTCGCTTTACTTCGTCGTCTTCGGCGCGGCCATCGGCAGCCGGATCGAAGAGGTCGAGGGCGTGAGCTATGGCGCCTTTATCGTGCCGGGTCTGATCATGCTCAGCGTCATCACGCAGTCGATCTCAAACGCCTCTTTCGGCATCTATTTCCCGAAATTTATCGGCACGGTCTATGAATTGCTCTCGGCCCCGATCAACTTTTTCGAGATCGTCATCGGCTATGTCGGTGCGGCGGCCACTAAGGCGCTGTTCATCGGCACGATCATCCTGATCACGGCGTTTTTCTTTGTCGATATCACCATTCAGCATCCCATCGCCATGGTCGCTTTCCTGATCCTGACCTGCATCAGCTTCGCGCTGATGGGCTTTATCATCGGAATCTGGGCAGGGAATTTTGAGCAGTTGCAACTTGTGCCGCTGTTGATCGTCACGCCGCTCGTCTTCCTTGGCGGGTCTTTCTACTCGATCTCGATGCTGCCGCCGGTCTGGCAGGTGATCTCGCATTTCAATCCGGTGGTCTATCTGATCTCAGGCTTCCGTTGGGCGTTTTTCGGCTCCGCTGATGTACCGATCCTGACCAGCCTTGCGGCAATCGCGCTGTTTACGGCGCTTTGCCTCGGCGTGATTTGGTGGATTTTCCGCACCGGCTGGCGTCTGCGGGCCTGAGGGCCGCGAAACTTCTGCGCCCGCCTTGTTTGCACCGGGTGGGCGTTCTACATGAGAAGAATGAGAATTCGGCTGCCCTTCCTTAAATCCCCGCCCAGCGTTTCCGTGATCCGGCTTTCCGGCATGATCGGCTCGCAGGGCCGNGCGGTGTTGAACGATGCCACGATGGGGCCGGTCATCGAAAAGGCCTTTGCNAAGGGCAAGCCTGCCGCTGTCGCGCTGGAGATNAACTCTCCCGGTGGNAGCCCGGTGCAATCCTCGTTGATCGGCGCGCGTATCCGGCGGCTGTCTGAGGAAAAGAACATNCCCGTCATNGCNTTNGTCGAAGATGTCGCCGCNTCGGGCGGNTANTGGCTGGCNGCTGCGGCGGATGANATTTACGCNGACCCAAGCTCGGTNGTGGGCTCCATNGGGGTGATCTCNGCCTCNTTNGGGGTGCATGANTTCATNCGCGANCANGGGGTNGAGCGGCGCGTCTATACGGCAGGGCAGAGCAAATCCATGCTCGACCCCTTCCGCCCGGAANACCCCGAAGATGTCGCGCGGCTGAAAACGCTGCTCGAAGANATTCATGANAACTTTATCGACCANGTNAAGACNCGCCGNGCGGGCAANNTGCCCGAGGGGCAAGACCTCTTTACCGGGGAAATCTGGCTGGCGAAACGCGCCGCCGAACTGGGCTTGATCGACGGTNTCGGCCATCTGAAACCNCTNCTGAAAGAGCGCTTTGGNGACAAGGTNAAACTGCGCCGCTACGGNGTGAAACGCGGGCTGCTGTCACGCTTTGGCGTGCAGATGGTGCAGGACGCGGTGCAGGGCATAGAGGAACGCGCNGCCTATGCGCGGTTTGGTCTCTAGCNCATGGTTTTTAAGATCGTTCTGCTNTTTCTNGTGGCNATGGGCCTGCTNGCTTGGTTTGGAAAAATGCATTGGCTGGGGGGCAAACGCCTGTCCCGGACCAAATGCCGTGACTGCGGACGTTACCGCATTGGCAAAGGCGANTGTGCCTGTAAGGGAGGGCGTTNATGCTGATGCCNTGGCTACTTTCGGGGCTTGGCCTCGTGATCCTGCTGTTTGCGGGGGATGCGTTGGTNAAAGGNGCGGTGAACCTGTCGCTGCGCCTTGGNGTGCCCGCGCTGATNGTNAGTNTGACGATCGTGGCCTTNGGCACCTCNGCNCCNGAACTNCTGATTTCGGTCAAGGCGATCTTGGACNNNGNNCCGGGNNTGGCGCTTGGNAATGTNGTCGGGTCGAACACGGCNAACATCCTGATGGTNNTGGGCATTCCNGCNNTGNTGGCGACGATGCACACNTCNGAATGCAGCACGCGCAAGACCTATAATCAGATGATCGCNGCNTCNNTNNTNTTNATNGCGTTGGCNTTCCGCGGNGTNTTNGACTGGATCNCNGGGCTGATCCTGCTCNCNGGNCTGGCCTATATGCTCTANGACGCNTTNNGCGATGCCAAGGANCACCGNCNCGCNTGNCGCAGCGGNGNNGNNGAGGANGAGGAAGAGCNNGAAGGCGCNGACCCCNANATGGCNGGNTGGCAGATTGCGCTGTTCCTGATCCTNGGNCTGATNGGCCTGCCCTTGGGCGCNAGCCTTNTGGTGGATAANGCNACGNTCATCGCCCAGACCTANGGNGTNAGNGACACNGTGATNGGCCTGACNCTNGTGGCNGTGGGCACNTCGCTGCCNGAANTGGCGACNACGGTGATGGCCGCNCTGCGCCGTCAGGCGGATGTGGCGCTTGGGAACGTCATTGGTTCGAACATGTTCAACCTGCTGGCTATTATCGGCATCGCAAGNCTTGTCGGTCCGATNTCGGTCGACGAAGCCTTCTTNCGGATCGACCTGTGGGTGATGCTGGGCGCGTCACTGCTGCTGATCCCCTTCGTCTATCTGGGGCGCGATATCACGCGGCTTTGGGGTGTGGCGCTGAGCGCGCTTTACGGNCTTTATTTGGTAATCATCCTGATCTGAGGAGGGCGGCAGATGCGGCGGGCATTGGTGACCGGAGCCGGGCAACGTCTGGGCCGCGCCATGGCGCTCTATCTCGGGCAGCGGGGCTTTGACGTGGCGGTGCATTACGCCACCTCGCGTGCCGGGGCCGAAGCAACCGCCGCTGAGATTACGGCCATGGGCCGTCGCGCCGTGGCCCTGCAAGCCGACCTTTTGGACGATACCGCAGCCGGGGCGCTGTTGCCCCGCGCGGCAGAGGCGCTTGGCGGGCCGATCACCTGCCTTGTGAACAACGCCTCGATATTCGAGCAGGACGATATCGCGAGCGCCAGCCGTGAAAGCTGGGACCGCCATATGGGCAGCAACCTGCGGGCGCCCTTCGTGTTGACGCAGGCGATGGCGGGGCAGGGGCTGATGCCCAAGGTCGACGCCGGGGGCGAGCCGCGTGCGCGCGGTTTGATCGTCAATATGCTGGACCAGCGGGTGCGCAACCTGACGCCGGAATACACCACCTATACGATCGCCAAGATGGGCCTTTGGGCAATGACGCGCACCACCGCGCAGGCGCTGGCCCCGGCGATCCGGGTCAATGGCATCGGTCCCGGCCCCACGTTACAAGGCACGCACCAAGACGCCGAAGACTTTGCCGCGCAGCGCCGCGGCACGGTTTTGGGCCGGGGGGCAAATCCAGAGGATATCACGGCGGCACTGGGCTATTTCATCGATTCGCCGGGCGTCACAGGGCAGCTTATCTGCACCGATGGCGGCGAACATTTGCAGTGGGATACAAGCCCTAAAAGCCCCCGAAACTGATGGCCATGCGGGAAGTTTTGCACCTCGTTAATCTATGTAACCAAAGTGTTACCGAAACCCTTTTGTTTTCAGGGGCTTGTTTCACGGTAAACAAAAGAGTGAGCGAAATCAGTATATTACGGCCCTGCCTAAAAAACAGGCAAATCAGCGAACCATGTTAAAAACAAAGAGAAATCCAAGATGCCCAGAAGTTATCGGCAGAGTTATCCACATGTTTGGTGGACATGTTAAAGCTTGCCCCCATTGCCGTCCTATTGCAGCGAAGCACGAGAATCAGCGCCTGAGATGACCACGCCTAACGACAGCCCACCGCCGCAAGGCCGAAAGGTGATTCAGGCCTATCTGAAGTCGCTCGATTCCTCGCCGGGCGTCTACCGGATGCTCGATGCGGANAGCCGNGTGCTCTATGTTGGCAAGGCGCGGAACCTGCGCGCGCGGGTGTCGTCNTATGCGCGGCCNACGGGGCATTCGGGCCGCATTTCGCGGATGATTGCNAATACCGCTTCGATGATGTTTTTGACCACGAAGACGGAAACCGAGGCGCTGCTTCTTGANCAGAACCTGATCAAGCAGCTCAAGCCCAAGTTCAACGTGCTGCTGCGCGACGACAAAAGCTTTCCCAATATCCTNGTCACCGCNGATCACGACTATCCGCAGATCAAGAAACACCGNGGCGCGAAGAAGGAAAAGGGCAGCTANTANGGCCCCTTCGNCAGCGCGGGCGCGGTGAACCGNACNCTNAACCAGTTGCAGCGGGTCTTNCTNNTGCGNGANTGNTCCAANNCGATGTTCGACAGCCGCACACGGCCNTGNNTGCANCACCANATCAAACGCTGCTCNGCCCCCTGCGTCGGNAANATCTCNGCCGANGANTANCGCCAGACCGTCCGNGATGCGGAGCGGTTTCTNAGTGGCAAATCNACNGANATTCAGGGCCGTNTGGCGCNGGACATGGCNGAGGCATCNNAGGCGATGGAGTTTGAACGCGCCGCCGCNCTGCGCGACCGGATCAAGGCGCTGACGCAGGTGCAAACGGCCCAAGGCATNAACCCGCAAGGGGTGAACGAGGCCGACATCATCGCGCTGCATATGGAGGGCGGNCAGGCCTGCGTGCAGGTCTTCTTCATTCGCGCCAACCAGAACTGGGGCAACCGGGATTACTACCCNCGCGTCGGGGCCGATGTNGACGCCGCCGAGGTGCTGGAGGCTTTCATCGGCCAGTTCTACGACACCCGCGAGCCNCCNCGGCAGCTGATCCTGAGCAATGAGATNGAAAACCCCGANCTNATGGCCGAAGCNCTGAGCGGCAAGATTGGNCGCAAGGTGGAACTGTTGGTGCCACAGCGGGGCGAGAANGCCGAACTGGTCGACGGTGCCCTGCGCAACGCGCGNGAAAGCCTNGCCCGCANGATGGCCGAGACGGCGACCCAGACCAAGCTGNTACAGGGNNTGGCNGATGCCTTTGATNTGCCAAAACCGCCCGANCGGATCGAGGTTTACGACAACTCGCACATCCAAGGCACCAATGCNGTNGGCGCGATGATTGTCGCNGGNCCCGAAGGGATGATGAAAAACCAGTACCGCAAGTTNAACATCCGCGGCGATGACCTGACCCCCGGNGATGACTTTGGCATGATGAAAGAGGTGCTGCACCGCCGGTTTAANCGCCTGATNAAAGAAGACCCNGACCGCAGNCGTGGGCTTTGGCCNGANCTNNTGNTGATNGANGGNGGNGCNGGGCAGGTGAGNGCCGTGGCCTCNATTATGGCGCAGCATGGGGTNNAGGANATTCCGATGGTNGGCGTCGCCAANGGCATTGATCGNGANGCGGGCAAGGAAGAGTTCCACCGNGTCGGCAANCGNGTCATGGCGCTGCGGCACAATGATCCGGTGCTNTATTTCGTGCAGCGGCTGCGTGACGAGGCGCACCGTTTCGCNATCGGCACNCACCGCGCGAAACGNGCCAAGGGGGTCAGCGCCACGCCGCTGGACGATGTGCCGGGCGTTGGGGCTGCGCGCAAACGCGCGCTTTTGGCGCATTTCGGCTCGNCCAAGGCGGTGGGCCGCGCGAACCTCAGCGATCTTAAGGCCGTCGAAGGGGTGTCGGATGCGCTGGCAGAGACAATTTATGGCTACTTCCATGAAAAGGGTTAGGTATGCGTCCGCCGAAGGGCAGNCCGCTGGCGCGGTTTCGTCCTTTCAGCCGCGAACNGCGCAAGATAGGATAACGTCATGAAATGGAATTTGCCCAATATCCTGACCCTGCTCAGGCTGGTCGCGGCCCCCGGTGTGGCGGTCATGTTTCTCTATTTTACGCGCCCCTANGCCGACTGGTTCGCATTGGTGCTCTTTGTCGGGGCGGCGGTGACGGATTGGTTTGACGGCTATCTTGCCCGCGCTTGGGGGCAGGAAACCAAACTGGGCGCNATGCTCGACCCGATTGCCGACAAAGCGATGGTGGTGATCGCCCTGATGGTGATCGTGGCCTTCTCAAGCTGGTCGCCTTGGCTGGTCTTGCCCGCCACGCTGATCCTGTTTCGCGAGGTCTTTGTCTCGGGCCTGCGTGAATATCTGGGCGACGTTGCGGGCACTTTGAAGGTCACCCAACTGGCCAAGTGGAAGACGACCCTNCAGATGATCGCNATCGCCGTGCTGTTTTCCCAAGGCGTGTTCGAGCATTACCTNGGCATGAGTGTTTTCGGCATGGACCAGCAGATGATCGAAGCGATCCTTGATGNCGAGGTCGAAGATACTCTGGGGCTNGGTTGGAANCTCGCCGGGATGGAATGGGCCGGGCTGTTGGGGCTGGTCCTGCTGTGGATCGCCGCGGTGCTGACCGCCATCACCGGCTTTGACTACCTGCGCAAGGCNCTGCCACATCTGAAGGAGCCNATNTAATGGATNTCCTCTATTTTGCATGGGTTCGCGAACGCATCGGTCTGCCTCGTGAACAGGTGGAAAGCACCGCTGCGACCGTGGCAGAATTGGTCGAAGAATTGCGTGGCCGAGAAGAGCGTTACGCTTTGGCGTTCTCTGACCTCTCTGCATTGCGCGTGGCTGTTGATCAGGAGTTGACCGATTTCGACGCCCCGCTAAAAGGCGCGCGCGAGGTGGCCTTTTTCCCACCGATGACCGGGGGCTGATCCATGCGCGTTTTGGTGCAGGAAGCGCCCTTTGATCTGGCCGAGGAAACCACGCGTTTTGCCAAGGGCGAGGGCGGCAGCGGTGCAATTGTGACCTTTACCGGCGTCGTGCGCGACAATGATGCAGGCACGCTGATCGCGATGGAGATCGAACATTATCCCGGCATGACCGAAAAGGCCCTGCGCGAGATTGCAGAGCACGCTGTCGGCCGGTTCGAATTGCAAGATGCGCTGGTGATCCACCGTTACGGGCGGCTGGTGCCGGGCGAACAGATCATGATGATCGCCACGGCGGCGCGGCATCGCCGCAGCGCATTCGAGGCGGCGGAGTTTTTGATGGACTACCTTAAATCCCGCGCGCCATTCTGGAAGCGCGAGATCACGGCTGAGGGTGAGGCGTGGGTCGCCGCGAAAGACGAAGATGAGGCCGCGCTAGAGCGCTGGTGAGCCTCCGCGTCAGGCGAAACGCCCGCCTTTTTCGATGACTTCGATCTGATAACCATCAGGGTCCGCCACAAAGAAGAACTTTGCCACCGTCTCTCCGGCAGGGCGAAAATCGACGATGTCACGTGGCGCGGCTCCGGCTTTGATCGCNGTCTCGCGGGCGGCTTCGAGGTCTTCGACCACAAAGGCCAGATGGCCATAACCGTCNCCCAGATTATAGGGCGTGTCGCGGTCCTTGTTGACCGTCAGTTCCAGCTCAAAATNNCCNGNNGCGTCGCGCAGGTAGATCAGGGTGAAGCTGTCGAAATCCAAACGGTCCGCAATCTTCAGCCCGAAAACGTCTTCGTAGAATTTCACCGATGCCGCCTCATCAAGGACGCGGATCATGGAATGGGCGAGTTTGGCCATGGGAGCCTCCGGAAGGGCGTGGGGTTAGGCTTTCTGACGCTCGATATAGGCGCGCATCTCTTCGGCCTCGTGACGGGCGTCGCGCAGGCCGTCCATCGCGGCGCGCAACTCTGCCTCGGTCTGGGCAAGCTGGTTGGTCAGTTCGGCTTCGCGCTGTTGCAGATAGGTGATCGCCTGATCGCGGGTTTCTTCGGCCTCGTGAAGCTCTTGGCTCATCCGGTCAAGCTGGGCCACATCATCGGCGGCCACACGGGTGAAGCGGTTCAGCAGCCAATTGGCGAACCATCCCATGCAGAAGGCCACGAAAAGAATGATGGCTGTTGCCAGGACAAACTCAGTTCTGCTCATCACCGCTGCCTTCTTCGGTTTCGTCGGATTCCCCGATCTCTTCTGCCGTGGTATCGCCCGTTTCTTCCGCAGATTCCAGCGCTGTTTCGTCTTCGGGCGTCTCAGACTCAGGTTGGATCAGGCGGAATTCGATGCGGCGGTTGGCTTCGCGGCCTTCCTCGGTCTTGTTGTCGGCGATGGGGTTTTCTTCGCCATAGCCTTTGGCAAGGAAGGACGAGGTCAGCACCCGGCGGGCGCGCAATTCGTTCAGAACCGATTCAGCGCGGCTTTGCGACAGCGACAGGTTCATCGATTCGCGGCCTTGGCTGTCGGTGTAGCCCTGAATTTCCAGCGGGATGTCACCGCAGCGTTTCAGCACCTCGGCGATATCATCCATCGTGCCCAGAGCGGCCGCGTCGATCGTGGCGCTGCCCGGCTCGAAAGTGATCTTGCCGATTTTCAGGATTTCGCGAATCTCGGCTTCGCATTCTTCGGGTGTGGGCAGACCCGCGATGGGGTCGAGCTTTTCTTGATAGGTGATGTCGATGCTGTAATCCGCACCTTCGCCCAGCTTGTCGGCCAAGAGTGAGGCAACGGTGGTGTTCGCATCCTTGTTGCCGGTGTTGCCCATCACCTCAAGCCGGTCGGGCGTCACGTTGACAGAGCCGTTGGCGAGCGAGGCCATGGCCTCCAGCCCGGTCAGGACGCGGGTGGCCCAATCGTCCGGCAGGGTCTCGTCCAGACGTGCGGCGGTATAGACATTGGCCGATCCGAAATGCGATTTCGCGTAGCTGTCCGCCAGATCGCGCAGCCCCTCGGTCGAGAGCCGTCCGCGCAGTTGCACTTGCCCCTCGGGAGAGAGGGTGGCGGTGAATTCGGGCGGGCCTGCGTCGGGGTCTTCGACTTTCGGCAGTTTTGCGGTCAGGGCGAAAACATCCGGAAGGGCGTTTTCCAACTCGCCCACAACGCGGTCGAAGGTGTTGGACTCGGTGCCGGGTGCGGCCAGCAATGTAATGTCTGCATCCGCGAAAGAAATGGCGCCTTGGCCCACGCGGCTCAGCGCTTCGATGGCCAGCGCCACGGCGCGGCCCCAGTTCGGGCTGGGCACACCCAGACCGATGGTGCAATCGGCACTTTCTGACGCGCCGGCGGCGATGCCCGCTTTCAGGATGCGGTTGGCGGCGGCTTCGGTATCGGCAGAGCAAGCATCGAAACGCGCGCCTTCCGCGTCGATCTCAAACCGCAGGGTAAAGGGGGTGATCACCGGGCGAGGTGCTGCAATGTCGAGCCTTAGCCGCAGGCTGGGCGGGGCCGCGCGCTGCAGTTTACGCTCCATCTGCGCCTTGGCGGCGGCGCTGTCGGCGATGGCGGTAATCGTCACCCGCCCCGCATCGACCGAGGCTTTGGCGCGGGGCAGGTCCGCCATGGCACGCACGGCAAAATTCAGCGCGTCTTCCCAGCCTTCGGGGGCGGGATAGTCGGCAGATTCCAACAGGTCGGTCACCGTGGCGTCACCGGCCATGTCGCCAAAGGCGTCGATCACCGCCTCACGGTCGGTGCTGGTGGGGATCAGGCCAATGATCGAGATGCCCGCATCATTGCGCAGAACCTCGGCAGAGAAACGCGGCGGGGCGATGCCGGATTGGGCCTCGACCTCCATCTCGTCGATCACGCGAGCGGCGTCGACCACGGTGCCTGCGGTCGACAGGGCGCGGAAACGCACGGCCTCGGTCGGGGCGATCCCGGCGAGGGTGACTTGCAGACCATCGGCCTGCACCTCGGCCCATGTCATGCCCTGATCGTCCAGCGCGTCACGCACACCGATTTCGGAAGTATCCTCGATCAACTGCACCGAAAAGCTTGCCGCCACGAGAGAGACCACCCCTGCGGCTGCAAAGGTCAGGGCGATCATGAAAATGGCGGAGAGGCGCATGGGCGGCCTTCTGGTTGTTAAGCTCAAGACTTGATACGCGCGTCCTGCCGGGGGTGCAATCAGGCCAGAAGACTTGCTGCGAAAAACAACAGCGGGATCATGCCGGTATCGCGGTTGGCGCGAAAGAGCTGCAAGAGCTTGGCGTTGTCTTTGGTGTCCAGCCCGCGCAATTGCCACGCCATATGCCACCCCATGGCCCAAGGCCCGCCAAGCGCAATCGCCAGCGCCAGCACCGAAGCCTCTGGCAGGCCGGCATAGATCACGGCGATCCCCATCAAACCGACAGTCGCCATNAGGAANCGCCGCAGCCATTTGCCAGANTTCTCTCCAAAGAGCCGGGCGGTGGATTTGACCCCGATCAGCGCGTCATCCTCGGCATCCTGATGGGCNTAGATNGTGTCATAGAACAGCGTCCAAGCGATCCCGGCGAGGTAGAGCACCACGGCGGGCGCGTGCAACGTGCCCGCATGCGCCGTCCAAGCCAGCATCGCGCCCCAGTTAAAGGCGAGGCCCAGAAAGACCTGCGGCCACCATGTGAACCGTTTGGCGAAGGGATAGACAGCCACCGGCAGCAGCGCCAGGACNCCCATGGCNATGGCNGCTTGGTTAAAGGNNAGCAGNATCAGCAGCGCCAGCAGCATTTGCCCCACCATCCACGCCAGCGCCTGTTTNACCGTGACCGCCCCCGAAGGGATCGGTCGCGAGCGGGTGCGCGCGACCTTGCCGTCGATGTTGCGGTCGGTGATGTCGTTCCACGTACAGCCCGCNCCNCGCATCAGAAANGCGCCGATGCCGCAGCCTGCGAAGATCCACAGATCCTCCCACCGNGGNGNNTGNTCNAANAGGATCGCAAGGCTCANCCCCCACCAGCAGGGCAGCAGCAACAGCCATGTGCCNATGGGNCGNTCCGCNCGGCTCAGCCGCAGNTAGGGGCGCAGNNCGGCNGGGGCNTNNCGGTCGACCCAATTGTCGGNCACNGCATCGGCAACAGGCGCATCGGGCGTAGCATCTGGCGAAGGCGGCTGGTTGTGCATATATCTGGCCCNATGAANGCGAAAATCAGATTGTATGTAGATCAGCCCTTGGGGCAGGGGCAAACGGTTCCTTTGGCGCGNGAGCAGGCGCATTATCTCTTTGGGGTGATGCGGCTGTCGGTCGGGGCCGGGGTGCTTTTGTTCAACGGGCGCGATGGCGAATGGCTAGCCGAGGTCGCTGAGGCGGGCAAACGCGGCGGGGTTCTGGCCTGTGTCGAACAGACCCGCCCGTTGCAGATGCCGCCGGATCTGTGGCTACTTTTCGCGCCGATCAAAAAGACCCGGACAGATTTTATTGTTGAAAAATCCGCCGAGATGGGCGCCTCGCGCATTGTCCCGGTGATGACCGACTTCACCAACGCAGGCCGCGTGCAGCAGCCGCGCCTTCAGGCCCATGCGGTCGAGGCGGCAGAGCAATGCGGCGGCACCTATGTGCCCGAGGTCGCCGAAGCCGAGAAGCTGGGGCGGCTGCTGGATCGCTGGGATACGTCGCGCCAGATCATGTTCTGCGATGAGGCTTTGGCCGGGGAAAGCGGGGCCTTGCCAGCAGACACGCAAGGCCCGTGGGCGATTTTGATCGGTCCCGAAGGGGGATTTTCCGAGACTGAGCGCAAGCGGCTGCACGGGTTCGATCATGCGCATGCCGTCACGCTGGGACCACGTATTTTGCGGGCTGATACGGCGGCAGTTGCGGCGATGACCATGTGGCAGCAGGCTTTGGGAGATTGGTGATGCAAAAGGTGGCCCGATGAGTTTTCTGCGCCAAGGCGCCCGCGACCAGCTTTGGCGCTGGCGTGAAGCGATTGTCGGCGGCGTGCTGATGCTCTTGGGCCTCTGGCTGGTCACCGGGCCGGGGTTTTTGCTGGCCGTGCCGGGCTATGCGGCGCTTGCGGGCGGCGCGGCGCTGATCTGGCTCGGCGTGCAGCGCGCGCGCTTTCGCGGTGAGGGCGACGGCGCGGGGGCCGTTCAGGTGGTCGAAGGGCAGATCACCTACTTTGGGCCGCTCACGGGTGGCACGGTTTCTCTGCGCGAATTGCAGCGGCTGAGCCTTGATCGGCAGATGTTTCCCGCCCATTGGCGGCTTGAGCCGCGCGACGATGAAACCCCCTTGCTGATCCCGGTGAATGCCGCTGGCTCCGAGGCGCTTTTTGACGCTTTCGCCGCCCTGCCGGGGTTGCGCACCGAGCGGATGCTCTTTGAGTTGCGCAAGACCCGCCATGACGCCGTTGTGATCTGGGAGCGCGCGCCGTTGCGCCCCGCCCATGTCTTGCTGCATTGACAGCCCCGGAAAATCCGCCCATCCCTGCTAGATAACCTAGTCCTGACGACACCCCAAGACGACCCTTCAAAACGGAGCCTTCGCATATGTCCATTCCTCAATCCGGCGGCGGCCCGATCGAACATCACGACCAAATGGCCGAGTATCTTGCCGACGGCTGTAAGCCCCGCGAAGACTGGCGCATCGGCACCGAGCACGAGAAATTTGGCTATTGCAAAGACACGCTCAAGCCGCTCCCCTATGAGGGCGACCGCTCGATCCGGGTGATGCTCGAAGGGCTGCGCGACCGTCACAATTGGGCCCCGGTCGAAGAGGGCGGCAAGCTGATCGGTCTAGAAAAAGACGGCGCGAATATCAGTCTTGAGCCGGGCGGTCAGTTGGAGCTGTCAGGCGCGCCGGTTGAGACAATTCACGAGACCTGCGACGAGGTGAACACCCACCTGCGCGAAGTGAAAGACGTGGCCGATGACATCGGCGTCGGCTTCATCGGGCTGGGCGCGGCCCCCGAATGGTCGCATGAACAAATGGATCTGATGCCCAAGGGCCGTTACAAGCTGATGGACAGCTATATGCAGAAGGTCGGCACCATGGGCACCACCATGATGCGCCGCACTTGCACGGTTCAGGTCAATCTCGACTTCGCTAGTGAGGCCGACATGGTGCAAAAGATGCGCGTGGCCGTCGCAATGCAGCCCATCGCCAACGCGCTTTTCGCCAATTCGCCGTTCCTTGATGGGAAACCCAACGGGGTGAAATCTACCCGCGGTCTGGTCTGGCGCAATCTGGATGATGCCCGCACCGGCATGGTGCCTTTCGTCTTTGACGAAGGCTTTGGGTTCGAGGCTTGGGTGCAATATGCGCTCGATGTGCCGATGTATTTTGTCTACCGCGACGGTAAATATATCGACGCGCTTGGCCAGTCCTTCCGCGATTTCCTCAAGGGGGAATTGCCCGCGCTGCCCGGCGAAAAGCCGACGCTGAGCGACTGGGCCGACCACCTGACCACGCTCTTCCCCGAGGCACGGGTGAAAAAGTTTATCGAGATGCGCGGGGCCGATGGTGGCCCGTGGCGGCGTCTCTGCGCGCTACCGGCGTTTTGGGTTGGTTTGATGTATGACCAATCCGCGTTGGACGGCGCGTGGGATTTGGTCAAAGATTGGGATGCTGAGACCCGCGAAGAACTGCGGATTGCGGCCTCAACCCACGGGCTACAGGCCGAGGTCGGTGGGCTAAAGATGCATGATCTGGCGCGCGAAGCGGTGGCTCTGTCAGAGGCCGGTTTGAAGGCGCGTGCCCGCAGTGGCGCGGGTGGGCTGGTGCCGGATGAAACGCATTTCCTTAACGCCCTGCGCGACAGTATTGAGACGGGCCGTGTGCCAGCCGATGATCTGCTAGCAGACTACCATGGGCCATGGAACGGCGACCTAAGCCGCATCTACGCCGAATATTCCTACTGAATGATCAAGAAGCTGATACCGCCCTCAGGGCGGTGTCAGCCTTTTTGCCCAATCCGCGATTCAGTGCCGGTACGAATGCGGCGAATGTTGTCGCGGTGGCGCCAAAAGATCAGTAGCGTCAGGGCGATGCCCAAGAGCAGCATTTCGCCATACCCGAGGAACACCAGCAAGAAAGTCGAGCTTGCCGCTGCCGCCAGCGCGGACAGGGAAGAGATGCGCGAGACAGCCGCGGTAATCAGCCAGATCGCACAGCAGGCCAAACCGACGGGCCAAGCCAGCGCCAGCATGATGCCCAGAAAAGTCGCCACACCCTTGCCGCCGCGGAAGGCCAGCCAGATCGGGAAACAATGACCGATCATCGCGCCAAGTGCGGCCGCCTGCGCCGCATCCTCGCCCGCCAAAACACGGGCCAGCAACACCGCCACGGCACCCTTGGCACCATCCAGCAGCAGCGTCAGCGCAGCCGCTTTTTTGTTGCCGGTCCGCAGCACATTGGTCGCGCCGATGTTACCCGACCCGATATCGCGCAGGTTGCCCAGCCCCATCATTCGGGCCAACACCATGCCAAAGGCGATCGAGCCGATGATATACCCGGCCAGCGCCCAAAAGAGGATCATTTCAATAGAAGTGTCGATAGGGGGCATTAATTCGCCTCGTAAACGCAGGAGCCTGCAACATAAGTTGCGACGACCTTACCTTGCATCCGCATCCCGTCAAAGGGCGTGTTTCTAGATTTCGACCGCAGCGTCGCGCGGTCCAGCACGAAGGGCGCGTCTGGGTTGAACAGCACCATATCCGCAGGCGCACCCACCGCGATCCGACCACCGGGCAGGCCAAGGCGTTTGGCCGGATTGAGCGACAGCGCGCGCCAAAGGGTCGGCAGGTCCATCATCTCGGCATGGACCAGTCGCAGGGCGGCGGGCAGCAGCGTTTCTAGCCCGACCGCGCCGCTGGCGGCTTCCTCAAAGGGCAGGCGTTTGCTTTCTTCGTCCTGTGGGGTGTGCATAGAGCAGATGATGTCGATGAGGCCGCTGGCGACGGCTTCGACCACGGCGATTCGATCCTCTTCGTCGCGCAGCGGGGGCTTCACCTTAAAGAAAGTGCGGTAGTCGGCCACGTCGAGCGCGTTGAGCGTCAGATGGTGGATGCCCACGCCCGCAGTAATGTCAAGCCCGTTGCGCTTAGCGCGTTCGAGGGCGGGCAGGGCGCGGGCGGTGGTGATCTGATCCGCGTGATAGCGCGCGCCGGTCATCTCGATCAGGGCAATGTCGCGGTCCAGCCCCATACGCTCTGCCATGGGAGACACGGCAGGCAACCCGCGCAGCGAGGCGAATTTGCCAGAGGTGACAGCTGCCCCTTTGCTCAGCCCCGGATCCTGCGGATGGGCGATGACGAGCGCGCCGAGGCTGCGGGCATAGGTCAGCGCGCGAGAGAAGACTTTGGTATCCGTCACCACGCGGTCGCAATCGGTAAAGGCGGCAGCACCGGCGTCCATCAGAAAACCAATCTCGGTCATCTCGCGCCCTTCGCGGCCTTTGGTGAGCGCGGCCATCGGGACCACATTCACCGGTGCTGCCTCATTGGCGCGGCGGGTGACGAATTCGAGCGTTTCGGGACTATCGATGGCGGGGTCTGTATCAGGGCGTGTGACCATCGTGGTCACCCCCCCCGCCGCCGCCGCCAGCCCGGCAGAGCGGTAGCTTTCCTTGTGCCGCTCGCCCGGTTCGCAAACTTTTACGCCAATATCGACGATGCCGGGGGCGAGGATATGACCACCGCAATCCATCACCTCCGCGCCGTCGGGCGCTGTGGCGGTATCGTCCAAAACCTCGGCAATCACCCCGTTGCGGACCAAAACCGCGGCGGGTTCAAGCGTGCCCGCCTGAGGGTCAAGAAGGCGCAGATTGGTGAAGAACTGGGTCATGGACGGGCCTTTGATGCGATAGCAGCTGCGCCGCTGTCATGCCCCAAATCGCCCCCCAGACCAAGCGGTTTTCGCGGTTTTCTGAGGCAGGTTTCGCCCTTAACCGCCGATCCAAATCATCATTCCAACCACGCCAAAGGCCACCAGAAGGGCGACCATCGCAATACGGCCAGACATCTTGGGATCGTGTTCAGGTTCTTGCATGAGCCAGATGTAACCCGCCAGCACCAAGGGTGCCAGCGGTTTTCGCCTTAGGCCAGCAGCCACCAGATAACCAGCAAGATCAGCGCGACAACGGCCACGATCACCATCGTCTTGCCGCCACCGCCCTTTGCAGGCTCAGCCGGAGAAACGCGG
>NZSX01000057.1 GCA_002703405.1 Sulfitobacter sp. | reverse complement strand
GCTTTATCGGCATCTCAATGCCCGCCTTCCGTGTGGCGGGCGGCATTCTTTTGTTCATCACCGCGCTCGACATGCTGTTCGACCGCCGCACCAAACGCCGCGAAGACCGCGCGGATGAGGACGATCACGACGATCCGTCGGTTTTCCCAATGGCCATTCCGCTGATCGCTGGCCCCGGCTCCATCGCCTCGGTGATCCTGCTAACGGGTGAAAAACCGGGCGGCGAAGGGCTGCTGACCATCATCGTGATCACCGCGCTGACGCTGGTGGTCATGGCGTTGACGATGCAGGTCAGTGGCGCGTTGGAGCGGGCGATGGGTAAAACCGGGATCAACATCGTCACCCGCCTTCTGGGAATGTTGCTGGCCGCCCTCTCGGTTCAATTCGTGCTCGACGGTCTGGCGGCCTTCGGCTTTGGCCCCGGCCCGATGCCCGGCTGACATTTGGCCGCTTCCTTCCTATATCAGAGGTAAGGGAGCGCGTTCATGGCCGAAATCGACACAGCACATCTGATCTACCTCATCGTTCTGCTGGCGATGCTGGCGGGCTGGTTCTTTTTGCAAAGCCGGCCCAATATGAACAAGACGCTGCAACAGGCGGCGGTCTGGGGGCTGATCTTTACCGGCGCGGCGGCCGGGGTCGGCCTGTGGCAAGACATCACCCGTGACACTGCCCGTCAACAGCTTACCATCAGCGAAGAGGGTGAGATCGTCCTGCCGCGCGGGCGCGATGGGCATTACTACCTGACGGCCGAGATCAACGGCGCGGCGGTGCGCTTTGTCGTCGACACTGGCGCGTCTGACATTGTGCTGACCAAATCCGACGCCGCGCGGATTGGCATCGACCCCGAGGGGCTTGATTATCTTGGCCGCGCGGGCACCGCCAATGGCGAGACGCGCACCGCTTTCGTGCGGCTGGATGAGGTCGTCGTGGGCCGCGCGGTCGATCACAATGTGCCCGCTGTGGTGAACGATGGCGATATGAGCCAATCGCTTTTGGGTATGGGGTATCTGCAACGCTGGGGGCGCATTGAAATCAGCGGTGGCGAGCTGCGGCTTAGCCGCTGAATCTGGGTCTGGCCGGGCCTCGATTGTGCAGAAAGGATGTAATTCGCCGCAAAATGACGCCGTATTTGCCGTGAATTGGACAGGTTCTCGCCCTTTTGCTCGGATATCTGCAGGGCATAACTGTATCTGTTTTTGGAGAACATGCTGCTATGCTGTCAAGTATTCTAGGGGGGTCTTCCTCCTACCAACAAAGCAAACCCCCGGCGTCTGAACCTGCTTCGGCCCCTGAGGAGAACCAAAACGACGCCCAGCAGGCTGAAACAAAGGCTGCCAGCGAACCTCAGGCCAAGCAAGGCACCACTGCCGCGCAGGAGACGACTGCCGCGCAGGAGACGACCAAAGCTCAATCGCTGCAAGCCACCGCTCAGGCAAAACCGGCAGAGGCGGCCCCCAAGGCTTCAGACGCTGAGAACGAAGCCTTCGCCCGCGCAGCGGCACAGCGTAACGTTGACAGTGTACGCACCCGTGCCCTGCTCGACACTATATCGCCGGTGAACAACAGCGCTGTGGAATCTGCCAAGTCCTACGTCAGCAAGGTTGAGCCGGAAGCCCAGAATACGAAGGCGGGCAACGCCGCCTCAGTCGCGAAACCCGCGCTCGACAAAGCGGCCTAAACCGCCATCGGGGGCGGGGGTCGTTTGGCCACTGCCCCCGCCACCTCTTGGCTGGTGTTCAGGTTTCGGCCTTCTTTTCCCAGCGACCGCTTTCTTCTGACCAATATTGCGCCAATGCGCCTTCGGATTTCAGCCGCTTCCACAGGCCGCGTGCTTGATCCAGTGCCACGGGATCATGCCCGTCGAACAATACGCAGACCCGCTGAAGCGACGCGATTTCCTCGGCGGTAACATTGGCTCCATGCACCGCCATCAGACAATCCGCGCGATTGGGCGTGCCGTCTTCCAAAGTTAGCAGCACCGGCTGATCCGCGTCCTGCGGTCCGCCCGCCATGCCATGGGGCAGAAAACTGTCGTCCGAATAGGTCCAAAGCGCCCGGTCCAGCGCTTGAAGCCCGTCGCGGTCCGTCCCTCGCAGGGCCACGCGCCAACCGTTGGCGAGCGACTTTTCCAGCAGCATCGTCAGCGTCTCGACCAGAGGTCGCTGGGTCAGGTGGTAGAAGTAAGCCGCCCCCATCTCCAACTCAGCCCTTCTCGAAACGGTCGGCGACCAGACGGTTCAGTGCCGCCACGCCCCAGCCGGTCGCACCTGCAGGGGCCAGCGTGCTCTCGGACTTCAGCGAGGCAACCCCGGCGATGTCGAGGTGGATCCATGGCGTCTCATCCTTGACGAAACGCTTGAGAAATTGCGCCGCCGTGATCGACCCCGCCGGACGCCCCCCAATGTTTTTCATATCAGCGATACGGCTTTTCAACTGATCATCATAGCCTTGGCCCAGCGGCAGCCGCCACGCGCCCTCGCCCTCAGCTTCGGCGGCTTTCAGGAAATCGTTGCACAGCCCATCATCGTTCGAGAAGACCCCGGCGTTTTCATGGCCCAGCCCGATAATGACCGCACCGGTCAGCGTGGCCAGATCGATCATCGCGGCAGGTTTGAAGCGGTCCTGCGCGTACCACATGACATCGCAGAGGACCAAACGCCCCTCGGCGTCGGTATTGATGACCTCCACCGTGTCGCCCTTCATGGTGGTGATCACATCGCCCGGACGGGTCGCGTTGCCCGATGGCATATTTTCCACGATCCCAACGAGCCCGACGACATTCGCCTTGGCCTTGCGCAGCGCCAGCGTGCGCATCACGCCCGACACCACACCTGCGCCGCCCATATCCATGGTCATGTCTTCCATGCCCGCGCCGGGTTTGAGGCTGATGCCGCCTGTGTCAAAGACAACGCCCTTACCGACCAGCGCCAGCGGGGCCGTATCATCTACGCCGCCATCCCACCGCATCACGACGACTTTGGAAGGGCTGTCAGACCCCTGCCCCACAGACAAAAGCGTGCGCATACCAAGGCTTGCAAGCTCTTCCTCATCCAGCACTTCAACTACAAGGCCCAAGCTCTCCATTTCCGTCAGACGTTCGGCGAAATTGGTTGTGGTCAGGATGTTGGCAGGCGCGTTGGTCAGATCGCGCGTCATGAAGGCACCTTCGGCAACCGCCATCAACGGCGCCGCGGCCTCGCGGGCCTCCTCGGGTTTGGAGCACATCACCTCAACATTGCCTTTACGCGGCTTGGGGGCGGATTTGTGATCTTCAAACCCATAGTCTCGCATCGCCAAACCAAATGCCACATCCGCCACCCGGCGGGTCGCGGCAGCGAGTATCAGCATATCACTGTCGCCCCGGCGCTTGGCCAGCGCGGCCCCGGCTTTGCGCGTGGTCAGCACATCGGCCCGGCGCGGCATGTGGATCACGTCGACCGCCTCTGCCGCCATGCCAGCCGGATAGCCCATGCTGAGCATGTCACCGGGCTTCAGCGCCGCAAAACGATCACTCTCCACCAGCCGCTGTAAAGCGCCTTTGGTCAGGCGGTTCACCCGCCGCGCCCCGGCATCCAAACGGCCCTCAGGTTCGAGAAACACCGCGATCCGCCCGGAATGCCCCGCGATACGGTCGATGTCAGTCTCGGCGAAGGTAATGGGGGTCAGATCGGTCATGGCATGCCTCATGGTTGATTTTGCCCCAGACCTAGCGTGCCGCGCCGCTCATGGCCAGATAGCAGTTTTCCCGCCCCGCGAATTGCTTTAGGATCTGCGCAAAGGCCGTCAGAGCATCTCGGGGGATCAGAGTGGCAAGAATTGACCGCTACATGCTGTCGCAACTTCTGGTTATGTTCGGCTTTTTCGCTCTGGTGCTGGTGGCGCTGTTCTGGATCAACCGTGCGGTGGTCCTTTTCGACCGTTTGATCGGCGATGGCCAATCTGCGCTGGTATTTTTGGAGTTCACGGCCCTTGGCCTGCCCAAGCTCATCGTCACCGTCCTGCCCATCGCGACCTTTGCCGCTTCGGTCTATGTGACCAACCGCATGTCGGGCGAATCTGAATTGACCGTGCTGCAGGCCGCAGGCTCCGGCCCATGGCGGCTGGCTTGGCCTGTCTTTGTCTTCGGGCTGTGTGTGGCGGTGATGATGACGGTGCTCAGCCATTTTCTGGTGCCCATGGCGCAGGGTCAGTTAAAACAGCGCGAGGCCGAGATCTCGCGCAACCTTACCGCGCGGCTGCTGACAGAGGGGACTTTTCTACACCCTTCCGACGATGTGACCTTCTACACCCGGGCCATCGACAACGATGGTGTGCTGCGTGATGTTTTCCTGTCGGATCGGCGCAAGGCCGATGAGGGGGTGATCTATACCGCCGCCGAAGCCTATCTGGCGCGCAATGGCGATAGCACGACGCTGATCATGCTNANCGGNATGGCGCAGCGNCTGGANACCGAACNNAANCGNTTGGCNACGGCCAANTTNCGNGACTTTTCCTTTGATATNTCTCCCTCTGGTNAGCAGNGGNGANGCGATTGACCNGTCGGTCAGCNCCATGGTNACGCCCGATCTGCTTTGGAATTGGGNCGNGGTTGCGGCNCAAACCGACACCACAGCGGGCGTCGTCGCCGAAGANCTGCATGGCCGTTTTGCGCAACCGCTGTTTTGCCTCGTCGCNGCGATGATCGGTTTTGCCACNTTGATCCTTGGCGGCTTTTCCCGNTTTGGCGTCTGGCGCGAGGCGGTGATCGCCTTTGGCCTGCTCATCGCCATTGACGGGCTGCGGGGCACGATGGTGGTGCAAATCCGTGANACNGCGGCCCTCTGGCCGCTGGCNTACCTGCCCTCGCTNATCGGGGCCGTGCTGACGCTGGCAATGCTTTGGCAGGCGGCACATCCGCGCTGGATAAGGCGGCGGCTACGTGGCAAAGGGGCGGCCGCATGATCCTNCATCTCTACTTCGCCCGCCGCTTTTTCATGAGCTTTCTCGTNATNACCGGNGTGCTGGCNGCNTTGGTGATGCTGGTCGATGGTGTGGATCAGGCCCGGCGCTTTGCCGATGATGATGTGGGCTGGGNTCAGGTCTTGGGGATGACGCTGCTGCANATGCCGCAGACCATCAATATGATCCTGCCGCTGATCATGATCCTTGCCACGGTGGCGCTNTTCATCGGTCTTGCGCGNTCCTCGGAGTTGGTGGTGACCCGNGCNGCNGGNCGCTCTGCCCTGCGCGCGCTGGTGGCACCGGTGGTGGTGGCGCTGATCATCGGNACGNTGGCGGTGGCCNTNCTNAACCCCATCGTCGCNGCGACCAGTGAACGGGCCGAGCAACTGACCCAGAAATACCGNTCCAACGGTCGCTCGGCCCTGTCNGTGAGCGACGAGGGNCTTTGGCTGCGTCAGGGCACGGANGAAGGCCAATCGGTCATTCGCGCGTGGCGCACCAACAGCGATGCCTCNGTNCTCTATAANGTGACGATCATCAGCTATGACGCCGAGAAAGGTCCGATCCGTCGGATCGAAGCCGAAAGCGCGCAGCTGAGCGGTGGCGACTGGGAATTNACCGGNGCCAAGATTTGGCCGCTNGAGGCCGGGGTGAACGCCGAAGGCGCCTCTGAAGAGCATGAGACCCTGACCATCCCCTCATCCCTGACCGTNGAGCGCATCCGCGAGAGCATTGGCCGGNTCGCTGCCGTGTCCATCTACGAGNTGCCNGAGTTCATCCGCCANTTGGAACAGGCNGGNTTCAGCACGCGCCAGCATGAGGTCTGGTTGCAGGCCGAACTGGCGCGGCCCTTCTTTCTGGTCGCCATGGTTCTGGTTGCGAGCGCATTCACCATGCGCCATACCCGCTTTGGGGGGACNGGCGTTGCTGTGCTGGCCTCNATTTTGCTGGGGTTCGGTTTGTATTTCATTCGCAGTTTCGCACAAATCCTTGGCGAAAACGGCCANATCCCCGTAACCCTCGCCGCTTGGGCACCGCCCGTGGCNGCGATTTTTNTGGCATTAGGCCTGCTTTTGCACGCGGAGGATGGCTGACATGCGCGCGGCCCTTGTTGGACTTGCCCTTACTTTTGCGCCCCTGNCTTTCGNGCCGCTGACGGTCAGCGCNCAGACCGCCCCNGCNANCGACCGNCCNGCCNTTCTGGTGGCCGATCAGGTNTTCATTACCCGTGACAAGGTNTTGGTNGCGCAGGGAAACGTCGAAGCCTTCCAAGGAGAGACGCGGCTGCGTGCCACGGCGATCCGCTATAATCAGGCCACCGGCGCTTTAAGCATNGAAGGNCCGATTGTNCTGTCNGAGGGGGAGAATACCACGATCCTCGCCGATGCGGCCTCNCTCGATGCGGGGTTGCAATCAGGGCTGCTGCGCGGCGCGCGGATGATNNTNGANCAGCAGTTGCAGCTGGCTGCCGTGCAGATCAACCGTGTCGAAGGGCGCTATAGTCAACTTTACAAAGCCGCCGTAACCTCTTGCAAAGTATGCGAAGATGGCGAAACGCCACTTTGGCAAATCCGCGCCAAACGGGTGGTGCATGACCAACTGGCCCAGCAGCTTTACTTTGACGAGGCGCAGTTCCGNATCAAGAACGTGCCCGTCGCCTATCTGCCGCGCCTCCGCCTGCCCGACCCGACATTGGACCGCGCGACCGGCTTCCTCGCCCCGTCTGTCCGCTCAACCTCGCAATTGGGCGTGGGGCTGAAACTGCCCTATTTCATTAAGATTGGCGATCACCGCGATCTGACGCTGACGCCCTATCTTTCCGCCGAAACCCGCACGCTTGAATTCCGCTACCGTCAGGCTTTCGTTTCTGGCCGGATCGACTTTGACGGCGCGATCACCGATGACGAATTGGAGCCGGGTGAAACCCGTGGCTACCTGTTTGGCACCGGCACCTTCGATCTGCGGCGGGACTACAAACTTTACTTCGGGATTGAGGTCACCAGCGACCGGTCCTACCTCAGTGACTACGGTTATTCCGACAAAGACCGCCTGACCAGCGAGTTGACCGTCAGCCGCGCGCGGCGGGATCAATATGTGCGGGCAAGCCTGCTGAACTACCAATCGCTGCGTGATGGCGAAGATAATGATCTGTTGCCCAATCTGGTTTTAGACGGCGAACACCAGCGGCGCTATTTCCCCACCTCAATTGGTGGTGAGGTTCGCCTGACGCTTGAGGCCCATAGCCACCGCCGGACCTCTGATCTCAGCACCGATGGCGACGGCGATGGCGAGGCCGACGGGCGGGACGTGTCGCGGCTCAATGGCGAGGCTGAATGGCTGCGGCGCTTTACCTTTGGCAACGGTCTGGTCACCGATCTCCAGGCTGGGGCGAGCTTTGGTCTGTTCAACATCGCGCAGGATGCTTTTTACAGTGAGCGGCACTACGACCTCGTACCACAGGCCTCTGTTGCATTTCGCTACCCCATGCAGCGCCGTGAGGCGCGCGGTGTGGTGCAACAGTTCGAACCGATTGTGCAATTCGGATGGACTGGGGGTGACCGGCTCAATATCCCGAATGAGGAAAGCACGCTGGTTGAATATGACGAGGGCAACTTCCTGTCGCTTAGCCGTTTTCCGCGCCCCGACCGGCGTGAACGCGGTGCGGTCGCGGCCTTTGGTGTAAACTGGGCGCGGATTGATCCGACCGGGTTGGATACAAGCTTGTCTTTTGGGCAGGTCATCAGGGCCAAGGCCGACGATGCTTTCACCTTTAGCTCGGGCTTGCAGGGCACCCATTCCGATTTCCTGCTGGCCGGGCAATTGCGCAGCGACGAGGGTTTGGCGCTCATTGGGCGCGGGTTGATCGATGATGATTTCGAAGTCGCCAAGGCCGAGCTGCGCGGCATCTGGGATTTCAAACGCGGGCAGATCGCGGGCAGCTATGTCTGGCTGCACGAAGACGCCGCAGAGGACCGCGACGAAGATGTGTCAGAGATCACCTTTGACGGCAGCTATTCGATCAACAGCCAATGGCAAGCCTCGGCAGAATGGCGGTTCGACCTCGCTGATGAACGCGCCGCAACGGCAGGTCTTGGCCTGAGCTACAACAATGAATGCGTGCAGGTCGACCTTTCCGTTAACCGCAGCTATTCATCCTCAACAAGTGTTGAGCCCTCAACGGATATCGGTTTTAACATCGGCCTCAGGGGCTTTGCCGCAAACACCGGAACAGAAAGATACGTACGCTCATGTGGGAAGTAACGAAACAGACAGTCCGTGCCGGGATCCGTGGCACTGCGGCACTCGCCTTTGCTGTGGTGGTCGGCCAATCCGCAGCGGCGCAGAACCTNTTTGCGCCCGTGGCCCGTGTCAACGATGAGGTCATCACCGGTTACGAAGTNCAGCAGCGNCAGCGTTTCATGCAGCTGATCGGCGCACCGGGNNCGGATACCAANAGCGTNATCGACNGTCTGATCGACGACCGGCTGCGCGGCCAAATCCTTGATCAAGCCGGGCTTGAAGTCACGCCCGAAGGCATTCAATCCGGCATGGCCGAATTTGCCAGCCGTGCGGATTTGACCACCGAGGAATTCCTGAAAGTGTTGGGCCAAGCGCAGATCTCGGAAGAGACCTTCCGCGACTTCATCGTGATCAGCGCNGCNTGGCGNGANCTGATCCGCGCGCGCTATAATGGCCGNGTCGACATNACCGACGAAGAGGTCGACCGCGCCCTTGGCAGCAGCCGGGGCAACAATGGCCTGCGCGTGCTTTTGTCCGAGATCATCATCCCCGCCCCGCCGCAAAACGCCGATCAGGTGAATGCGCTGGCCGAGCGGATCGCGCAAAGCCGGACTGAGGCTGAGTTCTCGTCCTATGCGAGCCAATATTCCGCCACCGCCTCGCGCGGGCGCGGCGGCAAGATGCCTTGGACCCCGCTTGAAAATCTGCCCGCCAGCCTGCGCCCGATCCTGCTGGCGCTTGCCCCCGGTGAGGTGACGGCCCCGCTGCCGATCCCCAACGCCGTGGCCCTGTTCCAGCTGCGCGGCATCGAAGAGACTGGCAAGCCCAGCGTTGAATATTCCGAGATTGACTACGCCGCCTATTACATCCCCGGTGGCCGGTCCGAGGCCGCCCTGTCGCGCGCGGCGCAGCTGCGCGGTCAGGTAGATCAATGTGATGACCTTTACGGTGTTGCCAAGGGCCAGCCTGCCAATGTGCTCGACCGCGGCTCAAAGGCACCGGCAGAGATTCCACAGGACGTGGCCATCGAACTGGCCAAACTCGACCCCGGCGAAGTCTCGACCACGCTGACCCGCGCCAATGGGGAGACGTTGGTGTTCCTCATGCTGTGCAACCGCACCACGGCGGCCAATGCCGATGTGAACCGCGACGCGGTGGTAAGCTCAATCCGGCAGCGCAAGCTTGAGGGCTACGCCACGCAACTGTTGGAACAGGCCCGCGCCGAAGCCCGTATCACCCGCCAATGAGCAGCCCCTCCCGGCCGGTGGCCATCACCTGCGGTGAACCCGCAGGTATCGGCCCAGAGATCGCCGCCCGTGCTTGGGCGGCGCTTTCGTCTGACATCCCGATGTTCTGGATCGGCGACCCGCGCCACCTGCCCACGGATGTGCCGCACCGTTTGATCGACAGTGCGGATGATGTAGGTGCACCGAGCACCGATGCGCTGCCTGTGTTGCCTCACGCTTTTGACAGTGCCGCGCTCGCCGGGGTACCGCAGCCCGGCCATGCGCAGGGGGTGATTGACGTGATCGCCCGCGCGGTCGATCTGGTGCAGACGGGGGCCGCTTGCGCCATCTGCACCGCGCCGATCCACAAGAAGGCGCTGCAGGACGGCGCNAATTTCGCCTATCCCGGCCATACCGAATATCTCGCAGCACTTGCTGGTGTCGACGACGTGGTGATGATGCTGGCCTCTGACCAGTTGCGCGTCGTGCCCGCCACGATCCACATCGCGNTNGATCAGGTGCCNCNGGCGCTGACANCNGCGGGCCTGCGCCGCACGATTGAGATCACGGCGCAGGAATTGCAGAGCCGTTTCGGTGTTGAACGTCCGCGCATTGCTGTGGCCGGGCTGAACCCCCACGCGGGCGAAGGCGGCAGNATGGGGCAGCAAGAGATCGACTGGATCGCGCCGCTGATTATCGAAATGCATGGCGAAGGCTATNCCCTGGCCGGGCCGCTGCCCGCCGANACGATGTTCCACGCCCGCGCCCGCGCAGGCTATGACGCGGCAGTAGCGATGTATCACGACCAAGCGCTGATCCCGATCAAGACGTTGGACTTTGACCGGGGGGTGAATGTGACGCTGGGNTTGCCTTTCGTGCGCACCTCCCCCGATCACGGCACCGCCTTTGACATCGCGGGCCAAGGGCGCGCCAACCCGACCAGCATGATCGAAGCGATCAAACTGGCATGGCAGATGGGCCAGAAAACATGAGTGCAATCGACAACCTTCCGCCGCTGCGCGAGGTGATCAACACNCACGAACTGGCCGCGCGGAAATCGCTCGGCCAGAACTTNCTGCTGGANCTGAACCTCACGGCCAANATCGCGCGNCANGCNGGGGATATGGCNGATTGCGACGTGCTGGAAATCGGCCCCGGCCCCGGTGGCCTNACCCGNGGNCTGCTGGCCGAGGGCGCGCGGCACGTGCTGGCGATCGAGAAGGACCGCCGCTGCCTGCCCGCGCTGGCCGAGGTCGCAGAACATTACCCCGGTCGCCTGACGGTGATCGAAGGCGACGCGCTGGAGATCGACCCGCTGANCCATCTGACCCCGCCGATCCGCGTGGCCGCCAACCTGCCCTATAACGTCGGGACCGANTTGCTGGTGCGCTGGCTCACCCCGCCNGAGTGGCCGCCGTTTTGGCAGAGCCTGACCCTGATGTTCCAACGCGAAGTGGCCGAGCGGATCGTCGCGACGCCCGNNTNCNNNGNANNCGGGCGGCTGGCCGTGCTGGCCCAGTGGCGCAGTGATGCGCGGATCGTCATGCAATTGCCGCCGGGGGCTTTCACGCCGCCGCCAAAGGTCTCGTCGAGTGTGGTGCATCTGACCGCCCTGCCCGAGCCGCGCTATCCGGCTGATCCCGCCGTGCTCAGCCGCGTGGTCGCGATGGCGTTCAATCAACGTCGCAAGATGCTGCGCTCGGCCCTCAAGGGCGCCGCGCCGGATATCGAAGATCGCCTTCACGCCGCCGGACTGAAACCCACCGACCGGGCCGAGCAGGTGCCGCTAGAGGGCTTCTGCGCCCTTGCCCGTGAAATCGCCAAGGGGTGAAAATGTTCTACCGTCTATTGCTCGTCTGCACGCTGCTGCTGACGCTTTCCGCCTGTGCCTTGCCCCGCAACGGGCCACCACCACTGGGGACTGAGGCCGATATTTCGGCGCTGACCCGTGCCATTACAGAACTCTCGCCCAGTGT
>NZSX01000056.1 GCA_002703405.1 Sulfitobacter sp. | reverse complement strand
CACCAGCCGTTGGGTCAGCGTGATCGTGCCCTGCGCGCCGCAGGCATCGCGGGCATTAAGGATAAGGTTCAAAAGCGCGTCCTGCACCCGCCCTTTATCAAGCAGGACAGACCCCTCCGGCGCGTCATTGCGAACCACCAGCGCGCATTTCGGCGGCAGAGTGGGGGCGGCGAGGGTCGAAAGCTCGTTCAGCAGGTCGGCGAGATCGGTGGCCGCGGGGCGCAGGGCGCGGGGTTCGGTCACATCGGCGATGGAACTCAGCAGCGTGCCGCCCCGCCGCGCGGCGGCCAAGGTGCCTTCGACCAGTTCGCCCGCTTGGCGCGGCATGTCAGGCAGGCGGGCAAGTTTCGACTGCATCCCCAGAATGATCGTCAAAAGGTTTGAGAAATCATGCGCCAGCCCAGAGATCATCCGTGAGGCCAACTCGCGTTTCAGTGTCTGTTGCAGGGCGACGCGGGTCTGGGTTTCTTCGGTGATGTCCATCGACAGGATATAGACCCCGCCGCGCCCATCGGGGGTGAAGGCACCGCGTATCCGGCGGGCAGAGGCGTCATGNGTGAATTCGATCACNGCCGGGCTGCCCGCGTANGCTTGAGTCAGCGCNGGNTTGATCCGCNCATAGGCNGAGGCCCCAAGCGCGTCGCNGATGTGCAGNCCGTANATATTGCTGGGCCGTCCCGGCATNACNCTGCTCAGACGGCGGTTGGAATAGATATAGCGGCCATTCTCGTCGACATGGGCGATATGGGCGGGCATCATCTCGGTNGTCAGGCGGGTGCGGGCTTCGCTTTCNGTGACCTGCCGNTTGGCTTCTTCCAGCGCCGTGATCGTCGCTTCGAGNTTGCGGTTGCTGGCGGCGAGNTGTTCGGCATGGGAGAGCAGTTGATCGCTCAGCGCATCGGACCGCGCGCGCAANAGCGCCTCTTGCCGTTTGGTGTTGGTGATGTCGGTATAGACGGTGACCCAGCCGCCNTGNGGCAGCGGNGANCCTTCGACGCTGATGGTGCGCCCGTTCGCGCGGGTGCGTTCCATGTAATGCGGCACAAAAGCCTGCGCNTGTTCGACACGCTCGGCCACGAAGGCATCGACATCCGTGACCTCNCCATATTCGCCGGTTCCGGCAAGNTGGCGGATCGTATCCTCAAANGGCGCGCCGGGGGTGACCAGTTCATCGGGCAGATCGAACATGGANTGAAACGGCCCGTTGCAGACCGCAAGGCGCAGGTCGCTGTCATAGATCGTCAGCGCCTGAGCGATNAGGTTCAGACCGGCTTGGGTCAGGGCTTTGGTTTGGTCATCGGTGATCTGCATTGNCATCCGTCGACGGTAGGGCCAGCANCGCGCNGAGGAAAGGCCAAATGGCGCTTGACCTTCTTGCGCTGGAGGCCCGGAGAAGCGCGGCAAATGAAACCCGAAAGGCAGAGCATGGACAAGAACTTTGGAATGGTGGCGGTGGCTGCGGTGGTCGCGATTGGCGGATATATGTGGTGGCGTGCCGAAGAGGCCCCGGCCCCCACNGCAAGCGGCGCGGCGATGGCAGCCGTNACCCTGCCGGACAGCCTGAGCGAGCAGGCGCAGATCGGCGCNCGTGCATTTGANGCGAAATGCTCGGCCTGTCACGGGGTNAANGCCGCCGGGCGCGANGGNNCNGGCCCNCCGCTGATCCATAAAATNTATGANCCCAGCCACCANGGCGATGGCGCNTTTCTGGTCGCGGCAACCAATGGCGTNCGNCAGCANCACTGGTCTTTCGGCAATATGCCCCCGGTNGAAGGGATCACCCAGGCCGAGGTTAAATCCATCGTGACCTATGTGCGCGAGGTGCAGCGTGCCAACGGCATCGACTAGCCGCGAAGGGTGCTAAATCGCGCTGTAACAATTCGTTAGGATTCGGAAAAGATCAGGAAAAAGTTGACCTCCACACNTAAGACAACGTCACTTGTGAGATCATAGAATCGCACAAGCGATCGAACCCGCCGGGGAGGGCGGGCATGGGAGGAAGACAATTTGGCCAAGCCGCTGACGCGTGCCGACGGACCTCAGTCCGTGCCGGCGCTGTTGCATCGCAACGCAAGTGAATTCGCAAACGCCCCCGCTTANCGGGAGAAGGAATACGGGATCTGGCANAGCTGGACCTGGTCGCAGACNCGCGACGAGGTTGAGGCGCTGGCGCTCGGATTTNTGGAGCTGGGANTGGATGAGGGCGATTTCGTCGCNGTTATCGGGCGNAACCGACCATACCTCTATTGGGCGATGATGGCGGCGCAGATGGCTGGCGCCATCCCCGTNCCGCTTTACCAAGACGCCAACGCCGAAGAGATGGCCTATGTCATGGGCCACTGCGGNGCGCGCATCGCCGTGGTGGGCGATCAGGAGCAGGTCGACAAGATCATCGAAGTGCAGGCGCAGCTGCCNGACTTTGAGCGGATGGTCTATCTCGANCCGCGNGGCCTGCGNAAATACGACCACTCCAAGCTNGACCAATACAGCGCCGTGCAGGAACTGGGCCGCGCCAANCGCGNNAAGCACATCGCCGAGTTGGAGGCGCGTCAGGCCAAGCTGAATTACGACTCGACCGGCGTGATGCTTTACACCTCGGGCACCACAGGNAAGCCCAAGGGCGTGGTGNTGAGCAANCGCAACGTGATNGANACGGCNAANTCNTCNTCNGANTTCGACAANCTNNNNCGCANNGANGAGATCCTCGCCTATCTGCCGATGGCATGGGTTGGGGATTTCATCTTCTCCGTGGGCCAAGCGCTNTGGACCGGGTTNTGCACCAACTGCCCTGAAAGCGCCGACACCATGCATGTCGANCTGCGCGAGATCGGGCCGACCTATTACTTCGCTCCGCCNCGNGTGTTCGAGACGCAGCTGACCAGCGTTATGATCCGNATGGAAGACGCGAGCCGCTTNAAGAAATGGCTNTTCGANACNTTCATGGCCCATGCCCGCAAGGTTGGNCCNGCGATTNTGGACGGCAAGAAGGTNTCGTTCATGGACCGNGCGAAATATGCGCTNGGNGAGNTGATGATCTATGGNCCGCTGAANAACACGCTCGGNTTNAGCCGCGTGCGNGTNGGCTATACGGCNGGCGAGGCGATNGGGCCTGAGATTTTNGATTTCTACCGCTCGCTCGGCATCAACCTCAAACAACTCTACGGCCANACCGAGGCGACGGTGTTCATCACCGCNCAGCCCGATGGCGAGGTGCGCAGNGATACCGTGGGCGTGACCTGCCCCGGCGTGGAGTTGAAAATCGCGGACAATGGCGAAGTCTTCTANCGCTCGCCGGGTGTNTTNGTGGAATACTACAAGAACCCCGAAAGCACCGCNGANACCAAAGATGCCGANGGCTGGGTCGCCACGGGCGANGCGGGNTTTATCGAAGAAGGCTCGGGNCACCTGCGCATCATCGANCGNGCCAAGGACGTGGGCCAGATGGCCGACGGGCGGCTCTTTGCGCCGAAATATGTGGAGAACAAGCTCAAGTTCTTCCCCAACATCCTTGAGGCCGTGGTTTTCGGCAACCAGCGCAACGAATGCACCGCCTTCATCAACATNGACCTNACGGCGGTGGGCAACTGGGCCGAGCGCAACAACATCGGCTANGCCTCTTACCAAGAACTNGCGCGGCATCCGCAGGTGATGGACACGATNCAAAGCCATGTGGAGGAGGTGAACCGCTCGGTCGCCGAGGATGAGATGCTTTCGGGCTGTCAGGTGCACCGNTTTGTCGTNNTGCACAAAGANNTNGACGCCGACGANGGTGAANTNACNCGCACNCGCAAAGTGCGCCGCAAGATCATCGAAGAGAAATACGCCGANATNATCNCNGCGCTTTATGACGGCTCCAAACAGGTCAGCACCGANACGGAAGTGACNTATGAGGANGGCCGCAANGGCTCGATCAAGGCGACGCTCGANATTCGCGANGCCGCNGTGCAGCCGACCAGNCACAAGATGGCAGCNGAATGAGCGNGGCNNNGGCNAGCGNCGGGCAGNCGGGAACTATGGAAAGGGACAGCGTGAAAGATCAGGCTGACAGCTATGTCACCGACGACGGCCGNACCATTGGCCCCACGGTGATGGAGATGAAAAACATCACCCTGCGTTTTGGCGGTGTGGAAGCGATCAAGGATATCTCCTTTGACATCCGCGAGGGCGAAATCCGCGCGATCATCGGGCCGAACGGGGCGGGCAAGTCCTCAATGCTCAATGTGATCAGTGGCTTCTACGTCCCGCAGGAGGGTGAGGTTTGGTACAAAGGCGCGCAGCGTCCGCCGATGAAACCCTATCAGGTGGCGCAGCAGGGCATTGCCCGGACCTTTCAGAACATCGCGCTGTTTGAGGGCATGTCGGTGCTGGATAACGTCATGACGGGCCGTCTGACCCAGATGAAATCGGGGTTGCTGGCGCAGTCGATCTGGAAGGGCAAAGCTGAGCGTGAAGAGGTCGAGAACCGCGAGATCGCCGAGAAGGTCATCGACTTTCTGGAGATTCAGGCGATCCGCAAGACCCCGGTGGCGCGTCTGCCCTACGGTTTGAAAAAACGTGTTGAGCTGGCCCGCGCCTTGGCGGCGGAGCCGACGATCCTGCTGCTCGATGAGCCGATGGCTGGCATGAACGTCGAAGAGAAAGAGGACATGTCCCGCTTTATTCTCGACGTGAACGACGAATTCGGCACGACCATCGCGCTGATTGAGCATGACATGGGCGTGGTCATGGACCTGAGCGACCGCGTCGTCGTGATGGATTACGGCTGCAAGATCGGTGACGGCTCGCCCCACGACGTGCGCAACAATCAAGAGGTGATCGACGCCTATCTGGGGGTGGCCCATGACTGAGCGCCGCACCAACACCCGCAATGACACAGCCGTTCTGACTTTGGGGAGGGCCAATGATGCCTGAGCAACTGGCGTTTACAATCGAAGTCTTCATGAACGGGCTGATGGCCGGGGTGCTGTATGCGCTCGTCGCCCTTGGCTTCGTGCTGATCTACAAGGCTTCGGGCATTTTCAACTATGCCCAAGGTGTTATGGCGCTCTTTGCCGCGCTGACGCTGGTCGGGATCATGGAGGGGCAGGTGCCCTTTAGCCATCTGATCAACGCCATCCTCGGCACCGAAGTACATCACTTCGGCTGGCATGTGCCTGCCTTCCTCGCCATCGTGTTGACGATGATCGTGATGATCGTGCTGGCCTATTGCGTGCAACGTTTCGTGTTCCGCTACCTTGTAGGGCAAGAGCCGATCATCCTCTTTATGGCGACCATCGGTCTGGCCTATTTCCTCGAAGGTGTGGGCGACCTGATGTGGGGATCCGAGATCAAGACGCTCGATGTCGGTCTGCCGCAGGGCATCAACGTCTGGATCGACGAATTCACCTTTGAGGCCACCGGCTACGGCTTCTTTATCGACAACCTCGATATCGTCGCCTCCATCGTCGCGGCGATCCTTGTGATCGGGCTGGTGATGTTCGCACAATACACCAAACAGGGCCGCGCCATGCGGGCTGTGGCGGATGATCACCAAGCCGCGCTGTCGGTCGGTGTGTCGTTGAACTTCATCTGGATCCTGGTCTGGTCGCTGGCGGGTTTCGTGGCCTTGGTCGCGGGCATCATGTGGGGCGCGAAATCAGGCGTGCAGTTCTCGCTGTCACTCATTGCTTTGAAGGCGCTGCCAGTGCTGATGCTGGGCGGCTTCACCTCGATCCCCGGCGCGATTGTCGGCGGGCTGATCATCGGTGTGGGCGAGAAACTCTTTGAGTTTCTGATCGGTGCCCCCTTCCTTGGCGGCGCGACCGAGAACTGGTTCGCCTATATGCTGGCGCTGGTCTTCCTCGTCTTCCGCCCGCAGGGCCTGTTTGGGGAGAAGATCATTGAACGGGTTTGATACAGGCTACCCGGAAACTGTCCGGGGGACAGTTTCGCCTGTTCAAAGGGCGGAGCCCCGGATTGATACAGGCATGATGCGCCGCTGTGCATCCAACGACACAAAGATCGCAGAAGGGAAATCAGTCTAATGTTCTATCGTGAAGCAGGCGATTTCAGTACGACTTACGCCGAAGACCAGCAGACCTTTCCGATCAAGTTCGACCGCTACCGCTACTATGTGGTGCTCTTTGTCGCGATCTTTGTCATTCCCTTCATGGTCAATGACTACTGGGTCAACTCACTGTTCCTGCCCTTTTTGATCTACGCCATCGCGGCGATTGGGCTGAACATCCTTGTGGGCTATTGCGGGCAGGTGAGCCTTGGCACCGGGGGCTTCATGGCGGTGGGCGCTTACGCCTGCTACAAACTGATGACGGCAATGCCGGATGTGAGCATGTTCATCCATATCCTGCTAGCCGGTGTGATTACCGCTGCCGTTGGGGCGCTGTTCGGTCTGCCATCCTTGCGGATCAAAGGGTTCTATCTGGCCGTAGCCACGCTGGCGGCGCAGTTCTTCCTTGTCTGGCTCTTCAACCGGGTGCCGTGGTTCTACAACTACTCCGCTTCGGGTCAGATCAGCGCGCCAGAGCGTGACACCTTTGGCATCCTGATCACCGGACCGAGCGCCGAAGCTTGGGCCACCTATATGTTCTGCCTGATCTTTACCGTCTTCTCGGCGCTGGTGGCGCGCAACCTGACGCGCGGCTCGGTGGGACGTAAATGGATGGCGATCCGCGACATGGACATCGCGGCCGAGATCATCGGGGTGAACCCGCTGCGGGCGAAATTGACGGCCTTTGCGGTCAGTTCCTTCTTCATCGGTATCTCGGGCGCGCTGTTCTTCTCGATCTATCTGGGCGCGGTTGAAGTCGGCGAAGCCTTTGGCATCCAGAAAAGCTTTTTGGTGCTCTTCATGATCATCATCGGCGGCTTGGGCAGCATCTTTGGCAGCTTTGCGGGGGCGGCGTTCCTTGTGCTGCTGCCGGTGCTTCTGAAGATCGTCGGCGTCGACTGGCTGGGCTGGCCCACGGATATCGTGGCGCATTTGCAGCTTGTGATCGTCGGCGGGTTGATCATCATCTTCCTGATCGCAGAACCCCACGGGCTGGCGCAGCTCTGGCGCGTTGCCAAGGAAAAACTGAGATTGTGGCCCTTCCCGCACTAAGGGGGCGCCACGAGAATTGAGGCGGGGGGAGGAAACCCGGCCCAAAAACCAAATCGGACAATCCAAGGGAGGAAACACCGATGAAATATAAACTGGGAACACTGGCCGTAGCTGGCCTGATGGCCGCAAGCCCCGTGATGGCAGACCTTGTCTTTCCATCGCTGAGCTACCGCACCGGGCCATATGCGGCAGGGGGCATCCCCTTCGCTGACGGCTATGCCGATTACTTTACCCTTCTGAACGAGCGTGACGGCGGCATCGGCGGCGAAACCATCCGGGTGCCGGAGTGCGAGACTGCCTACAACACCGAGAAGGGCGTGGAATGCTACGAATCCACTAAGGGCGAAGGCGCGTTGGTCTATCAGCCGCTGTCGACCGGCATCACCTACCAGCTGATTCCCAAGGTCACGGCTGACGACATTCCGATGCTGACATCGGGTCTGGGCCGCACCTCGGCCAAGAACGGCAACACTTTCAGCCACGTCTTCAACTTCCCGGCTAACTACTGGGACGGCGCTTCTGTTGCGATCAAGCACATCATGGAGCAGGAAGGCGGTGACCTGAGCGGCAAGAAGATCGCGTTGGTTTACCACAACTCCGCCTATGGCAAGGAGCCGATCCGCACCCTGCAAGAGCTGAGCAAAAAGCACGGTTTTGAACTGAATGAAGTGCCGGTCGATCACCCCGGTCAGGAGCAGAAATCGCAGTGGCTGCAAATCCGCCGTGACAAGCCTGACTATGTCATTATGTACGGCTGGGGCGTGATGAACCAAGTTGCGGTTCAAGAAGCCGCCAACATCCGCTTCCCAATGGACAAGTTCATCGGCATCTGGTGGTCCGGCTCGGAAAACGACGTTCTGTCTGCTGGTGTCAAGGCTGATGGCTACAAAGCGCTGACCTTCCACAACGTTGGCTCCGATTACCCGCTTTATGACGATCTGCAGAAATACGTCGTCGATGCGGGCAAAGCAGCCGGTGCAGGCGATCAGGTCGGTTCGGTGCTCTACAACCGTGGCGTCTATGCAGCCATGCTGGTGTCTGAGGCCGCCCGGACGGCGCAGGAAATCCACGGTGTGACCGACATCACCGGCGGGCAGATGCGCGACGGGATGGAGCAGCTTGAGATCACCGAAGAGAAAATGGCGGCCCTCGGTCTGCCGGACTTCGGCCCCGAGTTCTCGGTCTCTTGCGAGAACCACGGCGGTGAGGGCTTTGTCGCCGTGACCCAATGGGATGCGGAAGCTAAGGAGTGGAACCTCGTGTCTGACTTCATGCAGTCGGATCAGGACGTGATCCAGCCGCTGATCGACGAAGACTCCTCGGCCTACGCAACCGAGAACGCCATCGAAGGCAACTGCAAGTAAACCACGCTCCCGGCCACTCCGAACAGGGTGGCCGGGGACTTCCAAGCCTTAAGAGAGGTCATTCCCATGCTGGATGCTGCCAATACCACTGACGTCGCAGTCGAAAACCTGCTTGAGGTCAACAATATCGAGGTGATCTACAATCACGTCATCCTCGTGCTGAAGGGCGTCAGCCTGAACGTGCCCAAGGGCGGCATCACCGCGTTGCTGGGCGGCAACGGCGCCGGCAAGACGACGACTCTCAAGGCGATCTCGGGGCTTTTGGCCTCGGAACGCGGCGAGGTGACCAAGGGCTCGATCAAGTACCGCGGCGGTGCGATCCAGCACCAAGACCCCGCCGAGACCGTGAAAAAGGGTGTCGTGCAGGTCATGGAAGGCCGGCACTGTTTTGAACACCTGACCATCGAAGAGAACCTGCTGACCGGGGCCTATACCCGCGCCGACGGCAATGCCGCGATCCAGCGCGACCTTGAGATGGTCTATGATTATTTCCCCCGCCTGAAAGAGCGCCGCCGTTCGCAGGCTGGCTATACTTCGGGCGGTGAGCAGCAGATGTGCGCCATTGGCCGCGCCCTGATGTCGCGCCCCGAGACGATCCTGTTGGATGAGCCCTCGATGGGCCTGGCCCCACAGTTGGTTGAGCAGATTTTCGAGATTGTGAAGTCGGTGAACGAAAAAGAAGGCGTGACCTTCCTTCTGGCCGAGCAAAACACCAACGTCGCGCTGCGCTTTGCTCATTACGGCTACATCCTTGAATCCGGCCGCGTCGTGATGGACGGCCCCGCCAAGGATCTGCGCGAGAACCAAGATGTGAAAGAATTCTACCTTGGCATGTCCGACGAAGGCCGCAAGAGCTTCCGCGATGTGCGCAGCTACCGCCGCCGCAAACGCTGGCTCAGCTAAGCCGGCCAAAGACCGAAACCAACGTGACAACAGACGCGGGCCTATGCCCTCTCTAGTGATGCCATAGCAGGAAAGTGACAGGGATGCTGACCAAGCCCCATTTCGACGATCTGGAAACCCGCAGCGCCGACCAACGGGCGGCCGATCTGGCGCAGGCGCTGCCGCAGCAGATCGCCCGCGCGCAGAGCTTGCCGGGCTATGGCGAGGCGCTCAAAGGGGTGGACGCATCACAGATCACCTCAGCCGCCGCCCTAGCCGACCTCCCGGTGCTGCGCAAATCTGAGCTTGGCAAGGCGCAGGCGGTGCAGGCGCCCTTCGGCGGCTTCACCACCAAGCCGGTGACGGAGTTCAGCCATGTCTTCCAGTCACCCGGCCCGATTTACGAGCCCTCGAGCAACGATCCTGACTGGTGGCGGATGGGGCGCTTCCTGCATGCCGCGGGGATTGGCGCGGGCGATGTGGTGCACAACTGCTTTGGCTACCATCTGACCCCTGCCGGCATGATCTTCGAATCCGGTGCGCGCGCGGTCGGGGCGACCGTCTTGCCCGCTGGCACTGGCCAGACCGAGCTACAGGTCACCGCCGCCCGTGATGTGGGCTCAACCGCCTATGCGGGCACGCCGGATTACCTCAAGGTGATCTTGGAAAAGGCCGATGCCATGAGGGTTGAGTTGAAAATCACCAAGGCGGCAGTCGGCGGCGGCGCGCTTTTCCCCAGCCTGCGGGCCTTCTATCAAGAGCGCGGTATCACCTGTTTGCAATCCTATGCCACCGCCGATCTGGGCAATATCGCCTATGAAAGCCCGGCAATGGAGGGGCTGATCGTCGACGAGCAGGTCATCGTCGAGATCGTCACCCCCGGCACCGGAATCCCGGTCGCGCCTGGCGAGGTTGGCGAGGTGGTGGTCACCACGCTGAACCCCGATTACCCGCTCATTCGCTTCGCCACTGGCGACCTTAGTGCCGTTTTGGAGGGCGAAAGCCCCTGTGGACGGACCAACATGCGCATCAAGGGCTGGATGGGCCGCGCCGATCAGACCACCAAGATCAAGGGCATGTTCGTCCGGCCCGAGCAGGTGGCGGCACTGGTTGCCCAACACGAGGAGATCGAAAAGGCCCGTGTCATCGCAAGCCGGGAAGGCGAGGCAGATGTGATGACCGTGCAGATCGAAACCGCCGGAGTGGACAAGGACGCTTATGCCCGATCCGTGGCCGATCTACTCAAGCTCAAGGGCCGGGTCGAGCTGGTTGCCCCCGGCAGCCTGCCGCGCGACGGGTTGGTGATCGAAGATACTCGCAGCTACGATTGAGGCGCGGCGTCGCGCCCTCTGGCATTTCCGAGTGAAATCGTCGAAATAGGGCGCATGACGCTGAACACCGCCTCCTCTGAGACGCCCCATCTGCGCCGCGCCCGCGACGGGCTGCGCGCGCTGTCGGCTGTCGCCCTGACCGTCGCCACCCTCTGTGCGCTGCCGATGCTGGCGGTGCTGATCGCCGCGCTGAGCGGCGGGACGGAGACGGTGCAACACCTGATCGACACGGTGCTGGGCCGCTACACGGTGACGACGTTGCTGCTGGTGATGCTGGTATCTTTCGGCACCTTTGCCATCGGTGTGGGGGCGGCATGGCTGGTGACGATGACACGTTTCCCCGGCGCCAAGCTGTTGGAGATTGCACTGGTGCTGCCGCTGGCCTTCCCGGCCTATGTGCTGGCCTACGCCTATACCCATGTGCTCGACCATCCCGGCATTGTGCAGACCATGCTGCGCGATGTAACGGGATGGGGTCCGCGTGACTACTGGTTCCCCGAAATCCGCTCGCTTGGCGGGGCGGCGGCGATGCTGGTGTTGGTGCTTTATCCTTACGTCTACCTGCTGGCTCGCGCCGCTTTTCTGCAGCAAAGCGGGACGACCTTTCTAGCCGCCCGCGCGCTCGGCTCCAGCGCTTGGGCCGCGTTTTTCAAGGTCAGCTTGCCGCTGGCGCGGCCCGCCATTGCGGGCGGCGTGTTGCTGGCGGTGATGGAGACCATCGCCGATTTCGGCACCGTGGCCTATTTCGGCGTCCAGACCTTTGCCACCGGCATCTACACCAGTTGGTTTTCCATGTTCGACCGGGCCGCCGCCGCGCAACTGGCGCTTTGCCTGCTGAGTTTCGCGCTGTTGCTGGCGATGCTGGAGCGGGCGCAGCGCGGCAAGGCCAAGTATCACGACCCCGCGCGCCGGACCCAATCCGCACCGCCAGCCGAGTTGAAAGGCTGGCAAGCCGCAGCGGCGATCGTGCTTTGTGGTGTGCCGGTGCTCTTCGGCGCGGTGCTGCCGGTGGTCATCCTCGTGACCATGGGGCTTGATAGCGAGCAGAGCCTTTTCAGCCCGCGCTACCTCGGCTTTATGCGCAATTCGGTAACGCTTGCTGGGGTCGCGGCTGTATTGACGGTGCTGGCGGCGATCAGTGTGGGGTTTTACCGGCGGCTCCGTCCGGGCCGCGTCTCGCAGGGGGCGGCTTATGTCGCGCGGTTGGGCTATGCGGTGCCGGGCGGGGTGATCGCCGTGGGGCTGCTGGTGCCCTTCGCGGCCTTCGACAACGCGCTCGACGCTTGGATGCGCGAGACCTTTGATGTTTCNACCGGGCTTTTGATCACCGGNTCNATCTGGCTTTTGGTNCTGGCCTATCTGGTGCGCTTNCTNGCTGCGGCGCTTGGTGCCTATGAGGGCGGGCAGTCGATGGTGCATGCGAATATGGACGCCGCCGCGCGGTCACTGGGGCAGACGCCCTTGGGGACGCTGCGCCGGGTGCATCTGCCGATCCTTGCGCCGAGCCTGCTGACCGCGCTGCTGATCGTCTTTGTCGACGTGATGAAGGAACTGCCCGCGACGCTGATCATGCGGCCTTTCAACTATGACACGCTGGCGGTGCAGGCGTACCGGCTGGCGAGTGATGAACGCTTGAACGGAGCGGCGGTGCCGAGCTTGGTGATCGTGGCGATGGGGCTGCTGCCGGTGATCTTGATCTGTCGGCAGGTGGGGCGTCAGCGGTAAGCCACAAGGGCCAGCGCCTGCCCGTGGGGTGGCGATCCTAACGTGCCTTGGTGCCACTTTAGGGTGCAATCTTGGTGTGTGTTCGCTAGGGCTTGCCCTGCCTCACCAAATCGCCTCCCCGCCGGGACGGGCAGGCGATGGCCCGGCGCCTGCAGCTTGATTCCGGGCCGGGGCGCGATGAGGGGGAGGGTGATGCCCGGGGTGCCCCCGGGCGGGCGCTTGCGGGAAGCGCCGCGCATAAAAAAAGGCGGGCCCGAAAGCCCGCCTTCTGCATTACTCGCTAGGTTGAATTATTCCCAGCCGACCGAGTTGAAGATCTTCTGCGCGGTGCCGATGTTCTCGGCCACGTCCGACAGGTTCACCTCGTCGGCTTTGAACTCACCCAACTGCTTGACGCTGTCGGCCAGTTCCACGCCTTCCACGGTGGGGAATTCATCGTTGCCCGCCGAGAAATAGACCTGCGCCTGATCNGAGGCGAGATACTCAAGGAATTTCACCGCGTTCTCACGGTTCGGGGCGTTCTTGGCCACGCCGCCGCCCGAGAGGTTCATATGCGCGCCGTTGCCTTCTTGGTCCGGCCAGATCAGGCCGATCTTGCCGATATCGTCGCTCACGCCGTCGACATCGGTGCGGATCGCGCGGGCGAAGTAATAGCTGTTGGACACAGCGATGTCGCACTCACCCGAAACGATGCCGCGCAGCTGGTCGGTGTCACCGCCTTGGGGTGCGCGCGCCATGTTGTCGACCACGCCCTGCGCCCATTCGGTTGCGGCTTCTTCGCCCTCATGGGTCACGATGGAGGCCAGCAGGGTCTGGTTGTAGGTGTTGGTCGAAGACCGGATACAGACCTGACCTTTGTAGGCCGGATCGGCAAGATCCATGTAGGTCGCTGGCGGATTGTCCATCGTCTCTTTGTTGTAGAAGATGATCCGCGCGCGTTGGGACAGACCGAACCACTGGTTGTCGTCGTCCTGCAGGTTGCCGGGGATGCGCTCTTCGAGCGTGTCACTCTCAACGGATTGCAGCAGGTCCATGTCCTTGGCGCGCTTGAGGCGGCTGGTGTCCACGGTCAGCAGGACGTCGGCGGGGGAGTTCGCGCCTTCGGCTTCCATACGGGCCAGCAGTTCGTCGGCTTTGCCTTCGATGCGGTTGATGGTGATGCCGGTTGCTTCGGTAAAGTCGGAGTAGAGCCGCTCGTCAGTGTCGTAGTGACGCGACGAGTAGAGATTCAACTCGCCATCGGCCAGCGCAGGAAGGGCCAGCGCCATCAGCGCAGCGGCGGCAGTCGATGTTTTGCAGAAGGTCATATCAGGGTCCTGTTCCATTTGGGATAACTTGACTGAAACAGTAAGAAACAGGTTTTATCCGGCCCTGCAACCAATTCCGATAAATTTGGTCGGAAAGCCCCCGACCGCATCAGGCCGAGGGCTAAGCGGTCAGTCCTTGCTGCCGATCTTGTCTTGGGTCTTGGTGTCGAAATCGCTGGCGTCGTGCCGCTCATGCAGTTGCATCGACAGATCGTCGCCGAAGGCGCGGTTGACCATACGGCCCCGGGTCACGGCAGGGCGTGCGTCAATCGCTTCGGCCCAACGCATGACGTTTTTGTAAGAGGTCACGTCAAGGAACTCAGCCGCCGAATAGAGCCGCCCGAGCACCAATTGACCATACCAGCTCCAGATTGCCATATCGGCGATGGAGTATTCATCGGCGAAATACTCATGCTCGGCCAAATGCTTGTCCATNACATCAAGCTGACGCTTGGTTTCCATCGCGAAACGGTTGATGGGGTATTCGAACTTCTCTGGGGCGTAAGCGTAGAAATGNCCGAAACCGCCGCCAAGGTAGGGCGCGCTGCCCATCTGCCANAAGAGCCACGACAGCGCCTCGGTCCGNCGGGTGGGGTCTTGNGGCAGGAAGGCGCCAAACTTCTCAGCGAGATAGAGCAGGATCGCCCCCGATTCGAAGACCCGCTGGGGCGCATCGCCAGAGCGGTCCATCAGCGCGGGAATTTTNGAGTTGGGGTTCACCTCGACAAAGCCCGAACCNAACTGATCGCCCTCGGAAATATCAANCAGCCAAGCGTCGTATTCAGCCGCCTTATGGCCCGCCTCTAGCAGTTCTTCGAACATCACCGTGACTTTGACGCCATTGGGTGTGGCAAGGGAATAAAGTTGGAAGGGATGGTCGCCGACGGGCAGGTCCTTGTCATGNGTCGCACCGGCGATGGGCCGGTTGGTGCTGGCGAATTTGCCGCCGCTTTCTGATTCCCATTTCCAAACCTTTGGNGGCGTATATTCGGGCGTGTCCGACATGATGGTCTTCCTTGTTATTCAAGTCTGCTTTGAAGGTGGGGTTTTGCGCCGGGGTTGCAAGCAGATAGGCGCAACGAAAAAAGCCGCCCCCGAAGGAGCGGCCTTTAAACCGAATAGCTGCGAAGCTCAGCCCTGACGGGCTTTGAACCGGCGCTGCGTCTTGTTGATGACGTAAACGCGGCCTTTGCGACGCACAACACGGCAATCGCGATGCCGATTCTTGAGCGAGCGGAGCGAATTGCGAACCTTCATGGTCGTCTCCTCATGTCGTGGCGCGGGCCAGCGCCTGGGTTGCGGGCAACCTGCCAAAGACAGGTCGATGAATAATGGTGGGCGATACTGGGATCGAACCAGTGACCCCTTCGATGTCAACGAAGTGCTCTACCGCTGAGCTAATCACCCACTTTTAAGCGTTTCCATCNCGGCCCCAAAACTAAATGGGGCGCGAAATTTCGCGCCGTTGGGGTGCTATAAAAGGAGTCGGCGACGGGATCAAGGGCTTTTGGAGCGGAATAAACACGCTATGTTCGACTAAGAAGGAATTATTATGCCGATGACCGCNTACGAAGTACTGCATCCCGACCGAAACCGCTCTTGCGTGGTCTTTGCCTCGCCCCATTCGGGTCGGGATTATGCGGCGTCTTTCCTGCGGCGGTCGGTTTTGGANGAACATGCGATCCGCTCGTCCGAGGATGCTTTTGTCGATCTNTTGTTCGATTGCGCGCCGCTNCATGGGGCCNCTTTCATCAAAGCNGGTGCGCCGCGGGCNTATATCGACCTCAACCGCGCGCCCGAGGAGTTGGACCCNTCGGTCATCGAAGGGATCCCGCGGCAGGGNCATAACCCGCGCGTGGCCTCGGGGCTNGGGGTGATTCCCCGCGTGGTGGCCAATGGNCGGGCGATNTATCGNGGCAAGCTTTCCCAAGAAGAGGCGCAGCTGCGCATCGACAGCTACTGGCGGCCCTATCACGCGAAANTGCANGAGTTGCTGAGCGGGGCGCATCGNCGNCACGGGCAGGCNGTGNTGGTCGANTGNCACTCCATGCCGCATGAGGCGATGGACGGCGTTGCGCGCGGCGGGATGCGGCGGCCCGATGTCGTGTTGGGNGACCGCTTTGGCGCGGCGGCGGGGGGCGAGGTGGTCGACCGGATCGAAGCCGCCTTTGTCGAGGCGGGGTTCGTGGTGACGCGCAATTCGCCCTTTGCCGGNGCCTATATTACCCAAGCCTATGGCCGTCCCTCGCGCGGGCAGCANGCCGTGCAGGTCGAGATCGACCGGGCGCTCTATATGAACGAGCGGTTGATTCGGCCCAACGGTGCNTTCGAGGCGGTGCAGGCNGCGNTGCAGCGTGTGGTGGCCGAAGTGGCGCAGATCGGACAGCAGCGGCTCCCCCTCGCTGCNGAGTAGGTCAGCGCAGGGCGCGGCCTTTCACGATTGCTTTNTCGCCGAAGCGGCTGCGGATGCTGTCGGCNGCGCGTTCGGCGCGGCTGCGCTGTGCGGCNCCGGGGTCAAGTAGATCGCCGGCCATATCCGCCCCCTCTGCGCCCGAGAGATCCGATAGCCCCACGCCGATCANCCGATANGCGCTATTGTGGTCGACCTGATCGAACAGGGCGCGGGCGGTGCGATAAATGCGGTCGGCCAGTTGCGTCGGATCGTGCAGCGACAGGCGGCGTGATAGCAAAGAGTGATCGGCGCGTTTCAGTTTNANCGTCACCACNCGGCCNGCCATCTCTTTCGCCTTGGCGCGGTCCGCCACCTTTTCCGCCAANCGCCAGATNTGGCCNTCNAGAATCTCCGCATNGCCCGTATCGTCNGAGAATGTCGTCTCGTTGCTGATCGACTTCACCGGNCGNTGNCGCGANACGCGCCGTTTGTCTTGGCCGCGCGCGAGATGCCAGAGCCGGTCNCCCATGCTGCCAAAGCGGGCGATGAGATCGGTCTGGTCCCACCGCAACAGATCGGAAAANCTGCGGATGCCGGCCTTTTCCAGCGCGGTNTGCGTGGCNGCACCNACNCCCCAGATCATGCCNACNGGNTTGTCGCGCANAAACGCCGCCGTTTCGCCCGCGCCGATNACAGANAACCCATGCGGCTTGTCGAGGTCCGAGGCGACCTTGGCCAGAAANTTGTTNTGGCTCAGCCCGATNGANCCNGTNAGCCCCAGTTCNANNTTCATCCGCCGCACCAGNCGNGCCAGCATCACCGCCGGGGGNTGGCCGTGCAGCCGCGCGGTGCCNGTCATNTCGAGNAANGCTTCNTCNAGCGACANNGGNTCAATCGCGGGGGTCATCTCTTCCATCATCGCGCGAATCGCGCGGGAGGCTTCGACATAGACCTCCATGCGTGGCTTGATGATCACCGCCTCGGGGCACAGCTTGAGCGCCTGAAACATCGGCATGGCCGAGCGCACGCCGCGGATCCGCGCGACNTAGCAGGCGGTCGACACGACCCCGCGCCGCCCNCCGCCGATGATGACGGGTTTGCCNGCNAGTTCGGGATTGTCGCGTTTTTCGACCGANGCATAGAAGGCGTCGCAATCCATATGGGCGATCGACAGGTCGAAGAGTTCCGGGTGCGACAGCACACGCGGGCTGCCACAGCGCGGACAGCGCCGCGCCGGANCGATTTCAGAAAGACAGTCGCGACAGAGGGTGGCCATGANTACACCNGGAGGGCAGGGTTCNGGCGACGATTCTAACCAGATCGCGAGGGATTTAACATGGGCTTTGATGGCGCAAAGNTGGCGCTNTACNTTGGAGAGAAGNTGGCCGTGATCCTNCGCGATGACACGCCGGGCCTGCCCTTTGCGGATCATTGGGATCTGCCCGGTGGGGGCCGCGAGGGNGNAGAGACCCCGCTGGNCTGCGCGCTGCGCGAATGCCGCGAAGAGTTGGGGATCGTGGTGCCCGAAGACGCGGTGATCTGGCAAGGCAGCTTTGATGAGGCGGGGCGGATCAAATGGTTCTTCGTTGCNCGCTTGCCNGCCGAGGCNGAGNNCNAGATNGTCTTTGGCGANGAGGGGCAGCGCTGGCGTTTGATGACGCAGGATGAGTTTCTGACCCANCCCCGNGCNGTGCCCGCATTTCAGGACCGNTTGCGGGTCTATCTGGCGCAAAGCGCGACAGAAAAACACCAACACAAAAGGGGNAAATAAAGGCCCCCCGCCTGCGTGAGCGGGGGGAGGTGACGAACATCAGGAAGAACCAGTTCGTCGGGGAGTATCACCTGAGTTCAACATAACATGTTACGCGGTTTTCGCCTANCATTGATGGCCGCCCCCGCGGCGCATCCCGGCGCGCTGTGGNCGATTTGCTACAGGGCGGAGGGAGGNTCTTGTTAACGTTCAGAAATTTCCTGAAGCACGGCGCGGGCAGCGGCAGCGGGNTCTTCGGCCTGCCAGATCGGGCGGCCCACCACGATGTGATCGGCGCCATCCGCGATGGCCTGACCGGGGGTGGCGACCCGTTTCTGATCGCCCAATGCGGCACCTTGGGGGCGCACGCCNGGNGTGACGATAAGCTTGCCGTTNGCTTCGGGGAGGGCGCGGATCGCGGCGGCNTCTTGNGGGGAGGCGATGACGCCATCCGCGCCTGCGTCCAACGCGCGGCCCGCACGGGTCAGCACCAGATCGCCCAGATCNCCCGGTTGGATCAGCGCGGCGTCNAGGTCGGCGCGGTCAAGCGAGGTGAGGATCGTGACGGCGAGGATCTTCATGTCGGTGCCNGCGGCNCCTTGCTTGGCCGCCGCCACCACATGCGGGTCGCCGTGGACNGTCANGAAATCCAAATCGAACTGGGCCAGTNCGCGCACCGCCGCCTCAACGGTGGCNCCGATGTCGAAAAGCTTCATATCAAGGAAGATGCGCTTGCCATGTTCCTGTTTCAGTTCATTGGCNAAGGCCAAGCCGCCGCCCGTCAGCATGCCGAGGCCAATTTTGTAAAAGCCNACNGCATCGCCGAGCTTTTCGGCCAGTTCCAGCCCCGCGACCGCATGGGGAACATCAAGGGCGACAATCAGACGGTCATCAGACATGCGAGGGCTCCTGCCAATTTTCAAACGGCTTTGACCTACGCCGCGGNGCGGGGCAAGTCCATCTTTCATGAGGGTAGCAGGCAAAAAAGAGGCCCGAACACCGCATCGCGGGTCCGGGCCAAGTGTTCAGAGACTTAGCAGGCAGGCACTGGTCTCTGGTATGCGGATCGCCAACTCGGGACAGATGAGGTGGCGGCAGGTCCGCGGGCAGCCGCGCGGCAGGCAGGAGCCGCGCGGAAGAGGGTCAGGCTGCGTCGCGGCCGGGGAGGTCCATGACCTCTTCCAACCAACGCAGCGGATCGAAGCTGCGGCGTCCGGCCCGCTGAGCGGGGACGTGGCGCAGGACTTCGGAACTCAGACCACGCTTCTGGGCGTGGCGGCGGAGCGCTTGACGGGACAGGCCGTCAGCGGCATCGCGGTATGACATGGTAATCGGGGCATCGATGGCACAAGCGTAGCGGCGCAGCTGCTCCCCGTCTTGGACGGTCACCAGCGCTTCGAAACACTGAGTGGCCGCATTGTAGGTGACATCTGTCAACTGGATAGGGCGCGTCTGCATCGTTTCACCTCTTGTGTTCTTCTGAACCTTGGCAGGCTTTGTCGTCCTGCTCTCGTCTGCGGAATAAACGCGAGAGGCAGCCAAATGGTTTCATTATGGTTACACTTTCTGTGGATAAAGGTTAACAATGTATTTATATCAATGGCATAGGATGGTATTTTTTGACGCAAAGTTGCCGTATTTTCGCCTTATTGGCTGAATTCTTCCTATTGGCGGCTTCTTTGGNGGCGGTATTTTGCGCCCGTACGGTCTTGAACCCGCAGCACCGCTTCCCAAATTGATACCGAGGCTCAGACCGCTGCGTGCCACATATCGGGCGCAGCATTTTGGAGCGCTTGTAGAAAAGGAGAGACCCATGGACTTGAGCAAGTTCACGGAAAGATCGCGCGGCTTTATTCAGGCGGCGCAAACCATTGCGACACGGGAAAGCCATCAGCGGCTGTCCCCTGAACATGTACTCAAAGCACTGCTGGACGACGACCAAGGGCTGGCGCGCAACCTGATCGCGGCCTCGGGCGGCGATGGTGCGCGCGTGATGCAGGCGCTTGACCTCGCACTTGGCAAAATCCCGAAAGTCACCGGGGATGCGGGGCAGGTCTATTTGGACGGCACCACCGCCAAAGTATTGGCTGAGGCCGAAACCATGGCCAAGAAAGCGGGCGATAGTTTCGTTACTGTCGAACGCATTCTGACCGCGCTTTGCATGGTGAAGTCTGGCGCGAAGACGGCGTTGGAAGCGGGCAAAGTAACGGCCCAAGCCCTGAACACCGCGATCAATGATGTGCGCAAGGGGCGCAAGGCCGACAGCGCCACCGCCGAAGACAGCTATGAGGCTTTGGAGAAATACAGCCTCGACCTGACCGCGCGGGCCGAGGAGGGCAAGATCGACCCTATCATTGGCCGGGATGAGGAAATCCGCCGCGCGATGCAGGTGCTGAGCCGCCGGACCAAGAACAACCCGGTGCTGATCGGTGAGCCGGGTGTGGGTAAGACCGCCATTGCCGAAGGCTTGGCGCTGCGGATCGTGCATGGGGACGTACCTGAATCTCTGCGCAACAAACGCCTGCTCGCGCTCGACATGGGCGCGCTGATCGCCGGGGCGAAATACCGTGGCGAGTTTGAGGAGCGGCTGAAGGCGGTTCTGACCGAGGTGACCGAAGCCGCGGGCGAGGTGATCTTGTTCATCGACGAGATGCACACGCTGGTCGGTGCCGGTAAGGCCGACGGCGCGATGGATGCGTCGAACCTGCTGAAACCTGCGCTGGCGCGGGGTGAGTTGCACTGTGTGGGTGCCACCACGCTCGAAGAATACCGCAAATATGTCGAAAAAGACGCAGCACTTGCGCGGCGGTTCCAGCCAGTAATCGTGCAGGAGCCGACGGTGGAGGACACCGTTTCGATCCTGCGTGGCATCAAAGAGAAGTATGAGTTGCACCACGGCGTGCGCATTTCCGACACCGCGCTTGTCGCGGCGGCGACGCTGAGCCATCGCTACATCACCGACCGTTTCCTGCCCGACAAGGCGATCGACCTGATGGACGAGGCCGCGAGCCGTCTGCGGATGGAAGTCGACAGCAAGCCCGAAGAGCTGGACGCGCTGGACCGTCAGATCCTGCANCTTCAGATCGANGCCGAAGCGCTGAAGAAAGAAGACGATACCGCGTCCAAGGATCGGCTGGAGGCTTTGCAGAAAGACCTGAGCGATCTGCAAGACCGCAGCGCCGAGATGACNGCGCAGTGGCAGGCCGAGCGGGACAAGCTGGCCGGNGCGCGNGACATCAANGAAAAGCTGGACCATGCGCGGGCGGACCTCGACATTGCCAAACGCGAAGGCAACCTCGCGCGCGCGGGCGAGCTATCTTATGGCGTGATCCCGCAGTTGGAGCGCGACCTTGAGGCCGCCGAGGGCCGCGAAGACGACATGATGGTCGAAGAGGCCGTGCGCCCGGATCAGATCGCCAGCGTCGTCGAGCGTTGGACCGGTATCCCCGCGGGCAAGATGCTCGAAGGGGAGCGGGACAAGTTGTTGCGGATGGAAGAGCAGTTGCATGATCGGGTGATCGGTCAGAGCGCGGCTGTCAAAGCGGTCGCCAATGCCGTGCGCCGCGCGCGGGCGGGGCTGAATGATGAGAACCGCCCGTTGGGCAGCTTCCTCTTCCTCGGGCCGACTGGCGTGGGTAAGACCGAATTGACCAAGGCCGTGGCCGAGTTTCTCTTTGACGACGACAATGCGATGGTTCGCATCGACATGTCCGAGTTTATGGAGAAACATTCGGTAGCCCGTCTGATCGGTGCCCCTCCGGGCTACGTCGGCTATGACGAGGGCGGTGTGCTGACCGAAGCGGTGCGGCGGCGCCCTTATCAGGTCGTGCTCTTTGACGAGGTCGAAAAGGCGNATCCGGATGTCTTCAACGTGCTGTTGCAGGTGCTCGACGATGGTGTGCTGACCGATGGTCAGGGCCGCACGGTCGACTTCAAGCAGACGCTGATCATCCTGACCTCAAACCTCGGGGCGCAGGCGCTGAGCCAACTGCCCGAGGGCGGTGACATGGCCGGGGCCAAACGCGACGTGATGGACGCGGTCCGGGCGCATTTCCGGCCTGAGTTCCTGAACCGTCTGGACGAGACGATCATCTTTGACCGTCTGGGCCGTGCGGATATGGACGGGATCGTCGATATCCAGATGGCACGCCTGCTCAAGCGGCTTGCGGGGCGGAAGATCACGCTTGATCTGGATGANGCNGCGCGNAANTGGNTGGCNGANGANGGCTATGATCCGGTCTTNGGNGCGCGGCCNCTCAAGCGGGTGATCCAGCGCACCGTGCAGGATCCGCTGGCCGAGATGCTGCTGGCCGGAGACGTGAAAGACGGCGATACCGTCACCGTCCGTGCCGGGGCCGATGGGTTGATCATTGGCGATCAGGTGGCCGCGTCGAACCGGCCCAAACCGGATGATGCCACGGTGCATTAAACGCCCAAGACGTTAAGAAAGGCCGGGGTTTTCCCGGCCTTTTTGCTTGGACTAANACCCGCGANAGGCGCCCATTATTCGCCAATCGCTTCCTTCACGATGGTATCTAGCAGGGTTTGCACCTCTTGCATCGCNCCCTCNGGGAAGGCGCGGTAGCCGACGGTCACCTCGTCGCTCTCTGGCAGTTGCATCACNAAAATGTCGTAGGGGCAAAAGCCGATGTTCATCACATCCGCTTCCATCACCTTGCGCGACAGCGCNGCCGAGCAAAAGCTGAACACCTCCGCCGCCTCNAACAGCACNACGTCAGAGCCGACATCCGCGCGNGTGCGGTCCAGCATCTCACCCACATGGCTGACGTTTTCGGGGATCAGCCCTTGGTTCANGATCGCATTCTCCACCCCAAAGGTCACATCGCCGAAGCTCTGATCCGTGGTATAAGTGACCATCTCATCCGCCTGCGCGGCGCTGGCCAGCATCAGACCGGCGGCAAAAAGGAAACGGATCATGGCGGCACTCCTTTAATAACGGCGCCTAACATTCCGGTGTGCTGGCTGAAATCCGGACGAAAGGATTTGGTGCCACCCGCGGCGGGCGCTAACTTCTATTGAGTATAGTAGGGAGTGCTGAAATGGCCAATCGCTGGATCAATCGACTGACAGACCGAGACGTGACCGACGAGGCGCAGTACTTTAACCGGCGTCAGATCATGGGAGGCGCGATGGCGGGGCTTGGTCTGGCCAGCTTGGGGCAGGGGGCCATGGCCCAAGAGGAGCTGACCCCGAATGACTATGAGGACATCACCCAATACAACAATTACTACGAATTCGGCACCGGCAAGGGTGACCCCGCGAAATACGCAGGGAGCCTGACGACCAAGCCGTGGACAGTGGCCATCGANGGGATGGTCGACAAGCCAGGCGATTACGCTTTTGAGAACATCATGAAGGCCATGACCGTCGAAGAGCGCATCTACCGCCTGCGCTGCGTCGAAGCTTGGTCGATGGTGGTGCCGTGGAACGGGTTTGAGTTGGCCGATCTGCTGAATATGGCCGGGGTGCAATCCGGTGCGAAATACGTCGCGTTCGAGACCGCCTACCGGCCTGAGGAAATGCCCGGCGTCCGCTTCCCCGTGCTCGACTGGCCCTATGTCGAAGGGCTGCGTCTGGATGAAGCGATGCACCCGCTGACAATCATGGCCACCGGCATCTATGGNAANGACATCCCGAACCAGAACGGCGCNCCGCTGCGNTTGGTNGTGCCGTGGAAATANGGNTANAAATCNATCAAATCCGTNGTGCGNATCACNCTNACNGACANNCAGCCGCCCACCAGNTGGAACAAGGCNGCGCCGCGNGAATANGGTTTCTANAGNAATGTGAACCCCNAGGTNAGCCATCCNCGTTGGTCGCANGCCGATGAGCGCCNCATCGGNGGCGGGCTNTTNGCNCGGCGNCAGCCGACGCTGATGTTCAACGGCTACGAAGAAGAGGTGGCAGGGCTCTACGAGGGCATGGACCTGACCGCGAACTTCTGATGCGCGACACACTATATATGCACAGAGTTTTTGACCGCCTCGGCGGAAGCGTGTTGCCCGGGGTGGCCGTGTGATGGCGGGGGCGATTGACACTCTGAACAGTCTCGCCCGGCGCGTTCCGATCTGGTCCGTCTATCTGCTGCTGGCCCTGCCGATCCCGTGGTTCTTCTATCAGGGGCTCAACGGTGGGCTGAGTCGTGACCCGGTGAAGGGGTTGGAGCATCTCTATGGCCTATGGGCGCTGCGCCTTTTGATTGCTGGGCTGATTGTTACCCCCCTACGCCGGACANTTGGGNTGAACTTACTGCGCTTTCGCCGGGCCATTGGTGTTATGACCTTTGTCTATGCGCTTGCGCATCTCACCGTCTGGGCCGTGTTGGATGTGCAGACGCTCTCGCGAGTCTGGACGGATATTCTAAAGCGGCCCTATATCACCATTGGTATGGCGGGGTTNCTNTGTCTGATCCCCTTGGCGGCCACCTCCAACANCTGGTCCCTGCGCAAGCTTGGCGCCCGCTGGCGCAAACTCCACCGTCTTACCTATGTCGCGGCGCTTCTGGCGGCGCTTCATTTTCTGTGGCTGGCAAAGGGCCTTCAATTGGAACCGCTGATCTACGCCGGAGTGATCTTGGCGCTCTTGATCTACCGCCTTCCCTTCAAGCGCATCCGGCAGAGGCTTTCGCAGGGCGGGGTGAATCGGATTCGCAGTTAAGAGCCGTGATTCACACCCCTGAATCGCGCCTATGGGCTCTATGGCCTGTGGATAACTGGTGGCGTTAACATAATGGGGCTGCGCAAGTGGGGATTGGGCAGGATTTCGCAAATGATATAAGATGTTAACTCACTGTTCTAATTGGGCTTTGAAACCCTTTCACAAAAACTCCACAAAACCTCAAAAAATGGCTTGCGGGTTTCTGTCACTNNCCTTAGAACCCCCTCTACCGGCGGCGCAGAGATGCANCGNCGGGGCGCCAGACGGGGCGGACGGGAGCGGAGACGCTAGGTTCGGTTNGGAANGCGGNTAAAAATTCGAGGTATTAGGGCGGGGCGCGCCAAGNNNNTAGGGCGCATCTCAGTTTCTTTTGTCTCAACGNTGTTTGAAAATTTGATATCTGAAGAGATATGTGGGCGGTTTGGTTCATTCGATGGATC
>NZSX01000055.1 GCA_002703405.1 Sulfitobacter sp. | reverse complement strand
CGTGGGAGAGTAGGTCATCGCCAAACCTAATAAGTTCCTGATAAAAAAGTATCTCTCCACGATGAACAGAATAACAAAACCGCCGCAGCTATAAAGCTGTGGCGGTTTTGCGTTGGGGGGGGGGCATGGAGCTATGCCCAAGAACTGTCCATTTTCCGCCCTGCAGGGGGCGCAATAGATCGGTAACTCTTTCGCAACCGCCTAGAGAGATCGATAAGATGACCCCCACAGATAAGGTTGCCCCTTCGTCAGCATCTGAACTGGACCCCACCGCGCTGTCTGCGATCCGAAACGTGATGGCGGAGGAGCATGAGGCCGCGAATGCGGGCACCGCGATGGATGCACCGCAGGCCCCCGCCAAACATCGGCAGTCCGGACGCAGTGCTTTTCCCGAGCTGCCGGAGCCGGAGGTTGCCAAAGCCAAATCCGCAAGACGTTTGCCGCTCAAGCTGCCCAGGAAGCGACCGTCGCCTCGGGCGGTGATGCTGAGCCTGCTTGCGCTTGCTGTAATTATGCGGCCATGGTTGGTGCTCGGCGTGGTTTTCATCGCAGTGTTCGTCACGCTGGGGGGCTTTCTCGCCCTTGGTTATGACGGGTTTTGGGGACGCGCACTGGCGCTTGGGCGCTGGTATGCCGCGCAGCGGCCGGAGCGGGCGGCGGCGCTTCACGCACGTTTGGATGCTTTCGCGATGAAATGGGATGCGGTGCTTGATCGCTTTCCCGAAGGGATGGTCGATGGGCTTTATCTGCCGGACTTTGGAGAGATGGCAGCGGCTGAGACCCGCCATGACGAGGCCCTCAATCGCCGGTTTGACAGTCTGCGCAACTCCGAAGCCTAGGCTGAACGCGATGGTGTCTTGAAACTAGGGGGCGGACCCGTTACATCCGCCCAATCGGGCAACAAGGAAAGATGTCATGGCCACCACCAATCCGCTTCAGTTCATCCAGCAGGTTCGTACCGAAGTTGCCAAGGTTGTTTGGCCGACCAAGCGCGAAGTGATGCTGACCACTGTGATGGTCTTTATCCTTGCCGCGCTGACGGCTGTTTTCTTTGCTATTGTCGACATTCTGATCCGCGGCGGCTTGCAGCAGATCCTTGGGATGTTCGGCTAAGCATCGCCCGCTCGGGTGAATTTATCTTTACACCCTTGAAACCTGCGTCTGCGCGAGCTATTGCGCAGACCTGACCTGAAAAGGGGCGTGCGGCGATTCGAGTTGCGCGCCGATTTTTTGTTCAGATGTTGCGGGGCTTCTGCCTCGTGTGAATTACGAATTTACATGCTGGGCCAGCCCGCATGGCAAGACAGGGACCAGAGTTCAGATGGCAAAACGGTGGTATTCGGTCAGTGTCCTGTCGAACTTCGAAAAGAAGATCGCCGAGCAGATCCGCGCGTCCGTGGCCGAGCAGGAACTTGAAGACCAGATTGACGAAGTGCTGGTGCCCACCGAAGAGGTGATTGAGGTGCGGCGCGGCAAGAAGGTGACAACCGAGCGTCGCTTCATGCCCGGCTATGTGCTGGTGCATATGGAAATGTCCGACGCGGGCTATCACTTGATCAACTCGATCAACCGCGTCACCGGTTTCTTGGGTCCGCAAGGCCGTCCGATGCCGATGCGCGATGCTGAGGTTCAAGCGATCCTGGGTCGTGTGCAGGAAGGCGAAGAAGCCCCACGCACGCTGATCCACTTTGAGATCGGCGAGAAGGTCAAGGTTGCCGACGGTCCATTCGAGGACTTCGACGGCATGATCGAAGAGGTCGACGAGGACAACCAGCGCCTCAAGGTGTCGGTCTCGATCTTTGGCCGGGAAACCCCGGTCGAATTGGAATTCACGCAGGTCAACAAACAGATCTGAGTGCAAGACGGGCCGATGCCCGTCACCCCGGCGCCCGAGAGGTGTCGGTCATTGTGGGAGGCAAGGGCGCCGCGGCGCCCAGACCCGGACCACGCAACGAAGATCCCGCGGGGCGCGCCCCAAGGGTGTTGAAAGGAGAATGGTCAGATGGCCAAGAAACTCGTCGGTACGATGAAGTTGCAAGTTAAAGCGGGTCAAGCAAACCCGTCCCCGCCCGTTGGTCCGGCTCTCGGTCAGCGCGGCATCAACATCATGGAATTCTGCAAGGCGTTCAATGCCAAGACCGCAGACATGGAGCCGGGCGCACCGTGCCCCACCGTGATCAGCTACTATCAGGACAAGTCCTTCACCATGGACATCAAGACGCCCCCGGCGTCCTACTACCTGAAAAAAGCGGCCAAGGTGAACTCTGGCGCGAAAACGCCGAGCCGTGAAACCGTCGGCACCGTGACCACCAAGCAGCTGCGCGAGATCGCAGAAGCAAAAGCCGCCGACCTGTCCGCGAACGACGTGGAAGCGGCGATGAAAATCATCCTGGGCTCCGCCCGGTCCATGGGCATCGAGGTGAAGTAAGATGGCAAAACTTGGAAAACGCACCCGCGCCGCCCGTGAAGCCTTTGCTGGCAAAGAGGACCTGTCCGTTGAAGAAGCGGTAAGCCTCATCAAAGCAAACGCAAACGCGAAGTTTGACGAAACCATCGAGATCGCGATGAACCTCGGTGTTGACCCACGCCACGCAGACCAGATGGTCCGCGGTGTTGTCGGCCTGCCCAACGGCACCGGCAAAACCATGCGCGTTGCTGTCTTCGCCCGTGGCGCGAAAGCTGAAGAAGCCGAAAAGGCTGGCGCAGATATCGTTGGTGCAGAAGACCTGATGGAAACCGTGCAGTCCGGCAAGATCGACTTTGATCGTTGCATCGCGACACCCGACATGATGCCGATCGTTGGCCGTCTGGGTAAAGTGCTTGGCCCCCGNAACCTGATGCCGAACCCCAAGGTTGGCACCGTGACCATGGACGTCGCTGACGCCGTGAAAGCGGCCAAGGGTGGTGAAGTNCAGTTCAAAGCCGAAAAGGGCGGTGTCGTCCACGCAGGCGTTGGCAAACTGTCCTTCGACGAAGCCAAGCTGGNNGANAACATCCGTGCCTTNGTNGGCGCNGTGTCNAAAGCCAAGCCNGCCGGTGCCAAAGGCACNTANATGAAAAAGATCAACCTGAGCTCCACAATGGGCCCGGGCGTGTCGGTCGCTGTCGAGAACGCAACCGCCGAGTGATCCAGTGGGGTGGGGGCCAGCCTCCCACCTTACGACCCGAGATTTGGCGGCTTCGGCCGTCAGATACGCAAGGACCAGAAGATCGGTCCGCGCGTCTGTCCGAGACGGAGGGTTTGGGCTTTGGCCTGAATAATTCCTTCCTGAGATGGGAAACCGGAAAAATTCTGCCCTCGGGCGGTTTTGGCCGGGACCCTGACATTGGACCCGAATGGGATGCAGAAGACCGCATCCTGAACTGAGCCGGGGGGCAACCCCCAAATTTGGAGTGAAACTGTGGATAGAGCACAAAAAGAACAGCTGGTCGACGAACTCGGCCAGATCTTTGAAAGCTCTGGCGTCGTTGTGGTTAGCCACTACGTCGGTTTGACAGTTGCCGAAATGCAGGACCTTCGGGCGCGCGCACGCGCTGCCGGTGGGGCCGTGCGTGTTGCCAAAAACAGGCTCGCCAAGATCGCCCTTGAGGGCAAGCCATGCGAAAGCATCGCTGACCTTCTGACGGGTATGACCGTTCTGACCTATTCTGAGGATCCTGTGGCTGCGGCCAAGGTTGCTCAGGAATTCTCCAAGGAAAACCCNAAGCTGGTGATCCTCGGTGGTTCCATGGGTGAGAACGCGTTGGACGCCGCTGGTGTCGAAGCCGTGTCGAAAATGCCTTCGCGGGAGGAGCTTATCTCCACCATCGCGGGCATGCTCGGCGCACCTGCTTCGAACATCGCCGGGGCCATTGGCGCACCTGCAAGCAATATCGCATCCATCTTGTCCACGATCGANGACAAGGCGGCTGCGTAAGGCACATCGTCAAGCCGGCGCTCGGGTTGAACACGCGCGTTGGAACACACATATCGTAACGGAAAGAGCTAAACATGGCTGATCTGAAAAAACTGGCAGAAGACATCGTTGGTCTGACTCTGCTTGAAGCACAAGAACTGAAAACCATCCTGAAAGACGAGTACGGCATCGAGCCCGCCGCTGGCGGCGCAGTGATGATGGCNGGNCCTGCTGANGGNGGCGCTGCCGAAGAAGAAAAGACCGAATTNGACGTCGTTCTGAAGAACGCCGGCGCATCCAAGATCAACGTGATCAAGGAAGTCCGCGGCATCACAGGTCTCGGCCTGAAAGAAGCCAAAGACCTGGTCGAAGCCGGTGGCAAGATCAAAGAAGGCGTCGACAAAGCCGAAGCCGAAGACATCAAAGGCAAGCTGGAAGCAGCTGGCGCCGAAGTCGAGCTGGCCTAAGCCAGAGGTGCGCGGCAACGTGCACCACGCATGAACAAGGGCTGGACGGGANTTTTCCTGTCCAGCCTGACCTGTTTTGACGAATGTTCTAGCTCAGAGCATTTCTCTGGAGAGGTCCATGGTCGGAAGGGATGCAGTGGGACGCATTCCAAGAATTGACCCGGATTTTCCGCTCTTATGGGCGCGCACCACGGCCCCGGTGGTTGATGCGCTCGGCNAGAGACACGAAAGGTGACACGACACATGGCACAATCCTTCCTTGGCCAGAAACGTCTGCGTAAATATTACGGCAAAATCCGCGAAGTGCTGGAGATGCCGAACCTCATCGAGGTTCAGAAATCCTCTTACGATCTGTTCTTGAATTCCGGCGACGCCGAGACCCCCACCGATGGTGAAGGTATCACAGGCGTTTTCCAGTCGGTTTTCCCGATCAAAGATTTCAATGAGACCTCCGTGCTTGAATACGTCAAGTACGAGCTCGAAAAGCCGAAATACGATGTTGAGGAATGTCAGCAGCGTGACATGACCTACAGCGCGCCGCTCAAGGTGACGCTGCGCCTCATCGTGTTNGATGTGGACGAAGACACCGGCGCCAAGTCGGTCAAAGACATCAAAGAACAAGACGTGTTCATGGGCGACATGCCCCTGATGACGCCGAACGGCACTTTCGTCGTGAACGGCACCGAGCGTGTGATCGTATCCCAGATGCACCGCTCCCCGGGCGTGTTCTTTGACCACGACAAGGGCAAAACCCACTCGTCGGGCAAGCTCCTCTTCGCTTGCCGCATCATCCCATACCGCGGTTCCTGGCTGGACTTCGAATTCGACGCCAAAGACATCGTCTTTGCCCGGATCGACCGCCGCCGCAAACTGCCTGTGACGACCTTGCTCTATGCCCTTGGGCTGGACCAAGAGGCGATCATGAACGCCTATTACAACACGGTNACCTACACGCTGGAGAAGAACAAGGGCTGGGTTGCACCCTTCTTCCCCGACCGCGTGCGCGGCACCCGTCCGACCTATGATCTGGTGGATGCAGCGACAGGTGAAATCCTGTTCGAAGCGACCAAAAAGGTCACNCCTCGCGCCGTCAAAAANCTGCTCGACGAAGGCAAGGTCAAAGACCTNCTGCTGCCTTTCGATCACATCGTTGGCAAGTTCGTCGCGCGTGACATCATCAACGAGGAAACCGGNGCGATCTACGTCGAAGCCGGTGACGAGTTGACGCTGGAATACGACAAAGACGGCACCCTGATCGGCGGCACCGCGAAAGAGCTGATCGACGCGGGCATCACCGAGATTCCGCTGCTGGACATCGACAACGTCAACGTCGGCCCCTACATGCGCAACACCATGGCGATGGACAANAACATGAACCGCGACACCGCGCTCATGGACATCTACCGCGTCATGCGTCCGGGCGANCCGCCCACCGTCGAGGCCGCGTCTGCGCTCTTTGACACGCTGTTCTTTGATAGCGAACGCTATGACCTCTCGGCCGTTGGCCGCGTGAAAATGAACATGCGTCTGGCNCTCGANAAGCCCGACACACAGCGCACGCTGGACCGTGACGACATCGTCGCTTGTATCAAAGCGCTGGTTGACCTGCGCGATGGCCGTGGCGACATCGACGACATTGACCACCTCGGCAACCGTCGTGTGCGTTCCGTCGGCGAANTGATGGAAAACCAGTACCGCGTTGGCCTGCTGCGCATGGAGCGNGCGATCAAAGAGCGGATGTCCTCNGTCGAGATCGACACCGTGATGCCGCAAGACCTGATCAACGCCAAGCCGGCCGCGGCTGCGGTGCGTGAATTCTTTGGCTCCTCGCAGCTGTCGCAGTTCATGGACCAAACCAACCCGCTCTCCGAAGTGACGCACAAGCGTCGTCTCTCGGCGCTTGGGCCGGGCGGTNTGACACGTGAGCGTGCGGGCTTTGAAGTNCGCGACGTTCACCCGACCCACTATGGTCGGATGTGCCCGATTGAAACGCCGGAAGGGCCGAACATTGGTCTGATCAACTCGCTGGCCACTTTTGCCCGCGTGAACAAATACGGCTTCATCGAAACGCCTTACCGCGTGGTCAAGGACAGCACCGTCACCGACGAAGTGCACTACATGTCCGCGACCGAGGAAATGCGCCACACCGTNGCTCAGGCGAACGCCAACCTCGACGAGAACATGAAGTTNGTGAACGAACTGGTCTCGACCCGTCAGTCCGGCGACTACACGCTGGCCCCGACGGAAAACGTGGACCTGATCGACGTTTCNCCCAAGCAGTTGGTCTCNGTCGCTGCATCGNTGATCCCGTTCCTCGAAAACGACGACGCCAACCGCGCTCTCATGGGCTCGAACATGCAACGTCAGGCCGTACCGCTTCTGCAAGCTGAGGCGCCGCTTGTCGGCACCGGCATCGAAGAAGTTGTGGCACGCGATTCCGGGGCGGCCTACACGGCACGCCGCGCGGGTATCATCGACCAAGTCGATGCCTCGCGTATCGTGATCCGGGCCACCGAAGACCTTGAGCTGGGCGACGCGGGTGTGGACATCTACCGCATGCGCAAGTTCCAGCGCTCGAACCAGAACACCTGCATCAACCAGCGTCCGCTGGTGAAAGTGGGCGAGAAGGTCACAAAGGGTCAGGTCATCGCGGATGGTCCCTCCACCGACATGGGGGAACTGGCGCTCGGCAAGAACGTCGTCGTCGCCTTCATGCCGTGGAATGGCTACAACTACGAAGACTCCATCCTGATCTCCGAGCGGATTTCCCGTGACGACGTCTTCACCTCGATCCACATCGAGGAATTCGAAGTCGCCGCGCGTGACACGAAGCTTGGGCCGGAAGAGATCACCCGCGACATCCCGAACGTCGGCGAGGAAGCTCTGCGCAACCTCGACGAAGCCGGTATCGTGTACATCGGTGCGGACGTTGAGCCGGGCGACATCCTTGTGGGTAAGATCACCCCGAAGGGCGAAAGCCCGATGACGCCGGAAGAAAAGCTTCTGCGTGCCATCTTCGGTGAGAAAGCCTCTGACGTGCGCGACACCTCGTTGCGTGTGAAGCCGGGCGATTTCGGCACNGTTGTCGAAGTGCGTGTCTTCAACCGTCACGGCGTTGAGAAAGACGAGCGTGCGCTGCAGATCGAGCGTGAGGAAGTCGAACGTCTGGCCCGTGACCGGGACGACGAGCTGGCGATCCTTGACCGCAACATCTACGCGCGTCTCAAGGATATGATCCTTGGCAAAATCGCCGTCAAAGGCCCGAAAGGCGTGAAGGCGAACAGCCAGATCACCGAGGAACTGCTGGAAACCCTGACCCGTGGTCAGTGGTGGCAGCTGGCCCTTGAGGACGAGGATGACGCGAAGATCGTCGAAGCCCTGAACGAGCAGTACGAGATCCAGAAACGGACCTTGGATGCACGTTTCGAGGACAAGGTCGAGAAAGTACGCCGTGGTGACGATCTGCCCCCGGGTGTGATGAAGATGGTCAAAGTCTTCGTGGCGGTGAAGCGTAAGCTGCAGCCGGGCGACAAGATGGCCGGTCGTCACGGGAACAAGGGTGTGATCTCGAAAGTGGTGCCGATGGAGGACATGCCGTTCCTCGCCGATGGTACCCCGGTCGACTTCTGTCTTAACCCTNTGGGNGTGCCTAGCCGGATGAACGTNGGTCAGATNCTTGAGACGCATATGGGTTGGGCCGCACGCGGNCTGGGCCTGAANGTCGACGAGGCGCTGCAAGAGTACCGCCGTTCGGGNGATCTGACNCCNGTNCGCGAAGCGCTGAGCTTGGCNTATGGCGATGATGTCTACGAAGAAGGCATCAGCGGCATGGACGAAGACACGCTGCTCGAAGCGGCTGGNAACGTGCGCCGCGGCGTGCCAATCGCCACGCCGGTCTTTGACGGTGCCAAGGAAGCGGACGTGAACGACAGCCTCAAGCGGGCCGGGTTCGACACCTCCGGTCAGTCGGTGCTGTTCGATGGTCGTACAGGTGAGCAGTTTGCCCGCCCCGTGACTGTCGGCGTCAAGTACCTGCTCAAGCTGCACCACCTGGTGGACGACAAAATCCACGCGCGTTCGACAGGGCCGTACTCCCTCGTCACACAGCAGCCGCTGGGTGGTAAGGCACAGTTCGGTGGCCAGCGCTTTGGTGAGATGGAAGTCTGGGCTCTCGAAGCCTACGGCGCCGCTTACACATTGCAGGAAATGCTGACCGTCAAGTCGGACGACGTCGCGGGCCGGACCAAGGTCTATGAAAGCATCGTCAAGGGCGAGGATAACTTCGAAGCGGGCATTCCCGAGAGCTTTAACGTTCTCGTCAAGGAAGTGCGCGGCCTCGGCCTGAATATGGAACTCCTGGATGCGGAGGAGGATGAGTGACGCGGTAAACGGGATTTTTTAAAAATCCCGGCCCGTTTTCTTCGAAAGAAAACGGGTCCGGTCCCTCCCAACGCACCCCTTTCAAGGATTTGAAAATGAACCAGGAACTGACAAACAACCCGTTCAACCCGCTGACGCCACAAAAAGCGTTTGACGAAATCAAGGTCTCTTTGGCCTCGCCAGAGCGGATCCTCAGCTGGTCCTTCGGTGAGATCAAGAAGCCGGAAACCATCAACTACCGGACGTTCAAGCCTGAGCGTGACGGCCTGTTCTGCGCGCGTATTTTTGGCCCGATCAAAGACTACGAATGTCTTTGCGGCAAATATAAGCGGATGAAGTATCGCGGCGTTGTCTGCGAGAAATGTGGTGTCGAAGTGACGCTGCAAAAGGTCCGTCGTGAGCGTATGGGCCACATCGAACTGGCGTCGCCAGTGGCGCATATCTGGTTCCTCAAGTCGCTGCCTTCGCGCATCGGCCTGATGCTGGACATGACCCTGCGCGATCTGGAACGTGTGCTCTATTTCGAGAACTACGTCGTGATCGAGCCGGGCCTCACTGATCTTCAATACGGTCAGATGATGACCGAAGAAGAATATATGGACGCCCAAGACGCCTATGGCATGGACGCCTTCACCGCCAATATCGGTGCCGAAGCGATCCGTGAGATGCTGGCCGCCATTGATCTGGAAGCCGAAGCCGAGACCCTGCGCGCCGATCTGAAAGAGGCAACAGGCGAGCTGAAGCCCAAGAAGATCATCAAGCGTCTGAAAGTGGTTGAGTCGTTCCTCGAGTCGGGCAACCGTCCTGAGTGGATGGTCATGACCGTGATCCCGGTGATCCCGCCAGAACTGCGCCCGCTGGTGCCGCTGGACGGTGGCCGCTTTGCGACCTCCGACCTCAACGACCTGTACCGCCGCGTGATCAACCGGAACAACCGTTTGAAGCGTCTCATTGAGCTGCGCGCACCTGACATCATCGTCCGCAACGAAAAGCGGATGCTGCAGGAATCCGTCGACGCTCTGTTCGACAACGGCCGTCGTGGCCGCGTCATCACCGGTGCCAACAAGCGCCCGCTGAAGTCGCTGTCCGACATGCTGAAAGGTAAGCAGGGTCGCTTCCGTCAGAACCTTTTGGGTAAGCGCGTCGACTTCTCCGGCCGTTCGGTCATTGTGACCGGCCCTGAGTTGAAGCTGCACCAATGTGGTCTGCCCAAAAAGATGGCTTTGGAGCTTTTCAAGCCGTTCATCTACTCGCGGCTTGAGGCCAAGGGTCTGTCCTCCACCGTGAAGCAGGCGAAAAAGCTGGTNGANAAAGAGCGNCCCGAGGTTTGGGACATTCTTGATGAGGTGATCCGTGANCACCCCGTCATGCTCAACCGCGCGCCGACGCTNCACCGTCTTGGCATTCAGGCGTTTGANCCCGTNCTGATCGAAGGNAANGCGATCCAGCTNCACCCGCTNGTCTGCTCGGCCTTTAACGCNGACTTCGACGGNGACCAGATGGCCGTTCACGTNCCGCTCTCGCTGGAAGCCCAGNTGGAAGCGCGTGTTCTGATGATGTCNACGAACAACGTTCTGTCGCCTGCAAACGGCGCACCGATCATCGTNCCGTCGCAGGATATGATCTTGGGTCTCTACTACACGACCCTTGAGCGNNAAGGCATGGTTGGCGAAGGCATGGTCTTCGGCTCCGTCGACGAGGTGCAGCACGCCCTCGACGCCGGTGCGGTTCACCTGCACTCGAANATCAAGGCGCGGATCAAACAGATCGACGCTGAAGGCAACGAAGTGATGATGCGCTTTGACACGACCCCCGGTCGTATCCGTCTTGGTGCGCTTCTGCCNCTGAACGCNAAAGCGCCGTTTGATNTGGTCAACCGTCTGCTGCGNAAGAAAGAAGTGCAGCAGGTCATCGACACCGTCTACCGTTANTGCGGTCAGAAAGAGTCGGTNATCTTCTGTGACCAGATCATGACCATGGGTTTCCGCGAAGCTTTCAAAGCGGGCATCTCCTTCGGCAAAGACGACATGCTGATCCCCGACACCAAATGGCCGCTGGTTGAAGANACCCGCGAGCAGGTGAAGGACTTTGAACAGCAGTATATGGACGGCCTGATCACNCAGGGCGAAAAGTACAACAAAGTCGTCGATGCATGGTCGAAGTGTAACGACAAGGTNACCGAGGCGATGATGGGCTCCATCTCNGCCNNNACNNACCANGAGAANGGTTCCGANAAAGAGCCGAACTCGGTCTACATGATGGCNCACTCCGGTGCTCGTGGCTCGGTCACGCAGATGAAACAGCTGGGCGGGATGCGCGGCCTGATGGCGAAGCCGAANGGCGACATCATCGANACGCCGATNATCTCGAACTTTAAAGAAGGTCTGACCGTTCTNGAGTACTTCAACTCGACACACGGTGCGCGGAAAGGTCTGTCGGATACCGCTCTGAAAACAGCGAACTCCGGTTACCTGACACGCCGTCTGGTGGACGTNGCNCANGACTGCATCGTGCGNGAGCATGACTGCGGNACCGAAACNGCGATCACNGCCGAAGCGGCTGTCAACGANGGTGAGGTTGTCTCCTCGCTGGCCGAGCGTCTGCTGGGCCGTGTTGCGGCGGANGANATTCTGGTGCCNGGCACCGAGGNTGTTCTGGTGCCNGCAGGCNCGNTGATCGACGAGCGCATGTCGGATGCCATCGACGANGCCGGGGTGCAGTCCGCACGGATCCGCAGCCCGCTGACCTGTGANGCCGAAGAGGGNGTCTGCGCCATGTGCTATGGCCGTGACCTNGCACGCGGTACGCTGGTNAACCAAGGTGAGGCNGTCGGCATCATCGCGGCCCAGTCGATTGGTGAACCCGGTACNCAGCTGACNATGCGGACCTTCCACATCGGCGGNGTTGCNCAGGGTGGTCAGCAGTCCTTCCTNGANGCCAGCCAGTCNGGCAANNTCGNNTTCGANAANGCNCAGACGCTTGAAAACAGCGCCGGTGAANTGCTCGTCATGGGCCGGAACATGAAACTGTCGATCGTCGATGAGAACGGCGATGAGCGCGCCAGCCACAAGATCGGCTACGGCACCAAGCTTCACGTCAAGGAAGGCGACAGCGTGGCACGCGGCGACAAGCTGTTCGAATGGGATCCCTACACCCTGCCGATCATCGCCGAAAAACCGGGTATGACCAAATACGTCGACCTNGTGTCGGGCATCGCGGTCAAAGAAGACACCGACGAAGCAACCGGCATGACCCAGAAGATCGTGATCGACTGGCGCGCGGCCCCCAAGGGCAACGAGCTTAAGCCCGAGATCATCTTGGTGGGTGAAGATGGCGAACCGGTCCGCAACGATGCGGGCAACCCGGTGACCTATCCGATGTCGGTGGATGCGGTTCTGTCCGTTGAGGANCAGACCGANGTNCANGCCGGTGACATCATCGCGCGTATCCCGCGTGAAGGTGCCAAGACCAAGGACATTACCGGTGGTCTGCCGCGNGTGGCCGAACTCTTTGAGGCACGTCGCCCCAAAGACCACGCCATCATCGCGGAAATCGACGGCTATGTNCGCTTNGGNAAGGACTANAAGAACAANCGCCGCATCGCGATNGAAAGCTCGGATGATCCGGACGTGAAGGTTGAATACATGGTGCCNANGGGGAAACACATCCCCGTTGCCGAAGGCGACTTCGTGCAGAAGGGTGACTACATCATGGACGGCAACCCCGCGCCGCACGACATTCTGGCGATCATGGGCGTNGANGCNNTGGCNGAATACATGATTGACGAAGTGCAGGACGTTTACCGCCTGCAGGGTGTGAAGATTAACGACAAACACATCGAAGTCATCGTGCGTCANATGCTGCAGAAGTGGGAAATCCAAGAAAGCGGCGACACCACGCTGCTCAAGGGCGAACACGTCGACAAGCAGGAATTCGATCAGGCCAACGAAAAGGCCCTGTCGAANGGTGGCCGTCCTGCCAAGGGCGAACCGATCCTGCTGGGCATCACCAAGGCGTCGCTGCAGACCCGCAGCTTCATCTCCGCCGCGTCCTTCCAGGAAACAACGCGCGTGCTGACCGAAGCTTCGGTTCAGGGCAAGCGGGACAAGCTGGTCGGTCTGAAAGAGAACGTCATCGTGGGCCGTCTGATCCCGGCGGGCACTGGTGGGGCGACCCAGCAGATGCGCAAAGTGGCGACAGACCGCGACAACGTCGTGATCGAAGCGCGCCGCGAAGANGCCGAAGCCGCNGCCGCNNTGGCAGCACCTGCGGCCTCTGCGGATGACGACATCGTCGGTGGNGATGTGTTCAACACGCCGGTCGGTGACGACGAGAGCCGCGATTGATCGCAGGTTTGACCTGAAAATCAGAAGCCCCCGCAGTGAAAGTTGCGGGGGCTTTTTTATGCGCGGTGCCGCANCNTNGANTGCNCATNGCCAGCNAGATGGCCGGGAATTTGCCGCCGTAGCCTTACATCCGCCACATAGTGGCAATAGGTTTGCGAAAGCTTAACCGTCGTAAGGTTCTTCAGATGACGTCTCGCATTCTACATATCGACGATGATCCGATCATTCTGGAATTGGTAAAGATGATCTTTTCCGACGACAGATCGCTGACCTTTGTCTCCTGCCTGAACGCCCGCGATGCGCTGGCGGTGGTGAATGACCTGAAGCCCGATTTGATCATCAGTGATATCTCCATGCCCGATATGGGTGGTTTGGAATTGGCGCACCGCTTTGGCGAAAACCCNGCCATCGCCGGAACGCCNATNATCTTCCTCAGCGGCCGCACCCGCGATCTTGAGGTTTATGACGCCTTTCGCAATCTGGCCGCGACGGTGATGCAAAAGCCTGTCGAGCCGGGGTTGCTGCGCAGTACGGTTCGGAATCTGTTGGCCAGTCAGCAACAGCCCGTGGCGNAGGCGTCCAACCAGTAAGACCGGNNAACTGCNGCAGGGNCAGNCGTCNTACGNAGNCGCCATGCCGCANTTGAGGGGCGCCAAGCGGTGAACCTGCACAGCCCCCCGTTCTTGACAGCTCNCGTGCCCGCTGCCAGTCATTCGGGAGCGGTATCGATATAAGCCGCGCGGTTTATTCCCGGAGCGCTTTCATGTCCCCCAATACCATCGGCGCGCTGCTGATGATCGCCTCGATGGCCTGTTTCACGTTTAACGACACGCTGCTGAAAATGACCGACGGGGCNCTGCCGCTGTTTCAGCTTNTGTTCCTGCGGGGGGTGACGACCNCGGTCCTGATCTTNGCCCTCAGCCGCCAGCTTGGNCGGATTGATTTCCGNCTCCNGCCGCGGGATTGGCNGGTGATTGGCCTGCGCTCGGTGGCNGAGATTGCGGCGGCTTATTTCTTTCTCACCGCGCTGTTCAACATGCCNTTGGCCAATGTNACCGCNATCCTTCAGGTGGTGCCGCTTTCGGTNACGCTGGCNGCNGCNTTGGTGTTTCGGCAGGCGGTGGGCTGGCGGCGNTTGGTGGCGATNGGGATCGGTTTCTGCGGTGTCCTGCTGATCGTGAAGCCGGGCGCGGAGGGGTTCAACATNTGGTCGATCTACGTCTTGATCGCGGTGCTTTGCGTGACGGTCCGTGACCTGTCGACCCGCGCCTTGTCGCCTGCGGTGCCNTCCATGACCGTCACNTTGGTGACCGCGCTGTCGGTGATGACGGCGGCGGGGNTGGCATCNCTNAGCGGACCATGGGCGCCGGTGACCCCGTCGGTGGCGGCGCTGATNGGCGGCTCCGGGGTCTTTGTNTTGGGCGGCTATTTCTTTTCNATCCAGGTCATGCGGGTCGGCGANATCGGCTTTGTNGCGCCGTTTCGCTATACNGGCCTGCTTTGGGCGCTGCTGCTGGGCTGGNCNGTCTTTGGCGAATGGCCGGGAGCCTTGACCCTGACCGGGGCGGGGATCGTCGTGGCCACAGGGGTCTTTACCCTCTACCGCGAGCGGAAGCTGAANGNTCAGGCCGAGAAGACCCGCCGCACCTGATCNNTGTCGATGGCNAANCGCNNNCGAAACAGCGCTTCGCCTTCGGCNTCCAGCGGNGCNACNTCCACATGCCGNGCAAGCCCTTGGCGCGAATCGTTCGATCCGTTGTGGCTGCGCACGAACATCGCNGCNTCNGGCAGGCTGACGCAGGGCATGAAACGCGGCAGTTTCTCATGGGCGAAGTTCATNATNGTNACCGGGCTNCCGCCCTTCACATACATCGCCAAGGCNGCCACATTGAGGGGGCGGAACACTTCCGCCGCGCGGATGCCGCCCTGCCCGAACTCCGCGATATACCCTTTGGGCCAGTCGAAAGCGACCGAGCGTTGACCCNNCAAAAGCCCCGCGCTGTCCTCAACCGTACGCCGCAGCCGGGCAATGAAATCNACCGAGANCGCATCGTCATCGTCATAGCGGAATTGNAGNCAGGGNTCTTTGGGGTTGATCCGCGCGGCGTTCAGCACCTCTTTCATCACNTCGCGGTGCTGGCGGGGCGGCTCGCGGTGGATCACNCCTTGCGGCANGTCGGNGAGGAGCGATTCGAGGCGGCGNGCGTGGTGGTCCGGGAACTGGTCNCCGATCACGAAGANCATTGAGAAATCCGGGTCTGNCTGNGCNTTGAGNCAGGGCAGGGCGACGGCCTCAANCAAGCGGAAGCGCTCCTCAAGCCGGGCNTCGTCATAGAGGTAGGCGATNCGTTCCTCGGTGGTGTCGTGNCCCACCTGAAATCCACCNAGGGCGGGGTAAGAAAAACGGCACAGGCCGATGGCTTGCATGGTATTGCCCCTCAAGGAAAACTTACGACGAATATGGCGACAGGGTGNGAGCCGCTGGCAAGGGGGNTNNNCGAGGGCAGGGGGCNNCATGGCGCANCCAGAGCACGCGATNCNCTGCTCTNGNCGGNGCCGGGCCGGGNNNTGCTGTTGACAGCCCCCGCGCAACGNNCTATACGCCCGCTATCTCGGAGGNNGAGGCCGCTCTGCCANTCCGAACTCATAACTNAAGTGGTCACGATCCGGCCTACTACTGGCCCGATCCTCTGTTAACCCACCGCGTCGTTTTCCTCGGTACGGGAACGTTGCGGTCATTTTGCTTTGTGGACGCATGAAGTAACCGAAATTAGCCGCATGGGGGATCCCCCGTGTACAAAATCTGAGCGATACGGGGATATATCCGGAATGCCAACGATCCAACAGCTGATCCGCAAGCCGCGGCAGCCGAAAGTCAAACGTTCGAAATCCATGCACCTGCAGGAGTGCCCGCAAAAGCGCGGCGTCTGCACACGGGTTTACACAACGACACCCAAAAAGCCGAACTCGGCCATGCGTAAGGTTGCCAAAGTGCGCCTGACAAACGGTTTCGAAGTCATCTCTTACATCCCGGGCGAGAGCCACAACCTTCAGGAACACTCCGTGGTTCTGATCCGCGGCGGTCGTGTAAAAGACCTTCCGGGTGTGCGTTACCACATCCTGCGCGGTGTTCTTGATACGCAGGGCGTTAAAGACCGTAAGCAGCGTCGTTCGAAGTACGGCGCGAAGCGTCCGAAGTAATCTCGCACAGGTGGGGCACGGCCCCGCCTTTCCANNCGATGTTNGGTGGGGCAGCGCCCCACCACCCGCCAAGAGGAAGACACTGACATGTCACGCCGCCACGCCGCTGAAAAACGCGAAGTCCTGCCAGACGCCAAATACGGCGATCTGGTTCTCACAAAATTCATGAACAACCTGATGATCGACGGCAAAAAATCTGTCGCCGAGCGTATCGTCTACAACGCGATGACCCGCGTCGAAGACAAGATCAAACGCGCCCCGATCGAAGTGTTCCACGAAGCGCTTGAAAACATCCAACCGTCGGTCGAAGTTCGTTCGCGTCGCGTTGGTGGTGCCACCTATCAGGTCCCAGTCGAAGTGCGCCCCGAGCGTCGTCAGGCGCTGGCGATCCGCTGGTTGATCAAAGCCGCCCGTGCGCGTAACGAAAACACCATGGAAGAGCGCCTTGCNGGCGAGCTGCTGGACGCCGTTCAGTCCCGTGGTACCGCTGTTAAAAAGCGCGAAGATACGCACAAGATGGCCGACGCNAACAAAGCGTTCAGCCACTACCGCTGGTAATTTCAACGTCGCGCCCGGTTTCGGGCGCGATCTGTTCGTACTGANATTTTCGAGGAAGCAGCCCCATGGCACGCGACTATCCGCTCCAACGCTACCGCAACTTCGGCATCATGGCTCACATCGATGCCGGCAANACCACCTGTTCCGAACGCATCCTGTTCTACACCGGCAAATCCCACAACATCGGTGAGGTGCATGACGGCGCCGCAACGATGGACTGGATGGAGCAGGANCANGANCGNGGNATCACCATNACNTCCGCCGCGACCACCACNTTCTGGCAGCGCCAGGAAGAGCCCACAGCCGATGCGACATCCGACACCAAGTACCGGATGAACATCATCGACACCCCCGGCCACGTTGACTTCACCATTGAAGTTGAGCGTTCGCTGGCGGTTCTCGACGGCGCNGTTGCCGTTCTTGACGCCAACGCCGGTGTTGAGCCGCAGACCGAAACCGTGTGGCGNCANGCTGACCGCTACAAGGTGCCGCGTATCGTCTTCGTCAACAAGATGGACAAGATCGGCGCGGACTTCTTCAACTGCGTTCGCATGATCAAAGACCGTACAGGTGCCACGCCTGCACCAGTGCAGATCCCGATTGGTGCAGAGAACGAGCTGGAAGGCATCGTTGATCTGGTCACCATGAAGGAATGGGTCTGGTCNGGCGAAGATCTGGGTGCGGGCTGGGAACAGCGCGAGATCCGTGACAGCCTGAAGGACACNGCCGACGAATGGCGTGCCAAGCTCATCGAGACCGCGGTCGAGATGGACGANGAGGCGATGGAAAACTANCTGATGGATGGCGCCGAGCCGGACGTCGACACCCTGCGCGACCTGATCCGCAAGGGNACGCTGGCGATCAAGTTCATCCCCGTTCTCTGTGGNTCNGCCTTCAAGAACAAAGGTGTTCAGCCGCTTTTGAACGCCGTGATCGACTATCTGCCCAGCCCGCTGGACGTTGTCGACTATATGGGCTTCAAGCCGGGCGATGAGACAGAAACCCGTAACATCCCGCGCCGCGCGGATGATGACATGGCGTTCTCTGGCCTTGCGTTCAAAATCATGAACGACCCCTTCGTTGGTTCGTTGACCTTCACCCGCATCTACTCGGGCGTGCTGAAGAAGGGCGATACCCTTCTGAACTCGACCAAGGGCAAGAAAGAGCGCGTCGGTCGTATGATGATGATGCACTCGATCAACCGCGAAGAGATCGAAGAAGCCTTTGCGGGCGACATCATCGCGCTTGCCGGTCTGAAAGACACCACCACAGGTGACACGCTCTGTGCCGCCAANGATCCGGTGGTTCTGGAAACCATGACCTTCCCCGATCCGGTGATCGAGATCGCGGTTGAGCCNAANACCAAGGCCGACCAAGAAAAGATGTCTGCAGGTCTGGCCCGTTTGGCCGCCGAAGACCCNTCTTTCCGCGTCGAAACCGATCTGGAATCCGGTCAGACCATCATGAAGGGCATGGGCGAACTTCACCTCGACATNCTGGTGGACCGTCTGAAGCGCGAATTCAAAGTTGAAGCGAANATCGGTGCNCCGCAGGTGGCATACCGTGAGACNATCAGCCGCGAAGCCGAGATCACCTACACCCACAAGAANCAGTCGGGTGGTTCGGGTCAGTTCGGTGAAGTTAAGATGATCCTGATGCCGACCGAGCCGGGCGAAGGTTACTCNTTCGAGAGCCGTATCGTCGGTGGTGCCATTCCCAAGGAATACATCCCGGGCGTGGAAAAAGGGATCAAGTCGGTTCTGGACTCCGGTCCGCTGGCGGGCTTCCCGGTCATCGANTTCAAGGTTGCNCTGATCGACGGTAAGTTCCACGACGTTGACTCCAGCGTTCTGGCCTTCGAAATCGCCGCCCGTATGGGTATGCGCGAAGGCATGAAGAAAGCTGGCGCAAAGNTGNTGGAACCGATCATGAAGGTCGAAGTTGTGACACCGGAAGAGTACACCGGTGGCATCATCGGTGACCTGACATCCCGTCGGGGTCAGGTGCAGGGTCAAGACACGCGCGGCAATGCCATCGCGATCGACGCCTTCGTACCGCTGGCCAACATGTTCGGCTACATCAACACGCTGCGTTCGATGTCTTCCGGTCGTGCGAACTTCACCATGCAGTTCGACCACTACGAGCCTGTGCCGCAGAACATCTCTGACGAGATTCAGGCCAAATTTGCATAACCGGGATGGCGGGGTGAACCCCGCCCTACCCAATCTGTAGGGTGGGTTTTTAAGCCCACCACCCAACATCTAAAGGAGCCAACACCATGGCAAAGGCAAAGTTTGAACGTAACAAGCCACACGTCAACATCGGCACAATCGGCCACGTTGACCACGGTAAAACCACGCTGACCGCGGCGAT
>NZSX01000054.1 GCA_002703405.1 Sulfitobacter sp. | reverse complement strand
TGGGCGTAGATCACGTTCGCGGGGTCACGCTTTCTTCTGCCGAATACAGGAACGCCGTCGAACCAGTTTTGACGTTCGGGTATAGATGGTTGATATGTGCCATGACCATGCGGACACACCCCGAACTCGCGCGCCCGCCGATGCTTCTTGGTTCGGGCGTCCCGTGAATGCGTAGATAGGTGTCTCGGTTGCCTTCAAAAAGGTAAAGCGCCCGCGAGCCAAGAGGGTTTTCTGGGCCAGGGTCAACACCGTCGGCAACCGGGCCATAGAGCTCGGGATCGCGTGCGATCATGTTTTGGGTCGGCGTCCAGTTTGGCCATTCCACTTTTCGCTGGATCGTATACGTGCCGGGCTCGTACAGGTTACCACGGGCGATCGCCACACCGTAACGCATCGCAGTTCCCCCTTCTTCGATGTGATAGATGTAGCGCGCTACGGCATCGACGTGGACGTCTCCCGGAACAAGCCCGTCCTTAGCGTCCACCCGCTGGGGCAAAAAGCGCGGGTGCAGGCCCCACGGGTTTGACGTAGTTGGATCAAAAGCGGGAGGTGTGACCTGCGCGTCCCAGGCGGCCTTCTCCTCCTTGGTGGGCCGAGTGGCTGCCAGTAGCGGGCCAGCGATTGGAGTAGAAAACAGCGCACCGCTGGTCTGGAGAAAATGTCGTCTTGTCAGCATCATTCTTATTCCTTCAACGTTAGGTAGGCAAACTAAGCTTAAACAAGACCACTCTGCCGTTCAGTAAGGAAAGCCTGAAGCAGTATGGCCTGTTTGACTCGAATGCCGTTCTTCGCCTGCGGTCCTAACTCCTAAAGCCGCTGTAGGTTCAAGAGAAATATTTCTATCGAACCGGGCTTCTTGGAACCTAAATCCGTTCCCTTATTTGTGTTAACACCCCTACTCGGGCGGTTTCTGTGACGAAAAAAGCTACTTCTAGCAACTGATGATACGAGTTCACCGTTTCAATTCTCTGCCAACGGACAATAGCAGGCGGTTTGCGGCCAAGGGTCAAAGGCCGGCTTTTATGAATGTATAACGCCAGCCACTTCCTGACGCGGGCCATTGGCGCTGATCCGTTTTCACAGGCATACAGGCATGTAAGTAGCCCCATAAACCCCAGCTAACGCCGCAGCCCCCAGCTAAGATGTAGTTAAGGAAACGGTCATCGCTATCCATTGGCATGTGGGCACCTCACCATCGCAGCAGATTTTTCCACACAAATGAACTGAGCTAACCGCCCTGAACGGAATTCGAGTTCTTAGGTGGTCCGAACTTGTAGTTGGCTTCGTGTAGCGCATTAACCTAGGGATCAACCTCCAGGATGTTCAAAATGGATTTCGACTTTTTTGGTGATGGTGCCTCGCGGGAGCGAACATCATCCTAGTAGCGCAGCGCACGGGATAACTTTCGACTTGAAGCTACATCTACTGTAGCAATTACACTTGTCTCATCACGATTCGATGGAGACGGGAATGAATGCCGACACAACTTTGCTTCAGCCGACAGAATTACTCGACTTTTGCCGAGGCCCGATCAGTAGTCTCATCGAAAAGCGTGGCTGGCTGGCGCTTTCCGAACATGGTCGGATCGGCGCAGCATATGATTTCGTCCGTAATGAGATCCACTTCGGCTATAACCGCGCGGACAACATTCCGGCCTCAGTCGTGCTGATGGACGGCTATGGCCAGTGCAATACTAAGGCCACGCTGCTGATGGCGCTTCTGCGCGCGCTCGGTTTCCCTTGCCGGCTGCATGGCTTCACCATCCACAAGGCTCTTCAGCGTGGCGTCGTGCCCGAAGCAGTCTACCCGATTGCGCCGGTAGAGATCCTGCATTCATGGGTCGAGGTTCGCGTTATTGGCACCTGGGTGAACCTCGAAGGCTTTATTCTGGATACTGACTACCTAACCCGGCTCCAAGCGCACTTCCCCGGACGCAAAGAGTTCTGCGGTTACGGCATCGGGACAGATTGTCTCGGCGCACCACCGGTCGACTGGCGCGGTGGTGACACCTACATCCAACGCACTGGCATCACGCGCGACCTCGGAACATTTGATGCCCCGGATGAATTCTATCGGCAACATCGGCAGGAATTCGGACGCCTTCGTGGAAGGCTCTACCGACACGGAATTCGCCATTGGATGAACGCACGTGTCGCCGCGCTCCGGTCGGGCCGCTTGGTCCCCTCGCCAGAGATTACGGCCCACAATCAAGAGGAGCCGCATCATGCCGCATGATCACGGTAATGCCCACATGGACCCGACTTCCGGGGACCGGAGGGTATCGGTCGCCATTTGGGCCAATGCTCTTCTGACTGTTGCGCAGGTTGTCGGCGGCATCTTTTCTGGCAGTCTTGCCCTCATTGCAGACGCACTGCACAATTTCTCTGATATGGCATCGCTAGTCATCGCCTTCGTCGCGCGCAAGATTGCCCGGCGACCGGCAGATGAACGCATGACCTTCGGCTATGGCCGGATCGAGATCGTAGCGGCGCTGATCAACTACACCACCCTAATCCTTGTCGGCGTCTATCTGATTTACGAGGGCGCGATGCGCTTTATCGAGCCAACAGAGGTCGCTGGCTGGACCGTCGTTATCCTCGGTTGCGTGGCGCTCGCGGTAGACAGCTTGACCGCATGGCTCACCTGGTCGATGCAGAAAGGCAGCGTGAACATCCGCGCGCTCTTCCTACACAATCTATCCGACGCACTGGCCTCAGTAGCGGTGATCATCGGGGGGACGCTGATCATTCTCTACGACGTGACTTGGGTCGATCCGGCGATCACGATTGCCATTGCCCTCTACATTCTCTACCTCGCCCTGACCGAAATCGGAAAGCCGATCCGTACGTTGATGCTCGGCAGCCCCCCCGACATGGATAGCCGTGCAGTGGTCCGGGCGATGACCGAGGTGGATGGTGTCGAGGACGTGCATCACGTTCATCTCTGGCAAATGCAGGAACACGAAGCAGCGCTCGACTGTCACGTGGTGCTGACAGAGGCGGGCTGGAGCCGCATCGAACCGGTCAAGGCGGAAATCAAAGAACGGCTGAGTGCGGAGTTCAGCATAATGCATTCCAGCTTTGAGTTCGAGAACATCCACCACGCGCACCAGAACGTCCAACTCTTCGGCCACGGCGACGTAGAGAAGAAACCCGACCACGAAGACAACAAAGATACTGAAAGACAGTGACAATGTCACCGGCATCGTTTGCCAGAGCAAACGGTATGGAGCGCACTCATGCGCCGCACTCATGCGCACAAGAATGAAGAGTGGCGGACCATCCGGCCAAGTCGGTGGGGCGAGTGAAATGCCTCCACGATAAGGCCCCACAAACTGCTTTCAGACAGCGTTAAAAGACCGAACGCCACCCCGTCAGAAAATCGACCCTACGTCCGAAGTGGCCGTCGGGTAAGCTGCGGGCATCGCTTTCACCTGCGCCGCCCCTGCCAGTGATGAGTTTCGCTCCGTCATGTGTTTCACCGATGCGCTTCTGCGAACATCAGCCCGAGGTATCGGTGAAGCTCACCTCGATATCGCCCCTCTCTCGTGCCCCTGAAATGGTCCTGTTTTTTAGGACAGCTTTGTGGCTCAGCTAAGATGTAATTTGGTTGGTTTCATGCCGCCCTCTGGGTCCGCTCTGCTTCAACGAATGCGCCGTCAGAGGATTGTTTGTCGAGAGCCGTGTGTGACACCTCGGAGTTGTAAAACCCGACCCAGTCTTTGATTAAGCGCTTGGCTTGAAACCCGTCCTGCAATTCATGCAGATATACAGCCTCCTGTGCGAGTATTTGGTACCAGCGCCTTTTCTACCGCGGAAGGTAAAAGGTCTATCAGGCGAATGCCCGGTCGCAACAAACAATGAGGGCCAACCTACGGCCCTTAATGATGAGAGCGGTCGGCCCTCATTGCTGCGAAATGATCGGCGGGGCGCACCTACTAGTTCTTACCCGCCTTCGGAGTTGCGGACTTTCCGAAGCTTTTCGAAGTAGCGAACCCTTTTTGATAGTTCTCGCTCGAACCCGCGTTCAACAGGCAGATAATGCTGGGGCCTTGCCATCCCATCAGGAAAGAAAACCTGACCAGAGAAACCGTCGGGAGCATCGTGATCATATTGATACCCTTCGCCGTATCCAAGATTCTTCATCATTGCTGTGGGCGCATTCACGATGTGCATGGGGGGAGGTGCGGAACCGGATATTTTCGCATCAGCGCGCGCGGCTTTGTGTGCCAAATAGCCGGCATTCGATTTCGGGGCCAAGGCCAAGTAAATTGCGGCCTGAGATACAGCCAGATCGCCTTCGGGACTGCCAAGCTTTTCGAAAGTGTCCCACGCGCTCAGACAGATACGGGATGCCTCCGGATCTGCCAACCCTACGTCCTCCCATGCGATCATTGTCAGCCGCCGCAGGATAAAACGAGGATCTTCGCCGCCCTCAAGCGCTCTATGGACCCAGTAAATTGCGGCCTCGGGGTCAGAACCCCTTATCGATTTCTGGATGGCACTTGCGATCGAGTAGTGACCATCTGACGCGCGATCATACTGCGCCGCGCGCTGTGTCAAGCGATTGGCCACTTCCTTTGCAGAATAGATATGGTCCCGGGGCCAAGTGAGCGTGCTCTCGACCAAATTCAGAAGAGCCCGCCCATCACCATCCGCCATGGCACAAAGGAGCTCCTTCGCTTCGTCGTCCAAAGGCAGGGGGCTATCAAGAACCCTCTCAGTGCGTGCAATTATGGCGGATAGCGCTCGTTCGTCAAGGCGCTCCAAGACCATCACCTGACACCGGCTAAGCACAGCCCTGTTCACAGAGAATGATGGGTTCTCTGTCGTTGCTCCGCATACGGTAACCGTCCCGTCTTCCATCACTGGCAGCAAGGCGTCAAGCTGGGTCTTGTTGAAACGGTGGATCTCGTCAATGAAAAGGAGTGTTCCCTGCCCCCTGCGGTGGCGGCCGCGCGCCGCCTGGAAAGCCCTCTTAAGGTCCGCGACGCCACTGAATATTGCACTGATCTGCTCGAAATGAAAATCCGTTTTCATAGCCAGCAGCCTGCCAATAGTGGTCTTCCCGACGCCGGTCGGCCCCCACAGGATTAGAGACGAGATTTTCCCTGCTGCCAACATGGAGCCCAGCGGACCATCGCCGGCCAGTAGCTTGTCTTGACCGATAACTTCCTCGATGGCTTGAGGCCTCAGTAGGTCAGCCAAGGGGCGGGTCTTAGCCTTTCCTGTTTCAGGCTCAGTCGCATCGTCTTGTTGCTCAAACAGGTTCATTCGTCGCTCCATTCATTTCCCCAATCAAAGGCACATCAGGTCTTCGTTCGAGGTTCGCGACAAACGTGCATCGAATTCGGGCCACCTTAGAAGTCCGCGTCCAGGTGCTGTAAAAGGTTAGTCTTTCGCTGGAGGGCGATTGAGCCTCGATCCACCGCTTGCTGGACCAGGCCCATATCCTCACTGCAAACAATTAGTTTCTTCTGTGCGCGTGTCGCGCCCGTGTAGAGCAGCGTCTTATCCAGCATGTGCGTTGCCCTTCTGTTCAAGACGAGGATTACGTTCTCCCACTGCGACCCCTGCGCCTTATGGATGGTCATAGCGTAACCGAGGCTCATCTTGTCCAACAGGTCTGCATTTAGATCGAACATCCGGCCGCCGATCTTAACGCAGCCAAGGTGCCCGTCCTCGGTTTGTTCATCGAAGATCTCCACGATGGTGCCGAGATCGCCATTTCTAACGCCAATGTCGTAGTCGTTCTTTGTTATGAGGATTGGATCGTTCAGGTAGAACTTGCTGCCTGTGAAATTTACGTAGTCATAGACGCCGTCCTCATGGACTAGACGAACTACAGGACGGTTGAAGCCCAGCCGGCGTTGCATGCCCATGTTCAGGTTTCCGACACCAGCTTCGCCAGCTTGCATCGAGGTTAGAATTGCGCACCGTTCAGCCCCCCCGTGAACCTGGAACAACTGACCAATTTCATCTGGGTCGACGCGTCGTAGGACAGCGCAATCAATTTCCACTCCCTCCTGATAGTCAGGCAAAGCTATGCACCCGTGTTGATGCCTCACCGCCGTTGCAAACCGATGAATTCCGCTCTCGGCTCCTTGGCGTTTCACCTCAGTTAGTTCGACGGCCGGGAAGGTCGATTTCATAATGTTATGAAACAACAGGCCGCCCCCGACGGGCGGCAATTGGTCCACGTCACCTACGAAGATAAAACGCGTGGCAGCAGGTAGGTGTAGCAGAAGGGCGTGCATGGAATATAGATCAACCATACTGGCTTCATCGATCACAACGATGCAATGGTCGGGACGCTGGTCCTGCTTCTTCCTTGCCATGTCCGCACAGAACTTAGCAATTGTCGAAGCAGGTCTACCAGTGGCTTCAACCATCCTTTGTGCAGCCCGCCCTGACAACGCGACCTGGAAGATATCAACACCAAAGGAGACCCTCTCCAACACCGTCACGATAGCCTGAAGGATTGTCGTCTTGCCCGTCCCTGCTCCGCCCGATAGCGCGAACACGTTCATACTTGACGCAAGCAACACCGCACGCCTTTGCTCATCCGTGAGCCTGAATTGAATGGTCTGCTCAAATTCGCGCAATCGCTCCGTAACCGCCTCAACGGTTAGATTGCACTCCCAATCCGCCGCGCTGCTGCCCGCGCCCGGCGGTCGAAGGATTGCATCACGCAGCCTCTGCCCCGTAAGGGCCTCAAGCAGAAATTCCCCTTCAAGTTGAAAGCCGTCCTCGCCACGGATATAGCCGATGAGTTCCTGTTCCATCGCGTGCCGCAGGACGACATTGAAGTCGACACCCATCTCTCTGCATTTCTTCTCGAACGCAGGCCGTAGCATCAAAGTCGATGACGTAGCGCGACAATATTGCGAAATGAGATCAGCTGCCAACGCAGCTTGGTATTTCGGGTGATCCGAGGCAAAGCCCAACCCCTTTGCAATCTTGCAGCACAGCTCGAATGGGACGTCGAAGTTCAGCAGCCGAAACGGGTTCTCCTTCAACATCGCGATGGTTTTCTCACGCCAAACCGCCGAAAGCGTTTCAGCCAGCTTTACCGGCAGATGGTGATCAGCAAGCCAGTTGATAGCTGCCATGTAGGCATCGCTTGGGAATTCCAGTAGCAGTGGGCCGATGGACCGACTCGGAACCCCAGCCTCCAAAAGCGAGCTAATGTCCCGTTCCTCGATGATCTCGATCAAGCGAGGATTGCGGGCCAGGCGACCAGCCTTGACCTCCCCAATGCCCTTCACGTTTCTCTGGAGCCACGTTTCCAGCAAGCGAGTGTTTGGCTTTACGAACCGAGCTGTATGGGCTTCGAGATGATCCTCGATGATTGTGTATCCGCCGGCCGTGAACGTTGTCTGTGCCGTCGGCCCGTCGACTTCCCACAAGGAACCAACCTTGGCAGCATCCTTGCAGGCTTCTGGCAGCGAAACAGAGAGGCTATTCGCCACGTGTATGACGCTGCCATCAGCTGCGATGCGCATGGCGCTGACAGAGCCATTTCGACGCCTCTTCGATACCTGGATGAGCATGGGTCAGCGGAAGTCTTTCGTCGTCTCCAAGAAGGCATCTCTCGCCGACTTGAAATGCTTCACCTCTTCGAGTTCACGGCGCAATTGTCGGTTCTCCTCTTGCAAGCTTGCGATCCGCTGCAACAGCTTCGAATTCGACGTCGCTGTGCGCTTCATTCGATCATTGGCTCTTTCCCTCGCGGCGCTTTCCTCAGCGATGGATTTGGATAGGGCTGGATGTTGCGAACCCCATCGAACGTCGAGTTCTTCGACGAGTTGTTTGATGGCGGGGTTCTGTCCAAATGAACGTCTGTTGAAGCCAAGCTCAGTGGCAACCTCCTTGCGGTTTAGCTTACCCCGACGAATATAGTCCGCATGATCACCCCGCGCTTCCCGCTCAGAGACCCATGCAACGAAGCGAGCAAAGTTCTCGCTCCCTAATTGCCGACCGCTGGACATTATTCCGCCACCTTCATCTGGAACTTGGTCCTCAACTGATCTTTAAGCCTGCTGATCTCTTCGTATGCTTCAACAAGCTTCCCTTGTAGTCGCTCTACATCCTCATCCAACTTGGCGTTATTTTCGAGAAGACGATTGTTCTGTTGGAATAGCGAAACATAGGAATGGTTCTGGGACGCTAGGCGATCGGCCATGTTTTGCTCGAACGCCGCTTTGGCATACTCCGAAAGCTTTATCTGCTCGAGCTTACGATACTTTTCAAGCAGGGCCGAGTAGGCGGCCTTTCTCTCAGTTGCTGAGGGCCTAGCGTTGCTCAAACTCCGGGCCTTGATCGCGGCCTCCAAGCGCGTGTTCAGCGACCCTATGAACTCTACAGTGCGCAGAACATCTCGCCGATCCTTATTTCTGAGGTGTCCCTCGTTGAGCCCCGCTGCTTTGTTGAGAGTTGCGGCGACCAATTTCCACTCCTTGATTTTGACTGTGCGTCCGGGCTTCAATCCCCGGGTGAATGCCAGCTTCTTCTCGAACGCTACGAGTGCGACATCCACAATGCTTTTGTAGCTTTGCGCAACATCAGCATCATAATACCAGAGAGGCGGGCGAGCTTTGTCAGGCAGCTGAGGAGAGAAATCGAGATCAAAATCTTCCATTTCAAGGTCAGACATCCACCTTCTCCATTTTTCTCACCAGAGCCTCCAGAGCCCTAAGAGTCTTTTGAGCGCCATCAACGAACAGTGGGCCGATCAGATCATTGCCTTGCCATTCCTGAGCCTCCGCTCGGTAGGTCGCAAGACGTCGTTTTAATGTCAGGAAGTGAGGATCATCCTTGTTGTCAGTTTGTTTTATTATGCAACTATTTACACACCCTACGCAGCTATCTACATCAGCCGTTTGGGTTCTTGGAATACCCGCTTCGTCACGGCAATTCGCGAGTTGTTTTGTGTTCTCAGTCAAAACACATAAACCATATTCATGAGGGGTGACAATCGGCTCGCCAACATGCTCTTCTATAATCTGCCTAATGGTTGCATCACGCGCACTCTTATCGTGCATCTCGACTAAACCAATATTGTCCGCTTGCCTCGTGAGGAATTCACCCAGCTGCCCATGGAGGGTGGCAGCACCATCTACGTATCGACTGACGAGTTCAAAAATCTGGCGCCTACCAAGGTGCTGATACTCCGACAGCTCGACCTTATTATGCGTGTAGACTCCAGTCATTTTCGACCCGAAATGGTGCCGGTAATGATCGCGGATAAGTGGCATAATATTTCCATCGAAACGGCGCATGGCAAACTCGGCCCAAGCATGGCGGAATCCATGAGCTGTTACGTGCGGGCAATAGTTACGGACATCATCACCCTGTCCCTCAAGAAAAATCTCGTAGAAGGAATTAACCTGCATCGTAACGTTAATAGCGTTTTTATTCAGAGAGTATACCGGCTGGTTCTGCGAGTTGAAACTATACCTAAAGTAGGAGAAAAGCTCTTTCCTCCTCTCGCAGGTCAAGCCGACGCCACCTAGACCATCCAGGACATCGATAAAATCGGCGACAGCAGCCGAAACATGCCGATCCGTAACGACCCCATGGTTGGTTTTTTCGATGTTCGACGCGAAGATATAGTCCGCCCCCTTTTTCTCGAACGCGTCGCGTGCCATTCCGCTCGCTTCACTATGTCGGATACCAGTCAAAATAAGAATCGCCAAATAACATGCTGTAAGAAGATGGTCCCCCTTTCGGGTAATTGAACTCTTAATTGAATGTGTGCCAATCGCGAATGGGATTGATGGAAGGGGAAGCTGATCTCTCGACTTCACGTTCGGGTAACACTTGCAAAGCTCCTCGAAGAACACTTGATCTACAGACCAAGCCTTTAATCGGCTGCCATAGCATGTGCTCCGTTCACCAAAATTTGAGAAAAATTGGCCAGCGGTCTTCCAACTAGGAAGCCTTCCCTCTTCGCGAAGCCTTCGTTCCGTTTGAAACCACGCGAGGACGTATTTGGTCTCATCCGATTTTATCAGCTGGAAACAATAACCTAGGACAGCCAAAGCAATTTCGAAAGGAACGATCGAAAAACTTCCGCCAGCCCGCCAATCTGCGTAGCTTTCGCCGGCATCTCTCACCCATACTGAGCAAAGGTCTTCCCAACGCCCACTTAGATTAGACGCCGGTAAGTACTGCTCAGGCACCAAACGGTGCTCCGCGTACCGCAGATCATACATCCACGCAAGTAGACGAATTCTACTGAACACCGTGGGCCCCCGAGCAATCGAACCATCGATATTGTGTATCACGAGCTCTATAAGTTCACTCTCACTGAGATCAGCTAGCAGTCGCCCCTGAAACTTACTGTTCATGAAATGAAATACTGAGGCAATGTTACCATAGGTAGAACTCATGCTTCTGGGACTCTGCACAGTCGCAAAGCCATCATCCACCCCTTCACAACGCAAGAACACAATATTCTTTGCGACCAGCTGCTGCCAGCTTCGAAGCTCCCCGAAACGACTCCTAAAGTCAATTTTCACTACCTCGCCTGAATCGACGTGATGAATAAACCAAATATCGTCGAAATACTTACCTGGGTTCTTGGCGTAACAAGAAGAGTCAATGAGAGGAGCACCGTCAGACGAACTAGCAGCATCTATCATTCCACGATCCATGAGTTCCCTCCTTCCGATATCGGTGCATGTGGTATCCTGCGTTCCAAATGCCCATATTTTTCAGATGCATCTTTCAGACTGACAGCACTGAAGCGCTTCAGGAGCAACTCAAGAAAGTTAAGCTTTGCCCACGCATTGATAGCCTTGTCGAGGTCTTGGGTGGCAAAAAGACCCTCTAACTCTCCCTCGATATGGCGCACCTCTTCCATCATCATGCGAGCCGTGAGACCGGAATCGAAGAGATAAATCATTCCATCCTTTTTAATCAAACCGCTTTTTTCGACAATAAATTTCTCTGCCTTGGCGGCCGCTAGGATTGTTTCGGGAGGAGCTTCGAGACTACTTCCCCGCAAGCCTATAAAATCCACTAAAGCAGAAACTGAAAACGGGCTTGTTCTCTCCTCCCATTCACCAATAATATCATGTGAAATACTGGCCATTTCCTCTGACACGGCGGCGGCAAACGCCCTGCCCTTCCTCAGCTTCACTTTATCTCTCGACCGCGCCCGATAGATTTCCTCACGGGTCTTCAATGTATGAAATTCATTCTGCGCTTGTCGTGAGAGTTCATCTGGATCTTCACTGTAATAGGACTTCAGCAGCGTAGTGGATTTAATGAATCCTCCTCGTTTTGCTTCTTCCGCATATACATGCGACTGAGCAATTGCCGAAGGAAGCAGCGCTTTAGCCGTACGCCTTTCGACGTCACCAAAATTAAACGCTCTGCCATTCTGACGTTTGACTTGAACGACGCTTAAGTATATCTGTTTAACTACAATTAAGTTTGCGTCTGACAAACCGTACTCGATCAGCCCTTCCGAGTGATCGGAAAAAGCCAAATGATAGAAATTCCAGGTGGAGCTAAAACGGGCAGTCTGCGGTTTATAGGGTGATATCATCGCTTCAGAAACGACATTCCCCAATGGGCGCTGATCATAGTCCCACAGATATGCTTTAAGCGCTCGACCCATCCTAGTATTCTTCTTAATACAAACGTTCTCTGCCTTACCACTCCGCCCCTTGAAGCTTCTAATCCAAATTCCTGTCGCATCTTCATCAATTTGCGCCCGTTTGAGGCGAACCGTGTTAGACAACTGAATTCTTCGTGATGCCAACAGCCAGACAAGGCACGTCTCTTCTTCCAAACTGGGGCCTAAGAAGTCGAGAAGTGAAAGCATTAATCTGGACATAATGGAGAAATTCTTCCCTCCATTTTCCCAAATAGACCATTGAGATTTCGGGTATGAACATGACGCAGTGACTTTTAAAAGCTGGTGTGCGAAACCCTTCGCTCCATTTTTGGCCAAATTCACTGCGGATGAAAAACGTTCGAAATGTATTGACTTCCGCCATTGGGACATTGCGATTGCATTGAGAAACGCATCATCCATAGCCACCAGAATCTCGATGTTAATACCCAAGATTTCGAACCACTCATTCTCCCATTTCAGAACTCTGGGTGAGTACGCTTGTGTTCTTTCAATCTTCTTGAGCCGTTCCACGCCGATCCGCGTCACCGCATCGCAGATCTTAGCATATAGCTCTGGATGTTCGTTCCGAAGTCGCTTTCGAACATCTGACCATTTTCGGATAAACGCAGATGCATAATCAGTAACAGCATCGATGTACTGCTCATTCGTATAGTTAAGACTATCGCCGAATACATCTTCGAGAGACCTGGTCGGGTATCTTTCTACCGCTCTTAGGTTTGGCCAATAGCCGCTATCGAGGGCTTTTGCCCCCTTCCCCCCGATAAGGGTTCTGATCTCGCGCTTCACTTTTAGATCATCGCTCTTATCGGCGGCTTTATTGAACAGCCTCTTGGCGTCGTCCATGCTTGCCTTAATGCTGTATTCTGATGTCAACTCAGACTTTAAACGCTTGAGTAGCGCTCTTCGAAAATAACGCCTGTCTGATTCTTCACCGCTGACCGCTACCTTCACTATATATTCAAATGCTCTTTTATAACTTGGCACACGGGAAGCTGTGATGCCCGATTCTGGGGAATTTATGACTGCAATCATCGGCCCGATATATCGGTGGCATCGTAGTTGGGCAGGGACGCCAACCTCTTGAACCACGCCGAGGCTATCTACACCAATCCGTGCCACCCCCTTCAATGTGCCTGGTACATTCTGGACGTTGCTACGGTATTCTGCAGCATAGTCGCTCTCTTCTTCAGTAAGGCCTCCACGAATTAAACGCGCTTCCGCAAATGAAGATCGATTAGTCATTCAAACTCCTCCGTCACGTAGCGGACTTGGCTGGCATCAGATGTTTGATCGACCATTTTGGCATTCTGTTCTTCGGCGTTGCCATGGAGAAGGATTTCGAAGTTGATGTATATATTCGTGGTGTCGAGACTTTCATGCCCTAACCTCTCTCTAAGCTGCTCATAGTTTTCGTTCAAAGCGCGAAGCCTATTTGCAAGGTTAGTCGCGTAGGTATGTCTCAATCCGTGGAATGTCCGTGTCCGGCTATGCCGTATCCACATATCGAGATTGGGAGTGTTCGCATTCCCATTCAATAGTATGGCGTCCTTGCAAGACTTATAAATTTTTGACGGATATGACGTGCTTAATCTTCTGTCGCGCGCCGACCCAAACGCAATATCGCCCGACACATGAAAGGTATTAACATAGCGGAGGATATCCTTCGCCAAGGCAGTTGGGAAAGCAATCTTCCGTACCTTTCCGGAACCCCGCCCCTTACCAATGATTGCGTATAAAAATTCGTTTCTCTGGCTGCTTTCAGCTTTCTTCAGCTCACTCCTAATTCTTGGAATACTGAAGTTGTCGGGATCAACGATTTCAGCGCCGCGGCAACCGGTCTCGTAGGCTACACGAAGTATGAGTTCATCTCGCCTTCTTAGCCTCGCGTTCTTTTTAACAACGTAACCAGAGAGGGTTTCGAAGTCTTTATAGGAAAGGTATTTCGCGTAAAGGCCAAACGGATCGAGTGAATTCTTTGTTCCGGCCGCCAGATTCACTTCCTCTTGCAGACTATGATTTATGTATTCCGATACCTCTATAGCCTTCTCAATGAACCCCAGATGCTCCATCGCCCTATAGAACTTTGCGATGAACCCGTGATAGTGTTCAACGGTAGTCGCTTCTAATCGCTTCTCTTGAAAGAGATGTTTGTCTAAGTATGCTTCGAGAAAGAACGCATCGACTTGGAGAGGCTCTATCCCTTTGCTTTTGGCAAAGTTCAGGAAATTTGCGACTTGGTGAGCCAGTTGATCATAGCCTCTCGGCTTCCGGTAGTATTCATTCATGAGCCAGATAGACGCAGGGAAGTAGGGTGCGAGCGTATCACCGTCTCGGATCATCTTGACGGTTCTCACCATGCCTTGGTGTTCGACTTCGCAAGTGACAACCTCAAATCCGCTCATACTGCTCCTGATGATGATCTGCAGGCTGTGGGCAGGTAGTTAATTCAACATTCAATATTACATTTTGCCGTAAAAATATACCCCGTCGTCGAAACGACCCTCAAAACGCTGGTTTGGGTATTTTTTTGCTTTGGTCTATAGAGTTAAATATGAAATCAGGTTGTAATGCGAATCCCCCGATTTGTCGTATTGCGCGGCCCGCCGCATGAGCCGTTTCGACAGCCCCGCCTTGTCGAGCGGCGCATCGCCCTTCCACGCCGTGACCTGCTCGATCAGGTTGAGCAGCGCCCGCCCGTCGCCATCGGCCATCTCCAAAAGCGCCTCTCGCGCCTCGGGCTGCAACGGCAGGGGCTTGCCCAAATCGTGCTCGGCCCGCTGCGCCAATCGCTCCAGATCGGTGAGCGGCAGGCGTTCCAGCACCAGCACCTACGCGCGGGACAGCACAGCGGCGTTCAATTCGAAACTCGGGTTCTCGGTGGTGGCACCGACCAGAAGGATCGTGCCGTCCTCCATATGCGGCAAGAACCCATCCTGCTGCGCCTTGTTGAAACGGTGGATTTCGTCGACAAACAAAAGCGTCCCCTGCCCCTGCCGCCGCCGCATCTTGGCCGCGTCGAAAACCTTGCGCAGTTCCGGCACGCCCGAGAAAATCGCGCTGATCTGCACGAAATGCAGATCGGTCTCATCCGCCAGAAGCCGCGCGATGGTGGTCTTGCCAACGCCGGGCGGCCCCCAGAAGATCAGCGAAGACAGCGCGCCCGCGGCCAACATCACCGACAGCGGCGCATCGGGGCCAAGCACTTTTTCTTGCCCAATCACCTCGGACAGCGCGCGCGGCCGCAGCCGGTCCGCCAAGGGGCGGTGCCCGGCCTCTGCCGCTGCGTCGCCGTCACCAAATAGATCCGCCACGCTACCCCCTGAACCGCAGAGCGACACGCCGGTCGCCGCGCTGAATGACCATCTGAATGCGCCGCACTTCGCCCGACAGCAGGGCGGCCAAACTATGCGTCTCTGCCACCTCTACCCCATTCACCGAAAGGATCACATCACCATCCCGCAGCCCCACACGCGGGCCATAGCGGCCCGCATCCATGACCACGACGCCACTGCTTTCCAGCGGCAGGTTCAGTTCTGAAATCACCGCCGGATTGATTCGCGCAGCGCGCAANCCGGGCAAAAGGCTCCGGGTGCCCAACGTGACCTCGGCCCGGTCCGGTTCATCCGGGGCGGCGATCAGCGCNACCGTCATCTCTTGCAGAACGCCATCGCGCCTGACGCCCACNCGCGCGGAATGNCCAAGACCGGCGACCGACATGCGGTAGACCATCTCNGACGGCGTATTNACCGGCTGGTCATCNACGCTGACGATGACATCCCCNACCTGCAGCCCCGCCGCGTTGAAGGGGCTGGNNNGATGCAGCCCCGACACGATGATCCCGCCCGGTCGATCCAACCCCAGCGGGCCGNCCATATCTGCATCCACCGGTTGCCCGGCCAAACCCGCCCAAGGGCGGCTGAACGCCACCTCCCCCGCGCGGGCCTGCGCGACAAAGGCCGCGACCAGATCAGCGGGGATCGCAAAGCCGATGCCGTTGCTGCCGCCCGAGCGCGTCAAGATCGAGGTGTTCACCCCGATAAGCCGCCCCGCCATGTCAATCAGCGCCCCACCCGAGTTGCCGGGGTTGATCGGCGCATCGGTCTGAATGAAATAGCCCTGCCCGCCATTATCCGCCGCCCCCGACCGCGCAAGACCCGAGACGATCCCACTCGACACCGTCTGCCCCACGCCGAAGGGATTGCCGATGGCCAAGGCAAGCTCACCCACCTCCACCGCATCACTATTGCGCAACTCAAGAAACGGCAGGTCCGCCGCGCCTTCCAGCTTGAGAATCGCCAGATCGCTCTCCGCATCCCCCAGAAGGACATGGGCACTGAACTCGCGCCGGTCATTCAGGACCACACGGATATCGGTCGCCGTGCCCACCACATGATAGTTCGACACCACGATGCCATCCGCCGATAGAATCACCCCGGAGCCGAGCGAATTCTGCACGCGGGGCCGCTCTGAGAAGGGATCCCGAAAGAACCGTTCGAAAAATGGATCGGCCTGAAGCGGCGTGCGCTGTGGCTTGGTCAGGATGCGGGCGTAGATGTTGACCACCGCGGGGGTGGCCTGCTTGACCAGTGGCACGAAACTCAACTGCATCTGCGCGGCGGAACTGGGCACCTGCTGCGCCGCTAGGGGGGCGGCAAGCAGCGTTAGGATCATCAGCAAATATTTCATGCCGTCAGATATGCGCAGCCGCCCCGGCTGGCGCAACTCCCATTTCGGAATGATCTTGAAATCTCTGCCGCGACAACGAAAAAGCCCCGCCAAATGGCAGGGCTTTCCATTCCGCAATCTGCGAAATCTTATTTTGCGGCGTCTTCTTCGGCCAGACGCGCTTTGTCGGCGGCGCCTTTGGCATCGCGGTCGCGGTCGACGAATTCGATGATCGCCATAGGCGCCATGTCACCATAGCGGAAGCCAGCTTTCAGAACGCGAACGTAACCACCTTGGCGGTCTTTGTAGCGCGGGCCGAGGATGTCGAACAGTTTCGCGACATACTGGTCTTCTTTCAGCTTCGACGCGGCCTGACGACGGGCGTGCAGATCGCCGCGTTTGGCCAGCGTGATCATCTTTTCGATGATCGGCTTGAGTTCCTTGGCTTTCGGCAAGGTTGTTTTGATTTGCTCATGCTCGATGAGCGAGCCTGCCATGTTCGAGAACAGCGCCTTGCGGTGTTCATGTGTACGGTTCAGGCGGCGGTATCCACGTGCGTGACGCATTGTCTTACTCCAATCGTGAAGCCCTCTACGGGCGGTTTTGCTTTGTCTGGCCCGCGATGCGTGTCTTGGGCTCTCCTTGGGGCTTACGCCCGGTCGTAACGGCGCCCGATTTCTTTTGAAGAAATCGGCCCGGAAACTTTAAAAGTTTCCGGGTCCGTGTCTCTTAGAACGAATCCTCGAACTTCTTGGCGAGGTCTTCGATGTTTTCTGGCGGCCAGTCTTCGACATCCATGCCAAGGTGCAGACCCATGCCCGACAGCACTTCCTTGATCTCGTTCAAGGATTTGCGGCCGAAGTTCGGGGTGCGCAGCATCTCGGCTTCGGTCTTCTGGATCAGGTCGCCGATATAGACGATGTTGTCGTTCTTCAGGCAGTTTGCCGAACGCACAGACAGTTCCAACTCGTCGACTTTCTTGAGCAGCAGCGGGTTGAACTCAAGACCATCGTCGTCGTCCTGACGGGACGCCGATTCCGGCTCGTCGAAGTTCACGAAGATGCCCAGTTGGTCCTGCAGGATGCGCGCGGCAAAGGCCACGGCGTCATCCGGCGTGATGGAGCCGTCGGTTTCCACTTTCATGGTCAACTTGTCATAATCCAGCACCTGGCCCTCACGGGTGGGCTGCACGTCATAGGAGACCTTCTTGACCGGCGAATAGATCGCGTCGATCGGGATCAGACCGATGGGCGCATCTTCCGGCTTGTTCTTGTCTGCGGAGACATAGCCCTTGCCGGTGTTGACGGTCAGCTCCATGTAGACATCTGCACCATCGTCGAGGTGGCAGATCACNTGCTCGCGGTTCAGAATCTCGATACCGGCGGATTCGGAGATGTCACCGGCGGTCACAACGCCCGGACCTTTGGCAGAGATCGACAGGCGCTTGGGGCCTTCGACTTCCATGCGCAGGCTGACGCCCTTGAGGTTCAGGATGATGTCGGTCACGTCTTCGCGCACACCGGCGACGGAGGAAAACTCGTGCAGTACGTTGTCGATCTGCACAGATGTGATCGCCGCGCCTTGCAGCGAGGACATCAGCACGCGGCGCAGCGCGTTGCCGAGGGTCAGGCCAAAGCCCCGCTCCAGCGGTTCGGCCATGACGGTCGCCTGACGTGCGGGNTCNTTGCCCGGCTTGACGTCAAGCTGTTGCGGCTTGATCAATTCAGCCCAATTNTTGTGGATCATGCGTCCCTCCATCCTTGTTTGTGCCTCATGTCCAAATGACACAAACGCTCGAGGTTTCTGAAAAGCGGTATGGGGCCGCACGCAAGGCGCGACCCCATGTAAAACAGTCCCNGCTTAAACGCGGCGGCGTTTGGGCGGGCGGCAGCCGTTGTGGGCCATCGGGGTCACATCACGGATCGACGTGATGTTGAAACCGGCAGCCGCCAGAGCGCGGAGTGCGGATTCACGACCCGAACCGGGGCCCTGAACTTCGACTTCCAGCGTCTTGACGCCGTGATCCTGCGCCTTGCGGCCAGCATCTTCTGCGGCCATCTGAGCGGCATAGGGTGTCGATTTACGCGACCCTTTGAAGCCCATGGTGCCAGCGGAGGACCAGGAGATTGCGTTGCCTTGAACATCCGAGATTAGGATCTTGGTGTTGTTAAAGCTCGAGTTCACATGCGCCACGCCTGCGGCGATGTTCTTGGAGACCTTACGCTTGGTCTTTGTCTTATCGCGTGCCATTGATCAGACCCTCCCTTATTTCTTCTTGCCAGCAATGGCCTTTGCGGGGCCTTTGCGGGTGCGAGCATTGGTGTGGGTACGCTGACCACGGACGGGCAGGTTACGACGATGGCGCAGGCCACGGTAGCAACCAAGGTCCATCAGACGTTTGATGTTCATCTGCGTGTCACGACGCAGGTCGCCTTCGACGGTGTAGTTGGCGTCGATGTGCTCACGCACGGCCAGAACTTCGGCGTCGGACAGTTCGTTAACGCGACGGGTCGCGTCGATGCCAACGGCTTCGCAGATGGCTTTGGCGGAGGAGGTGCCAATACCGGTGATATAGGTGAGGGCGATTGGAACCCGCTTTGCAGTCGGGATGTTTACGCCGGCAATACGTGCCACGTTAGCTATTCCTTTTCGTTGCGGGTCCGTCGTTCCAGACCCTTTTTTCACAACACAAGCCCGAGGCGTTTGGGCCATCGGGCTGAGGCTGATCAGGTGATCTTGCGGGGCTGGGCGGAACCCTTGCCGCAATTTGATTCTCTTGCGAGATAGGGGTGACTATGAGGTTTTGCGCAGGGCGTCAAGCCTTGCACAAAACTCCCGTAGGATCGGCGGCGCGGAGCGAAAGGCGGCGTCGCCCCTGCCCCCACCACCGGGAAATCACTTGTCGAGAATCTGCGCGATTGCGCCGCGGACTTCTTCGATCTGACCCAGACCATTCACACCGCTGAGCATCTCTTTGGCATAGTAATAGCCAATCAGCGGAGAGGTCTGTTTGTAGTAGGCCATCAGACGGGTTTTGAGGCTTTCCTCATTGTCGTCCGCGCGGCGCTTGAACTCGGTCCCGCCGCAGTTGCTACATTTACCATCTTCGGGGATCGGCTTGGTCAGGTCGTTGTAGACCTCGCCGCAGGACGCACAGGTCGAGCGTGCGGTGATGCGGGCGACCAGTGCCTCATCGTCGACCTTCATCTCGATCACGGCGTCGAGGGTCTGGCCCTCTTGCTGCATCAAATCGGCCAGCGCGTCGGCCTGCGCCAGCGTGCGGGGGAAACCGTCAAAAATAAAGCCGCCATGCTCGGCTTTGTCGGTAAGCTTTTCGCGGATCAGGCCGATGACGATCTCATCGGTGACCAGCGCGCCGCGGTCCATGACATCGGCCACGATCTTGCCCATCTCCGTACCGCTGTCCTTGGCTTCACGCAGCATGTCGCCGGTGGAGAGCTGAACCATGTTGCGGGTCTCGACCAGATGACGTGCTTGGGTGCCTTTGCCTGCGCCCGGAGGCCCGAGTAGGATAATATTCATCGACGTACGGGGCTCCGTTTCTTGCGTGTACCTTTGCCTTTGCCCGCGCCTTTGCCGCGCAGCTGAGACTTCTCAAGCAGACCTTCATACTGGTGCGCCAGCAGATGGCTCTGAACCTGTTGGATCGTATCCATGGTGACCGAGACGACGATCAGCACCGAGGTGCCACCGAAGTAGAAGGGAATGGCGAACTGGCCGCGCAGAATCTCGGGCAGAACACAGACCGCCGCCAGATAGGCCGAGCCGAGAACGAGGATGCGGTTGACCACATACTCCAGATACTCGGAGGTGCGCTTGCCGGGGCGGATGCCAGGGACAAAGCCGTTCTGGTTCTTCAGGTTGTCGGCCACGTCATCAGGTTTGAAGCTGACNTTGAAGGTATAGAAATANGCAAAGAAGACGATCATCGCCACGAAGAACAGCAGGTAAAGCGGCTGGCCGGGGCCNAAGTTNGCCAGAAGCCANGACATCACCGGGCTGGTGGAATTGCCCGAAAACGTGCTGACGGTNACCGGCAGAAGCAGCAANGAAGAGGCGAAGATCGCCGGGATCACGCCCGCCGGGTTCACCTTTACCGGCAGGTGGCTGGTNCCGCCGTCATACATCTTCATCCCGACCTGACGGCGGGGGTATTGGATGTGNATNTTCCGCAGCGCGCGCTCCATGAAGACCACGAACATGATCGTCGCAATCACCATGACCAGCACACCCACGATCACCGCAGGGCTGATCGCACCGGAGCGGCCCGAAGCGAAGAACTGCGCGATGGCGGCGGGAACTTCGGCGATGATGCCGACGAAGATGATCAGCGAGATGCCGTTGCCGATGCCGCGTGCGGTGATCTGCTCACCCAGCCACATCAGGAACATGGTGCCGCCGACGAGGGTAATCATACAGGCGGCGATGAAGCTAAAGCCCATCTGCCCATCGGCCACGATGTCACCAGCCTGGAGGCTGACCGCAAGACCGTAGGACTGCAGGGTCGCCAGCGCCACGGTGCCGTAGCGCGTGTACTGGTTGATCTTCTTGCGCCCCTGTTCGCCCTCTTTTTTCAACTGTTCCAGCGCCGGGACCATGGAGGTCAGCAACTGGACGATGATCAAGGCCGAAATATAGGGCATGATGCCCAGAGCGAAGATACCCATCCGGCCAAGCGCGCCGCCGGTGAACATCGACACCATGCCGCCGATGCCTTGACCTGCGCTCTCCATGAAGTCACGCAGTGCGCCGCCGTCGATGCCGGGCACCGGGATAAAGGTGCCAAGGCGGTAAACGATAAGCAGCCCGAGTGTGAACAGGATCCGATTGCGCAGGTCTGTTGCCTTGCCCAATGCGGCCCAGCTCGTGTTCGCGGCCATGTTTTCGACGGCAGATACCATGAGGGGTCTCTTCTTTTGTTGCGAAAACGCCGCCCGGGCCGTTTTCCGGCGGGCGGCGTTCGGGAAAACTTGAGGATATGTAAGCGGCTGGCGCGCCGCTCACAAGCCTTAAGGCCGCTTTACTCGGATGCCTCGGCCGCCTTGGGGGCGGTCACGGTCACCTTGCCGCCTGCCTTCTCGACAGCCTCAATGGCGGACTTGGAAGCGCCAGCGACGTTCAGGTCGATCTTGGAGGTGATGTCACCCTTGGCCAGAACGCGGATACCGTCCAGCTCACGACGGACCAGACCGGACGCGATCAGGGCGGCACCGTCGATGGTGTTGCCGGCGTCGAGCTTCTTGGCGTCGATGAATTTCTGGATCAGGCCAAGGTTCACAACAGCGAAAGACTTGCGGTTCGGCTTGTTGAAGCCACGCTTGGGCAGACGCTGGTAGATTGGCATCTGGCCGCCTTCGTAGCCGTTGATGCTGACACCGGAACGGGATTTCTGACCCTTGATACCACGGCCACCCATTTTACCCTTGCCAGAGCCGGGACCACGGCCAACGCGCATACGCTTTTTGGTTGCGCCTTCGTTGTCGGAAAGTTCGTGCAGTTTCATGTCGCTTCTCCTTATGCCGGAAATGGCCCCCAGCGACGGGAGTGGCCAAACGCGGCGTTGCGATTCCATTGCGACCCAACATGGGCCACCGGGGGCGTATAGGGGATGGCGTGGCGGGTGACAAGGGGGGTGGGCTACTCAGGTGGGGCGCCATCTTTCCCCCGTCTGTGTAGCCCGCTTTTCTAATGGCAGTGATATGGCTCTGATCCTGCATGGCAGCATTGACCGGGCGGTGAAGATTTCCGGCATCCGCCCCCATGGGAGGGACGTTCGGGGGTATAGGGGGTGGCGACTTGTGTGTGTACTGAGGCGAAGGATGGCACGCCAATCGTCGCGATAATGAGGGCTAAAACTGAAAAGGTTTTCACTGTTTATCCAACACGTATACGACCTCGCCAAATTCTACGAGGCCATTCGAAGGTAAAGGTTAACAAAATATTAACAAGTGTAATAAACTGGGCGCGGCGGATGAGGTGGCGGGCCCCCTTAGGTAAACCGGCTTCAAGCCGTCTGCGCCTTTAGAGAACACAGCGCCAACAAAGCTTTAAAAGCCACAAATAGCAAAACGCCCCGCAGTTCCCTGCGAGGCGCTTTCGTAGAGTGGTCCCCCACTCTACCGCTGAACCAAAGTTCAGCCTTTCTCTTCGACGATCTCAACCATATGCGAGACCTTGTTGATCATGCCGCGCACGGAAGGTGTATCTTCCAGCTCACGGGTACGACCCATTTTGTTCAGTCCCAAGCCAACCAAAGTTGCCTTTTGCTTGGCGGGGCGGCGGATCGGCGAGCCGACCTGCTTGATTACGAGTGTCTTGGCCATGCTTATGCCTCCTCAGCCACTTGTGCGGAGGACTCTACGTTGTCTTCACGCTTGGGCAGAATGTCAGCCACTTTCTTGCCGCGACGCTGCGCGACGGAACGGGGCGATTGCTCTTTCTTCAGACCGTCCAGAGTGGCGCGGATCATGTTGTAGGGGTTCTGCGAACCGACCGATTTGGACACAACGTCCTTCACGCCCAACATCTCGAACACAGCACGCATCGGACCACCGGCGATGATACCGGTACCTTCAGGTGCTGTCCGCATGATAACGCGGCCTGCGCCGTGGCGACCATGCATGTCGTGGTGCAGGGTGCGGCCTTCGCGCAGTTGTACGCGGATCATCTGACGCTTGGCTTGCTCAGTCGCCTTGCGGATGGCCTCGGGTACTTCTTTCGCTTTACCCTTACCAAAGCCCACGCGGCCTTTCTGATCGCCCACGACCACGAGTGCGGCGAAGCCGAAACGCTTACCACCCTTAACGGTCTTGGACACGCGGTTGATCGCGACCAGACGGTCAGCGAATTCCGGGGTTTCGTCGCGTTGGTTGCGGCGGTTGCCCCCACGGTTGTCATCTCTTGCCATCTGGCATCTTCCTTTTTCTGTGGCCCTGAGGCCCTTAGGATCAATCCTGGTGAGCCCTCGGCCCCCGGATCATCGAGAGGGCCAACCCGGCCCTCTTCGCAGGAAAGCTACGCGCGGGGCACAGCCTCCATATGAAAGCGGGTGCGCGGTTCCCCACGCACCGCACAATCAGATCTTCAAACCGCCTTCACGCGCGGCGTCGGCTAGAGCCTTCACCTTGCCGTGGAAGAGGAAGCCGCCACGGTCGAAGTATGCTTCTTCGACGCCGGCCTTCTTGGCACGTTCGGCAATCGCGGCACCGACCTTGGTCGCTGCTTCGATGTTGTTCTTGCCGAAAACGCCCAGATCCTTTTCCATCGAGGAAGCGGAAGCCAGTGTCACGCCGTTCACATCGTCGATCAGCTGAGCCGAGATGTTCTTGGAAGAACGGTGTACCGACAGGCGAAGACGCCCGGCGTTCACTTTGCGGAGTTTGTTCCGAACGCGCATGCGGCGTTTCAGGAACAGCTGTCTTTTGGTGTTTGCCATCTTTCCGTTCCTTACTTCTTCTTGCCTTCTTTGCGGAACACGAACTCACCCTTATAGCGGATGCCTTTGCCCTTATAGGGCTCGGGCTTGCGCCATGCGCGGATGTTCGCGGCGACCTGACCAACAAGCTGTTCGTCAATGCCTTCCACAACGATTTCGGTCTGCTTCGGTGCTGTTACGGTGACGCCTTCAGGCGCAACGTAGTCAACATCGTGGCTGAGGCCGAGGTTCAGTTTCAGCGTGTTGCCATTAACGGCCGCACGATAACCAACACCCTGGATTTCCAGCTCCTTCTTGAAGCCCTCGGTGACGCCGGTCACGAGGTTTTCAATCATGGTGCGGGACATGCCCCACTGCTGACTCGCGCGCTTGGACTTGCCACGCGGTGTCACAGAGATTGCATCGTCTTCGACCGTCAGGGTCACGTCGTCAGTTGCGCGGAAGCTGCGGGTGCCCTTGGGGCCCTTCACTTCGATCGTCTGACCGCTCACCGATGCCGAGACGCCCGAAGGCATGGCGACTGGTTTCTTACCAATACGAGACATTGTCTTCTCCTTAGAATACGGTGCAGAGCACTTCGCCGCCAACATTGGCAGAGCGTGCAGATGCGTCCGACATCACACCTTTGGAGGTGGAGACAATCGACACGCCGAGGCCCTGACGGACAACGGGGATGTCATTGACGGCCATGTAGACGCGACGACCGGGTTTGGAAACCCGCTTCAGCTCACGAATAACAGGTTCGCCTTCGTAGTACTTGAGGCTGATCTCGATGGCGGGGTGGCCATCGGCGCCCGTGACTTTTTCGTAGCCGCGGATGTAGCCTTCGTCGGCCAGCACGTCCAACACCCATGCACGCAGCTTGGAAGCCGGTGTGGAGACGGTGGATTTGCCGCGCAGCGAAGAGTTACGGATGCGTGTCAGCATATCTGCGATAGGATCGTTCATCTGATGCGCCCCTTACCAGCTCGACTTGACCATGCCGGGGATTTGGCCCGAAGAGCCGAGGTCCCGCAGCGCGATCCGCGAAATTTTCAGTTTACGATAGTAGGCGTGCGGGCGGCCCGTCAGCTGGCAACGGTTGTGCAGACGCACAGCAGAGCTGTTGCGCGGCAGTTTTGCCAGTTTCAGGGAAGCGCGGAAACGCTCTTCCATCGGTTTGCTTTCGTCGCTCACGATCTCCTTCAGAGCCGCGCGCTTCTCAGCGTATTTTTTGACCAGTGCTTCGCGCTTCTTTTCGCGCTCAATCATGGATTTCTTAGCCATTTCTAATCCTTCCCGCGCTTATGAATTGAAGGGCATGTTGAAAGCTTTCAACAGCGCCTTGGCTTCAGCGTCGGTTTTCGCCGTGGTGGCGATCACGATGTCCATACCCCAGGTCTCGTCAACTTTGTCGAAGTCGATTTCGGGGAACACGATATGCTCTTTCATACCCATGGCGTAGTTGCCACGGCCGTCAAAGCTCTTGCCCGAGATGCCGCGGAAGTCACGGATACGGGGCATTGCGATCGTGATCAGACGATCAAGGAATTCGTACATGCGGTCGCCACGTAGGGTAACTTTCGCACCCAGAGGCATGTCTTCACGCACGCGGAAACCAGCGATGGATTTCTTGGCCACGGTTGTCAGAGCCTTCTGGCCTGCAATCGCGGTCAGGTCTTCCTGAGCCGACTTGGCTTTTTTGCTGTCGCGCACGGCTTCGGCACCGCAGCCGATGTTCAGAACGATCTTGTCCAGCTTGGGGATCATCATGTCGTTCTTGTAGCCGAATTCCTCTTTCAGGGCGGCGCGGATCTTCTCGCGGTATTCGGCCTGAAGGCGGGGTGTGTAGGTTGCGGTATCAAGCATCGATCACGTCCCCCGTGGTCTTGGCAAAGCGCACTTTTTTGTCGCCTTCGATTTTGAAACCTACGCGCGTGGCTTTGCCGTTGGCATCCACCAGTGCGAGGTTGCTCAGATCGATCGGCATCGCCTTGGGGATGCGGCCGCCCTGAGATGTCTGTGTCTGGCGCGTTGCGCGGATGGCGATTTTCACGCCGTCAACGATGGCCTTGTTCGACTTGGGGTCAACAGACGAGATGGTGCCCGTCTTGCCCTTGTCCTTGCCGGACAGGACGATGACCTTGTCACCTTTGCGAAGTTTAGCAGCCATGATTACAGCACCTCCGGAGCGAGCGAGATGATTTTCATGAAGTTCTTCGCACGCAGTTCACGAACAACCGGCCCGAAGATACGGGTGCCGACAGGCTCGTTGTTGTTATTCAGGATAACAGCAGCGTTGCGGTCGAAGCGGATGGCGGTGCCATCTTCACGACGAACTTCTTTGGCAGTGCGAACGACAACGGCCTTACGGACGTCGCCTTTTTTCACACGACCGCGCGGGATGGCTTCCTTGACCGAGACGACAATGATGTCGCCGACGGATGCGTATTTACGCTTGGAACCACCCAGGACCTTGATGCACTGAACACGGCGCGCGCCGCTGTTGTCAGCAACATCCAGGTTGGTCTGCATCTGGATCATTTGGTTTCTCCCGACCTTCTGGGGGGCGATGCGGCCCTCATCCCAGGGTTTCGTTTAAGGGGCTCAGGCCTCGGCTTTGTCCGAAGTCAGAACTTCCCAACGTTTGGTTTTCGACTTNGGGGCACATTCGATGATGCGNACAGTGTCGCCCACCTTGAACGTGTTGTTCTCATCGTGAGCCCGGTACTTNTTGGACTTACGGATGGTCTTTTTCAGAACCGGATGCGTAAAGCGNCGCTCTACGGAAACGGAAACTGTTTGTGCGTTGGCGTCCGATGTCACGGTGCCTGTAAGGATACGCTTGGGCATGTTTCAGGCTCCTATTATTCGGCTGCCGCAGCAGCGGCTTTCTGGTTCAGCACGGTGTGGACACGGGCCACGTCACGCTTAACAGTCTTCAGACGTGCGGNNTTNTCCANCTGGCCGGTGGCCTGCTGAAAACGCAAGTTGAAGGATTCTTTTTTCAGGTTCACAAGNTCGTCGCGGAGCTGGTCCGGCGTCTTGTCGTGCAGTTCGCTGGCTTTCACGGCCTCTTCCTTTCAACATCACCAGTAGGCCCCTGTNAGGGTGACCATGATTCTGGTGGAGTTCATGATGAAAGGTGCCAATACGCGCTGAGGTCGCACATGGCAACCCCCGATGNCCCGGCGCCTGTGAATTAGGCGGGAAAGACGCTGGCGATAGGAACATGTTCCGCATAAGAAGGGCCTATGTCAAACATCAAATCGCTTTTCGCCACCCGCCTCTATCACGCCGCCCTGTCGGACCATGGCAANCCCATCGACACCGATGAACTGGCCGCCTCCTGTTTCTCGATTGCCGAGGATGACGAGGCCGGGCAGGATTGGTGCGAAGAGAACGGCTATGCGGGCTACACCTCTTATGCGTCGCTNGACGACCTGCCNTACCGCTTTCCGATCTTCAAGGATCTGGTCGCGGTGCTGGACAAACATGTGGCCGCCTTTGCCAAGGATCTCGACTTCGATCTGGGCGAGCGCAAGCTGGTGCTCGANTCCCTGTGGCTGAACATCCTGCCCGAAGGCGGCATCCACACCTCGCATATNCACCCCCACTCCGTGATCTCNGGCACGACCTATGTGACCATGCCCGAAGGCGCCAGCGCGATCCGNTTCGAGGATCCGCGCCTGCCGATGATGATGGCCGCGCCGGGCCGGGTGAANGACGCCCGCGAAGAGNTGCGNCCCTTNATNTATGTCGCNCCCGANGCGGGNGACGTGCTGCTNTGGGAAAGCTGGCTGCGCCATGAGGTGCCNATGAANATGATNGANGAAGANCGNGTNTCGGTCTCNTTCAACTACAACTGGGCCTGACNCATGGCCGAGGACGNNAGCGCCCTCCCCCTGTCGGACCTGACAATCGACACCGAGACCCGCCCGCCCCTGCCCGACATGGGCGAGGTATCCGAAGCCCAACGGCAGGCCGGGCGGCACCTCGCGGCGATCCACCGTCACTACCTCAGCGATCTATCACAAATCGCTCAGGTAATGACCCGCATTGAGGCCGGAGAGGCGCCCCCGGCTGAGCTTGCGCATATCGTCNTGCATAGCCAGATGGCCCAGAATTTCGCCGCCGCCGGGACGCTCTGCGGTCAGCAATGCTGGGCGTTGACGATGCACCACAATATCGAAGAACAGAGCATTTTCCCGCAGCTGCNCGCNCGCGGNTCNGAACCNGTNCGNGCAATCGTGGACCGNCTGCGGGCCGAACATGAGGTCGTNCACGCGCTTCTCGAACGGCTGGGCGCGGCGGCGGNCGGATTGACTGAGGCACCAAGCTCAGAACAATTCGCCGAAACCCGCGCGATATTCGACCAACTGGTCGCAGTGGTGCGCTCGCATTTCAAATTCGAAGAGACCGCCTTGGCCGAGGCATTGGGCGTCTATCAGGTCGACATCTGAGGCACCGCCCGGCGGCTATTTCAGTTTCTTCGCCGCCTCTTCCTGCGCCTTGACCGCTGCCTTTTCTTCCTTGGTCAGCTTGTTGCCCCACTGATTGTTGCTGAGCCCGAGATCACTGGGCATCGGCTTGGTCTTGCCCTTCTTCACCTCTCCGCCCTTGTCGAGAAACGCTTTGATGAGGTCTTCGTCGGTGTTCGGCTTTGGGACGTGCTTCATCGGGCTGGGCCTTTCCTGCGGCATGGGGTTAAGCAAAGGCTACCTAGATTAAAGCGCATTGGCCAGCGTTGCAGGTGCTGCTTGCCCCGCCAGCCCGATTGGTGAACATTCAACCTTTAGATTTATTTGAGTATCCACTGCCGATGTTTGTCCCGTTCCTTTTGCTCTTTATATCCCTCGCCCTTACAACCGCAGCCGCATCCACGCCGGGCTATGGGGACTTCAGCCTGCTCGGCGCGCTTTGCGTTATCGCCAGTGCGATCCTTCTGCTCCGGTCTTTCCGCGGCGCGCATCAGCAGCGGAAAAAATGGATCATCGTCGACGGCTCCAACGTCATGCATTGGAAGACCGGCGCGCCGGACATGAATGCGGTCCGGGACGTTGTGGATGAGTTACGTACGAGGGGCTATTCCCCCGGCGTCGTGTTTGACGCCAATGCGGGCCATCTGCTCGCGGGTCGCTATCAACATGACAAGGCGCTGAGCAGACAACTTGACCTGCCGGTGGACCGGGTGATGGTCGTCCCAAAGGGCACGCCCGCGGACCCCTATATACTGCAATCCGCCCGAGACTACGGCGGGCAGGTCGTCAGCCGCGATCAGTTCCGCGATTGGGCGGAGGCCCATCCGGAAATCGCTGAGCCGGGACACCTGATCAAAGGCGGCTACCGGGATGGGAAACTCTGGCTTGATCTTGAGGCCGACGCGCTGGTCTGACAAAGCAAAACCCCCGCCGATCGCTCGACGGGGGTTTTATGTCTTTCAGCCACCCCTTACGGGGCTGCGGGCTTACCAGTCCTCGCGGACAACAACCCGAGTTTTGATCGGCAGCTTCATGGCTGCCAGACGCAGGGCTTCGCGTGCCACGTCTTCACCGACACCGTCGATTTCGAACATGATACGGCCCGGCTTGACCTTCGCTGCCCAGAAGTCGACGGAACCTTTACCTTTACCCATACGAACTTCGACGGGCTTGGAGGTGACCGGTACGTCCGGGAAGATGCGGATCCAGACACGGCCTTGACGCTTCATGTGACGCGTCATGGCGCGGCGTGCCGCTTCGATTTGACGGGCTGTAACCCGCTCCGGCTGCAGTGCCTTCAGGCCGTAGGTGCCAAAGTTCAGGTCAGACCCGCCCTTTGCCAGACCCTTGATCGAGCCCTTAAACTGCTTGCGGAATTTAGTACGCTTTGGTTGAAGCATTTGTCATTCCCCCTTAGCGACGACCGCCGGCACCGCGAGGTGCTGGGCCGTCTTGGAGTTCCTGTGCCTTACGGTCACGCGCGGCGGGGTCATGTTCCATGATCTCGCCTTTGAAGATCCATGTCTTGATCCCGATGATGCCGTAAGCGGTGGCCGCTTCGACATGTGCGTAATCGATGTCGGCACGCAATGTGTGCAGCGGCACGCGACCCTCACGGTACCATTCGGTACGCGCGATTTCGGCCCCACCAAGACGACCCGCGAGGTTCACGCGGATGCCCAGTGCGCCCATGCGCATGGCGTTCTGCACGGCACGTTTCATGGCGCGGCGGAAAGACACCCGGCGCTCCAGCTGCTGTGCAATGCTCTCACCAACCAGATGTGCGTCCAGCTCGGGCTTGCGGACCTCAACGATGTTGAGGTGCAGTTCCGACTTGGTCATCTTGGCGATCTTCTGGCGCAGCGTCTCGATGTCCGCGCCTTTCTTGCCGATGATGACACCGGGGCGTGCTGTGTGGATCGTGACGCGGCACTTCTTGTGCGGACGTTCGATGATCACACGAGCGATACCGGCCTGGTGGCACTCTTTCTTGATNAAGTCGCGGATNGCGAGATCTTCGAGCAGAAGATCACCGTAATCNTTGGTGTCGGCGTACCAGCGGCTNTCCCAGGTGCGGTTCACCTGAAGACGCATACCGATCGGATTGACTTTGTTACCCATCAGGCTTGCTCCTCAACTTGACGCACTTTGATCGTGATCTCGGCAAACGGCTTGATGATCTTGCCGAACCGGCCACGGGCACGCGGGCGACCGCGCTTCATGGTCAGGTTCTTACCNACATAGGCCTCGGCCACGATGAGCTCATCGACGTCCAGGTTGTGGTTGTTCTCNGCGTTGGCAATCGCGGACTGAAGGCATTTCTTCACGTCCTGCGCGACCCGCTTCTTGGAGAAGGTGAGGTCGGTCANCGCNTTGTCCACGGACTTGCCACGGATCAGAGCTGCAACCAGGTTCAGTTTCTGCGGGCTGGTGCGAAGCATGCGCAGTTTTGCCATTGCTTCGTTNTCTGCCACGCGGCGGGGATTCTTATCCTTGCTCATGGCTTATTTCCGCTTCGCTTTTTTGTCGGCGGCATGACCGTAGTAGGTCCGAGTCGGGGAGTACTCACCGAACTTCTGACCGATCATGTCTTCGCTGACGTTAACAGGGATGTGCTTATGACCGTTGTACACGCCAAACGTCAGACCCACGAACTGGGGCAGGATCGTGCTGCGGCGCGACCAGATCTTGATCACTTCGTTACGNCCGCCCTCNCGGGAAGCCTCTGCCTTTTTGAGGACATAAGAGTCAACAAAAGGACCTTTCCATACTGAACGAGCCATNNATTAACGCCCCTTCTTCTTGGCGTGACGCGAGCGGATNATAAGCTTGCTGGACGCTTTGTTCTTGTTGCGGGTCTTGGCACCCTTCGTCGGCTTACCCCAAGGAGTAACCGGGTGACGACCACCAGAGGTCCGGCCTTCACCACCGCCGTGCGGGTGGTCGATCGGGTTCATCACCACACCACGTACAGAAGGACGGATGCCCTTGTGACGCATGCGGCCCGCTTTACCGTAGTTCTGGTTGGAGTTGTCGGGGTTNNNNACNGCACCAACGGTGGCCATGCATTCCTGACGCACGAGACGCAGCTCNCCGCTGCTCAGACGGATCTGAGCGTAGCCACCGTCACGACCCACGAACTGGGCGTAGGTGCCGGCGGCACGTGCGATCTGACCGCCCTTNCCGGGCTTCATCTCNATGTTGTGGACGATCGTACCGATNGGCATGCCCGAGAAAGGCATCGCGTTNCCGGGTTTGATGTCCACTTTGGCGCCGGCGATGATCTTGTCGCCGATGGCCAGACGCTGGGGGGCCAGGATNTAGGCCTGCTCGCCNTCTTCGTACTGGATCAGTGCGATGAAAGCGGTCCGGTTGGGGTCATATTCGATCCGCGCGACAACAGCGGACATGTCCAGCTTGTTACGCTTGAAATCAACGATACGGTAGAGGCGCTTTGCACCACCACCTGTACGACGCATTGTGATTCGTCCGGTGTTGTTCCGACCGCCAGATTTGGTCAAACCCTCAGTAAGGGCTTTGACCGGGCGGCCTTTCCACAGCTCCGAACGGTCGATCAGTACCAGTCCACGCTGGCCTGGCGTCGTCGGTTTGTACGACTTGAGTGCCATGTTCTCTGTCTTCCGTTTGCTTGGCACGCATCCATCATGATGAAAGCGCGTTGGTTGTAGGGCCCCGAAGGTCCCCTGTAGGAGTGGTGGGTGGGCTTAAATCTCTTGCGAGGCAGGCATCCCAACCACCGGGATCGTTCAAATAGCCAAACCCCGGACGAATCCGGGGCTTGAGCCGATGTGGCGACCTAGCAGGTTCAATTCTGCCCGTCCAGTGGGCATGGCGAAATTCCTCTCCCCTGCCCGCACAAAAGAAAAGAAGGCGCCGAAGCGCCTCCTTCCGTAGGTTTACCGATTACCCAAAGCGGGTATTAGTCAAGCCCAATGCTCTCGGCCAGACGCATACCGGGGTCAAGGATTTCAACTTCTGCTTCGTTGAATTCCGGCATGCTTTCCAGACGCTCTTCGGTGACGCCGGGGACGATCACTTCGTCTTCACGCATGATCAGCTTCTCAACCGGAATGGCGACTTCGTTTTCGCCCATCCCAAGGAAACCGCCAACGCCGATGATCGCAACAACGGTGTCGCCACGGACGCCGATAAAGTCGATCTCNCCAACNTCTTCACCGGTTTCGGTGGCGACGCTGCGGCCGGTCAGTTCTTCGGCGGTCAGGTTAAAGATCGGCAGACGCTGCACGTTCTCNTGATAGCGNGTGCGGTCTTCTTCNGCCATATTGCCNTGCTCNTCAGCATTGAAGTCTTCCATCAGCACGCGGGCTTGCTCTTGNTCGACGTNGATCTCGGCGCCTTCGGCACCTTCNACGTTGACCTNNGGCGCTTCGGCTTCTTCNACGACGACATTCGCGTCTTCACCCTGCTGCACGTTNACGTNGGCTTCTTNCTGCTCNACNNCNACNNNGGCTTCNTCGGANTCNGCCACNTTCACATTGGCTTCGGCCTGCTCAACNGTCACNCGCGGCTCGGCTTCTTCGATNGTCACTTTCGGCTCGGGNCGCACGAANTTCACGACGGGTTCGGGCTGCTCCAGATCAACGATCGGCTCGCCNGTNTCCACNTCAACCTGCGGCTTNGGNACCTGNACGGTNACNACCGGCTCNGGGATGCGCACGGTNACCTGCGGCTGTGCCTGCTCAACGGTGATGATCGGCGCNTGCTGCTGNACGCGAACNGTCGGCTCGGGNACGGCNACGNTNACNTCGGGCTGGCCCTGCTCAACNGTNACNACGGGAGCGTCCTGCGAAACGTTTACNTCGGGCTCGGGCACGGTCACGTCNACTTGGGCGTCTTCCTGCTCNACAACCACNTGGCCNCCNGCNACATTNGCGGTNGCGGCTGCGTCACCTTCAACTTCGACTTCAGCTTCTGCTTCCATCTCGGCTTCGGCTTCGGCGTTGCGCTCNATNGTNTCTTCNACNTTTTCTGTNGCGTCCTGCGCCAGAACCGGAGCGGCTGCGAAAAGGGCAACGGCGGATACGCCGGCCATGAGTGTTTTGGTATAGATCATTAGGTCTCTCCCGTANTNNTTTANGATAGTTGAGGNGCCCAGCACCCCNTCTTCCACGGTGAGACAACCGGCAGCTTTCNGCTCTGTTCCANGAAAATTGATAGCATTTTTTCGGAACTTTNTANGGGTCGCCACATGATTGAAGCAGGCCCCGACGNGATCGCGNNTGGGTAANGCNNCCNCNTAAAAACGCAAAAACCCCGCCNGAGCGGGGGTCTTACATCAGCGATATGTTAGGGCTTAAGCGGCGCGGCGCGCCTGTGCGAANGATANCAGGCGCTTGCTNTTTTCATCCCACAGATGCAGCCGCGCATTGGCGAGGCTNTCGCGAATNGTCATNCGGTTCCCCTCGGCCANNGCCACNTGATCGCGCAGCACNTCNGGCANGCGGTAGAACGGGATGCGGCTGTAAAGGTGGTGCACATGGTGAATGCCGATATTGGCACTCAGCCACTGCAAAGGCCGNGGCAGGATGTAATGCGACGAGCCNTGAAAGGCCGCNTCATGCAAATCCCACGCCTCATTNTCNTCCCAATGGGTCGTCTCGAACTGGTGCTGCACATAGAACAGCCACATGCCCGCCGTGGCCGCCAACANGGTGCTGGGGACNAAGATGAGCAGAATGGGNATGATCCCCCCGAAATAGAAGATNACCGCAAGTGCTGCGAGGATCGTCAGGTTGGTGCCCATCGCGCTNAGCCAATAACGGGTTTGCGCCATCAGCCCCAGCGGNACGCGGTTCTGCACGAAAAACAGGTAGCTCGGCCCAAGACCAAAAAGCACGACCGGATTGCGGTAGAGACGGTACTGCAACCGCCCAAGCAGCCCAAGCTCGCGATACTCTGCAACGGTGAGNGTGTGAATATCGCCAATCCCNCGACGGCCAAGGTTCCCAGCCGAGGAATGGTGAATCGAATGGGTCCGGCGCCAAACGTCATAGGGCGTCAGTGTCAGCACCCCCAGCACGCGGCCCACCCAATCGCTGGTGCGACGGCTGCTGAAAAAGGCCGCATGGCCGCAGTCATGCTGAATCGCAAANAGCCGCAGCAGGAAGCCTGCATTCACCAGCGAAATGCCAAGTGTCAGCCAGCCNCTGATCGACAACGCCCACCAAGCCAGTGCCCAAAGAAGGACAAACGGCCCNAGCGTGATCGCCAGTTCAAAACTGCTGCGCCAAGTGCTTGGCTCGCGGTAGCGGGCCAGCACGCGCACCCAGTCGCGCGCGTTCGACACGTCCGNAGACGCGCCGGNNGTAGATTTTTCGTGGGACATAGACCTGCTTTTTGTCGTTCTCCGAGGTCTTGTAGAGGAAAGCGCGCCGCAAGCAACGCCCCCGATGCCTTTTGCCGCTGCATAGCGTCATTTAGGCCGGAAACGGCCCATGCNGCAAAGCTTCCCACGGAACCGAAAGGCCAGCGCCTNCGGCCNGNTGCCGGGGGGGGGCACCCTTCGTNGGGAAATCAAATNNGNGATCCCCAANGGGNCANCCGCCACAACGGAAAAGGCCCCCGCAATGCGGAGGCCTTTCCCAAATACCAAACCGAAAGCTTACAGCCCGGTGGATACGTCGATTGTGTTGCCCTCTTCGAGCGTCACATAAGCCTTTTTCANGTCTTTACGGCGGCCCATCTGGCCCCGGAAACGCTTGACCTTGCCTTTGGTGATGGACGTGTTCACGGCCTTCACCTTGACGTTAAAGAGCGCCTCAACGGCCTCTTTGATCATCGGCTTGTTGCTTTCAATCGCCACTTCGAAAACGACNGCGTTCTGTTCGGACGCCATGGTTGCTTTCTCGGTGATGATCGGCTTGCGGATCACGTCGTAGTGTTCATGCTTGGCGCTCATTTCAGGCGTGCCTCCAATGCTTCGATCCCCGCTTTGGTGATCACNAGAGTGTCACGCTTGAGGATGTCATAGACGTTTGCNCCCATCGACGGCAGGACATCCAGCCCTTCGATGTTGCGCGCGGCCTGTGCGAAGTTCTCGTTGACCGAAGCGCCATCGATGACCAGCGCGCGCTTCCAACCCAGGTTCGACACCTGTTTGGCCAGAGCGGCTGTTTTNCCTTCGGATGTGGCTTCGTCGATGATGACCANNGAACCGGCTTTNNTCTTTGGCGGACAGCGCGTGGCGCAGGCCCAGCTTGCGGAACTTNTTGGTCAGCTCGTGGCCGTGGCTACGCGGGGTNGGACCCTTGTAGATACCACCNTTACGGAAGATCGGCGCGTTNCGGTCACCGTGGCGTGCGCCGCCGGTGCCTTTTTGGCGATAGATCTTCTTGGTCGAGTAGCTGGTCTCGGACCGNGTCTTGACCTTGTGCGTACCCTGCTGCGCGTTGTTACGCTGCCAGCGNACGACGCGGTGCAGGATGTCGGCACGCGGCTCAAGGCCGAACAGNGCTTCGTCCAGGTCTACGGACCCGGCTTTGCCACCGTCGAGTTTGATGACATCGAGTTTCATGCGTCACCTTCTTTCTTGTCAGCGTCGGCATCGGAATTNTCGGCATCCGAACCTTCAGCTGCGATTTCAGCTTCTGCGGCTTTCAGCGCTTCGGCTTCCTGTGCGGCTTGCTCTTCGGCCAAACGCTTGGCTTCGGCTTCTGCCTCTGCTGCGGCTGCGGCGGCTGCCTCTTCGGCGGCTTTCGCGGCTTCTTCAGCGGCGGATTTCAGAGCGGCGGGCAGAATCGCGTCTTCGGGGAACGGCTTTTTNACCGCATCCTTGACGGTGACCCAGCCACCTTTGGAGCCAGGAACGGCGCCTTTGACCATGATCAGGCCACGCGCNCTGTCNGTCTTGACGACTTCGAGGTTCTGCGTGGTNACACGGGCAGCGCCCATGTGACCGGCCATTTTCTTACCTTTGAAAACCTTGCCNGGATCCTGACACTGGCCTGTGGAGCCGTGCGAACGGTGGCTGATGGAGACACCGTGTGTCGCCCGCAGACCGCCGAAGTTGTGACGCTTCATCGCACCGGCAAAACCTTTACCGATCGAAGTGCCTGCAACGTCAACGTACTGACCCGCGAAGTAATGGTCCGCGATGATTTCCTCACCAACGTCCAGCATCGCNTCCGCATCGACGCGGAACTCAGCAACCTTGCGCTTGGGTTCCACTTTCGCNGCTGCGAANTGGCCACGCATGGCTTGGCTTGTGCGTTTGGCNTTCGCCGAACCGGCACCNAGCTGAACGGCGGTGTAGCCGTCACGGTCTGCGGTGCGCTGTGCGACAACCTGAAGCTTGTCCAACTGAAGAACGGTCACAGGNATCTGCTTGCCGTCTTCCATGAACAGCCGGGTCATGCCGACTTTTTTTGCAATAACGCCTGAGCGCAACATATGATTACCCTCCCGGCTTACGATTGCAGCTTGATCTCGACATCCACGCCAGCGGCGAGGTCGAGCTTCATCAGCGCGTCCACGGTCTGGGGGGTCGGATCAATGATATCCAGCAGACGCTTGTGCGTGCGGATTTCGAACTGGTCACGGGATTTCTTGTCAACGTGGGGACCACGAAGAACGGTGAATTTCTCGATTTTGTTCGGCAGCGGAATGGGACCGCGAACCGAAGCGCCTGTGCGCTTGGCGGTGCTGACGATTTCCTGAGTGGAGGCATCGAGCACCCGGTAGTCAAACGCCTTNAGGCGAATGCGGATGTTCTGGCTTTGAACGGCCATATGCATATCCCTTGTTTTGGGATTCTAACGGATTGGAGGAAGCAGGCTCATCCGGCCCCCTCATCGCGCCTTGGTATTAAATCAAACGGGGCGCGTCTAACGCACCCCGGTTCAATGGGCGTCCTATAGGGGGAATCGCAACAGGTGGCAAGAGGGTTCTAAAAACCCCCGTGTTTTTAGAACCAGTGCGCAAAGTCACGCNGGCCACGGCGNGACAGCGCACCCCGCCAACGTNCAATCACCACCGGAAACCACCGAAAACCACACTTAGCTTTCCCNTCTTCACNGAAGCNTCCCANAAAGCCCCCTCCCCCACAAAAGCAAAAGGCCGCAGCAAACGCTGCGGCCTTTCAAATCTCTCAGACGTCAGGCCCGAAGGCCCAGCCCAAAATCACTCAGTGATTTTGGAAACGACGCCGGCGCCAACGGTACGGCCACCTTCGCGGATCGCGAAGCGCAGGCCGTTTTCCATGGCGATCGGTGCAATCAGCTCAACGCCGAAGGACACGTTGTCGCCCGGCATGACCATCTCGGTGCCTTCTGCCAGCTGAACGGTGCCGGTCATGTCAGT
>NZSX01000053.1 GCA_002703405.1 Sulfitobacter sp. | reverse complement strand
CAAAGGCCAGCCGGTCGACGGTTTCCAAGGCGCGCTGCCGCAGTCCGAGATCAAGGCTTTCGTCGATCGCGTGGTAAAGGCAGGGGGCGGCGAAGCCCCCGGCGATACGCTGGCCGATGCCGTCGCTGCAGCCGAAGAGATGCTGGCCGAGGGGGCCGCCACGGATGCGGCGCAGACCTTTGCCGCAATTCTGGAAGAAGACCCGATGAACGCGCCCGCCTATGGTGGCATGGTCCGGTCCCATATCGCCATGGGCGCATTGGATCAGGCCGAGGCCCTGCTGAACGGTGCGCCGATCGAAATCTCCAAAGCCCCCGAACTCGAAGCCGCCCATGCCCAGTTGCAGCTGGCACATCAGGCTGCGGATGCAGGCCCCGTGGCCGAGTTGACCGAGAAGGTAGAGGCGAACCCCGACGACCATCAGGCGCGGTTCGATCTGGCCCAAGCGCTTTACGCGCATGACGATGCCGAGGCCGCTGTCGATCACCTGTTGGAACTGTTCCGTCGGGACCGTGAGTGGAATGACAGCGCCGCCAAAACGCAGCTTTTCACTATTTTTGAGGCGCTTAAGCCCAATGATCCGGTGGTGCTCAATGGCCGTCGCAAACTGTCGTCAATGATATTTGCCTGAGGAGACGGGCGCGCTAAGTCCCTTGTCATGATCAAGCCAGCAGAACTGCCCAAGACTATTGCGATCTTTCCGTTGGCAGGGGCGCTGCTGCTGCCCCGCTCGCGCCTGCCGCTGCATATCTTCGAGCCGCGTTATCTTCAGATGATCGAAGACGCGCTCAAGACTGACACGCGGTTGATTGGCATGGTCCAGCCCAACGAGATGCCCGGCCGCGACGGCAACGGGCTGCACCAGATCGGCTGCGCGGGGCGCATCACCCAGTTTTCCGAGACCGAGGATGGCCGCTATATGGTGACCCTTGGCGGCGTCTCGCGCTTTCGTGTGGTGGAAGAGATTGAAGGCTTTTCCCCCTATCGCCGCTGCGATGTGAACTGGGCGGGCTTTGACCGTGACTTGGGCGAGGATGAGGTCGACGACAGTTTCGACCGGGTGCGGTTTCTTGATCTCTTGGGGCGGTATTTCGACACCCGCGGCCTCTCGGCTGATTGGGACACGTTGAAAGATGCTGAGGATGAGCTGCTGATAAACTCCCTGTCGATGATGTTGGAGTTTGAAGCCGAGGACAAACAGGCGTTGCTAGAGGCGCCTTCGCTGGAAACCCGGCGCGAGACATTGGTGACATTGATCGAATTCGCGATGCGCGGCGGTCAGGAAGAGGGCTTGATGCAATGACGGATGCGACCGTTCAATTCGACCGCCGGATGCTGGAGGCATTGATCTGCCCGCGCACCCAGACGACGCTGACCTATGACGCAGAAAAGCAAGAACTGGTGTCGAAAGCTGCCGGGCTGGCCTATCCGATCCGCAATGGCATTCCGGTGATGCTGCCGGATGAGGCGCGGACGCTGTAACTGGGCCCCGCTAAAGGGGCTTCCCACGCATCAATCGGGGCAGGTCACCCGTCAGCCCTGCCGCTTCGCGGATGAAGGTCCGGCGCAGGCCGGGCAGGGCGTTGATCGCGGCCATGCCCATGTCACGGGCCAGACGCAAAAGCGCATTATCGTTTGAAAACAGCCGGTTAAAGCTGTCTGTCGCCAGCGCGAGGCTGGCATTGTCGAAGCGCCGCCATTCCTGATAACGCGCCAGTACCGCGTCGTTTCCGGGGTCTTCGCCCCGTCGCACCGCATCGGCAATCACCTCGGCCAAGGCCGCCACATCGCGTAGGCCTGCGTTCAACCCCTGACCTGCGATGGGATGCACTCCATGTGCCGCATCTCCCAAAAGCGCCACGCGCGGCGCGGTCATGGAATGCGCCAGCGACAGGCCCAGCGGATAGCTGTAGCGCGGGCCGGTCAGGGAAAGCTCCCCCAGAAAGCTGCCGAAGCGCGGGCGCAGCACGTCAAGGTATTGCGCATCCGGCAGGGCATTAATGGCGGCGGCATTTGCGCTGGCTTCGCTCCAGACGATCAGCGAGCGGTTACCAGTCAGCGGCAAGATCGCCAGCGGGCCGGGGGGCATAAAGAACTGATGCGCGATGCCGCTATGCGGTTTTTCGTGATCGACCACGCAGACCAGCGCCGTCTGACCATAGGACCATGCGATGCGCTTGATGCCCGCGCGTTCAGCCGTGCCGCTGCCGCGCCCATCGGCCCCCACGGCCAGCCGCGCGCGCAGTGTCTTGCCACTCTCCAGCGTCAGGGTGATGCCGGTCGGCTCGACCGTTTGATCGGTGACGCGGGTGTCGTTCAACATGGTGATCGCCGGATCGGCCGCAACGGCCTTTAGCAAGGCGCGCCGCAGGTGGCGGTCTTCGACCATATGACCCATCGGGCCTTCTTCGATCTCGGCATGGTCGAAATGCATGAACATGGGCGAGGGGCCGGTTCCGGCGCGCCCATCGGTGACTTTGATCTCAAGCATCGGCTGGGCGTCACCGGCGATTTCAGGCCAGATGCCGAGGCCTTCCATCAGTCGCACCGAGGTCAGCGCCAGCGCATAGGCGCGGCCATCGAAGTCGGCGTTCTCAAATGTCCGCGCGGGCAGGGCGTCAATCCCCGCCACGCGCAAACCCGCGCGGCTGAGGGCCAAGGCAAGGGCAGGGCCGTTCAGCCCGCCGCCGATGATCGCGATATCGTGGTCAAAATCCATGGCCCTAGATATGACCTGCGCGCGGGGATTGTCCATGCGCCGAACGGTCGCTAGGTTCGCCACGAACATCGGCAAGGGGTACGACATGCGCGAATGGTTGGAAATGACGGCGGCGGATCTGGGGCGCGGAATCGCGGCGGGCGATATCGACCCCGTGGCGCTTTGCGATACCTTTCTTGATGCCATCGACGCACATCCGATGCGCGACCGTATCTATGCCCGCGTCACCCCCGAGCGCGCCCGCGCCGAAGCGGCGGCGGCGGCAGAGCGCGCCCGCGACGGCCAGCGCCTGTCGCCCCTCGATGGTGTGCCAATCTCTTGGAAAGACCTATTCGATACCGCTGGCACAGCGACGGAGGCGGGAACCAAGCTGCTAGAGGGCCGCGTGCCGGAGCGTGATGCGGAAGTTCTGGCCAATGCGACCGCGATGGGTTTGGTCTGTCTGGGCAAAACCCACATGAGCGAATTGGCCTTCTCGGGCCTTGGCCATAATCCCAGCACCGCGACACCGCCCTGCGTGAACGAGCCTGACAGTGTCTCTGGTGGATCGTCCTCGGGGGCTGCGGCTTCGGTTGCCTTTGGTTTGGCGGCGGCGGCGATTGGGTCTGATACTGGCGGGTCGGTACGTATTCCGGCGGCGTGGAATGATCTGGTCGGGCTTAAAACCACGGCTGGACGGGTCTCCCTCGCCGGGACGGTGCCGCTGGCGGCAAAGTTCGACACGGTTGGCCCGCTTTGCCGTTCTGTTGAGGACGCGGCGCTGCTGCTGGGCGTTCTGGAAGGGGCCAAACCCGCCGATTTGCAAGAGAGTGAGTTGGAAGGCTGCCGCTTTGCGGTGCTGACCAATGTCGTGATGGATGAGCTTTCCGAAGAGCCAAAGGCGGCTTTCAACGCGGCAGTGGAGCGGTTGCGAGACGCGGGTGCTACTGTCGATGAAATCGCCGTGCCCGAGGTCGAAGAGGCGATGCCGCTGAGTTCTTGTCTCTACACCACCGAAGCCTACGGTCTTTGGCGAGATGTCATTGAGGCCAATCCAGAGGCGATGTTCACCGAAATTCTTGAGCGTTTTCGGTTAGGTAAGGGGTTCTCCGGCCCCGATTACGTTGCCGCTTGGGCCAAACTTGATCTGGCGCGGGCGGGCTATGACCGGGCCGTGGCGGGCTATGACGCCGTACTGGTGCCGACCGCGCCGATGCTGCCACCAAACATTGAGCGGCTGAACAGCGATCACGACTACTACCTCGCGCAGAATCTCCTGTCTCTGCGCAACACGCGAGTCGCGAATCTGATGGGGCTCTGCGCGCTTACGTTGCCAACCGGAACGCCGTCCTGCGGCATCTCTTTGATGGCGGCTCCCAATGCCGAAGAGCAGCTTTTGCGCCTTGGTGCAGCGGCTGAAGCGGCCCTGCGCGAGGCATAACAGCGCACGACCGAAAAGCCACAAGGGCCGCAAATCTCCCGGTTTTTCTGGACGGGAGGGACGCCCTTGGGTACCTTGGGGCAAACGGGGCGCAAATGATCCCGATCCGAGGCAGTTTTGATGATGTATTCCGAGCGGTTTTCGAACCTTCCGGCCCACGTGTGGCCGCGCCTGCGCGCCTTGCTTGATGGGCATGAGGGCGGCGGTACGCCGATTCACATGACCATTGGCGAGCCGAAACATGCTTTCCCGGCTTGGGTCACGGATGAGATCACGAAACACGCCGAAGGTTTCAACAAATACCCGCCGAACGACGGCTCGCCCGAATTGCGCGGCGCGATCGCCGCGTGGATCGACCGGCGCTATGGTGTCGAAATGGACCCCGACAGCGAGGTTATGGCGCTGAACGGCACCCGCGAGGGGCTGTATAACGCCGTTATCGCGCTCTGCCCGCCGACCAAGAACGGCGAGACGTCGGCGATCCTCATGCCGAACCCGTTCTACCAAGTCTATATGATCGGCGCGATTTCGGGCGCAGCAGAGCCGATCATGGTCCCCGCCACCGCCGAGACCGGGCATTTGCCCGATTTCGCCAGCTTGCCCGAAGAGGTGCTCCGCCGCACCACGGCGGCCTACCTTTGTTCGCCCGCCAACCCGCAGGGCGTCGTCGCCAGCCGCGATTATTGGGCCGAACTGATCGCATTGGCCGAGAAATATGATTTCCTGATCTTCGCTGATGAATGCTATTCTGAGATCTACCGCGCCACGCCGCCCACCGGCGCGCTGGAGGTGGTTAAGGAACTCGGCACCGACCGCAACCGCGTGGTGATCTTTCACTCGCTGTCGAAGCGCTCCAACCTGCCGGGGCTGCGTTCGGGTTTTGCCGCCAGCGGACCAGAGACGATGCGTGAGATCAAACAGTTGCGCAATTACGCCGGTGCGCCGTTGCCGCTGCCCTTGCAGCAGGCCGCTGCCGCCGTTTGGGCGGATGAAGCGCATGTGGAGGAGAACCGCGCGCTCTACCAAGAGAAATACGCCATCGCCGACCGCATTTTTGGCAATGTGCCGGGCTACGCGAGCCCCGAGGCGGGGTTCTTTTTGTGGCTCCCGGTTGAAGATGACGAGGCTGCGGCGCTGAAACTGTGGCGCGAGACAGGCGTGCGGGTGCTGCCCGGCAGCTATCTGGCGCAGAACGTTGCCGGGACCAATCCCGGTCAGAATTACATTCGGGTCGCCTTGGTGGCCCCAAAAGACGAAACGACGCGCGGGTTGGAAGCGATCCGCGACTGTCTGTATTCGACATAAGCGAGGGACGACATGGCATATCAGACACGGGGACGCGATCCATTGCTAGACAGCAACATGGCCGAGGCAATCGAAAAGCGCGGTCGTGAACTGCTGGGGCTGGCGCTGATCATGCTGGGCATTATGGCCGCCATGATGATCGGCAGCTACACGCCCGACGATCCAAACTGGATGGTCTCCACCGATGCGCCCGTGCAAAACTGGATGGGCCGGATCGGTGCCTCCATCGCCGCACCGCTGTTCATGATCGTGGGCTGGGGCGCTTGGGGCATTGCCATCGTCCTGCTGTTCTGGGGCGGGCGTTTCGCGCTGCATCAGGGCGATGACCGCGCTCTTGGCCGTCTGATCTTTGCCCCCATCGCCGTGGCGCTTGGGGCGATCTATGCCGCGACGCTGGCCCCCGGTCAGGAATGGCTGCTGACCCATAGCTTCGGTCTTGGCGGGCTTTTTGGCGATACCGTTATGGGCGCGTTGCTGACGGTCTTGCCCATCGGCTCGACCCTGACGGTCAAGCTGATGTCGCTTTTGATGGGCGTGGCGATTCTGGCTCTGGGTGCCTTTGTGCTGGGCTTCACCAAGGCCGAGTTGATGCGCATCACGCGGTTCCTGCTGGTCGGTCTGATCATGGCCTATGCCGGGTTGATGACCCTTCTGGGCCGTGGCGCCAGCGGTGCCGTCGTTGCCGCGCAGAACCTGTCGGCCCGTCAGGCCGAACGCCGTGAGCGCCGCCGCCAGGAGGCTGAGGAAGCCGAGACTTGGGCCGCACAGGATGCTGGTCAGGATTATTACGCGCAGCAAGCCCCTATGCCTGAGCCGGAAGCAGAGCCGCGCAGCCTGTTTGGCCGCATGCCCGGTCTTATCAAACGCCCCGAAGCGGACGATATGCCCGAGCCGGAACTGATCGAGACCTACAGCGACGCCATCGTGGATGAGACACCGGGCGAGGAGCGCATCAAGAGCAAGATCGCCGATGTCATCAAGAACCGCGTCCGTAATGCCAATGCGATCCACACGCCGACAACCGCGCCGCTGACCAAAGGCCGGGGCCGTGGACCGGACCCGCTGTTGCTGAACACCAGCCAGCCCGCCACCCTGCGCGCCGAGCCGCCTTTGACCGCAGGCGCTGCCACCCTGCGCCCTGAGCCGCTGCTGCGCAAACCGCAGGTGCAGCCTGAGCCGGCACCGGAGCCGATGGTCGACGAGCCGATGATGCAAGAGCCGATGGTTGAGCGTTACGAGGATACCGTCACCTCTGAAACCCTGCCGTTGCAGCAAGCGCCGGCGCCAGAGGCGATGAAAATCCCCGTGGCCGAGCCGCGCAAAGTGGTGCAGCAGCCCACCCGCAAACCCGTCCAGCCCTCGAAACAGGCGCAGGTCGAGGCGCAGCCCACCTTGACCTTTGACGACACGCACCCCGGTTTCGAATTGCCGCCGCTGAGCCTCTTGGAAAGCCCCGAAAGCGTGCAGCGTCTGCACCTGAGCGACGAGGCGCTGGAAGAAAACGCGCGGATGCTGGAAACCGTGCTCGATGATTACGGCGTCAAGGGCGAAATCGTCGCCGTGCGCCCCGGTCCTGTCGTCACCATGTATGAGCTTGAGCCTGCGCCGGGTCTCAAGGCCAGCCGCGTCATCGGTCTGGCGGATGACATCGCGCGCTCCATGGCCGCGCTGTCGGCGCGTGTTTCCACCGTGCCGGGCCGCAGCGTGATCGGCATCGAACTGCCCAATGAGAACCGCGAGAAGGTGATCCTGCGCGAAATCCTGTCGAGCCGTGATTTCGGCGATGGCAACCAGCGCCTGCCGCTGGCGCTTGGCAAGGACATCGGCGGCGATCCGGTTGTCGCCAACCTTGCGAAAATGCCGCACCTGCTGATCGCGGGGACCACCGGTTCGGGTAAATCCGTGGCGATCAACACGATGATCCTGTCGCTGCTNTACAAGCTGACGCCGCAGGAATGCCGGATGATCATGATCGANCCNAAGATGNTNGAACTNNNNGTNTATGACGGCATNCCNCANCTGCTGTCCCCGGTTGTGACCGACCCNAAAAAGGCNGTTGTNGCGCTGAAATGGACCGTGGGCGAGATGGAAGAGCGCTATCGCAAGATGTCCAAGATGGGCGTGCGGAACATCGAAGGCTACAATGGTCGCGTCCGCGAAGCGCTGGCCAAGGGCGAGATGTTCTCTCGCACTGTGCAAACCGGCTTTGACGAAGATACCGGCGAGCCGATCTTTGAGACCGAGGAAAATACCCCCGAGGCGCTGCCCTATATCGTCGTTATCGTCGACGAGATGGCCGACCTGATGATGGTCGCGGGCAAGGAAATCGAAGCCTGCATTCAGCGTCTGGCGCAGATGGCGCGGGCATCGGGTATCCACTTGATTATGGCGACGCAACGCCCCTCAGTCGATGTTATCACCGGCACGATCAAGGCGAACTTCCCCACGCGGATTTCCTTCCAAGTGACCTCGAAAATCGACAGCCGCACGATCTTGGGTGAGATGGGTGCCGAGCAGCTGCTGGGCATGGGCGACATGCTTTATATGGCAGGCGGGGCCAAGATCACCCGTTGCCACGGCCCCTTCGTCAGCGACGAAGAGGTCGAAGAGATCGTCAACCACCTCAAGCAATTCGGTGAGCCCGACTATGTCGGTGGCGTGGTCGAAGGGCCGTCCGAGGATAAAGAAAGCAACATCGACGCGGTGCTGGGCCTTGGCGGCAATACCGATGGTGAAGACGCGCTTTATGACACCGCCGTTCAGGTGGTCATCAAAGACCGCAAATGCTCGACTTCTTACATCCAGCGCAAACTGGCGATTGGCTATAACAAGGCCGCGCGTTTGGTGGAGCAGATGGAGGAAGAGGGGCTCGTGTCTCCGGCCAACCATGTTGGCAAGCGCGAGATTCTGGTGCCGGAACAGGCATAGGCTACGCGCCCCCTCCCCTCTCGGGGGCGGTCATAAAGAAAACACCGCCGGGCCTCCCTCCCGGCGGTGTTTTTTTATGGGGCAGAGGCTGCGATAGCGAAAAACCGCCCCCTGATATCGAATATCACGCCCACCCGCCCTATGTCAGAACGTGAGGCAACACAGGACGAACAACATGCGTAAACTTACTTCTGCTATTCTGGCGGTTGGTCTGGCCGTATCGGCCCCCCTCGCGGCGGCGGCGCAGCAACTGTCGCTGAACGAGATCTCGGGCTATCTGAACCAGCTTCGCACCGCCAAGGGCGACTTTACCCAGATCAACGACGATGGGTCGATCAGCTCGGGCACGATCTATATCAAACGCCCCGGTAAGGTACGTTTCGAATATAACGCCCCTGATTCCGGTCTGGTCGTTGCGGGTGCCAATACGGTTGTGATCTATGACAAGAAGTCCAACCAACCGGCAGAGACTTACCCGTTGGCGCGCACCCCGCTGTCGATCATCTTGGCGGAAAACGTCAATCTGGGCCGCGCCAAAATGGTGACCGGTCACAGCTATGACGGCACCGCCACCACAGTCACGGCCCAAGACCCCGCCAACCCGCAATATGGCAACATCCGGATGAAGTTCACCGGCAACCCGGTGCAGCTGCGTCAGTGGATCATCAACGACGGCAATGGCAGCGCCACGACCGTTGTGCTGGGTGACATGCAGGTGGGGGGCAATATCTCCAACAGTCTGTTTGACACCGCAGGCGCACGGGCAGGCAGCAAACGCTAAGCGGCCCTGCTGAAACAAAAAACGCCCCGGCTGATCCAGCCGGGGCGTTTTGCATTGGATTAGATCGTTTTTACCAGCGGCCCAAACGGCAGCCGGCGATCTGTCTTTCATACAGTTTGGCGCGGGAATCGACCTTGCCCGCGACCCCGACCAACCAAGCCTTGCTGTTGTAGCTCTGCCGGGAAAAACCCGTGTGCCCCTCGTGATAGGCGAGGTATTGGTTGCGGGCGTCATGCAGAGACACGCCGTTCCGGTCGCGCGTCAGGTTCATGTACCAGCCCATGAAATCGCTCGCGTCGCGGATCTCATCGCGTTTCGCACGCCAGCGGCCTTCGGATTCCAGATATTCATCCCACGTCGCGTCCAAGGCCTGTGAATAGCCAAAGGCGCTGGACTGGCGGCCCATCGGGATCACGCCCAGCACGTATTTGAACGGCGTCCGCGCGTCAGCCACGAATTTGCTTTCTTGATGGATGGTGGCCATCTGCACGTGGATTGGTACACCCCATTTGCGCTCGGTCGCGCGGAATGCCCTCAGATAGTCGGGGTGCTCTTTCAGGATCGTGCAGGCGTTATCCAGATCACGCGGGGCCGTTTGAGGCCCGCCGCCGCAGGATGCCACCAGCAGTACGATCATCATTGCGCAAAAATGCTTGCTCATCTGCCTCTCGCCTCTCGTTTTTTGTTAGGGGACGTTTTTTCAAAGGACTTTAACCGATTCACCCCCTTCATCACATCACTAAATTGGGAAATTACGCGCCGCGTTGCGCGATATTGCGCTGACCGCGCAGCCCTGCGCAGGCGGTATTCCGCGAAATCCCGACAAACCGGTTGATCGCCTGCCCAGAGTGCTGCCGGAAACCCACTGTCGGTGCTGCGTTCACAGTCTGTTTCCCCGCGCACAGTCGCTGTGATTGGACAAAAGCCCCTTGAAAGGGCTACCGTCGAGGGGTAGGGGCAGCATGTTATGATACGAACACGCGCAAAATATCACCTCGGGCAGATTGTCCGTCACAAGAAGCATCCCTTTCGGGGCGTGATTTTTGACGTCGACCCAGAATTCGCCAATACCGAAGAATGGTATGAGGCGATTCCCGAAGAGAACCGTCCGGTGAAAGACCAGCCGTTCTATCATCTCTTGGCCGAGAATGATCAGAGCTACTATGTGGCCTATGTATCCGAGCAGAACCTCGTGGCTGATTATTCGGGGGAGCCTGTGGACCACCCCGATATCCCCGATCTTTTCGGCCCCTTCACCGACGGTGCCTATCCGCTGCATTTCCAGATGAACTGAGCCCGGCGGGCCGTTGCCAGCCCGCCAGACGTTTCATCAATACCCCAAGGCACAGCCGTCCTTGCGCGGGTCGCTCGCGCCTTCCAGCACGCCATCTTCGCGGATGCGGATCGCCTGCGCACCGCCGATTGCCGTTTCAGGCACTTCGACCTTATGGCCCAGATCGCTCAATGTCTGGCGCACATCGTCGCCAAAGCCGCGTTCGACCTTCATCACTTGCCCATCGGCAAAGGCGCGNGGCGCGTCGATGGCGCTTTGCACGTCCATGCCGAAATCGGTGAGGTTCGAGGCAAAGCGCGCGTGGCCGCAGGGCTGATAGGCCCCGCCCATCACGCCAAAGGGCATGGTCACGCGACCGTTTTCGCGGATCATGCCGGGAATGATCGTATGCATCGGGCGTTTGCCGCCTTTCAGCTCATTCGGGTGGCCNTGTTCCAGCGTGAAGCCTGCGCCACGGTTTTGCAGCAGGATGCCGAACTTGTCCGAGGCGATACCAGAGCCGAAGCCATGGAAGATCGAATAGATCAGCGAGACCGACATGCCGTCACCATCCACCACGGTGATATAGATCGTGTCTTTGTGCACCGCCTCGCTGATCGGCGCGGCGGCGGCCATGGCGCGTTTGGGATCGATCAGCGCTGCAAGGGCGCGGGCGGTCTCAGCCGCCAACATATGCTCCAACCGCGTGGTGTGATCCGGGTCCGCCAGAAACCGGTTGCGCGCGTCATAGGCCAGCTTGGTGGCCTCGGCCTCAATATGCAGCCGCTCGGCTCCCAGTGGGTCCATTCCGGCGATGTCGAAGTGATCTAGGATATTCATCAGCAGCAAGGCGGTCGCCCCTTGGCCATTGGGCGGATGTTCGACCACTTCGAGGTCTTTGTAGTGGCCCGACACGGGCGTCGAGACCTCGGCGCGGGCGCTGGCGAAATCCTCGGCGCTATGGCTGCCACCTGCGGCTTGCAGGGTGGCGATCATGTCTTCGGCGATCTCTCCGGTGTAGAAGGCATCGCGCCCTTTCGCGGCCACGCGGCGCAGCACTTCGGCCTGTCCCGGCGCGCGGAAAATATCACCGACGCGGGGCGTTTTGCCGTTGATGAGGAAGTGGTCCCGCGCGCGCCCCTGAAGGGTGCCGCCGTCCGTGGCCCAGTCAAAAGCCACGCGCGGGGCGACGGGCACCCCGGCGTCGGCATAGTGGATCGCGGGGGCCAGCAGCGCGTCCAGCCCCAGCTTGCCGAGGCTGTCTGACAGGTGGCAAAAGGCATCTATGGCGGTGGGAATGGTCACCGCATCGGCTGAGCGCAGCGGCACCGTCTTCTCGCCCTTGTCGCGCAGCTTGGCGGCGTCCAGCGCCGCGGGTGCGCGGCCTGAGCCGTTTAGCGCATGGACTTCTTCGCTCCCCGCCGGAGAGTAGAGCACGAAGCAATCGCCGCCGATCCCGGTCATCTGCGGCTCGCAGATGCCCAGCAGAACCGCCCCTGCAATGGCCGCGTCCATGGCGTTGCCCCCGCGCGCAAGGATATCGACCGCCGCCCGCGCGGCGAGCGGGTGCGACGTGGCGCAGATGCCATTGGTGGCCAAGACCGGTGACCGGCCGGGAAAGTGAAAATCGCGCATGTGCTGTCCCTCGCTGATATATCAGCGTGACCCTAGACGGTCATTTCGGTTCTGCCAATGCGGGCAAAGTTCCTCGGCACCGCGTACTGGGTGGGGGCTATTAAACACGATGCCGAGGGAAGCTATTTGCAGCTACAGGCATTCTTTTGCCCTACAACCAAGGCGCAATTGTGATCCGAGCGGGGCCGTTTTGCGAAATCTGCCTGCTGCACTGCCGCAGGGGTTAACGCGGCGGCAACCCGACCGGGAGCCGCAGGTCGATCCGGTTTTCTTGGGCCAGACGGCGATAGCTCAGGTCTTTTGCTAGATCGCGGATCAGAAACCAGCCAAAACCCCCTTCGGGAAGATCGCAGACCGGGCGGTCGATCTCTTGCGGCAGGCCCAAGGGCGCTTGCAGGTCGGGCATCGGCAGCCCCTCGTCCGACACGGCAAGGTGCAGGCCATCGGGCGCATGATGGCAGGCAATGTGGATGGGGCCGGGAAGGTCGGCATCCGAATAGGCATGTTCGACGATATTGTTGAGCATTTCGGCGACGACCAATCGCACCACGCAGACCTCTTCGGCCTCAAGCGCGAGGCAGGTGAGACCGTCCAGCAAGAGCGTCAGAGCCTCCCGCGCGGCGTGGGGGCCGCTGTGAACGGTGATCTCAAACGGGCAAAGCGCAGAGCGCGCGGCGGGCTGCCGCATGGCGCTATCCCCGGTGCGCGCTGAGGGCGGCGTCCAGCGTGTGAAAAATGCCAAAGACCGTGTCCATCCGGGTAAGGGTAAAGACCTTTTCCACCGCCGGAGTTAGCCCGGCCAGCACCAAGGCCCGCTGCGGTGCCAGATGTTTCATCGCCGCCACGATCGCGCCCAGCCCGCTGGAATCGATGAAGTTGACCCGGTGCAGGTCAAGGATCACCACCGATGGCGCTTGGGTCGTGGCGCGGCGCACCGCGTCCTTGAACTCCAGCGCGGCGGCGGCGTCGATCCGTTCGTGCAGCACGCTGACCACGCAAAAGCGGTCTTCTGTTTTGGCGGAAACTTCCATAAACATGCCTCGAGACTTTGAAGTTCGAGACGTGATTAACCGTAAAACCTTACCAACTGGTGTGCGGTGCAACTCTAGGAGAACGTGATGCGCAATGTCGTGATAACCGGTGCAGCCAGAACCCCGATGGGCGGTTTCCAAGGGGCTTTCCAAGGGCTGACAGCCGCGGAATTGGGCGGCAGCGCAATCAAGGCGGCGTTGGGGACGACGGACCCCGCCGAAGTGCAGGAGCTGCTGATGGGCTGCGTATTGCCCGCAGGTCAGGGCCAAGCGCCCGCGCGTCAGGCCGGGTTCAAGGCAGGTCTGGGCGAAGAAGTGCCCGCCACTACGCTCAACAAAATGTGCGGCTCTGGCATGAAAGCGGCGATGATGGCCTTTGACCAGATCGCGCTTGGCCATACCGATGTGATGGTCGCGGGCGGCATGGAGAGCATGACCAACGCGCCTTATGTGCTGCCCAAGATGCGCGGCGGCGCGCGGTTGGGCCATGGGCAGGTGATCGACCATATGTTCCTTGATGGCTTGGAAGACGCCTATGACAAAGGCCGCCTGATGGGCACCTTTGCCGAAGATTGCGCCGAGCGGTTTCAGTTTACCCGTGAGACCCAAGACAACTATGCACTCGCGTCGCTGTCGCGGGCGATTGAGGCCCAAGAGGGCGGTGCCTTTGCCGATGAAATCGCCCCGGTTGAGGTGACATCGCGCAAGGGCAGCACCACGGTCGGCGCGGATGAGCAGCCTGCCAGCGCCCGGCCTGAGAAGATCCCTCAGTTAAAACCGGCCTTCCGCGAGGGGGGCACGGTGACGGCGGCGAATTCCTCGTCGATCTCCGATGGGGCGGCGGCGCTGGTGCTGGCGGATGAGGAGACCGCCAAGACCCGCGGCCAGACCATCCGCGCTCGGATCGTCGGCCATGCCAGCCACGCGCAAGCGCCGGGGCTTTTCACCACTGCACCCGTGCCCGCAGCGCAGAAACTGCTGGAGCGGATCGGCTGGAAGAAAGAAGACGTGGACCTGTGGGAGGTCAATGAAGCCTTCGCCGTGGTGCCGCTGGCCTTCATGCATGAGATGGACCTGTCGCATGACATCGTGAACGTCAACGGCGGCGCCTGTGCGCTTGGCCATCCCATCGGTGCCTCAGGCGCGCGGATCATGGTGACCCTGTTGAACGCACTGGAAAAGCGCGGGTTGAAGCGCGGTGTCGCGGCGATCTGCATCGGCGGCGGCGAAGGCACGGCCATCGCGATTGAGCGTCCCTGATCCCACGGCTTCTTAACGTATCCAAAGGGGGGCGGGCTGCCTCCCTTTCTCTATCCGCAATATGAGTTTTTCCATGACAGTCGACTACCAAACCCTATCGAAAACCATTGCCGCTCTGACGGAGGGCGAAGACGATGCCGTGGCGCTGATGGCCACCATCGCCTGCGAGGTACATCACGCAGATGACCGGTTCGACTGGACCGGGTTCTACCGTGTCACCGCGCCTGAGTTGCTTAAGATCGGGCCCTATCAAGGCGGACACGGCTGTTTGGTGATCCCGTTTTCGCGCGGGGTCTGCGGGGCTGCGGCCCGCACGGGCGAGGTGCAATTGGTGGAAGATGTCGATGCCTTCCCGGGCCATATCGCCTGCGCCTCGTCGACGCGGTCGGAATTGGTGCTGCCGGTCTGGAACGGCGCGGGGGAATTGCTGGGGGTCTTTGATATCGACAGCGACCAGCCCAATGCATTCACCCAAGCGGATGCCGATGCATTGGCCGCGATCCTCAAAGACAGTTTCGCTGCGGTCGCCTGACCGCCACGCGCCGCTTGATCCGCGGGGCGGCATCTGCGAGGGGGAACCATGGATAGCGAATATAACCCGCCGCAGGATCCGCTGGTCATTCTGCATGAAGACGCCGAAGTTTTGCTGGTCGATAAGCCTTCTGGTTTGCTGAGCGTGCCGGGCAAGGGCGAGCATCTGGCCGATTGCCTGATCGCGCGGGTGCAGGCGGTCTTTCCCGAAGCGCTGCTGGTGCATCGGTTGGATCGGGACACCTCGGGCGTGATGATCTTTGCGATGACACCCCATGCACAGCGCCATCTTGGGCTGCAGTTTGAAAAACGCATGACGCGNAAAACCTATGTNGCNNGGGTCTGGGGNGTGCCGGAAGAGAAGTCCGGCACNGTCGATCTGCCGTTGATCGTTGATTGGCCCAATCGNCCNNTGCANANGGTNTGCCATGANACNGGNAAGCCCGCNCAGACNGANTGGAANANGNTCAAGNCNGATGGNGANACCNCNCGCNTNCGNCTGTTCCCCAANACNGGACGCAGCCACCAGCTNCGCGTGCATATGCTGGCGCTTGGGCATCCNATNNTGGGCGANCCNTTCTATGCNACCGGGCCNGCGCGGGATTTTCCGCGGTTNATGCTGCATAGTGAGGAGTTGCGGTTTAACCATCCGCAGGGCGGGACATCGACCAAGGTCCGGGCGAAGGCGCCGTTCTGAAGGGCGCTCCGTGNCCNGCCTTNNNATGNGAGGCGGGGGCGGGATCGGTATTTAAGAAAGGATGAAGGNGAAGGGGGCCGTGGCGCTGCGGTGAAGTTTTNCTTTGTGGCAATCGGGGGGGTGAAAATGGCGGGGTTTGCGATTACCTCTAGCCTATCTGTTCACAGATTGACCCGGAGGATATCATGGGCTTGCGTATCAACGACACTATTCCCGACCTTACCGTCGAAACCGATCAGGGCAGTTTTTCGCTGCATGAGTTCGTCGGTGACAGCTGGGCGATCCTGTTCTCGCATCCGAAGGATTTCACCCCCGTTTGCACGACCGAATTCGGCGCCGTGGCGCGGCTNTCCGATGAGTGGGAAAAGCGCGGCACNAAGGTGATTGGCGTCAGCNTTGANGGGGTNGAAGAGCATAANAANTGGAAGGGCGATATTGAGAAGGTTGCNGGCACNAAGGCCGGTTTCCCGATTATCGCNGANGCNGGNCTGGAGGTGTCGAAGGCCTTTGATATGCTGCCNNCCGAAGCCTANATGCCCGATGGCCGCACGCCNAANGACAGTGCCACTGTGCGGTCGGTCTTTATCATTTCGCCGGATAAGCAGTTGAAGCTGAGCATGACCTACCCGATGAACGTGGGCCGCAACTTTGCNGAGGTGCTGCGGGCGCTGGATGGGTTGCAGACTGCTGGCAAGAANGGNGTNGCNACGCCNGCGGATTGGCAGGTNGGNGAGGATGTNATCATTCCCGCGACCGTGTCAGACGAGGACGCCAAGGCGAAGTTCGGGGCGTTNGANACTGTNTTGCCCTATCTGCGTAAGGCNAANCTGCCGGGNTGATGCGNNGTTAGCGATGGCCGAGCTTATGCGCGAAGGCCATNGCTTTTTCATGCAGCAAGCGGCGCTGNTTGCGCAGACCATAGAGCGGCGACCGGCGGAACTGACCCCGNTTNCCGCCNGAACGGGCGGAAATGTCACTGTCGAACCGGCCAGCGGTNACGAGGNTTTGGNCGGTTGCNAGCCCCATGTCGGAACGTGTGAGGACTTGTCTTAACATATTGTCTGCGGGGCAGAAAATAGGCTCGGAGGCNGCAAGGAAGGCNTTGGCTCCGGCGCGGTTCCAGATCAGCGCATGGGCGAGCATNGGGAAATAGTGNGCGCGGAGCANTTCAATGCCTGCGACCTCNGCCATGGGNCTGGTGATTTTCAAGCGTGTTGCGCCCAAGTTGACGCAGTGCCAATCGTCGCGGGCGCGGAGCCATTCTATCAGTTTCGGCACGGCGGTTTTGAACTCAGGCTGTAGGGCGATATCATCTTCGAAAACGAAGCCGATCTCATCGCCGCTTTCCAGAAAGGCTGTGGCGGCGCGNTGGTGGGAGACGTAGCATCCGACCTCACCTTGGGTCATCGANCGGCCCATGAACCGTCGGGCTTTGCTATCATCATAGGGCGCGAACTGNGCGAGGTCGATTTCACGCCCGTCNAATGCGTCTACGCGGATCGGGTCNANTTGNGCNCCGTCCANNTCGGCCTTCGCGCTGTCCAGCCGTTNGGGGGAGGCGGCGAGATTGATGACGAATCCCTTNGGGCGCTGCGGCATGGATTTGACCTCATNCCTNTCGGCCCNGGGGNNGGCAACAGGTTCTTACGGGTTAANCTTTGGGGGTGGGNCNACCGCGCAGCCAGTTNTTGAANCGTTTGAAGGCGGANGGNGGTTTGTGNGCGACGCTGACAAACCCGATNTGCTGGCAAGCGCCGGGTTTCAGAAAGGCCGTGAATTTACCCTGTTTGCGCAGGTGACGCGANATATGGCTTTCACGTTTGAAACCGCTGAAGCCGCCAACCTCTTTCCAGAGGGAGAGGGGGGCNAGATGCGGGTTGAACGTATAGCCATACCATTTAGGGCTGAGGGCATCCATGCGCGCGTAGGAGACNCCNGCACAGTCCTCNTTGACGATCTGGGCGCGGGCCGCGTCTTCGATGAAGAAGTTATCGGTGTCGCGGAAACAGACCGAGGAAACATCGGGATGNGCCTCTAGCAGGCGCANGGCGTCATCTAANAAATCGTGGCGGGTGAATTCCCAGTCGTCNTCCATGTGAAAGACATAAGGCGTGCGCACCTTGGCNTACATGGCGTCAACGGCGGGGTGGTGTCCGACCTGTTTGCCCAGATCAANGCGNTGGCCNTGGGGGCAGAGACGGTCGAAGACCGCGCTTGTTTCGGCATCGCCAAAGTCGTTGATGCCAATGATGGGGAGCTTACGCAGNTCCGGGCCGAGGCTTTCGAGCGTTTGTTGCAGGACATCGGGNCGCAGCCCCATGGTGATGCAAATCGTGACCAGNTTCTCTGCGCTCATNTCTNNNNCTGCCCTGCGGGAAAAACTGCGGACCCCGNTGNGGGTCCGCAGCAGGTTTTAATCAACCTTCTGCCGGTTCTTTCTTCTCGGCAGCGANNTCTTCACCNGTCTCCTGATCGACNACTTTCATCGACAGGCGCACNTTGCCGCGATCGTCAAAGCCCANNAGCTTCACTTTCACTTCCTGACCTTCCTTCAGAACNTCCGAAGGGTGGTTCAGGCGGCGGTTTTCGATCTGGGACACGTGGACCAGACCGTCGCGCTTGCCAAAGAAGTTCACGAAAGCNCCGAAATCGACGATCTTGACCACGGTGCCGGTGTANACNGCGCCNTCTTCGGGCTCTGCCACGATCGAATAGATCATGTCNTAGGCCTTNTTGATGGCGTCGCCATTGGCGCTNGCGATCTTGATGATGCCTTCGTCGTTGATGTCGACNTTGGCNCCNGAGACTTCGACGATCTCGCGGATCACCTTGCCGCCNGANCCGATCACTTCACGGATCTTGTCGGTGGGGATCTGCATGGTNTCGATGCGNGGTGCGTGNACGGAGAAGTCCGCGGCACCCGAGATCGCTTTGTTCATCTCGCCAAGGATGTGGATACGGCCTTCTTTGGCCTGAGCCAGNGCTTTTTCCATGATCTCGGGCGTGATGCCTGCAACCTTGATGTCCATCTGCAGNGANGTGATGCCCGCTTCGGTCCCGGCCACTTTGAAGTCCATGTCGCCGAGGTGGTCTTCGTCACCNAGGATNTCCGACAGGATCGCGTAGGAGCCGTCATCTTCGAGGATCAGACCCATCGCCACACCGGCCACCGCCGATTTCAGCGGCACGCCTGCGTCCATCATCGAAAGCGAACCACCGCAGACGGATGCCATGGAGGACGANCCGTTGGATTCGGTGATCTCGGACACGAGACGGATGGTGTAGGGGAAGTCTGTCGCTGCGGGCAGAACCGCCTGCAGNGCACGCCAAGCGAGCTTACCGTGGCCNACTTCNCGACGGCCGGGAGGGCCCACGCGACCAACTTCACCAACCGAGTAGGGGGGGAAGTTATAGTGCAGCAGGAAGTTNGATTTGAAGTTGCCGTGCAGCGCGTCGATGAACTGCTCNTCNTCGCCGGTGCCGAGCGTGGTCACGACNANGCCNTGCGTTTCACCACGGGTGAAGAGNGCCGAACCGTGGGTCCGCGGCAGGATGCCGGTTTCNGCCACGATATCGCGGATTTCGTCGGTGCGACGGCCNTCGATACGCTTGCCGGTTTTCACCACGTCGCCNCGCAGGATGCTGGCCTCAAGGCCCTTCATCGCGGAGCCGAGGTTCTTGTCCTCAAGCTGCTCTTCGGTGAGCTTGCNNTTNATCGTCTCGCGNGCGGCGGCAACAGCGGCGGTGCGCTCTTGCTTGTCGGCGATNGCGAATGCAGCGCGCATTTCGTCTNCGCCAGCGGCTTTNACAGCGGCGGACAGCTCAGAGTANTCGTCNGGCTGGAAGTCGAANGGCTCTTTCGCNGCGTCTTCGGCNAGATCGATGATCANGTCGATGACCGGCTGGATCTGNTCGTGGGCNAANTTNACNGCACCCAGCATTTCCTCTTCCGACAGCTCATAGGCTTCGGATTCNACCATCATCACGGCGTCTTTGGTGCCGGCGACAACCAGATCGAGGCGCTGCTCGGGGTTCAGGCGCAGGTCCTGCATGTCGTCGATTGTNGGGTTCAGGATGTAATCGCCATCCTCATAGCCCACGCGGCAGCCCGCGATCGGACCCATGAAGGGCGCGCCGGANATGGTCANCGCGGCNGAAGCGGCGATCATCGCGACCATATCGGGGTCGTTCACCAGATCGTGGCTCAGCACGGTNCACATCACCAGAACTTCGTTTTTGAAGCCGGGGACAAAGAGCGGGCGGATCGGACGGTCGATCAGACGCGCGGTCAGGGTNTCTTTCTCGGTGGGGCGGGCCTCACGCTTGAAGAAGCCACCCGGNACTTTACCGGCGGCATAGTATTTNTCTTGGTAGTGCACGGTCAGGGGGAAGAAGTCCTGGCCCGGCTTTTGCTGACGTGCGTACGTCACNTTGGCCATAACGCTGGTTTCNCCCAGCGTGGCAATCACCGACCCGTCCGCCTGACGGGCAACCTTACCGGTTTCCAGTGTCAGCGTCTCTTCGCCCCACTGGATCGATTTTTTCGTTACATTAAACATCTACGTTTCCTTTTTGGCCCATTGGCCATTGCATAGGGGCCGTATTGCCCCTGACTCCGGTATCTTCTTTTTCAGGCGCAGGAGTCCGCGCGCCGGATTTCAGATTGCGCGGACATACAGGTTTTCAAGGCAAATGGGAAGCGTTCTGTCGCAGCGGGGCTGTGAGCGGCGGCTTCTCTCCGTTGCGCTCTGCGCTGACCTGCGCGCAACAAAAAACCTCCCGGCGCGGGCCGGGAGGTTTGGGTCGTCCTGTCACCGGGAAACCCGGCGGGCTGTCCGCAATTAGCGGCGCAGGCCGAGGCGCTTGATCAGGTCCTGATAACGGGACTCATCTTTGGCCTTAACGTAATCCAGCAGCTTGCGGCGCGTCGCGACCATTTTCAAAAGACCACGGCGGCCGTGGTTGTCTTTTTTGTGGGTCTTGAAGTGCTCGGTCAGCGTGACGATGCGCGAGGTCAGAATGGCAACCTGTACTTCGGGCGAACCTGTATCGCCTTCTTTGGTGCCGAAATCTTTCATGACTTTTGCTTTTTCTTCAGCAGTAATCGACATCGGGGTCTCCTTTCGAAAAGAGTTTAAATGGATGGCGCAGGCCGGGATGTCGTCCAGCTCAGGCCCATGGAGATATCACCCGCTGACGGAATCAGCAGGCGATGGGGGCGTATAGGAGGAATTCGCGCCTTTGGCAAAGGGTGATTTATGCCAGCTTGTCAGATGCGTTATGCCGCAAAGCCAAGGTTAAACGCCGCGCTGAGCGGGATCAGGGCAATATCATCAAGCGCAACACTGTCCCCGGCAACGCGTGCAACGATAATATCATCAAGCATAACCAGCGATTGGCCCGGCAGATCGGGGTCGGGCAGGATCGCGAGCGGCGGTTCCGCCCCGGCTGCGGCGCTGTCATCCCAGACAAAAAGCAGCGAATCATCCTGTGCGTGGTAGTCCGTAATCTGCGCGGCACCGCTGCTGCCGATCCAGTCGCCCATTAAGATCCGATCCGTGCCCTCGCCGGATGTCACCACGTCCCCGGCCCCCGCAACGATCAGGTCATCCCCGCCGCCACCGTTCAGGTAATCGCGGCTTTGCAGGTCATCCGCCCCGGTAAGCGTGTCATCCCCCCAGCCGCCAAAGAGCGTATCCTCGCCCGCGCCGCCGCGCAGCGCATCATCGCCAAGCCCGCCTTGCAGCGCGTCATTTCCGGCTTCGCCCTCCAGCAGGTCATCCCCCGCGGAGCCTTGCAGCACGTCATCGCCGGCACCGCCAAAGACGAAGTCATCGCCATTATGGCCAAAGAGGCTGTCGTTCCCTGCGCCGCCGAAAAGGTCATCATCTCCGTCATTGCCGTGCAGGCTGTCGTCGCCATCATCGCCGTACAGCGTGTCATTGCCATCATGGCCGTGCAGATCATCATCGCCGGCCGCGCCATGAAGCAGATCATTCCCGCCGTATCCGCCAAGTTGGTCGTCGCCCGTGCCGCCCTGCACTGTCTCTCCGCCATCGCTGCCCGACAGGATGTCTCCGACGGTGTTGGGGCCGCGCGGAGTGTCACCTTCTGGAACATCATCATCGGGCGGCGTTTCGATTTCTACGAAAGTGACGGCGCCGACCGCCATCAGACCCATCACACCAGCCAGCCACAACATGCGCAGTTCCACCCGTTCATTGCTTGATGCCCCACACATCATCCCACCCTTAAAAGGGCATGCTGTGGCCGTAAAATCAAAGGAATAGCGGGAAAGTGGTTAACGAATGCCTGCCAGCGCGCTGCGCTAGGGCTGCCACGAAACCGGTTCTTGTGTGTAGGGCAGGTAGAGGGGGTGGCGCGGATGCCCGGCCTTGGAGAGTCCAAGGTGGTAGAGCGGTTTGGCTCCCGAAGCCAGCCGCGCGGCAACGGTCAAACCGCGGTCCAGATGAGCACCATGCACGCCCCAAGCGGCGATGATCTGGTCGGCCCAATCGGCCCCGTCGACCAGCGTGGCGTCGTTGTCGGGGCCGATCGGGTCGGGGGCGGCTCGCATGTCGCGCGGATCGGTGGCGCGCCATGCAAAGATATTGGTCACCCGGAAACCGCCAAAGCCCAGCACCCGCGCGCGGCGCTCGCAGCGCTCGACCGTCGGATCGTTCTGCACCTCCGTCGCGGTGGAGGGGTTCAGCATCACAAACATCACCCGCGGCGCGGCGCTGTCCCAGACCCGTGTGAGACTGTAGCGATACTGCTCACAGGGGGAGTAGACAGCGGTGGAGGGCGCATCGCCCTTGGTGTGGCTGCGGGTGATGAGGGCCATTTAGCCCTCGTTCGTGTCCGAAGATCGGTTGAACACCCGGCTGGGGTGCAACTCGCCTGCTTTGAAGCGGCCCACGGCGACAGGCTGGCCATCCAGCGAGGCCCAGCATTCATCGCCGTATTCCACGTCATGAGCGATCACCATGCCGGGGTTGCCGTTGCGCAGGCGCGTCGCGCCTTCGGGCGTGGCTTTGACCTCGGGCAACTCAACCAAGCCTTCGGCCAGTGGCAGCAAATGCGTGTCGAGTTCTGGCGTGCGGGCGATCTCGTCGATCTGTGCCAATGTTAGGGCATTCGCGGCCTCAAACGGGCCAGACCATGTGCGGCGCAGCTCGCGGACGTGGCCGAGGCAGCCAAGCTTTTGCCCCAGATCACGGGCGATGGAGCGGACATAGCCGCCCTTGCCGCAGACCATTTCAAGCGTGACGTGATCGGCGTCAGGCCGGTCGAGCAGCAGCAGGCTTTCCACCCAAAGCGGGCGGGCGGCGATGTCCATCTCTTCGCCATCGCGGGCGCGTTTATAGGCGCGCTGGCCGTCGATCTTCACGGCAGAGAACTGCGGCGGCACCTGCTGGATGTCCCCGATGAAATCGCTCAGCGCGTCCTTGATGGCCGCATCGTCGGGGCGCAGATCAGAGGTGCCGATGACCTCGCCTTCGGCATCGTCGGTGTTGGTGGCAATGCCCAGACGTACGGTGAACTCATAGGCTTTGAGCGCGTCGGTGATATAGGGCACGGTCTTGGTCGCTTCGCCCAAGGCGATGGCCAGAACACCGGTCGCTTCGGGGTCAAGGGTGCCTGCGTGGCCCGCCTTCTTGGCTTCGAGCGCCCAGCGAACCTTGTTGACCACGGCGGTCGATGTCGGCCCGGCGGGTTTGTCCACCACCAGCCAACCTGAAATATCGCGACCCTTGCGTTTGCGTGCCATGTCTTGCCCCTTCGCCTTTGTGGTGCTGCCCTCTAACGGAGCCACGCGCCGCTGCCCAGCCCTAGCGCCGGGGAAAAGTCACTTTGCAGGCGTGACGATGCCGACGATCGGCCCCAGCGTGGTGAAGCCCGCCCCGGTACGGCGCAGTCCCGGCGCGCGCAGACGGGAGATATTGCCGTCGAAATACAGCGCGTTAGGCAGGTCCAACTCATCGCGGTAGAGCCGGGCAAACTCATGAAAGGTTACCACGTCATTGGAAATCGCGAAAACCGCGCGTTTTCCGTCTGCCGTGGTGCCAACGCCGTTGCGGATATAGCGCGAGGTGCTGTTGGGTAAGAATCGTGGATGCAGCGCTCCGTCGATCACCAGCATTGGCCCCGATTGCGTGGCAAAGCGGCAATCGGGTTTGTTTTCAAGGTAACGCTTGGTCTCAATCACATCGGCGCGGCCATCACGCAGGCAGAAGACGCCGTTGGGCAGCAGGCCAAAGTTGCCGGGCCCCGCGCTGTCGATCACGCCGCGCGCCTCGACGCCTTCTTCGACGTAATGCCCGACCGGAGAGCGGTCCTCGTGGTACATGCCCGCGTTCATCGCAAAGCCCAGCCGCAAGCCCTGCGCCTTTAGCGCTTCATCTAACGAGCCGAAGAACCCATAGGGCGCGCCTGCGTCATCGTTGAGAAAGAGCCGCAGATCGTCACGTTCCAGATCTACCTCGCAAACGGTGTAGGAACTGCCGTCAAACGTAATGTTGCGACATTCGGCAGCGTCCGAAGGCGTGCCTTTCAGCGCGATCAGCGCCAATGCGATCAAACCGGCCCGGATCACTGATCCGGCGCGCTGTCGGCAGCGTCATCATCCGGCGCATCCGCATCGCGGCGCACCACGTCTTGGTTCAACATCCGGCGCGTGTCGTCCATCCGGTCGAATGTCCGATCCAATTGAAACCGCAGATCGGGGGAAAACTTGAGCGTGAGTTTCTTAGCCACCTGTCGGCGCAACTCGTTCTTATTGCGCGCAAGTAGTTTGAGCACCTCATCCTGACCTTCACCACCCAGCGGCAGCACATAGGCCGTTGCGATCTTGAGATCAGGAGAGATGCGCACCTCTCCCACGGTGATCGACAGACGGTTGAGGTCGGTGTCATGCACGTCCCCGCGTGCGAGTACATCAGACAAGGCGCGGCGGACGGTTTCGCCCACGCGGAGTTGTCGTTGCGACGGGCCTGCGCCCTCATGAAACTTGTTCTTTGCCATGAACCCCATCTAAGGCTTCGGTTGCACTTTGCCAAGCGCTCGCCGACGGGCTAAACCAGCCGAGCCATTCATGCCCCCGAACTGCAGGAGACACCCCCATGACACAGACCCCCGGCATTGCCGTTACCGGCGCCTCTGGCCGCATGGGCCAGATGTTGATCCGTGAGATCACCGCTAGCGACAAAATGCATCTGGCCGCGGCGGTGGAGCGTCCCGGTCATGACTGGGTGGGGCGCGACGTGGGCGAAGCGATTGGGGGCACCGCGTCAGGTGTGACCGTAACTGACGACGCAGCCGAAGCGTTTGCCAAGGTGCAAGCCGTGATCGATTTCACCGCGCCACAGGCCACGATCGCCTTTGCTGCCGAGGCCGCGAAGGCCGGGATCGTGCATGTCATCGGCACCACCGGGATGACCGATGAGGAAATCGCGCAGCTTGCCCCAGCCGCCGAACAGGGGGCCATCATCATTCGCGCAGGCAATATGAGCCTTGGCGTGAACCTGCTGACACAGCTCACCCGTCAGGTCGCCGCTGCACTGGACGTGGATTACGACATTGAGATCATCGAATCGCACCACAACCAAAAGGTCGATGCCCCCTCTGGCACGGCTCTGATGCTGGGCGAAGCCGCAGCCGAAGGGCGCGGTGTAAAGCTGGCTGATGTGTCAGACCGGGGCCGCGATGGGATCACCGGCGCGCGCCAGCAGGGCGATATTGGTTTCACCGCGATCCGGGGTGGCGATATCGTGGGAGAGCATGACGTGATGTTCGCCGCCGCTGGAGAGCGGATCATCCTGCGCCACGTCGCCTCGGACCGCGCCCTTTTCGCGCGCGGCGCGCTGAAGGCCGCGCTTTGGGGGCAGGGACAGACGCCGGGCGAATATGACATGCTTGATGTGTTGGGCCTGAAACGCTGAACCAGATGCAGATTATCTGAAACTTTACCTCTTTTGCTTACGTGAATGCCAAAGGCAATTCACCAAGGGAGGTTTCGATGAGGATTACCTTTGCACTCGCCGCGTCTGCGGTGCTGGCGCTGAACGCCCTGCCCGCGGCGGCGGAGTATGCCCGTATTCAGAACAAGTCAGACTTTGTCGCGGCGGTGAACGGCAAAAGGCTGACCCGTCCGCTCGTCAATCTGCAGGTGACCCCCGGCGGGGCCATCGCTGGCAAGGGGGCCGCTTGGCAGATCACCGGCAGTTGGTCGTGGAAAGGCGGCTATTTCTGCCGCACGCTGGTCTGGGGTGGCAAAGATTTGGGCTATAATTGCCAAGTCGTGATGCGCGATGGCGCGAAAATCCGCTTCACCTCTGACAAGGGTGCGGGCGAGTCGGCGGTGCTAACCCTGCGCTAAGGCCGCTTAGAAATCGACAGCGATGCCTTTTTTCTCCCAATCACCATAGCGCACCGGCTCTGGCCCATCGCGCCCGCCCAGTTCAGCGGGCAGGTCCAGCGCGGCTGCGGCCTTCCTGCGCGCGGCGGCCTCGGCCAGCGCGCGCTGTGCGGCGGCAGGCAGATCGGGGCCGGGCTGCGGCGTCGGGTCATGTGGCGTGTCGGGGATCGGCTTTGGCCCCGGTTTGGGTTGCGGTGGCAGGTCCGGCGCGGGGCTTGGAGTTGGGTCAGGGCCGGGTCTACTGTCGGGAATGGGGCGTTGATCGGGCATCATGGTCCTCTTGAGCCAAGTTCTCCCTTGATATACGTCGCGCGCTGGCCCAGACAACCCGGCAACCCCTCACGCGAGACCCAGATAGGACATGACCATGGCAGACACAGGCGTTCAGGCCCGCAGAAGCGCGGTATATCTGCTGGATCAGATTTTGGGCGACGAGCCACGGCTGATGTCAGAGCTTCTGGCCGCTGGCGCGCTGGACAAGCTGCCCCCGGATGACCGCGCCCGCGCCCAACGTCTGGCGCAAGACACGCTGCGCGGGTTGGAGCGTGCCGACCGGCTGTTACAAAAACACCTGCAAAAGGCCCCGCCGTTGACCGTGCGCAACGTGCTGCGCGTCGGCACGGTCGAGCTTTGTCAGGGCGGCGCGGCGCATGGGGTCGTGAACACGATGGTCAATCTCGTGTCGCAGCATCGTACGCTGAGCCATCTCAAGGGGCTGACCAACGCCGTGTTGCGCAAGATCGCCGCACAGGGGCCTGAGGCTTGGGGCGCCCTGCGCGCACCGCGCTTGCCCAAATGGCTGCGCGGCCCGCTGGCTGAGGCTTGGGGCACCGACGCCATCGCCAAGATGGAAGAGGCGCATTTTGCGGGCGCACCGCTTGATCTGACCGCCAAGGGGGATCCTGCCGCCTTGGCCGAGGCCGTGGGCGGCACGCTGCTGGCGACAGGCTCCGTTCGGGTGACGGGGGCCGGGCAGGTCTCCACCATGCCGGGCTTTGCCGAGGGCGACTGGTGGGTGCAAGATGCCGCCGCCGCGATCCCGGTGCGGGTGTTGGCGCCCAAGGAGGGCGAGACGGTGCTGGACCTCTGCGCCGCGCCGGGGGGCAAGACCATGCAGCTTGCCGCTGCGGGGGCTGTCGTGACCGCCGTTGACCAGTCGCACCCCCGGATGCAGCGGGTGAAGGAAAACCTTTCCCGCGTGGGGCTCAAGGCCAAGACGCTCACCAAGGACGCCCGTGCCGTTGAGGGCGCGTTCGATGCGATCCTGCTTGATGCGCCCTGTTCCGCCACCGGCACCATCCGTCGCCACCCCGATCTGCCCCATGCCAAGGACGGTTCGGAATTCGGGGACCTAATTGAACTGCAATCCGAGTTGATCGACCATGCATGGACCCTGCTGAAACCCGGCGGGCGGCTGGTGTTCTGCACCTGTAGCCTGCTGCCCGACGAGGGCGAAGTGCAGGTCGACGAAGCCTTGGAACGGCATGGTGACATGACGGTCGACCGCGCCGCGCTGGACCTGCCGGGGGTCGAGGCAGAGTGGATCACCGAAGAGGGCGGGTTGCGTCTGCGTCCTGACTTTTGGGCCGACAAAGGCGGGATGGACGGGTTCTATATCGCGTGTCTGCGGAAGGGCTGAGCCTCACGCCCCATCGGGTGGGGAGGGCACGGCGAGATATGCGGATTTCGGTATCTCGACCAAGCCGCGCAGGCCCAGCGTAGCCGCATCCTCGGGCGTAAGCCCTGCGATGGCATCGCGGACCGCCGCAAATGTGGCTTCGCGATCGGTATCTGCCGCCGCGATATAGGGCAGGCCGGGCGTCGGCGTCGTGGTTTCCAGCACCCGCAAGCCACCCGCGAAAGCGTCATGCCGCTGGATCAGCCGCCATGACACTCCGTCCAGCGCCGCAATATCCGCCCGCCCCTCGGCCACGATTTTGGCGGAGTTCCGGTGCCCGTGGCTTTGACTGCGATCTGCAAACCAGAAACCCTCTGCGCTGCAATGCGCGTAGGCGGCGGCGTAGCCTGACTGCGAAAACGTTTGGTTGTAGGTGAACCGAGCCGCGCGAAACTCGGAAATTGTTTCACGGGGATCATTGGCGCGGACCACGAAGACGCTGTGGTAATAGCCCGGCGGGCAGCCCTCGACGGCAAAGTCAGGTGTCCCGATCAACGTGACGCGGTCGTGCAGCCAGAGGCGGTAGGGCATCCCGCAGGTTTGCGAAAGGGTCAGGTCGGGGGCTTTCCAGACCGCGAACTCCTCTCGCGCATTGTCCAACCCTTCCGGGGCTGCAACGCCACGCGCGCGCAGCCCATCGCGGATCAGCGCCCAGTAGCGGGCCGTGGCCGCGGCGGTTTCTGGCCGCAGGTACATCATCAGGCTGGCGATCATCGGTGCGCTCCGGTTGCGGTGCCCTTGTTTAGGCGGCACCCCTGCGGGCTGGCAACCGTCCGTTCCCCGCCGATCCCCCGGCGCGCGGGGAAAATCCGGTGACTCATTGCAGGGCCGCGGTTATGCTGCCGCCAAACGCCATCAGAGCGTCAGGGGCAGCTTGATATGATTAATCTTTCCAGCGTCATGGCCCGAAGGGTGCGGTTTTTGAACCGCTGGCACGCTTGGCGTGCGACCCGGGGCCGGGTGCGGGTGGCGGGGTTTACCGCGTCGCCTGAGCCGCGCACCATCGGCTCTTTCGCGCGGGGGCGGCAGTTGATGGCGGGCAATTACCTATTTGCTGGCAGCCTGCTGACCGCGCCGCAGACCGCGATGTGGGAACTGACGCCGCCTGACCCTGCCTTTGCGGCGGAACTGCACGGTTTTGCATGGCTGGATGATCTTGCTGCCGTGGGGGATGCACGGGCGCGGGCGTCGGCGCAGGATTGGCTTTGGGGGTGGATCGACCGTTTCGGGCGCGGGCAAGGGCCGGGCTGGGCCCCGGCGCTGACCGGTCGGCGGCTGATCCGCTGGATCAACCACGCACTTTTCATGCTGCGCGGGACGGGCACCGCGCAGAGCGATGCCTTCTACCGTTCGCTCGAACAGCAGACCCGTTTCCTGTCAAAACGCTGGCGCGCCTCACCGCCGGGCCTGCCGCGTTTCGAAGCGCTGACCGGGCTGATCTACGCGGGCCTGTCGCTGGAGGGGCTGGAGGAACTGGCCGATCCCGCCATCAAGGCATTAGCACGCGAATGTGCCAGCCAAATCGACGCCGAGGGCGGCCTGCCGACCCGAAACCCCGAAGAACTGCTCGCCGTTTTTACCCTGCTCACATGGGCCGCTGCCGCGCTAAGCGATGCAGGCCGCAGCACGCCAAAGGAACATCTGACTGCGATCGAGCGTATCGCGCCCACCCTGCGCAGCCTGCGTCATGCCGATGGCGCTTTGGCGCGGTTTCATGGCGGCGGGCGCGGTATGGAGGGCTGGCTGGACCACGCGCTGGCGGCGGCCAAGGTCAAGACGCGGCAGCCTGATGGGCTGGCCATGGGCTATGCAAGGCTGTCGGCAGGGCGCACCAGCGTGATCGTCGATGCGGCGGCGCCACCGGGCGGCGCGGCCTCGGGCAATGCCCATGCTTCGACACTGGCGTTTGAGCTGACCTCGGGGCGGCGGCCCTTGGTGGTAAACTGCGGCTCCGGCGCATCATTTGGGCTGGAATGGCGGCGGGCGGGGCGGGCTACGCCGTCGCATTCGGCCCTGTCGCTCGTCGGCCATTCAAGCGCCCGACTGGCGGAGCCCGACCCCCACAGCGGGACAGAGGCGCTCATCGCGGGTCCGCGCCAAGTGCCGGTGGAGATCGGAGAGGCGGCGGATGGGCTGCGTTTTGAGGGCGGCCATGACGCCTATCTGCGCAGCCACGGGCTGACCCATGCGCGGCGGCTCGAACTCACCTCGGACGGGCGCGGGCTGACGGGGGAGGATATGCTGCTGGCGATAGAGGGGGCGGAGAAGCGGCGCTTTGATAAGGTGTTGAGCGCCGCACAGCTGAAGGGCGTGCCTTTCGACATCCGTTTTCACCTGCATCCGGATGTGGATGCCACGGTCGACCTTGGCGGGGCTGCAATATCCATGGCGCTGAAAAGCGGTGAAATTTGGGTGTTTCGCCATGACGGCACGCATAATTTGTCTTTGGAACCGGGGGTTTACCTTGAGACGACCCGGCTGAAGCCACGTGCGGCACAGCAGATCGTGCTGACCGGATATGCCATGAACTATGCCACGCGGGTGCGCTGGTCGTTGTCAAAAGCGCAGGAAACTGCGATTGGCGTGCGAGATTTGTCGATCGACGATCCCTATGCTGATGAAGACTGACCAAGGAACCAGCCCCATGCCCGACCTCTATCCCATCAAACGCGCCCTGCTTTCCGTATCCGACAAGACCGGTCTTTTGGACCTTGGCAAGGCGCTAGCGGCGCGGGGCGTCGAACTGCTCAGCACCGGCGGCACCGCTAAAGCGCTGCGCGAGGCGGGGCTTGAGGTATTGGATGTGGCCGATGTGACGGGCTTCCCTGAGATGATGGACGGGCGGGTGAAAACGCTGCACCCCGTGGTGCATGGTGGCCTGTTGGCGCTGCGCGATAACGATGAGCACGTCGGCGCGATGAGCGAACATAACATCGGCGCGATCGATCTGGTGGTGCTGAACCTTTATCCGTTTGAGGAAACTGTCGCCAAGGGCGCGGAATACGGCGAGGTGATCGAGAATATCGACATCGGCGGCCCGGCGATGATCCGTTCGGCGGCCAAGAACCACGGCTTCGTCAACGTGGTGGTGGATGTCGAAGACTACGCCGAGGTGATCGCCGAGATGGAAGCCAACGACGGCCAGACCACCTATGCCCTGCGCCAGCGTCTGGCCCAAACCGCCTATGCCCGCACCGCCGCCTATGACACTGCCGTTAGCACATGGATGGCCGAACAGGTCGCGGGCACCCCGCGTCGCCGGACCTTTGGCGGCACGCTTGCCCAAACCCTGCGCTATGGCGAGAACCCGCATCAGCAGGCGGCCTTCTACACCGATGGCTCCACCGCGCCGGGGCTGGCGAACGCCGTGCAGCATCAGGGCAAGGAACTGTCCTACAACAACATCAACGACACCGACGCCGCCTTTGCGCTGGTCAGCGAGTTTGACCCTAAAGACGGCCCCGCCTGCGCGATCATCAAACACGCTAACCCCTGCGGCGTAGCACGGGGCGAGACGATGCTGGAGGCCTACAAACGCGCCTTTGACTGTGACCGCACTTCGGCTTTCGGCGGCATCATCGCGTTGAACCAGCCCCTCGACGGCCCAACTGCCGAAGCGATTGCCGCGATCTTTACCGAGGTCGTCATCGCNCCCGGCGCGGATGAGGATGCCAANCGCATCTTNGCCGCCAAGAAGAACCTGCGTNTGCTGACCACNGAAGGTCTGGCCGACCCTGCCGCCGCNGCNNTGGCCGTGCGNCANGTCTCNGGCGGGTTNCTNGTGCANGACAAAGACGTGGGCCGNGTNAGCCGCGATGANCTNAAGGTCGTGACCAANCGCAAGCCGTCGGATCAAGAGCTCGACGACATGCTGTTNGCNTGGACCGTGGCGAAACACGTCAAATCCAACGCCATCATCTATGTCAAAGACGGTGCCACAGTCGGCGTTGGCGCAGGCCAGATGAGCCGGGTGGACAGCACCCGCATCGCCGCGCGCAAGGCCCAAGACATGGCCGAGGTGATGGACATCGACGCGCCGCTNACCCAAGGGTCGGTCGTGGCCTCCGATGCGTTCTTCCCCTTTGCCGACGGTCTTATCACGGCGGCAGAGGCCGGTGCCACGGCGCTGATCCAGCCCGGCGGCTCCATGCGGGACGACGAAGTGATCGCCGCAGCGGATGAAGCGGGCCTTGCCATGGTCTTCACCAACATGCGCCACTTCCGGCACTAANCGNAGGGCNGCACCATGCGGACATTCGGCATCGCGGCCNTNGTGGCCTTTCTGATCGACCAGATCAGCAAATATGTGGTCATTCACATGATGGAACTGGCACGTATCCGCTCCATCGAAGTGCTGCCTCCGGTGCTGAATTTCCGCTATGGCGAAAACCGGGGCATCAACTTTGGCCTNGGNGGNGACATGAGCCAATGGGTGCTGATCGTGGTGGCGCTGGTGATCTGCGCGGGCGTCACCCTGTGGCTCTGGCGCAGCCCGCATGGGCGGTGGGCGCAGCTNAGCGGCGGCCTGTTGGTCGGCGGGGCCTTGGCGAATGTGGCGGACCGGCTGATCTATGGCTATGTGCTGGATTTNCTGAACAACTCTTGCTGTGGCCTCAANAACCCTTTCGTCTACAACTTGGCGGATGTCTTTATCTTTGCCGGNGCCTTGGGGCTGATCCTCTTTACCGGAGAGCCNAAAAGCGCGCCCAAGCGCCGGGGCAAAAAAGGTCAGTGACATTGCCNGCTNGCCTGCGATATTGAACANGCAGACCCCGAAAGGAGACACCATGCGTCGCATTGCCCTCATCAGCTTGATCCCGCTGGCCCTCGCCGCCTGCAGCAATCAGGGNCTTCGCGATTTGCAGCCGACTTCTGACGGACCGGACGAATTNTTGATCCAGCCGGTCAAGCCGCTGGAACGCCCCGACAATCTGAACGCNCTGCCGACCCCCGTGCCGGGACAGGCGAACCTGACCGACCGGTCGGCGGTGGCCGAAGGNGTGGCGGCATTTGGCGGGCGTCTGGATACCTCTACCGGCATCCCGGCGGGGGATGCGGCGCTGGTGCAACATGCGGGCCGGATGGGCGTGCAACCCGGCATNCGGGCCNGCTTGGCGCAGTCTGACGCGGAATTCCGCAAGCGCAAAGGCCGCTTTACACAGTTCCGCATCGTGCCGGTCGACCGCTACAGCCAAGCNTACAAGAGCCAAATCCTNGACGCCCANAACGAGGCGGANCGCTGGCGCAACGCGGGCGGGCGCACGCCGTCTTACCCNCCNCAAGACACACGTTTTCGCTAGGCTTCTTGAANGTAGCGNCAGACCGCGTAGGTAATGCGGGAGGCGATATATTTCGAGGTAAGCAATGATCCGACTGCCGATGATGGCGGCCCTGGTGGCGACGCTCTTCACAGCCCCCTCCGCGCAGGCGCGCGANAANGAGAATGAGGCGGTNACCCATTTCACCCTCGATAACGGCATGGAGGTNGTGGTCGTCGAAGACCACCGCGCCCCGGTCGTGCAGCANATGGTCTGGTACCGNGCNGGNTCNGCNGATGAACCNAAAGGGTCNTCCGGNGTGGCGCATTTNCTTGAACACCTGCTGTTCAANGCCACCGATAAGCTGGAGTCGGGCGAGTTTTCNGCCACCGTNGCNGCCAACGGCGGGCGCGACAATGCCTTCACCAGCTACGANTACACCGCCTATTTCCAGCGCGTCGCCGCCGACCGCCTCGGCCTGATGATGGAGATGGAGGCCGACCGGATGAAGAACATCCGCCTCACGCCCGAAAACATCGAAACCGAACGCGATGTGATCTTGGAAGAGCGCAACCAGCGGACCGAGAACAACCCCGCCGCCCTGTTCAGCGAACAACTCAACGCCGCGCAATTTCTCAACCACCGCTACGGCGTGCCGATCATCGGGTGGAAACATGAGATGGAGGAGTTGGACCTCGAAGATGCGCTGTCGTTCTATGAGCTCTACTATTCGCCCAACAACGCCATCCTCGTCGTCTCCGGCGATGTGACGCCAGAGGAAGTGCGCGAACTGGCCGAAGCCACCTATGGCCAGATTCCCGCCAACCCTGACCTGCCCGAGCGTCTGCGCACCGAAGAGCCACCGCAGATTGCCGAACGCCGGTTGATCTACAAAGACGCCCGCGTGGCCCAGCCCTATGTGCGCCGCTCTTACCTCGCTCAAGAGCGGGACAGCGGTGCGCAGGAAGAGGCGGCGGCGCTCTTTCTTCTCAGCGAATTGCTGGGCGGCGGCACCACCTCCTACCTCGCTGAAAAGCTGCAATTCGACGAACAGATCGCCAATTACACCGGTGCCTTCTACAAGGCCGATACGCTCGACGACACGACCTTTGATGTCGTGGTGCTGCCCGTGCCCGGCGTTAGCCTCCAGCAGGCCGAAGAGGCGCTGGACGAGGTGCTCGTGCAATTCATGGAAGCCGGGGTGGACCCCGAGCATCTTGAGCGCCTCAAGGCGCAATTGCGCGCTGATCAGATTTACGCCCGCGACGATGCCGACCGCGTGGCAAACCGCTATGGCTCGGCCCTCGCCATCGGCCTAACGGTGCAAGACGTGCAAGATTGGCCCGATGTGCTGCAAGCCGTCACCGCCGAAGACATCATGCAGGCGGCCCGCACCCTGTTCGACAAACGCGCATCGGTCACCGGTTGGCTGATGAAGGAGGACGCGCAATGAAACTGTTCTACGCCCTGATCCTGACGGTTTTCGCCGCANTTCCCGCCCGTGCCGAAGTCGACATCCAGCCCGTCACCAGCCCCGGCGGCATCNNCGCTTGGCTGGTCGAAGANCATTCNATCCCCTTTGTNGCNTTGGAAATCCGTTTCCGGGGCGGCGCNTCNCTGGACGCNCCCGGCAAACGCGGCGCGATCAACCTGATGACCGGCCTNTTGGAAGAGGGCGCAGGCGACATGGACGCNCGNGCCTTNAGCCGCGAGACCGAAGCGCTGGCAACCAACCTCAGCTTCGACGTGTCGGATGACTCGCTTTCCGTNTCNGCCCGTTTCCTGACCGAAAACCGCGANGCCTCCATCGAGCTTCTGCGCGCCGCATTGTTNGAGCCGCGTTTTGACGAAGACGCGGTAGAGCGGGTGCGCGGTCAGGTGATCTCAAACATCCAGTCGAACCAGAAAGACCCGAANGANATCGCCCGCCAGACCTTCGACAAGATCGCNTTNGGCGACCANCCCTANGGCAGTTCNCTNAANGGCACGCTTGAGACNGTGGCCGGGTTGACCCGCGACGACCTGATTGAGGCGCATAGCGCCGTGCTGGCCCGTGACCGCATCTATGTCGGCGCGGTGGGCGACATCACGCCCGAAGAACTGGGCAAGCTGCTCGATACCCTGCTGGGCGATCTGCCAGCCAAAGGCGCGCCGATGCCCCCACGCGCCGAAGTGGATATCCCCGCGGGCACAACCTTNGTCGATTTCGCCACACCGCAATCCGTTGCGATCTTCGNCCAGCCGGGCCTCGCGCAGGACGATCCCGATTGGTTCACGGCGACGGTGCTGAACCACGTCCTCGGCGGCGGCGGTTTCGAATCCCGTCTGATGACCGAGGTGCGCGAGAAGCGCGGCCTGACCTATGGCGTCTATTCCTACCTCGCCCCGCGNGATCTGGCTGAGACCTATCTCGGCTCCGTCAGTTCAGCCAATGACCGTATCGGTGAGGCGATTGACGTGATCCGNGCCGAATGGGCCAAAGCCGCNNNCGANGGNATCACNCAAGAGGAACTGGAGGCCGCCAAGACCTATATCACCGGCGCNTATCCNCTGCGNTTTGACGGNAACAGCCCGATNGCCAATATCCTCGTCGGNATGCAGATGCTCGGCCTGCCGACCGACTATATCGCNACCCGCAACGACAAGGTCGAAGCGGTCACGCTGGACGACGTCAAGCGCGTCGCGGCNGANTTGCTGGACCCCGAAAACCTNCATTTCGTCGTCGTCGGCCAGCCCGAAGGGCTTGAGGCGTCAACCCCGCCNCAGGAATGANAAAAGCGCCGCTCCCGAANNGGGGCGGCGCTTNCANCTTGNNTCNAGGCGNTAGGGCTTATTCGCCGTAGGGCACCCAGATNTTCTTNACCTCNGTCGCGGCNTGCANGAATNCNCGCCCCGCGCCTTCGGCCCCGAACCAATCNCGCGCCANGCCGTGGTTGACCCAAGTGCGCTTGATNTTGCTCGCCGCCCCTTTTTCGACCACGGCCGNGAGTTCCGCCGCNCCAAAGCTCCAGACGGCGTCAATGTCCATATGCCGCGCCATCGGGTCGGCCAGATCGGCCTGCGGACCGGTCAGGATATTCACCACACCCGCAGGCACGTCGGAAGTCTCCAACACCTGCACGAAATCGGTCGCCGCCAGCGGGAAGGGTTCGCTCGCCGAAAGGATCACGCGGTTGCCCATGGCNATGGCGGGNGCCATGCAAGAGATCAGGCCCAAAAGCGGTGCCTCTGCCGGGCAAAGCGCCCCGATCACGCCCACAGGCTCCTTCATCGCCAGCGCCACGCCCCGGATCGGCACGCCGTGCACCTGACCGTCGTATTTGTCGGCCCAAGCGGCATAGGTGAACAGCCGGTCAATAGCGGCATCGACCTCTTTGCGACCATTCTTTGTCCCCTGCATCGCATCCAGCCGCGCGGCAAACTCATCGCCCCGCGCCGAGAGGTTTTCGGCAATATAATACAGGATTTGCGCGCGCAGATGGCCNGTGGTCTTCGACCAGCCCTTCGCCGCATGCGCCGCTTCCACGGCATTGCGNACATCCTTGCGGTTGGCGAGGCTCACATGACCTAACAGTCCACCAGACTTGCCCCAAACCGGTGCGGAATACCCCCCATCGGGCCGGGCTTGCTTGCCCCCGATATAAAGTTTTGCCGTGCGGTCGATCCCATCCTCCGGGCCGCCTTCACCGCTGAAGGCTTCGATCTCTTTCAACGGCTTCTGAGCGGTCTTGGGCTTGGTATAGCCCGCCAGACCTTCCCAGCCGCCCTCACGGCCAAAGCCACTCTCGCGCTTGCCGCCAAAGCCAGCCGCCGCATCCATCATATTGGTCCCGTTGANCCAAACGATCCCGGTCTCCAACTGTGGCGCAATATCAAGGGCGAGGTTCACATTCTCGGTCCAGACCGTCGCCGCCAGNCCGTAGCGGGTGTTATTGGCCAGNTGCACNGCCTCGCNNGGCGTNCGGAANGTGGTNGAGACCAACACCGGGCCAAAAATCTCTTCCTGCATCAGCGTATCGGCCGGGTTCAGCCCGGTGATCAGCGTCGGCGGATAGAAACATCCCTGCTCAGGCATGTCGCCCGGCGTAACAAAACGCTCGCCCGCGGTGTTTGCCTCCACCATCTCGCTCACGCGCTTGTATTGCACCGGGTCCACCAGCGCACCCACGTCAATGCTCTTGTCCAGCGGATCGCCGATACGCAGCTTCTCCATCCGGGTGCGCAGCTTGGCATAGAACCGGTCCGCAACAGGCTCATGCACCAACAGCCGCGAGCCCGCACAGCAGACCTGCCCCTGATTGAACCAAATCGCGTCAACCAGCCCTTCGACCGCGCTATCCAGATCGGCGTCATCAAACACGATGTAAGGCGACTTGCCGCCCAACTCCAAAGTCAGCGCCTTGCCCGAGCCTGCCGTCGCCTCACGAATGCGGCGCCCCACGGCGGTGGAGCCGGTAAAGGCGATCTTGTCGATATCCTCATGGGTAACAATCATCTCGCCCACAGCGCCATCACCGGTGACAATGTTAACCACACCCTTTGGCAATCCAGCCTGACGGCAGATATCGGCAAACAAAAGCGCGGTCAGCGAGGTATATTCCGCAGGCTTCAAAACCACGGTATTGCCCATCGCCAGCGCCGGGGCGATCTTCCACGCCAGCATCAATAGCGGGAAGTTCCACGGAATGATCTGCCCACAAACCCCAAGCGCCTGCGCATCGGGCAGTTCGCTCTCCATCAACTGCGCCATGCCCGCGTGATAATAGAAATGCCGCTGCGCTAAGGGCACATCAATATCACGCGCCTCGCGGATCGGCTTACCATTGTCCAGCACCTCCAACACCGCAAACAGCCGCGCATGTTTCTGCAACAGCCGCGCCAGCGCATAGATATGCCGCGCCCGGCCATGGCCGCCCAGCTTCCCCCACTTGGGCTGCGCCTTGCGCGCCGCCTTCACGGCAGCATCCACATCGCCCTGCGACGCCTGCGTCAGGATGGCCAAGACCTCTCCCGTCGCCGGGTTGGTGCTGTCGAAACCCGCGCCCGGCGCGGTGAACGCCCCATCAATGAAATGACCAAAGCGTCCGCCTTGATCCACGATCCACGCCAGCGCATCTGCCGCCGATTCCGGGGCCGGCCCGTATTCCATGCTCTCAAAAATCTCGGACACGCTCATGCCTTCATCCTTTTCCAAATACCGTCCCGCAGCCTGCAACAGGCTCAGGCGGTCGCGTGGCGGTAAGCCGCCGAATAGTTGCCGGTCACATGATGCTCCAACTGCCGTTCAATATCGCCCAGAAGCGACGAGGCCCCAAAGCGGAACAGGTCGGGCTGCAACCAACGGTCGCCCAACTCTTCCTTCATCAGCGCCAGATAGGTGATCGCATCCTTGGCTTTCGAGATGCCGCCCGCGGGCTTGTAGCCCACGCGCACCCCGGTGCGCTCATAATACTCACGGATCGCGCGGATCATCACGAGGCTGACGGGCAGGGTGGCGTTGACGCTTTCCTTGCCGGTCGAGGTCTTGATGAAATCGGCCCCGGCCATCATGCAGACCAGCGACGCGCGCGCCACATTGCGCAGGGAACCAAGCTCGCCCGTCGCAAGGATCGCCTTCACATGGGCCTCGCCACAGGCTTCGCGGAAGGCGCGCATCTCATCATAAAGCGCCTGCCAGTCGCCCGAAAGCACATGGCGGCGCGAGATCACGATGTCGATCTCTGTCGCCCCTGCCTCAACGCTCATCTCGATCTCGCGGATGCGCAGTTCCAGCGGCGACAGGCCCGCCGGGAAACCGGTGGAAACGGCAGCGATCGGGATATTGGTCCCTTCCAGCGCCATGCGCGCGGCGGGGATCATCTCGTGGTACACACAAACCGCACCGGTGGTGATCGGGGCCATACCAAGCGCATCAAGCAGATCGGGCGCAATCGGTTGGCGCGCCTTGGCGCAGAGCCGCTCAACCCGGCGCGCGGTGTCGTCGCCCGAAAGGGTCGTCAGGTCGATACAGGTCACCGCGCGCAGCAGCCACGCGGCTTGGTGGTCCTTTTTCAGCGAACGGCGGGCGGGCAGGGCGGCGGCGCGGCGCTCGATCGCCGAGGTGTTCGCCTGCACCGAGCGCAGCCAATCCATATCAAGCGGCATAGGCTCGACGCGTCGTTCGGTCACTTGCGGCAGATGGCCGGTCGCGCCGGTTTCAGTCGTGCTTTCGCGCGGGGTCGTTTGGGTGGCCATCGGGTCTCTCCGGTTTGGTCAGGCGGGCAAAATGGCATGGGGCCGGGGGCAAGGCAAGCGACGCTAACCCCGCGTCACGGGACGATTGCCTGAAAAACAGGCAAGATGCCGCAATTGTTAATGAGAACCATTCTCAACTGTTGACTTAATTGAGAATGGTTCTCATTAGTGTCTCATGAAACATACATCTGACCTGCTTCGCCCTTCCCGCCGCACCGCTTTAATCGGTGGCATCAGTGCCGTTGCACTTCTCGGGGCTGCGCCTGCCGCCTTTGCTGCGCAAAAGCTTAACGTTGTCGCCACGACAGGTATGATTGCCGACGCCGCCCGCCGCGTGGGGGGCGACTTGGTCGAGGTCCGCTCGCTCATGGGCTCAGGGGTCGATCCGCACAGCTACCGCCAGACGCGCAGTGACATCGTGGCGCTGACACGGGCCGATCTGGTGCTCTGGCATGGTCTCTACCTTGAGGCGCAGATGGAGCGGTTTTTTGAGGATCTGGGCCGCAAGCGCGCCGTGGTCGCTGTGGCCGACGCGCTACCCAAGGATGATCTGCTCAGCCACCCGGATTACGAGGGGCGCTATGACCCCCACGTCTGGATGGACCCGAAAACTTGGATCGCCGTGGTTGATGAGGTGACCCGCGCCCTGACCGAGGCCCATCCCGCAGGAGCCGAGACTTTCGCCCAGAACGCGGCCACCTACCGCGCCGAGCTGGAACAATTGGCCACCTATGCCGCCGAGACCGTGGGACAGGTGCCAGAAAGCCAGCGCGTGCTGGTCACGGCCCATGACGCTTTCAGCTATTTCGGGCGCGCCTTTGGGTTCGAGGTGATCGGCATTCAGGGCATCTCAACCAACAGCGAGGCGGGGCTGAACCGTATCTCTTCACTGGTTGATGAATTGGTGGAGCGTGAGATCGGCGCCGTCTTTGTCGAAACGTCGGTTTCCGACCGCAACATGCGCGCGCTGGTCGAAGGCGCTGCGGCGCGCGGTCATGAGGTCGCGATCGGCGGCTCGCTCTATAGCGACGCCATGGGGGAACCGGGCAGCTATGAGGGCACTTATATCGGTATGATCGATCACAATGTCACCACCATCGCCCGCGCGCTCGGCGCGCCGGTGGCTGCGGGCGGGATGAACGGCAAGCTGGTACAGGGAAGCTGATCCATGACACTTGAACTCGCCAGCAGCCGCGACGCCGCGCCCATCTCCCGCGCCGATAGCCCGCTTGCCGTGCGCGGCATGACCGTTTCCTACGGGCAGAAACCTGCGGTGTTTTCTGTTGATATGACGGTGCAGCCGGGCAAGATGACCGCGATCATCGGCCCGAATGGCGCGGGCAAGTCGACTTTGCTCAAGGCTGCTTTGGGCATTCTTACCCCACTCGCGGGCACCGCCACCGTCTATGGCAAGCCGGTGGCCGAACAACGCCACCGCATCGCCTATGTGCCGCAGCGCGCCAGCGTGGATTGGGATTTCCCGACCCGCGTGATCGACGTGGTACTGATGGGGCTCTATCCGCAACTGGGCCTGCTGGGCCGCATCCGCCCTGTGCACCGCGCCCGCGCCACCGATTGTCTGGCCCGCGTCGGCATGGAAGATTTCGCCACCCGTCAGATCGGCCAATTGTCTGGGGGCCAGCAACAGCGGGTCTTTCTCGCCCGCGCCTTGGCGCAGGATGCAGACCTCTATCTGCTGGACGAACCCTTTGCCGGGGTCGATGCGGCAACTGAAAAGGCGATTATCGCCGTGCTGAAATCCCTGCGCGACGCAGGCAAAACGGTTGTGGCGGTTCACCATGACCTATCGACCGTGGCCGAGTATTTCGACAACGTCTTCCTGATCAACACCCACCGCGTCGCCGAAGGCAGCGTCGAAGAGGTATTCCAAGCCAACCACCTGCAAGATGCCTATGGCGGTCGCTTGGCAGGCGCGCAGATGGACGCGTTGCAACTGTCATGATCTGGGACGCGCTGACGCTGCAACTGGGCTATAACGCCACGCTGGTAACACTTGGAGCGACGCTGCTGGGCATGGCGGCGGGCGTTGGAGGCACCTTTCTTTTCCTGCGCAAACGGGCGCTTGTCAGCGACGCGATCTCCCATGCGACGCTGCCCGGTGTGGCGCTCGCTTTCATGGTGATGGTCGCCTTCGGCGGTGACGGCCGCAACCTGATCGGGCTGCTGCTGGGCGCGGCCTTGTCTGCGGCGGCGGGGCTGCTTTTGGTCTCATGGCTCAGCAACCGCACGCGGCTGGCCGAAGATGCGGCGATTGGCTCGGTCCTGTCGGTTTTCTTTGGGCTTGGCATCGTCTTGCTGACAGTGATCCAGACCATGAGTGCCGGACGGCAGGCGGGGCTTGAGGATTTCCTCTTGGGCTCTACCGCCGGGATGCTGCGCAACGATGCGCTGATTATCGCGGTGGCAGCGGCGCTGACGCTGGCGCTGGTGCTGCTGCTTCGGCGTCCGCTGACGCTCGCCTCGTTCGATCCTGAATATGGCACCGCCATCGGCCAGAACGTCCCGCGCACCGATCTTGCGATGATGGGGCTGGTGCTGGCGGTGACGGTGGTGGGCCTTAAAATCGTCGGGCTGATCCTGATCGTCGCGCTCTTGATCATCCCGCCCGTCACCGCCCGGTTCTGGAGCGAGCGGACCGATCACGTGGTGCTGATTTCTGGCGCACTTGGCGGTATCGCGGCCTATATCGGCGCAGCGCTGTCTGCGGCCGAGCCGAACCTGCCGACGGGGCCGATCATTGTGCTGGTGGGCTTTGCGCTCTTTGCGCTGTCGCTGCTGCTGGCACCGGGGCGCGGCGCGCTTTCGGCTCTGCTGCGCCACCGCCGGTATCAGCGCCGGGTCCATCTGCGGCAGGGGCTGCTGGCGCTTGCCCATGGGCAACCGATCTACGAACAACTGACCCTGCGCCTGCTGCGCGCCGAAGGCTATGCGCTGCCCGATGGGGTCGCCACCAAAGCAGGCCGGGGCCGTGCCGCCAAGGCACTGCGGGACGAAACCCGCTGGCAGTTGATCCGCCGCGATCCAGCTTACGAGGCGGCGGCCCAGCAATATGACGGTCTGACCCCCATCGAGACGGTG
>NZSX01000052.1:23488-30461 GCA_002703405.1 Sulfitobacter sp. | reverse complement strand
ATACCCAAGACGAATCGGCCTCCATGATCGGCTATGTCACCATGGGCATGGCGCTGGTGCCGATGATCAGCCCCGCTTTGGGCGGCTTGTTGGAGCAGGGGTTTGGGTGGCAGGCCTCCTTCTGGGCGATGCTGATCCTCGGCGGGCTGGTGTTCTGGGTGGCTTGGGCGGATTTGGGCGAAACCGCCCGCGCCAGTGGCAAATCGCTGGGCCAGCAGTTCGGCGAATACCCTGAACTGCTCCGCTCGCCGCGGTTTTGGGGCTATGCGCTTGCGACGGGCTTCTGCTCGGGCGCTTTCTTTGCCTATCTTGGCGGCGCGCCTTTCGTCGGCACCGTGGTTTTTGGGATGGAGCCTGCGGTGCTGGGCCTATATTTCGGCGCGCCCGCGATTGGTTATTTCATCGGCAACTTCATCACCGCGCGCACCGCGACCCGCTTTGGCGTCAATACGCTGGTGCTCTGGGGCTGCATCTCAAATGCCGTGGGCGGCACGGTTTCGCTGTTGATTTTCCTTGCGGGATACGGCTCCCCGCTCAGCTTTTTCGGGCTGATGACGCTGGTGGGGCTGGGCAATGGTCTGTGCATTCCCAACGCCACGGCCGGGATGCTGTCGGTGCGCCCGCATCTGGCGGGCACGGCCTCTGGGCTTGGCGGGGCGATTATGATCGTCGGTGGCGCGGCGCTGAGCGCGCTGGCCGGGGCCCTGCTCACGCCAGAGACGGGGGCCTATCCGCTATTGTGGTTGATGCTGCTGACCGCCATCGCCTCGGTCGCCTCCATCTGGGTGGTGATCCGGCGCGAGAAAGCCTTGGGGCTTTAACCTAGCAGTACCCCCGCCTCGGGCTTGCGAGCGGGGGTTTGCAAAGCTACGCTGCCGCGAAATGCAAATTTGCAAAGGTGCGCGGATGGCGATCCAGAAACTCTATGCCGGTGTGAAACTGCGAGAGACCCGCACCCGTGCGGGGCTGACGCAGAAAGACTTCGCCGCCCGGCTTGGCGTCTCCTTGCCCTATCTCAACCAAATGGAGAACAACAACCGGCCCGTCAGTACCAATGTGGTGCTGGCACTGGCGTCGGAGTTCAGGCTCGACGTGACCGAGCTTTCCAGCGGAGATGGAGAGCGATTGGTGAGCGATCTGCGCGAGGCGCTGGCCGATCCGATCTTCGCCGGAAAGACACCCCCGGTGGCCGATCTGCGCCTCACCGCCTCCAACGCGCCGGGTCTGGCCCATGCGTTTCTCGCCCTGCACCAAAGCTACCGGCAGGTGCATGAACGACTGGCCTCGCTGGACGAAGCCTTGGGCCGCGAGGACGCTCGGGCGATGCCCTCCCCTTGGGAGGAGGTGCGGGATTTCTTTCACTATTGCGACAATTACATTGATGCCGTCGACCGCGCGGCAGAGCATTTNGCCACCCGCGNNGGCANCGGTAACGATACGCGGGCGACCGCGGCAACCGCGCTTGAACGCGCTGGCGTGACCGTGATCTTTGAGGATGACGACCGCCTGCGCGCCTATGATCCCGCGCGCAAAACGCTGCATCTGTCGGCCCGTGCAGCCCCTGAGACGCAGACCTTTCAAATGTTGCTCCANGTGGCGCTGACCCAGCAGGACGCGCTGNTGGAGGCAACNCTTGANCTTGCNCGGTTCCACAGCGCCGCCGCCCGGGATATCGCCAAGATCGGGTTGGCCAATTATTTTGCCGGGGCGGCGCTGCTGCCTTATGGGCGATTCCTGCAAAAGGCGCAGGACTGCCGCCATGATCTGGAGGTGCTGGCCGGGCATTTCGGCGCCTCGATTGAGCAGGTNGCGCACNGGCTTTCGACGCTCCAGCGGCCCGGCGCAAAGGGGGTGCCCTTTTTCTTTGTGCGGGTCGATCAGGCGGGCACGATCACAAAGCGCCATTCTGCCACCCGGTTGCAATTCGCGCGTTTTGGCGGGGCCTGTCCGCTTTGGAATGTCCACCGCGCGTTTGAAACGCCGGGAAGGTTCTTGCGCCAATTGGCCGAAACNCCGGACGGGGTGCGCTATATCAGTCTGGCGCGGGACATCTCGAAGCCGGCGGGGCGGTTTGGCGCGCCGGTGCGGCGTTATGCGATCTCACTGGGGTGCGAGGTGCGCCATGCGGCGGCACTCGTCTATGCCGATGGGCTGGATGTCACCCGCAGCGATGCCTTTGAACCAATTGGCATTTCCTGCCGCATTTGCGAGCGACGGGATTGCCACCANCGCTCCGTCCCGCCACTGGAACGGCAGTTGGTCGTCGACCCGCATCTGCGCGACACCCTGCCCTACCGGGTGGAGTGATCAGCGCAGCGCCCGCCGCCAGCCAGCACCGTGGGCTTCTGCTTCGGAACAGAACCAACGCTCCCCGTTGCGGNTGCTGATGCGGGTGCGGCNNTANAANTCCTGNCCCGGCATATGGTAAATCTTGACCCCCTTGGCGCTGATATTGCCCTTGATCTGGCAGCTCCCCTCAGGCCGGGCCGGTTCTGAACCGCTGCGGCGGGTTACGCGATAGCGGGCCGGAGAGACGGTCTTGAACCCATGAATNCCNCGNCCTGCGACAAAGGCTGCNTTTTCCTCCAGATCATAGTCCATCGAATATTTGCGATAGGCAAAGGCCAGCCCCTCTTGCACAAGCGCCTGCCCTACGTCGACACCGCCGACATGGCAGCGGGCGACGATGCGATCATATCGGTCACGGTCCAGCGCTTCACAGCGCGCTTCGGCCCCTTGGTATCTGTCGCGCACCTCTCTCGTTGTCCAATCACCGCAGGCCCAAGCCTGCCCGNCATCGGTTTCGCAGGTCTGGCTTGCCTCAAGCGCGTCGATTCCGTGCAANCGGATGCGCGTGCCGCCAAGATCGAAGGTATCCCCATCAATCACGCGCACCACACCCGACACGGTCTGCGCCCCAGCCGATACTGCTGCGAAACTCAGCGTGAGACTGAGGGCGAAAAGTGAACAAATCTTTAACATGGGGCAGGTATGACGCCCTGCCCCACCAGCTTCAAGGGAGGAGATTAAGACAGGTTAATGATCAGCGCTGCGCCACCTGCCAATTGGGATGCAGCCAAGGTTCGTCATTCGCCCGAGGCAGCGGATCGCGGCCCAAAAGCAGGTCCGAAACCTTTTCCCCCACCATGATCGAGGGCGCGTTAAGGTTGCCATTGGTGATGCGCGGAAAGATCGAACTGTCGGCCACCCGCAGCCCTTCAACCCCAATCACCCGCGCCTGCGGATCGACCACGGCGTTCGGATCGTCGGCCGCGCCCATGCGGCAGGTGCCACAGGGATGATAGGCGCTTTCCGCATGTTCGGCGATGAAACTGTCAAGCTCCGCATCCGATTGCAGCGCGTCGCCGGGTTGGATCTCATGTTTGACGAAAGGCTTGAAAGCCTCCTGCGCGAAAATCTCACGTGTGAGGCGGATGCAGGTGCGGAACTCCTCCCAATCGTCGGGATGCGACATGTAGTTAAAGCGGATTTTCGGCGCATCTGCCGGGTCGGCTGACCGCAGGGTGATGTCGCCCCGCGACTTAGAGCGCATTGGCCCTGTATGGGCCTGAAACCCGTGCCCCTCCGCTGCTGCCTGCCCGTCGTAACGCACGGCGATGGGCAGGAAATGGTATTGAATATCAGGGTATTCCACGCCGGGCTTCGAGCGGATGAAGGCCGCGGATTCAAACTGATTAGAGGCACCCATACCGGTCTTGGTAAAGAGCCACTGCGCGCCGATGACAGCCTTCGACAGCAAGTTCCAATGTTTATAGAGCGTGATCGGCTGGCTGGAGGCCATCTGAATGTAAAGCTCCAGATGGTCTTGCAGGTTCTGCCCCACGCCGGGACGGTCTGCGACGACATTGATGCCGTGCTGCGCCAGATGACCCGCCGGGCCGATCCCCGACAGCATCAGCAGTTTCGGCGAGTTGATCGATGACGCGGCCAGCACCACNTCGCGCTGCGCACGGATGACCTCTGTGCGGTTNCCGCGCTTGACCTCGACCCCCACGGCGCGGCCCTCTTCGATCACCACGCGCTGCGCCAGCGCGCGGATCAGCGTCACATTCCCGGTTTTCTGTGCAGGCCGCAGGTAGGCATTGGCCGCCGACCAGCGCCGCCCGTTCCAGACCGTCTGCTCCATCGGGCCAAAGCCCTCTTGNTTCTCGCCGTTGTAATCTTCGGNCATCTGATAACCGGCCTGCGAGCCNGCCTGTACGAAAGCGTCAAACAGCGGGTTCTCNCGCGGGCCGCGGCTGACGTGCAGCGGGCCNTCTGTGCCGCGCCACGCNGCATCGCCGCCNTGNCCGTTCTCGTGCCACGTCTCCATGCGTTTGTAATAGGGCANCACGTCNGCATAGCCCCAGCCCTGCGCGCCGCNNTCCTCCCAATGATCGAANTCCTTGGCATGGCCGCGCACATAGACCATGCCATTGATCGACGACGAGCCGCCGATCACCTTGCCACGTGGGCAGACCAGCTCGCGGTTGTTCAGATGCGGCTCAGGCTCGGACTTATAGCCCCAGTCATAGCGCGGCATGTTCATCGGATAGCTGAGTGCCGCGGGCATCTGAATAAACGGCCCCGCGTCGCTGCCGCCATGTTCGATGACGATCACCTTCCGCCCCGCCTCGGCCAGACGGTAGGCCATGGCGCAGCCCGCAGACCCCGCCCCGACGATTACAAATTCAGCTTCCATTCCACTTACCTTCCGCAAATCCGCACGGGTGCGGGGCAGCGCCCGACGGTGTCGGCTTTAAGCGCTGCGGCCTAATTTTCCGTTGCNTAGAACGGTGCTTCGACATCGCCCATGCGGACGTAGACGGACTTCAACTGGCTATAATGGTTGATCGCCGCCTTAGAGTTTTCGCGGCCCACGCCGGAGTTTTTCATGCCCCCAAAGGGCGCTTCGACGGGCGCGTCATTATAGGTGTTGATGTAGCAGGTCCCCGCCTCGAACCCGGCNGCNACGCGNTGTGCGCGGNTCAGGTTTTGGGTAAAGACACCNGCGGCGAGGCCGAATTCCGTGGTATTGGCACGGGCCATGACCTCGGCCTCATCCTCAAAATCGAGCACCGCCATGACGGGGCCGAAAATCTCTTCGCGGGCGATCACCATNTCGTCTTTGACATCCGCGAAGACGGTGGGCTGCATGTAGAAACCGTCGCGCTCNATCCGTNTNCCNCCATAGACCAGCCGCGCGCCCTCGNCCTCCCCCTTCGCCACATAGTCCAGNGCGATCTGCATCTGGCGTTCGCTGACCATCGGGCCAAAGCTGGTATCGGGGTCCATCGGGTCGCCGATCACGGCGTTTTCCAACCGCTCAGACAGCCGCGCAAGAAACGCCTCTTTGATGTCGCGGTGCACAAAGACCCGCGTGCCGTTCGAACAAATCTGGCCGGAGCTATAAAAGTTGCCCAAGATCGCGCCGCTCACGGCATTGTCGATATCGGCATCTTCAAAGACGATCATGGGGGATTTGCCGCCCAACTCCATCGTGACATGTTTGATGCCCTCGGCGGCGGCGGCATAGACCTTGCGGCCCGTTGGGACGGATCCGGTCAGCGACACCTTGTCGACGCGGCTGTCGGTGACCAGCGATTGCCCCACCTCGCCCATGCCCTGCACCACGTTGAACAGGCCCGCAGGCAGCCCGGCCTCAACGAGTATCTCAGCCACTTTCAACGCACAGAGCGGCGTTGTTTCGGACGGCTTGAAGATCATCGCATTGCCGCAGGCGAGCGCTGGCGCGGCTTTCCAGCAGGCGATCTGCGTGGGGTAGTTCCACGCGCCGATGCCCACGCAGAGGCCAAGCGCCTCGCGGCGGGTATAGACCCAATCTTCGCCCAGTTGGATATGCTCGCCCGTCAGGCTGCCCGCCAGCCCGCCGAAATACTCCAAGGCGTCGGCCCCGCTGGTGGCATCGGCGACAGAGGTTTCCTGATAGGGTTTGCCGGTGTCATAGGTCTCCAGCACCGACAGGTCGTGGTTGCGCTCGCGGATCATGTCGGCGGCGCGGCGCAGGATGCGCCCCCGCTCGGTGCCTGTCATCGCGGCCCATGCGGCCTGCGCCTTGCGGGCCGAGGTGATGGCTTGTTCGACGATCGCAGGCGTGGCGGCATAGAGCGTGGCGATCGTCTCGCCCGTGGCGGGATAGATCACCGGGATCGGCGTGCCGTTCGTGTCTTGGACATAGGCGCCGTCGATGAAATGGCTGGCTGTGGGCTGGGGATCATAGGACATCAAAGATACTTTCTTGCCTGANGGGCGGAGTGTTCGAGGAGGCGGAGCGCGGCAATGCCGCCCTTCTCCGCNGTGTTCAGCGGCCCGCTTTCAGCAGCAGGTCGAGGGTATAGAGCGCGCGNGTCATGGCTTCNGCAGCGCTGACATNGTCCGACAGCGCGGCNCGNAGATAGAGCCCATCAATCAGCGCCGCCAATGTGTCGGCGTCGCCTTCGGGTTGAGGGCTGATCGGCCGCAGCGCATGGGTGAGGTTNGAGCGCAGGCGGCTTTGATAAGCCGTCANCAGCCGCCGCGTTTCGGGATTGGTGCGGGCATGGGCGTANAGNGTCATCCACGCGCTGATCGTGCCGGGNTGAAAGCCGGTGTCGTCAAANCTNGCCACNATGATCGCCGCCGCCCGGTCATGCGGCGTGCGGGCCGTGGCCAGCCGTTCGCGCACCCCGGCGGCATATTCCGACAGGATATGNCGCATCGCNGCGAGGAAGATCTGATTCTTGCCGCCGAAATAGTGATGCGCCAGCGCGCTCGACATGCCNGCCCGCTTGGCGATCTGGCTCACCGTCACATCCAGNGACTGAGCTTCNCCNATCTCGGCGATGGTGGCTTTGACCAGCGCAGAGCGGCGAATNGGTTCCATTCCGACTTTGGGCATTGGATTCGGGTCCTTGGGGCAGTGTTGACCGCCTCAGGATAGGGGAATCTTTATTGACTCGTCAATCAAGTTACC